>JAIRJW010000016.1 GCA_031260455.1 Fluviicola sp.
AAAAGTCAATTTGTAATTGAAAAACAAGATTTTTGGTAATTTAAAGCCGGATTTGAACAGGTATCAGATGAAATTAAGCGCAGAAAAATCCTATGAATACATATTAGCCACTGCGTTGGCTTGTTTTTGTTTCGTACCGGGATCAATTAGCCTTTTTGTCATTTTATTGCTGGTATTTACAGTCGTTCAGATCATCCGGAAGAAAATGAAATTCGTTTTTTCTCCTGTTTTTCTGACGTTTGTTTTGCTTTATTTAGCCTACGCGTTTGGAATCCTTTTTACGAACCACCTGGGAGATGCGTTTGGATACCTGGAAAAGAAACTGGTACTGGTACTTTTTCCGTTGTTGTTTTCTTTTCGTTTTGAGCACAAGCTGGATCTGAGGCCGATCACACTGGGCCTGGTGGCGGGAACAGTTGTTTTGACAATTTTGTCCGTAATCAACGGAATCAAGATTTATCATTTGACACACGATTTCAATAACAGCTTCGGGAGTACAAGTTATTCGTACATTCATCATCCGACCTACTATGCAGCAATGGCTACCATTGCTTTGCTCATGGTAAGAGAAGGTGTCCGGAATCAGTGGAAGTACTTTAACAACTGGACACTTGGGATTTATTTCCTGCTTACCTGTGCCAATTTGTTATTCTGTTTTTCCTTCGCTTCCCTGCTTTTTTTCTCTTTGGTGATTATCATCGTTTTACTGAACTACTTCTACCGGAAGCTTTCGCGAACCTGGTTTTTTGCTGGTCTGGTATTTTTACCGCTCATACCGGTTTCGGCGTATTATGGAAATATTCATATCCGGATAGAAGTAAACAGAGCACTCAATGACTTAAAAACATATATTCATAACCCCAATTCGGTTTTTGAAAAAGTGCGCACAAATCCGTCGGGAAACCAGACCAGGCTACTGATGTGGACCATCTCTGTGCAGGAATTCCTGGATCACCCGATGGGATCCGGAACCGCGAATTTTGATGATAAACTGGGTAAAAGGCTTAGAGACAAAGGTCTGGATGATTATGCGGAACTAAAATACAATCCGCACAACCAGTTTCTCCAGGTAGCTGTTGAAATCGGAATTTTCGGACTGCTTATTTTTCTCCTGATCATTTTCAGCTTTTTCCGCATGGCAAGGAAATATAGGTCCGGTCTGTTATTTTGGGTGACGTTCAACCTGTTATTCAACTGCTTTTTTGAGTCTATGCTACAGCGTCAAAGCGGAATTGTATTTTATGTCTTTTTAATGTGCCTGTTTGCAGCTCATTTGGAAAACCGCAAAAGTTTCCCGAAGGTTGAACCGGATGAACAACTGTTCAACCAATAATTCAAAGGTTTGAATCCCTAAATACAGGTTATCGTCAAAAAACTGTTCACAACTTACGATAAAATTGTTGTAGAATTAGTTTTAGCTGTTATTTTTGTACAAACGCTTATTGGATGACGTCTGAATTGAAATCTTTAATTGAACAGGTTGGCGCGAAATCTCATCAGTTACACCGGTCTTTGGTGGCTGAAAGAGAGAGAGTCCGTTCTATGACGGATGAAATTAATCGTCTTAATGCTGAGATTTCTGAGTTTCAGAATCAGGGAAGGTACATGGAGGATGAGCTCCATAGCCTGAAAACAGAATTAAGCCAGGCGCGTGAACAAGTTCAGGTACAACCGGTTTCAGCCAACACTGTTGAAATTGATGTGCTTGTGAAAGAGATTGATTTCTGCATTCAACAATTAAAAATAGCGAATGAGTAAGGTATCTTTAAAGGTAGTAGTTGCAGGGCGCACGTATCCTTTGACAGTCCAGGAGTCGGAAGTGGAGAAGGTACAGCGTGCTGCTGAGGACATTAACAAAGCCATCAGGCAACTACAGGATAACTTTGCGGTTCGTGATATGCAAGATTTACTGGCAATGACAGCTTTACAATTGTCCACTAGGGCAGGGAAGGTGCCAGCAGCAGATGCACCAACATCTCCGCCAGAGGCAGATTATTCGGAGGTCATAGCAGCTTTGAAAGCACTTTCGGATGATCTGGGTGCATTGAATTGATTGGAGTAAAAAGCAGATTTTCGATTCTCACTTGTTTACAACGTTCCCGTAAGCAGTGGGATTTTTTTATTTAGAAACTATGGTAAATGTAATTATCGGAGCGTTAATCGGATTGATTGGAGGTGGTGTAGCCACGTTCATCATCCAGAATACGATGCTCAAAAAAAGAAAAGAACAAATCTTAAAAGAAGCCGACCTGGAAGGAGAATCTATGAAAAAGGACAAGATCCTTCAGGCAAAAGAACGCTTTCTGAAGCTGAAAGAAGAGCATGAGGAAGGTGTAAAAGAGCGTGAAAGACGCATGCAGTCAATGGAAGACAGAGTGAAAAACAAAGAAAAATCATTGACGCAGAAAATTGAAGAGGTTTCCAGGAAAGAGAAAGAAACGGACCGCTTGCAAGGCGAACTGGCGACAAAGATTGAGGCAAACGAAACACGTCATCAGGAGCTGGATAAAATGCACCAGAAGCGCGTAGCTGAGTTGACGAAGATCACAGGAATGTCGATTGAAGAAGCCAAAAACCTGTTGATGGAATCGTTAAAAGACGAAGCGAGAACAGCTGCGATGGCACACATCAAAGAAATTACTGAAGAAGCGAAACTGAATGCAAACAAGGAAGCGAAACGTATTGTGATTCAGACTATTCAGCGTGTGGCTTCAGAACAGGCAGTTGAAAATGCGGTTTCCGTGTTCAATATCGATTCGGATGAGGTAAAAGGACGCATTATTGGTCGTGAAGGACGGAATATCCGTGCGTTGGAAGCAGCTACAGGAGTTGAAATTATTGTAGACGATACCCCGGAAGCAATTATCCTGTCTTGTTTCGACCCGGTGAGAAGAGAAATTGCCCGTCTGGCACTGCACCAGCTGGTTTCTGACGGACGTATTCACCCGGCTCGTATCGAGGAAGTTGTAGCAAAAACCAAGAAATCACTTGAAGAAGAGATTGCCGAAACAGGTAGAAGAACGTGTATCGATTTGGGAATCCATGGATTGCACCCGGAATTGATTCGGATGGTCGGCCGCATGAAATACCGTTCTTCTTACGGACAAAACTTATTGCAGCACAGCCGCGAAGTGGCAAACCTGTGCGCAATTATGGCAGCTGAACTGGGATTGAATGTGAAAGTTGCAAAACGTGCCGGATTGCTTCACGATATTGGTAAAGTGCCAGATGAAGAACCGGAATTGCCACATGCGATTCTGGGGATGAAACTGGCAGAGAAATACGGCGAGAAACCCGATGTATTAAATGCTATCGGTGCGCATCACGATGAAATAGAAATGACAACCCTCATTTCGCCGATTGTACAAATTTGTGACTCCATTTCAGGAGCACGTCCGGGAGCACGCCGTGAAGTAGTAGAATCTTATATCAAGCGAATCAAAGACCTGGAAAACCTGGCTTTGTCATACGATGGTGTGAACTCCGCCTATGCAATTCAGGCAGGACGCGAACTGCGTGTGTTGGTTGAAAGTGAAAAAGTAACCGATTTGCGCGCAGATGAATTATCGTTTGCAATATCTCAGAAAATCCAGACGGAAATGACTTATCCGGGTCAGGTGAAAGTGACGGTGATTCGTGAGAAACGATCAGTTAATTACGCGAAGTAAGGGAAGAGAAAGCATCGCTTTCGATAACGAACAAACGTCAGTGCAGTTTAATAGAGCATCGCTTCGATAAGAGCAAACGAAGTTTGTGAAGACCGAACGAAGCGATCACAAATTGTTTCACGGCAAGGAACGCGTTAGCCAATTAATAAAGCATTGCTTTCGAAATAAACTAATGGGATTTAATTGTGAATACACCCGCTGAGATTATACAAAAACTAAAAAATAAAACCATATTGGTCACTGGTGGTGCCGGTTTCATCGGTTCAAATTTGACAGAGGCACTCTTGAAAACAGGTGCCTCTGTTATTGTTTTGGATAATCTTGAAACGGGACTTCAATCCAATATTGATCGTCTTTGCACGTACGAAAAGTTTCGTTTTGTGAAAGGCGATATCTCCAATCCGGAAGATTACCGGGATTTGCTGCGGGAAGTAGATGCGATTTCTAACCAGGCGGCTTTAGGATCTGTTCCGCGTTCCATTGAATTTCCGTTGAATACGCACCGGGTAAATGCAACTGGTTTTCTGACTATATTGCATGAAGCGAAGCAAGCTGGCGTGAAACGCTTTGTTTATGCCAGTTCGTCTTCCGTTTATGGCGATTCTACCGCTTCACCCAAACACGAAGGGCAGGAAGGAAATGTGCTGTCGCCTTACGCGGCTACTAAACAGCTGAATGAAGAATATGGGCGTGTGTACCATCAGTTGCACGGGATGGAAACCATCGGGTTGCGCTATTTCAACGTATTTGGACCTTATCAGAATCCAAATGGTGTTTATGCTGCAGCGATTCCGAAATTCCTTGATAAAATGCTGCAGGGTGGAGAAATTGTGGTAAATGGAGATGGGGAACAATCTCGTGATTTTACTTATGTATACAATGCCGTTCACGCCAATATGCTGTCGCTCATTTCAGAAAACGAGCAGGCTTTCGGCCAGGTTTACAATGTGGCTTGCGGCCACAGCCTGACCTTGAACAACGTGATCCACAGCCTTCAGAATGGATTGAAATTATTGGGCAGAGAACCTCAGAATACAATTACTTACGGTCCGCCGAGACAAGGAGATATCAAAAACTCACTTGCTTCCACTGCCAAAATAGAGCATTTCCTGAAGTATAAACCGGTATATACCTTTGAAAAAGGAATTCAGGAGTACCTTCGTCATATATTGCAATGCAAGTAAAAGCACTCAAATCAGACTTTGTAAAATCCGTACTTACTTTGATGACGGGCACTGCGATTGCTCAGATAATTGCTTACCTTATTTACCCGGTCTTAACCCGGATTTATTCCACTGCCGATATGGGCGAGTTGGGAGTTTACACCCGTCTGGTTGCATTTATTGCGGCTTTTGCCACTGCGCGTTATGAAGCAACATTACCGGTTGCGAAACAGGATAACCATGCCTTTTCGCTTTATCGCCTGTCGTTCCGGATTTCATTGATTGTATTAAGTACCGTATTTTTGGCTGGTTTGAGTTACTTTTTTCTCAAATCTTATCATTTTTCCAACTATGTTTTTCTGCTGATTTCGGTTCTGAGTGCTTATGTCAGTGTTTGGATCAACCTGGGAACAAATTGGTCTGTCAGAAAGAAACTTTTCAGGCAGATTTCTATTCAGCGCATGGTGAATTCTGTTTCCGTATCTGCATTCAGGTTGCTTTTCGGTGTGTTGAATTGGGGGGCTTTCGGATTGATCTTCGGGACCCTGCTCGGTTCTTTTTTATCGATCTTTTCTTTTATCCGAACATTTTTATCGAATAAAAAAAGTTATCCGTCGGCAAAGGATTCAAAACGAATGCGGGTGTTGGCGAAAAGCTATAAATTCTACCCGACCGTGTATCTCCCTCACGTTTTATTGGATTTGGGAGTAGATCTGGCTTTAGCGGCGCTCATCGTGGAGTTTTATGGAAAAGGAGTTTTCGGATCGTATAGCTATGCCTACCTGATGCTGAAATTACCTTTGTCTTTGTTCGGACAATCGCTGGGACAGGTTTTTTTCAATAAAAGTTCGGAATTGGTTAATAAAAAACAGACAGTTTACCCACTGACATTGAAAACACTCAGGATCTTGTTTTACATTTCTGTTGTTCCGTTTACGGTTCTTTTCTTTTTCGGGAGCGAGCTGTTTGCTTTTGTTTTTGGTGAACGCTGGACCGAAGCCGGAAAAATAGCTGAGATTTTGGCTCCGGCTTTAATGTTGAATTTTATTGTCTCACCCATCTCATCTTTGTCATTGGTGTTGTCCAAACAAAAACTCATGTTCGGTTTCGGACTGATCGTTGCATTTTTCCAATTGTTCAATTTTGGTATTATTCCATTGATTATGAATATGTTATGTAAGTTTCGATTCGCTGATCCCGGGTTCAGTTCATTCCACTGGATCCTGGGTTTCAACGCAATCTTGCTGTCACTTATTTACGTGGTCATTATTATGCTCTTCCTACGGCTGACTAAAAAGATACCGTTGAATCAGGTATAAAGAGTATATTGGGTTGGCAGGGTGGAATAAGGCGCGGCTTTGATCCAGGTGTTTGACAGCTAGGATTGTGGTTATTGCGCATAGTATATCGTCCAAGCAATTTGATTACGGTACTTCGGCCCTTATAGGAAGTATATTTACTTTTCATATAAAACATAAGTGGTTGTTAAGTTAGTTTTCTAACATAAGGTAGGCTTCTTTAAAAAGAATTTATTCAAGTATTCGATGGAAATAGTTTATTTTGTCTTCAATGGGAAAATTGAAAATTGTAACAATATTAGGTGCGAGGCCACAGTTTATTAAAGCTGCTGCGGTTTCTTCGGTGTTTAGCAAATATTTTGATGAAGTATTGGTGCATACCGGCCAACATTACGATCCGAATATGTCGGACGTTTTCTTTGAAGAGCTCAATATACCAAACCCGAAATATCATTTAAACATCGGATCCGGTTCACATGGTGCCATGACTGGTGCGATGCTTGTGGAGATAGAAAAAGTACTGGAGATTGAAAAACCGGATTTCGTATTGGTTTACGGTGATACGAATTCGACCATTGCCGGAGCTTTGGCTGCATCCAAGATTTTAATTCCGGTAATTCATGTGGAAGCCGGGCTCAGAAGTTTTAATAAAGCAATGCCGGAAGAGCAAAACCGGATTTTGACAGATCATATTTCCGACCTGTTATTTGTTCCGACCCAAACTGCGGTTGATAATTTGAAAAACGAAGGAATCACCAAAGGTGTTCACCTGGTAGGTGATGTGATGTACGACGGGATTTTGCATTTTGCCAAAATTGCCCGGGAGAAAAGCACTATTTTGAATAAGCTTCAATTGAAAGAAGGCGATTTTTTGTTGTGTACGATTCACCGGGCGGAAAATACAAACAGCCCGGAAAGACTCGCTTCTATTTTTACAGCGTTGAATGCATGCGGAGAATTGGTTGTTTTGCCTCTTCACCCGAGAACCTTGAAATATATCAACGATTACGGCCTTCAATTGGGAGACAATATCCGTGTGATCGAACCAGTTGGATATCTCGACATGGTTCGTCTGGAATCGACGGCTAAAAAGATCGTTACGGATAGCGGAGGAATTCAAAAGGAAGCATTTTTTCTTGGAATTCCATGTATTACTATGCGGGATGAGACCGAATGGGTTGAAACCGTTGAGAACGGCTGGAACATAGTGGTTGGAGCGGATGAAGCCAGGATTGTTGACGCAATCAGGCATTTCAATCCCACAAGTGAACGCAAAAGCTATTTCGGGAAAGGGAATGCTTCGCAGTTGATGGTGAATCCGATTTTGAACTACAAAAACGAGGGAAAATAATGGGATTAAGATTACTTATTTTAACTCAATACTATCCGCCGGAAATCGGTGCTCCGCAAAATCGCCTGCACGAATTGGCCGTGCGTTTAAAAGCCAGGGGAATGCATATTGAAGTGCTTACCGCAATGCCCAATTATCCAAAAATGGAAATCCATGAGGCATATAAAAACGGAAAGATTTTGGAGGAAACTATTGACGGAATTCCCGTTCACCGGGCAAAGATTTACGTTTCAACTTCCAAGGGAATCGTAAAGCGTTTGCTCAATTATTTCAGTTTCGTCTTTACTTCTTATAAAAGAGGAAAGAAACTGGAAAATTTCGATTTCCTGATGGTAGAATCGCCGCCTTTATTTTTGGGATATTCTGCTATGAGGCTTTCAAAAAGATTAAAGGCAAAACTGATCTTTAATGTTTCCGATCTTTGGCCGGAAAGTGCTGAAAAACTTGGTTTGGTTACTAATAAGTTCTTATTGGGGATGGCTTACCGCCTGGAGGCAAAATGCTACAGAAGATCTTTTTTGATTACCGGACAAACCCAGGGAATTGTGGATGATATTTCCAAACGGTTCCCGGAAAAGAAAGTTGTCTGGCTTCCGAATGGTGTTGACTTAGGCTATTACAATCCAAGTGAAATTGAATCGATTGGGTATCGCAAAAGAAATGGTTTGAAAGAATCGGATATCTTGTTTTTCTATGGTGGAGTTGTTGGGTATGCGCAAGGTTTGGAAGTCATTCTGAATGCTGCAAAATTGGTTGAGAACCGTCCGGAAATCCAGTTTATTATCCAGGGATCTGGGCCCGAAAAAGATCGTTTATTACAGTTGAAGGCCGAAATGAAGGCAGATAATGTTCATTTTTTACCACCGGTTGGCAAATCTGAAATGCCGGGAGTTTTAAAAGAGATCAATGTGGCAGTAATTCCACTTCGAAAATTGGATCTGTTTGAAGGTGCCATTCCTTCCAAGGTGTTTGAAATGCTGGCAATGGAGATCCCAATCCTTCTTGGAGTGAATGGAGAAGCTCGTCTGCATTTCGTGGACAGAGCAGAAGCGGCTGTTTTTGTTGAGCCTGAGAACCAGGAGATGCTGGCTGAGAAAGTATTGCTTCTGGCCGATAATCCGGAATTGGCGAAGGAAATGGGTAAGAAAGGAAGAAAATATGCCGAAAGCCAGTTTAACCGTGATATCATTGCTTCTAATTTCCTGCAAACGTTAAATGCCTGATTACAGACTTGAATTACCTGATTTTGTAGCTCTTCCCATTGATTTTTGGTTAACTTTGATTCAAAATTTTTGTAATGATCCCGTTTTCACCTCCACGCATTGATCAGCGCGTCATTGATGAAGTCACAGCTGCTTTAACCTCCGGCTGGATTACAACAGGTCCGAGAACGAAGCTGTTTGAAAAACAGTTGACCGAATACTGTGGGAATAAATGTACGGTTGCTGTTAGTTCCTGGACTGCTGGGATGGAATTGTTACTGCGCTGGTGGGGAATCGGGGCGGGAGATGAAGTTATTATTCCCGCAATTACGTATTGTGCGTCGGCAAATGTAGTGATTCATACGGGAGCAAAACCAGTTATGGTCGATATTAACAGTGACGATTTCAACATTTCGGTGGCGGAAATCAGGAAAGCGATCACTTCCCGTACAAAAGTAATTATGCCGGTAGATATTGGTGGTTTTCCGTGCGATTATGATGCGATTTATGAAATAGTAAACGATCCGGAAATCAAAAAGCTGTTCCAGCCGGGTTCGGAATACCAGGAAAAACTCGGGAGAATTTTAGTGGCTGCGGATGCAGCACATTCTTTCGGTGCAATATATGCAGGAAAACGTTCGGGAAGTCTGGCGGATGTGAGCTGTTTTTCCTTTCATGCAGTAAAAAATCTCACCACTGCAGAAGGTGGATCCATGACACTCAATCTGCCGGATGATTTTGATCATCAGGCGATCTATAAAGAATTGTGTGTTAAGATTCTTCATGGTCAGAACAAAGATGCCCTTGCAAAGGCGCAAAAAGGAAACTGGCGCTACGATGTGGCTGAACCCGGGTTCAAATGTAATATGACGGATCTTCAGGCAGCTATTGGTTTGGTAGAACTGGATCGTTTCCATGAAAACCTGGTTCGTAGAAAAGCGATTTGCCTGGCGTATAATGAAGGGTTAAAAAACGAACCCTGGGCTATTTTGCCCAAAATGAAAGATGAAAAACGTGAAACCTGTTACCATTTGTATCAACTCAGAGTGGCAGGAGCTTCGGAAGCGCAACGTGATGCTGTCATGCAGGCAATTTTTGACCAGGATGTTTCAGTGAATGTGCATTTTCAGCCTTTACCTATCCTCACAGCGTATAAAAAAATGGGATATAATATAGCGGATTACCCGGAAGCCTGGGACAAATATTCGAATGAAATCACACTGCCGGTTTATTTTGATTTGACGGATGAACAGGTGCAAACGATTCTCCATGCTGTGAAAACGGCAGTAAAACAAGTTATGGGCTGATGAAACGCTTGTTTGATCTCCTGGTTTCATTCTTCATTCTGTCCGCTTTTCTTCCTTTTGGGATTCTCATTGCGCTGGCAATCGTCCTGGAGAGCAAAGGTGGGGCTTTTTACAGACAAGAGAGAGTGGGGCGAAATGGGGTTCCGTTCCGTTTGTGGAAATTCCGTACGATGCGCGTCAATGCCGATAAACTGGGAAAATTGACTGTTGGAATGCGGGATCCGAGAATTACACGTGTGGGGTATTTTATCCGAAAATCGAAGCTGGATGAATTTCCGCAGTTTCTGAATGTGCTGACCGGAGAAATGAGTATTGTGGGACCGCGCCCGGAGGTGCAGGAATATGTGGACCTATACACGGAAGAGCAACGTAAAATTCTGTCCGTTAAGCCGGGAATTACGGATTATGCTTCCCTGGAATATTTCAGGGAAAATGAGTTGTTGGGGAAGTCTGATAATCCGCGAGAGATCTATATTCGGGAAATCATGCCGGAAAAAATTGAGCTGAACAAAAGGTATATTGTCAATCCGACTTTGGGGCAGGATATCAAAATTATGTGGATGACTTTTTGGAAGATGATTCGCTGAAAACGAGTCTGGATCTATTGATTTTATTAAGGGTTCGTAATATTGCGATATGGCGAATTTGAGATCTTAAACAAGAATATTGGCTGGTACTGACTTTGTAAGAATCTTGTCTGATCAAAATACTCCCAACAAAGCCAAAACAGGTAAAGCAAAGTCGAAATCTACTTCTTAAAAACCAGGTAAACCGCCATCAGAATCAGCAGGAACGCAAAGGCATGGTTCCATTTAAAAACTTCGTCTTTGAAGAAAAGCAGGGAAAAGATCATGAAAATAACAATGGAAGCAACTTCCTGGATGATTTTCAACTGGATCAGCGAAAAAGGGCCACCGTTTCCCCGGTAACCGATTTTATTGGCAGGAATCATGAAAATGTATTCGAAAAAGGCAATTCCCCAACTTATCAATATCGTTGCAACAAATACCCAGATTCCGGTTTTCTTTTCCGTTGAGTGATTTTTCAAATGCCCGTACCAGGCGTATGTCATGAACGAATTTGAAGTGAGCAGCAGAACAATTGTAAGCAGGATTCTCATATAGTTTTTTACTGCAAATGTAAACGATTAGAAAAAAGAAATTCCGCATCTGCGGAATTCAGTTTAATTTTTATAGACGTTTTTCTTTTCGATCCTTCCGTCATTGCTCTCAACATAGATAAAAATCCAGCCTTCCGGTAAATCGTGAAGAGAATAGCACCAATTTGGCATCGCGCGATTTTTAATCACTTGCCCGTTCAGATCGATCAGTGTAATGTCTTTGATTTCTAAGGAGGAAGAAACGATCAACAGATCGCTTGTCGGATTCGGATACACTTTGAGATCCCAGTTTGGAAGTGGATTTTCTTCCGGAGGGTCTGCCATCTGTGCGTTTAATGAAGTGGAAATAAGGAATAGTCCACTCAACAAAATGAAGATTTTCATGGGTTTTTGGATTTACTTTTATAATTGACCCGAACAATAAATGTTACAACATTTTCAGAATTAATTATTGGAAAAGTTCAAAATTGAAATTAGACACTTGAAACTTTTTGAACCCTTTGAACTTTTTTCTACTTTTAAAGGATGATAAAACCAGTTAAACTTTCGGAGGCAAATGCAGATTTTTTCGACCATGTATACCAGGTTGTGCGCTTAATTCCGAAAGGACGAGCGACTTCTTACGGTGCTATTGCAGCATATTTGGGAGCTAAAAGCGGAAGCAGGATGGTAGGTTGGGCAATGAATGCGGCTCATAATCAGGAAGGTGTTCCGGCTCAGCGTGTAGTGAACAGAAACGGAATGCTGACCGGGAAAATGCATTTTGAAACACCGACAAAGATGGAGGAATTGTTGCAGTCAGATGGAGTTGAGGTGATAAACGACCGGATTGTGAACTGGAAGGAAATCTTCTGGGATCCGATGACCGAACTGGAAATCGATTAAGGAAATCTGGAAATCAGCTGCTGTTCCCTATTAGTCTTCATTTTGCATCCGTCCGGTAATTTTTTGCCTGCTCATTAAACGACTCTTTGTCCATTTGGTGCTCATATTCTGACCAGAGATGACTGAAAAAAGTTATGATGAATTTTTCCATTTCATGCTGCAAAGGCATGGGCAAAACACTCGATAATAAAACGGTTACATACTCAAAATTGTTAAATATTCATTCTTTCGGATAAATTATCCCGATGATTATGCCGCATCGGTATTTCTTACTTCAGATTACTGATTACCTTTACAGGGATGATTTTGGTTACAGGAGCAACCGGACTTCTTGGATCACATGTGGTGGTTGACTTGCTGCGTTGCGGATATGAAGTCCGTGCTATGTATCGTGAAGAGTCGCGAAAAGAAGCCGTTTACCGCCTGTTGAAATTCTATCACCCGGAGGAGGCAGTTTCGTTAACAGGAAAATTGAGCTGGTTTCAAGGCGATGTACTGGATCTGAGTGATGTGGAAAAATCCTTGCAGGGAATTGAAAAAGTGGTACACTGTGCAGCTCTGGTTTCCTTTCATCGACGGGATTTTAATGCCTTGTTTAAGGTAAACCGACAGGGAACAGCCAATATGGTTAATTTTGCTCTGAACTCACAGGTAAAGCAATTTGTGTATGTTTCTTCAACTGCTGCTGTGGGAAATGATTCTGTTTATACAGACGGTTTGAAGCGGGAATCCGATTCCTGGAATCCGAATGATGAGGTGAGTGGTTATTCGCTTTCCAAGTTTAGTGCTGAAAAAGAAGTCTGGAGAGCCGCAGAAGAAGGACTCGCTGTTTCGATCGTCAACCCGGGCGTGATGTTTGGTCCCGGGCACTGGGAAGAAAGCTCGCTGACAATTTTCAGAACGTTACATAAAGGATTGAAATTTTACACCGAAGGCTCAAATGCTTTTGTCGATGTGCGGGATGTTTCTGCATTGATCCTGAAACTAATCAAGACGGAAAAAAACGGAGAACGCTATCTGGTCACTGGTTCCAATATTGCATTTAAGGAATTGTTTGAACGGATTTGCAAGCAACTTCAAGTAAAAGCCCCGTCGGTTTTGGCTGGACCGTTTTTAACCGGATTTGCATGGCGTTTATCCTGGCTTTGGGGAAGATTTACCGGCATGCAACCAACAATCACGAAAGAAAGCGCCAGAAGTTCACAAAGCAACTCCGCGTTTTCAGCCGAAAAGCTACTGCGCGATTTTCCAGAATTCAAATTCACAGACCTGGAAGATACCATCGAAGTAACAATTCGCGGAAGAATGGACTGAGTCCAATTCAAAATGCAAAAATGAATCATTTGTAATTCTTGGACCTCTGATTTTTTTAATTATTGTTGGCTTTTCAATAAATCAGAATTAATCTGATCGATGTAATTCAGAAGTTTTTCTCTTCCAAACTGTGATTCACTTGATGTGGTAAAAACCGGAGGCAGGAATTCCCAGTATTTCAGCATCTCTTTTTTGTAAGCAGCCAGGTTTTTCTGCAAGGCGGAGCTGGAAAGCTTATCAATCTTTGTGAATACCATAGAAAACGGAAGTTGTTTCTCTGCGCACCAGGTCATAAACTCCAGGTCGATTTTTTGCGGTTCCAGACGTGAATCAATCAAAATGAATATATTAATCAGGGTTTCCCGTTTGGTCAGGTATTCGGAAATGAATTTTTCCCACTGGTTTCTGTTGGATCTGGATGCTTTTGCATAACCGTAACCTGGTAAATCAACCAGGTACCATTCATCGTTGATCAAAAAGTGATTGATCAGTTGCGTCTTTCCGGGTTTTCCGGAAGTTTTTGCCAGATCCTTTTTATCGACCAGCATGTTGATTAAGGAAGATTTCCCCACGTTTGAACGGCCAATGAATGCATATTCAGGCAAGTTGTCCTTTGGACATAAATTGATGTCTGTATTGCTGATGATGAATTTCGCATTCTTGATAATCATTGTACTCTTTTTTGCAAAGGTACGAGAATATTTTTGTCCGGGTTTCGCATCAAAGTACGGCAAATGAAGTATTAGTTTGTTTCAGCCAAAAAGCTTTAAAAAGGAAAAAGCCCTTTAAACAAAGGCTCAAAGGGACTTTTCTACTACAACTTAACCTAACCAACTCTTGCGTAAGAGTACTTTTCAAGCCATGTTTTCAGAACATGTTAACTCAATATTTTGTTTAAGACAACTTTATCAGGGCGGACAAAGGAAATTATCATCTTTAATGGGAGATAACCAACTTTCCTGGACACATTTGATATTTTTAAGCTATCTTTTACTTTATCAGCTTAACTTCCAACTTTCAGATAAATAGTGATGCTACAAAAGTAAGGAGTCGAAAGGGATCTTACAACCGTATAAATACTGAAAATGCAAATGTGGTTTTCCGCAATGCGATGTGAAATACATGTATTTTCATTTTCAGTATGCCGTAAGATTGAAATGACCTGCTAGCCCTGAAAGAAAATCCAAAATCTTAAAACTGCCAGAATCCAGCTGTCAATGCTGTAGCCGATTCTTTGGAATTACTAAAAGTTAGTCCATTCAATGATTTTTCCACAATTGTTTATTTGTTACCACTTTTTACCACTTTCTTTTTGAATCTTGAAAATCAATAAAATCAATGATTTTAGATGAAATATTGTAACCTTATGAGTGTTGATTGCGTTAGAAGTTATCAACAAAGTGTAACTTGGTGGTAAAAAGTGGGGTTATTCTCTCTAATTTTACCCATTATTAATAGCTATGGCTGGTCTGGTAGGAGAATTTGAAGTAAAACTGGATGGAAAAGGACGCTTCCTTTTCCCTGCAGGATTGCGCAAACAACTTTCTCCGGAGGCCCAGGAACAATTCATGTTGAACAAAGGTTTTGAAGATTGTTTGACACTTTACCCGATGAACGAATGGGAAAAGTTATCAGCGAAACTGTCGAAACTGAACCTGTTCAAACCACAAAACCGGATGTTTTACCGCTTGTTTCATCAGGGGGCAAAACAGCTTGCGCTGGATAATGCCGGGCGCATCCTGATTCCGGTGATGCACATGGAACGTGTTGGTTTGGATAAGGATGTGATGTTGATTGCATACAACGATCGGATTGAAATCTGGGATAAAGACAAGTATTTCCAGCTGATTGATGGAAACATGGCTGATTTTGCTGATTTGGCAGATGAAGTAATGGGTGATTTGGGGAATGATGACGAATGATAATGCGATATACCACGTACCTGTTCTGTTGCAGGAATGCCTCGATGGATTGGCAATCAATCCGGATGGTATTTACGTGGACGTTACTTTCGGCGGTGGCGGTCACTCCCGCGCAATTTTCGAAAAACTTTCTCCAAAAGGAAAACTGATTGTGTTTGATCAGGACCCGGATGCCTATGCAAATGCGTGGGAAGCCCCGAATTTCTATTTTGTGGCTGCAAATTTTGCATTCCTCAAAAACCACTTGCGGGTTTTGGGAATTCCGGCTGTGGATGGGATTTTGGCTGATCTGGGAGTTTCTTCCCACCAGTTTGATGATGCAAAACGAGGGTTCTCCATTCGTTCAAATGAAGCTTTGGATATGCGCATGAATCAATCGGGAGAATTTACGGCTGCTAAAATTGTTCAAACTTATGATGAAGAACAGCTGGCTGCCATTTTTCGTAAATACGGAGAATTGGATCATCCGTATAAAACGGCTGTTGAGCTGGTAAAAGCGCGAAACAAGTCACAAATCAAAACGACCGGGGAGTTAATGGAGGCTTTGATGCCGGTTGCTCCGAGATTCAAGGATCATAAGTTTTTTGCACAGGTGTTTCAGGCTTTGCGTATCGAAGTGAACCGGGAAATGGAAGTGCTGGAGAAGTTTCTGCTTCAGGCTGAAGAGGTGTTAAAGCCGGACGGACGCCTGGTGGTGATGTCGTATCATTCATTGGAAGATCGCCTGGTGAAGAACCTGATGAAGCGCGGGAACCTGGATGGTTCGGTGGAGAAAGATTTTTTTGGGAAAGTGCTGAAGCCTTTTGAAGAAGTGAATCGCAAACCGATCCTTCCGGCGGAGGAAGAGATTCAGCGTAATTCCCGTGCCAGAAGTGCGAAGTTGCGAATAGCTAAACGATTGAGCGATGGAAAATGAGTACAGAGAACGTGAGGGAAATCCGATGGATGCTGTGCGGGGGAAATTAGCTCGTGAAACCTATTCGACGGAGATTCCGGAGGAAAAAACTAAGAAAAAGGAATCAGTAAAAAAAGCGGTTGTAAAGGAAGGGGTAAAGGTTGAAAATACGGCAACTCCGAAAGCGAAAAAAATAACACCGTCAAAACCCCGTCGCCAGAATTTGCTGATTCAGGTGTTGAACGGGGAAATCCTGACAAGGGATTTTGTGTTGAACAACCTGACATTTATCTTTTTCATTTTGCTGCTCCTGATGCTGATGGTGGCAAAAGGATATTACGGTAAGCAATTGCAGAAAGACATTACGGATTTACAGGCTGATGTGGATGCGCAGACAGCTGAATATATAGAAAATAAGGCGCGGCTGGAAGAATCGACTTCCCGTTACCGTTTGGTTCAGGCGCTGGAAAAAAGGGGAGTGAAAGAAACGGTCAATCCGGCAAAAGTGATACGGTTAAAGCGGGCAGACGATGAGTGATAAGAAAGACTTGATGTGGCGGGCTTACCTGATTTACATAGGTTTTTTCATTGCTTTGATTGTGGTGATTGTGAAAACGGTTATTATTCAGTCGGAGGGAAGCGCATCGCTGTTTGCGGCAACAAAAGAGAAAATTCCGACCCGTGCGGTAAAACGTTACCCGAGACGCGGAGAGGTGCTGGATAGAAACTACACGCCGTTGATTACTTCGGTGTCGTTCTTTGACATACACATGGATCCTACAGTGGTGGATCAGGATATTTTTGATAAGGAAATCAGCGATTTGTGTCGCGGTTTGAACCAGTTGTTTCCGGAGACTTCTGCGCGTGATTTTGAAAATTACATCCGCAAGGGAAGGGCAAGGAAAAGACGTTACATTACGATCAAACTCAATGCAACAAACGAACAGCGACACCGCCTGCGGGAATTGCCGATTTTCAACCTGGGGCGAAACAGAGGCGGTTTGATTGATACGGATGAAACCATTCTGCGCAGGCGTCCGCATGGGGAGATTCTGAAGCGGACACTCGGCTATTACCAGCACAATGAAAACTCCAAAGAGTTGCGTGTCGGGATAGAGGGAGCGTACAACGAAGTGCTGGCGGGAGAACCGGGAGAAGAAGTGGAGCAAAGGATTTCTTCAGGCTGGAAAAAAACGGGGAAAATGATCCGCGAACCGGTTGAGGGGGCGGATTTGATTACTTCGCTTGATATGGAAATTCAGGAAGTAGCACATTCGGAATTGTACCGGCAGTTGAAAAACCAGAGGGCCAAAAACGGTTGCGTGATCGTGATGGATGTGAAAACGGGCTTTGTCCGGGCAATTTCCAATCTGCAACGCGCTTCAGATGGTGATTATTACGAGTTGTACAATCACGCGATAGGAACCAAAGAAGTGCCGGGTTCAACTTTCAAACTGGCATCCCTGATGGCGGCTTTGGAAGATAAAAAGATCAGCCTGGATGATACGGTGAATGCTGTGGGTTCTTACCAGTTCTACAACCTGAGACTGGATGATTCCAATCCTTATGGTTACGGTAAAATTACGATTCGCAGGGCTTTTGAGCTTTCTTCAAATGTTATCGCCCGTGTGATTTACAATGCTTATCGTAAAGACCCACAATTGTTTATTGATCGTCTGCGCTCGTTTGGAATCGGGGATTCACTGGGAATTGATCTGGAGGGAGAGCCACGGCCGACTTTATATGCTCCGGGAACGAAACAATGGTCGGGAATTTCACTTCCATGGATGGCAATCGGTTACGAAGTACAGCAAACGCCTTTGCAGACGCTGGCATTTTACAATGCAGTGGCAAACAACGGGACACTGGTTCGTCCGCAATTCGTGGAATATATCCGGAGAGGTCAGCGGACTGTGAAAACCTTTAAACCGGTTGTACTTCGCCCGAAGATCTGTTCCGACAAGACTCTGCATGCCTTGCAGGAGTGTTTAAAAGGGGTGGTAAAACGCGGAACGGGCAGTGCTTTGAAATCATCGTTATTCGATATTGCTGGTAAAACGGGAACAGCAGTTGTTCAGAATGAAAACGGGCGCTATGGTGAAGACGGAAATAAAACTTACCAGGCTTCTTTTGTCGGGTATTTTCCGGCAGACGAACCACTTTATTCCTGTATCGTAGTTGTTGCAGCACCTTCGAAAGACATATACGGGGCAACGGTTTCCGGAACGGTGTTTTCTGCGATTGCAAACAAGGTTTATTCGAATTCTCTGAATTATCACAAAGCAATCAACGAGGAGAAAAAGCGAATCAGAGAAGCACCGGTGGTGAAGGATGGAAACATCACGGATTTACTAACGGTTTTGAAACGTTTACACCTTCCGTATCAGCTTGATGCTTACAGCGAATGGTCGCACGTGCGTTCATCCGGTTCACATCTCTCCATTGTTCCGAGAAAACTTTCTTCATCCACTGTTCCGAATGTGACAGGACTGACGGCAAAAGATGCGGTTTATCTCATTGAGCGCCTGGGAATGCATGTGTATATCCGTGGAAACGGAAAAGTAGCAAAACAAACGATTCCTGCAGGCTCACCGGTTGTTACAGGAGGATTAATTGAATTGATATTGGAATGAAAACCTTACAGGAAATAGCAAAAGCAACACATGTGACTCAGTGGATTGGTCCTGTTGATGTGACTGTCTCTTCGCTTGTTTCGGATTCCCGCAAAGCACTTGCAGGGATGTTGTTCATTGCTGTGAAAGGAACGAAGGCAGATGCACATGATTTTATTCCACAGGTGATTGCACAGGGGTGTACGGTTCTCGTGGTTGAAAAAATGGTAGAGGTTCCGGCTAACGTAACAATGTTGCTTGTTCCGGAAACATCTAAAGCACTTGGTGAACTGGCGCACGCGTTTTACGATTATCCTTCGCAGTCTTTGGAGTTGGTGGGAGTTACCGGGACGAACGGGAAAACAACCACAACAACCCTTTTGCACGATCTGTACACGGAATTGGGTTATAAAGCGGGATTGATTTCAACGGTAGTAAACCTGATCGGAAAAGAAGCGATTCCTTCCACGCACACTACTCCGGACCCGATTGCATTGAATGCTCTGCTGGCAGATATGGTAGCTCAGGGGTGTTCCTACTGCTTCATGGAAGTAAGCTCACATTCGGTGGTGCAACATCGCATTGCAGGATTGGTTTTCAAAGGTGGCGCTTTTACCAACATTACGCACGATCATTTAGACTATCACGGAACGTTCAAAGCATATATCGAAGCGAAAAAGGAATTCTTTGATAACCTGCCGAAAGATGCTTTTGCCCTGGTAAATGCAGATGACAAGAACGGAATGGTAATGGTTCAGAATACGAAAGCAAAGGTGGCTACTTTCGGTTTGAAAACACATTCCGATTTCAAAGTGAAAGTACTGGAGAACAGTTTTAGCGGCTTGCTGCTGACTGTTAACGGAATCGAGCTGTGGACACGTTTGATAGGAGATTTTAACGCCTACAACATTGCAACGGTATACGGAATTAGTCAGTTGCTGGGTTCGGATTCAACGGAAGTACTGACGGTTTTAAGCAAGCTGGAAGCTGTAGACGGTCGTTTCCAGTTCACGAAAAGCGAAGCAGATATTACGGCAATCGTAGATTATGCACACACGCCGGATGCATTGGAAAATGTGTTACTTACTATTGAAAATATCCGCACACGAAATGAACAGGTCATTACGGTAGTAGGTTGCGGTGGTGACCGTGATGCATTGAAAAGGCCAGAAATGGCGAGGATTGCATGTGAATTAAGTGATAAAGTCATTTTGACTTCAGATAACCCCCGAACAGAAGATCCTGCGGAAATTTTAAAACAAATGGAAACTGGAGTTGGGGCGCACCAGACAATGAAAGTTTTGTCTATCCTGGACAGAGATCAGGCAATCAAAACAGCTGTGTCGCTGGCGCAGCCGAAAGATATCATCCTCATTGCAGGGAAAGGACATGAAAAATACCAGGAAATCAACGGAGTGAAATACCCGTTCGATGATTTCGATGTTGTTAGGAATTACTTCACTAAACTAAAGAAATAAGAAGAAGCATTGCTTCTGAAATATAGACAAGCGTTAGCGCAGTCATGAGAATTAAGGCAGATAAAAAGAATTTTAAATATATAAGGACATGCTTACGTACTTATTCAATTATTTAGAGCAATTAGATTTTCCGGGAGCAGGAGTATTTCATTATATCTCGTTCCGCGCTGCGATGGCATTGATTACTTCATTGGTTGTGTCCATTATTTTCGGGAAACGTTTGATTAGCCTGCTGCGCCGCCAGCAGATTGGTGAAACGGTTCGCGACCTGGGATTGGCTGGACAACTGGAAAAGGCGGGCACGCCGACTATGGGAGGAATCATCATCCTTTCCGCAATCCTGATCCCGACCTTGCTGTTCGCAAAACTACACAATGTTTACGTCATTACGATGTTGCTGGCAACGGTTTGGCTGGGAGCAATCGGGTTCCTGGATGACTACATCAAAGTATTTAAAAAGAATAAGGAAGGCCTGAAAGGGAAATTCAAAGTGGTCGGACAGATCGGTGTGGGAATCATTGTGGGTTCCATCATGTATTTCCATCCGGATGTGCAGGTTCACAAACGCGTTTCGGCAAATTACAAACTCCAGGCCGGAGAATCATTTGTAACGCATCAGCATTCAAAAGATGTGATAGATAAGGTTCCTTCCAAATGGATTGTAACGCGGGACATGACAACCACGATCCCGTTTGTAAAAAACAACGAGTTCAATTACAACTGGTTGATCGGGGATATTGATAAATCCTACGGCTGGGTGTTGTTTATTCCGTTTGTGATTGTTGTTGTAATTGCCGTTTCGAATGGTGCGAACATGACGGACGGTCTGGATGGCCTGGCAACGGGAACGAGTGCCATTGCGGGGATTGCCCTGGCAGTGCTGGCATACGTCACTTCCAACGTGCATTTCGCGGATTACCTGAATGTGATGTATGTTCCGTATGCAGAAGAGCTGGTAATTTTCATTGCAGCATTCGTTGGAGCGTGTATCGGGTTTTTGTGGTACAACAGTTACCCAGCCCAGGTTTTCATGGGTGATACGGGAAGCCTGGCTTTAGGAGGAATAATCGCTGTTTTCGCGATTTCCATCCGGAAAGAATTACTCATCCCGGTATTGTGCGGTATCTTCCTTGTGGAAAATTTGTCGGTAATCCTGCAAGTAGGATATTTTAAATACACGAAAAAGCGCTTCGGTGAAGGGCGTCGTATCTTCAGAATGGCTCCACTGCATCATCATTACCAGAAAAAGGGCCTGCACGAAGCGAAGATTGTTTCCCGCTTCTGGATTGTCGCAATCCTGCTGGCTGTTGTATCTATCGTAACACTGAAACTGCGCTAATGGATATTCAAAACAAAATAGTGGTTGTTTTGGGCGCTGGCGAAAGTGGTGTCGGTGCTGCGATCCTTGCGAAAATAAAAGGAGCGGAAGTGTTCGTTTCAGATTTCGGAACGGTCAAAGATGTTTTCATGGAAGAACTGAATCGGTACCAGCTGGAGTGGGAGCAGGGACAACACAGCATGGAGCGTATCCTGGAAGCCGGTCTGGTGATCAAGTCGCCGGGAATTCCGGAAAAAACTCCTGTGATGAAAGCGATTCGCGAAAAGGGAATCAAGGTGATTTCCGAGATCGAATTTGCAGGGTATTTCACCACGGCAAAAAAAGTATGTATCACCGGAAGCAATGGGAAAACGACGACAACCATGCTGATTCACCACATGCTGAAAAAAGCAGGACTGAATGTCGGGTTGGCAGGAAATGTCGGATATAGCTTTGCAAAACAGGTGGCACTGGAAAATAATGAAATCTACGTCTTGGAGCTGAGTTCGTTCCAGCTGGATGATATGGAAGATTTCAAAGCGGAAATTGCCATCCTGACAAACATTACTCCGGATCACCTGGATCGCTATGAGTACAACATGCAGCTGTATGTGAACTCGAAGTTCCGGATTTTGAATAACCAGACCGAATCGGATTATTTCATCTACAATGCAGATGATCCGATAATCAGATCGGAAATGGAAAAACGTTCCATCCCGGCAAAAAAACTTCCCTTCTCGTTAACCCGGGTTTTCGAAGAGGGAGCGTATGTAGCAAACAAACAACTCATCATAAACTTTAACAATCAATTTACTATGTCTATTCATGATCTGGCTTTGAAGGGTAAGCACAATACCCAGAATTCCTTGGCTTCAGGGCTAACGGGAAGAATCCTTGATATTCGCAAGGAAATTGTGCGCGAGAGTCTGTCCGACTTCGTAAATGTGGAGCACCGCCTGGAATTTGTTGCCAGGGTGCACGGAATTGAATTTATCAACGATTCCAAGGCTACGAATGTAAACTCAACCTGGTTTGCACTGGAAAGCATGGAACAACCGACGGTTTGGATCGTGGGTGGTGTGGATAAAGGAAATAATTATTCCGAGTTGCTCAACCTGGTAAGAGAAAAAGTAAAAGCGATTATTTGCCTGGGGAAAGACAACCAGAAGATTATTGACACTTTTTCCGGTTATGTGGAAACAATCGTGGAAGCAGGTTCCGCAATGGAAGCAGTGGCTTATGGTTACCGTCTGGCGAAAAAGGAGGAAACGGTTTTGTTGTCTCCGGCATGTGCAAGTTTCGACCTGTTTGAAAATTACGAAGACAGGGGAAATCAATTTAAAGAGGCTGTTCGTTCACTTTAATATCGGTTATGGAACTTAAAAAAGTTGATAAGCAGGCCCAATTGCTTCAGGCACGGAACGAATCGCTGGAAGCGGCGGAGAAAATGTCTCTCAGACCCTTGGGGAAACTATGGGGCATGGATGTATTTACCTGGTGTAAACCGGCTGTAACGGAACTTGCGGCAACGATTTCAACGTTTCCATTCCCGGTTTTCTGGTTGTCAAATGAAGAAATCATTCAGGAAATGGCCCGGACAGATCCTGATATGTTGCGTTCCGTTCAGTGGTGTGCTCAGTTCGATAACCCGCAGCTTTCCATCCCTTCGGAAATTATTTCTGCGATACCTTTGGTAACAGGAACCGAATCGTTGGAAGATGTGCTCGAATTTTTGAAAAAGAATAAAAAAGCACGGCATATTTTGTTGTTTACTGTTCAGGGAGCCGAATGGAAAACGAAGATGGAAATCTTTGAAAATTTTGTCAGGCTACATCAATAACAAATGGTACAGTTTCTAAGAAAACACTTTAAGGGAGATTTGGTAATTTGGGTCATTACACTCATCTTGCTCGGCTTTTCTCTGGTTTCTGTTTACAGTTTTGTACCGATTCTGGTGAAGATCGAAGGAGGGACGCCATTTAAATATTTGTTTAAGCATTTTATCTATATTTTGCTGGCTGTTCTGGCGATGTACTGGGTGCATAAACGTGACTCGATGTACATTTCCCGTTTGTCGCGGGTGATTTATTACGGTGCGATCGGATTATTGATTTTTACCTTGTTTTTTGGAACAAAGGTAAACGAAGCCGGGCGTTGGGTGAGGATTCCTTTCGTAGGACTGACCTTTCAGTCTTCAGATTTCGCGAAACTGGCCCTGTTGATTTACGTCTCGAGAATGCTCGTGAAGAAAAAAAATGAAATGAACGATTGGAAAAAGGGCTTTTTGCCCATTATGATGCCGATAGTTATTATATGTGGATTGATTGTTAAAGATAACTTTTCAACGGCGGCCATCCTGTTCATGATCTGCTTCACGATGCTTTTCCTCGGAAGAGTGCCTTTCTCGAAATTGTTTACGGTCATTTTTGCGGGAATTCTCTTGTTTGTCATGGCGGTAGGACTGCATAAGGCTTTGCCGGAACTGAATATCCTTCCGCGTTTCGATACCTGGATGAACCGGATCTCCAATCGTTATGAAAACAGCGGCGATATTGACCAGGCGGGGAATTTACAGGCAAACAATGCGGAGCAGGCGATTTATCTGGGTGGCTTTCTCGGTCAGGGAATCGGGAAGGGGAAGGTGAAGGAATTCATTCCGGAAGCGTATGCCGATTTCTTTTATGCATCTTTTGTGGAAGAGTTCGGATCTTTTTCGGCGGTAGTCCTGGTGTTATTTTACCTGATTTTGCTCTACCGGATCATGCGGATTGCCCTGAGGTCGGATCAGTTATTTGAAACGTACGTTTGTCTGGGAATCGGGATTCTGCTGCTTTCGCAGGCTGCAGTGAATATGATGGTGTGTACGGGGATTTTCCCGGTTACGGGTCAGAACATGCCGTTCCTGGCAATGGGAGGGTCGGCGATGATTATGGCTTGTGTGGGAATCGGAATTGTTCAGGGTGTTGCCCAGAAACAGGAAGAAAAAAGTTCGGTTGAATCTGAAAGTGCGTTTGCATGAAAGAATTGAAAAAAATAGTGATTTCGGGAGGTGGAACAGGCGGACATATTTTTCCGGCTCTGGCAATTGCCGGTGAAATCAAAAAACGTTATCCGCAGGCAGAAATTTTGTTCGTGGGAGCAGAGGGGAAAATGGAAATGGAAAAAGTTCCGGCTGCAGGCTACAGGATCGTCGGTTTGCCAATCGTTGGCTTACAACGCAAACTGACGCTGAAAAACCTGGCGCTTCCCTTCAAATTGCTGAAAAGTCTTTCCCTGGCAAAGACTATTTTGAAAGACTTCGGACCGGAGGTTGTGATCGGCGTAGGAGGTTATGCCAGCGGACCTACGTTAAAAATGGCGCAGCGTTTGGGAATTCCGACTTTAATCCAGGAACAGAATTCGTATCCCGGGAAAACAAACCGTTTGCTTTCGAAGAAAGTGAAAGCGGTTTGTACAGCGTATGAAGGACTGGAAAGTGTGTTTCCTCCGGCAACAATCCGTTTGACAGGAAACCCGGTTCGCGAAGAATTGAAGCAAACAACCATTCATAAAGAAGAAGCATTCCGCGCATTCCCGGTGCTTGATCCGTCAAAACAAACGATTTTCGTAATGGGCGGAAGCTTGGGTGCACGTACGATGAATGAAGGAGTACTTTACGGGCTGAATCAGTTGGAAGCATCCGGAGTACAGGTTTTGTGGCAATGCGGAAAATACTATTTTGAATCCATGAAGTCAGAACTGGCATCATCGGAGGTAAAAAATGTACATGTCACGGATTTCATTGCGCGAATGGATGCAGCTTATGCTTTGGCGGATGTAATTGTTTCCAGGGCAGGTGCTTTGTCGATCTCGGAATTGTGTATCGTAGGGAAACCGACAATCCTGGTTCCGTCTCCGAATGTCTCGGAAGATCATCAGACAAAAAATGCAATGGCTTTGGTGAAGAATAATGCTGCAATTCTGATCAAAGATGCTGTTGCGAAAGAGCAGCTGATTTCGGAAGCGGTTGCTTTATTGAAAGACGAAAACCACATGAATGAATTGCGTGTGGCAATCAAACAGATGGCAAAACCGAATGCAACGAGGGATATTGTGGATGTGATTGAAACGTTAATGACTAATTAGAAATAAAAAAGGGGATTTGGTTCCCTGCTTTATCTTCCCTTGGAAGGAGAGTGAAAAATGAGAGAAATGACATTAGAAGGAATCAAACGGTTTTACTTCATCGGCATCGGCGGGATCGGGATGTCAGCTCTGGCACGTTATTTCAAGGCGAAAGGCTTTGAAGTGGCCGGATACGATAAAACACCTTCATCCCTGACGGACGAATTGCAGAAGGAAG
Organism: Fluviicola sp.; assembly: GCA_031260455.1. Taxonomy (GTDB): domain Bacteria; phylum Bacteroidota; class Bacteroidia; order Flavobacteriales_D; family Crocinitomicaceae; genus Fluviicola. The sequence goes on from JAIRJW010000016.1 coordinate 25,876, forward strand.
GAATCCGGATTCACTTCGAAGATTTGGGAGCGAATATTCCTGTGGCATTTCAAGATGTGGATTCTACCCTGGTTGTTTATACTCCCGCCATTCCCAACACCATGGGAGAACTGGTATATGTGCAGCAAAAGCACCGGGTATTAAAACGAAGCGAGGTGTTGGGATTGATTACTCAAACCAGTAAAGGACTGGGAGTAGCCGGAACACATGGAAAAACAACAACGTCAACCATGCTTGCTTATGTACTGAGTCAATCGCATCTGAAATGTTCTGCATTTTTGGGTGGAATTTCATCCAATTTTAACTCCAATGTGCTGGTTGAACCGGAAGCAGATTACTCTGTCATTGAAGCAGATGAATTCGACTGGTCTTTTTTGCGTTTGAAACCGTTTGCAAGCATCATTACGGCGATGGATCCGGATCACCTGGATATTTACGGTACGGAAGAATCGTTCCGCGAAGGTTTTCAGGAATACGCTGATAAACATCAAAATGGACAGCTGTTAGTTTACAAATACAACCTGCCCCTGAAACAAAGCGGTTTTAAAGGGATTTCCTACGGAATCAACTCGCCAAAAGCGCAGGTAAACGGAACAAATCTGCATTACGGACAGGGGAAATTCCTGATGGATATTCATTTCGGAAACGAAGAATGGAAAGAGGTGGTTCTGGGCTTGCCGGGAATCCACAATGCGGAAAACGCATTAGCGGTTGTGGTAATGTGCAAAGAACTTGGGCTTTCCGAATCAGAAATCCGAAATGGATTGAAAAATTTTAAAGGAGTAAAACGGCGATTCGAATATCAGGTCCGGACAGAGCAATTGATTTACATTGACGATTACGCACATCATCCAACAGAAATAGCTTCTTTGGTTTTATCAGTGCGCTTGCTGTATCCCGGTAAAAAAGTAATTGGAATTTTTCAGCCGCACTTGTTTTCACGCACCCGCGATTTTGAAAACGGCTTTGTGACCGAGCTATCCAAACTAGATGAAGTGATCATCATGCCGATTTATCCGGCTCGGGAAGAACCGGTTTCAGGAGTGACAAGTGATGAGCTGGTTCGCAAAATCGGGGAAAAAGCCAGCCTGAAAACCCCGGAAGAAGTATTGGAATATGCAGCTTCAGTTCATGGAGGTGTTGTATTGACGATTGGGGCGGGAGATATTGACCGGATTGTGCCGGAATTAAAAAAAATAATGGAAAGACAATAAGTTGAAAGGAAAACTGAAAATAGTGGCCTGGGGCTTGTTTGCTGTTGCAGTCATTACTGTTCTTGTCATGGCGCGTAAAAGCCAGGACGAAGCAATGGTGAAGGAACCGAATGTCTCTATTTCAGTGGTTGATGAAAATGCGTTTCTGACAGAAAACGAATTGCTGGTTCGCCTGAAGCGTCTGAATCTCTTCTACCCGAATCAATTGATGAAGAACCTGAACACGACTGCTATTGAAGACCACATCCGCAAAATGCATGAGGTGGAAGAAGTCAATGTATATAAGCAGTTGGGAGGAGACTGGGGAATTCAGTTAAAAGTGAGGCAACCTTATGCGCGCGTTTTCAACCAATATGGAGAAAGTTTCTATATAGATTCCAAAGGAGCAACCATGGATCCGTCTCCGAATTTTACAGCAAGAATTCTCGTGTTTACCGGGAATATCAAAGATAAATCAGATACATTGACTGTTGAGGATATTGAAGCCAACCCGAAATTGAAGAACGAACGGAATCTGGATGAGATTTTCCGCATTTCAAAAGTCATTCATCAGAATGCATTTTTAACGGCACAAATCAGTCAGGTTCACCGCGATCGCTGGGGCGACTTTATCCTCATTCCGCGTGTTGGGGCACAACGCATTATACTGGGACCAGCTCCTTCAGAGAAAGATGTGGCCGAAAAACTGAAAAAACTGATTGTATTTTATACCAATGGATTACCCTATGTCGGCTGGAACAAATACAAGACCATCAACCTCAAATACCGCAACCAGGTAGTATGTACTTATTTGCGAGACACTTTATGAGCGATTTTAATTCCATTGATTGATATTTTATTCTGAAATTAAAATTTCTATTTCCGGAATGTAAATACTTTGATAATTGGCAAACTAGTTGAAAGTGCTTGGTTTTGTTGATTTGGAGAAAGATTTTGCCCGGAAATTCGCTGTATGTTTTATTAACAACACTCGTTTAATAAGTATTCGAAATTCATGAAACAGGCGACAAAATAAAAATTAAGTTTGTACATACCGTATAGTGGGAAAGAATCAGAATGTCGATATATAATAGTATTTATTCGATAAAGACAGAAATTGACCGGATAAATTTCAGGTTTAGGAATGTTGAAGCAAATGATTCTGGTTCAGTATAAATGGAAGAAAAAGAAGAGTTTATGTCAGCGGGAAAAAAGATTGTAGTTGGATTGGATATTGGAACCACTAAAATTGCATGTTTGGTCGGGACTAAAAATGAGCATGGAAAGATTGAGATCATCTCCATGGGTAAAAGCGAGTCCTTGGGTGTTGCCAGAGGAATCGTGTCCAATATTGAGAAAACCGTTCAATCGATTAAAGCAGCTGTTGAAGAAGCTCAGGACCGCGTAGATGCAGATCTGATCATTCGCATAGTAAACGTGGGGATTGCAGGCCAGCACATCAAAAGTTTACAGCATCGCGGAATTTACACGAGAAATAACCCGGATGTGGAAATTTCCCAAACGGATATCAATGCGCTGATCGACGATATGTACAAACTGGTGATGCCTCCCGGAGAAGAAATTATTCACGTATTGCCGCAGGAATATATCGTGGATAACGAACAGGGAATCGTCGATCCGATCGGGATGATGGGGGTGCGCCTGGAAGCAAACTTTCACATTATTACCGGGCAGATTAACGCGGCGAAAAATATCAAAGTGTGCGTAGATAAATCCGGTTTGCAGGTGAAAGATATTATCCTGGAGCCGATTGCATCTGCTGACGCCGTGCTGAATGAAGAAGAAAAAGAAGCCGGAGTAGTATTGGTAGATATTGGTGGTGGTACGACAGATATCGCGATTTTTCACGAAGGAGTGATCCGCCATACGGCAGTGATTCCTTTCGGAGGAAATGTTATCACAGATGATATTAAGGAAGGATGCACAATTTTACGTCGGCATGCAGAAGCATTGAAAGTGAAATTTGGGTCGGCCCTGGCATCTGAAAGCCTGGAAACAGAAGTAGTTTGCATTCCTGGATTGCGTGGACGCGACCCGAAAGAAATCACACTGCGCAACCTGGCAAGTATCATCCAGGCACGTATGGAAGAGATTATCGAGCACGTTCACTACGAAATCGTGAATTCGGGCTATGAGAAGAAAATGATCGCCGGAATCGTGGTTACAGGAGGTGGAGCTCAATTGAAGCACATCACGCAATTGTTTGAATATATGACAGGGATGACAACCAGGGTTGGTCTTCCGACAGAACACCTGGCATCTACCAATACCATTGATGCAATCACATCTCCGGTGTATGCAACAGGAATTGGTCTGGTAATGAAAGGTTTTGAAAACGATGTTCCTCAGAAACAGGTGGAATCCGTTTCCGGCCAGATAAAAGGACACTCAACCAAAACACGCGGAAGTTTCTTCGATACATTACTGACGAAGAGCAAGAACTTCTTTGCAGAGGAAGAGTAGCTTTGCTACGATTGCGACAAACGTCAGTGCGGAGCGAAAAAAAGCTTTGCTACGATTGCGACAAACGTCAGTGCGGAGCGAAAAGCTTTAGTTGTGATACGTGACGGAAGAACAGGCTTTTAAAAAAGTAGACAACAATAACAACAACAATAAAAGAAAGCACATGGAATTCGATTTGCCAAAAGGAACAACCTCAATTATCAAGGTAATTGGTGTTGGTGGTGGTGGAAGTAATGCTGTAAACCACATGTTTGATCAGGAAATCAAAGGTGTTGATTTCATCGTTTGTAATACAGACCGTCAGGCTCTGGATGTTTCCCCGGTACCTTATAAAATTCAGCTGGGTCCGAGTCTCACTGAAGGACGTGGAGCGGGAGCAATTCCTGAAATCGGTAGAAATGCGGCCGTTGAGAATATTGAAGACATTCGTATGCTGCTTTCCAGCGGAACAAAAATGGTATTCGTAACCGCAGGAATGGGGGGAGGAACCGGAACGGGTGCTGCTCCTGTCATTGCTCAGGTTGCGAAAGAACTGAATATTTTAACTGTAGGGATCGTAACGGTTCCTTTCGCATTTGAAGGCCGCCGCCGCCGCCAACAGGCAGAGGAAGGATTAGATGTGATGCGTCAGTGCGTGGATACACTTTTGGTAATCAACAATGAGCGCTTGCGTGAAGTGGGAGGAAATATGTCGCTGGCTAATGCCTTTGCTCTGGCAGACAACGTATTGGCAACTGCTGCCAAAGGAATTGCGGATGTGATTACCACAACAGGAGCAATCAACGTGGATTTCAATGATGTAAACACAGTGATGCGTGATTCTGGCGTAGCGATTATGGGATCTTCTGCGGCAGAAGGTGAAGGACGCGCATTGAGAGCAGTTCAGGAAGCGTTGAACTCGCCGTTATTGAACGACAACAATATCGAAGGAGCGAAATACATCCTGTTGAACATTACTTACGGTGATATCGAGGTGACGATGGACGAAATCGGAGAGATTACGGACTATATTCAGGAAGAAGCAGGATCAACTGCAGATGTTATCTGGGGCCACGGATACGATCCGAGCTTAGGAAACAGATTGAGTGTAACATTGGTTGCTACCGGATTCAATACCACTCCGTTCACGGGTTTTGAGAAGGCCCCGGAAAAAACAGTTTCTGTTTTGGAAGATGAGCCTAAAAACGAAATCAAAACTCCGCTGACCTCACCAACGCACCAGGTAACTCCTGAAAAAAAGGAAGAAGAGCCTTTTTTGAAAATGGAAAATACGGTACAGGAAGAAGTAAAGCCTTTAACTAATTTAGGATCAATTGAATTTGACTGGGAAGTGAAATCGGAAGCGAAACCGATGACGAGCCCGACTTCAATTCCTTCTGTGGAGCAGAAAGAAGAGCCGAAGCGCTATTTTCTGGAAGACGAAGCAGAAACCAAAACTGAATTGGAAAATGTAATCCAAAATCAGAAATCACCGGTAAGTGCGGAAGAACTGCAACGTCGTAACATGGAACGCATGGAACGCATCAAGAACTACAACAGCAAGCTGAAAAAAGCAGAAGGATTGAAAGAATTGGAGGACGAGCCTGCATTTGTAAGAAGAAACATCCATTTGGACCAGGTGGTGAAGAGTGAGGAACCCAATGTGAGCCGTTTTGGTCTTTCAGATAACGGGATAAAGACGAATAACTCTTTTTTACACGATAACGTAGATTAAGAAGGCTAAATAGACAGACCAGAAGCTAAAGCAGTATTTACATAGTCGTCTTAGTCTTGTGTTTTATGTCTTAAATCTCATAAAATGAATTTCACAGAAAGAATCAATCAGGATATTAAAAATGCGATGCTGGCGAAAGAAAAAGAACGTCTGGCCGCTTTGCGTGATATAAAAAGTAAATTGCTCCTGGAAGCAACTTCAGGCGGTTCGGGAGAAATCAGTGAAGAAACGGCAAATAAAATTGTGCTGAAACTCCACAAGCAACGCATGGATACGTACCATTTATACGTAGAACAAAACAGAAACGATCTGGCTGAAGAAGAATTGTTTCAGGCTAAAGTGATTGAGGAATATTTGCCAAAAATGATGTCTGACGATGAAATTCGCCAGGTTATCGCTGCAAAAATTGCAGAAATCGGAGCAAGTGGCCCCCAGGATATGGGGAAAGTAATGGGGCCGGTGAACGGCCAGCTGGCCGGTAAAGCTGACGGAAAACGCGTTTCCGAATTGGTGAAGGAAGCTTTGGCGAATTTGTAGTGTATTGTTGAACGAGTCCCTCGGGCTTTGTTTTTATTGTTGGAAAATCCCTTTCGTTTGAGAGGGATTTTTTTATTGCTGAGGAATGTGCTCCATGGCAACTGTTTTTCAGAAGGCAAGGTTTCATCCTCTTATTTTCATATCTCAAATGCTCCTACATTTTGAATACTGATAGCTTGTTTCTTTGTTATTTTCCCCTTGTTCAGGTCAAAAACAGTACAGCCTTCCGAGGTTAGCCCCAATTGGTCGAACTCGGCATTGTAATCTAAAATGACGTTATCGTACTTTCTGTCAATAAAACCGGAAATATCTACCTTGGTGCCGCTTTCGGCAATGATGAAAAGGCTTTTCCTGTCGTTGGTTTTTTCTGACACCATCCGGGCGAATCTGTTGTTGCAGTTGATGCACGTTCCCTTACTGTTGATGACGATTACACGCTTGTAATGATCCAACTGGCTGATATTCGAATGATCCCTGCAAAACAGCTCTATTTTTTCATAATCACTTAGCTTTTTTTGAGTACAGCTCAGAAAAAAGGAGATTGAAAAGAGAATGAAACCAAATTTATTCATACTTGAAAAGTGTATATTTTTTACTATTCAGATCCTTGTTGATATTTTCGATATACAAGCCGACTTTGGTAACAAAACTACTGAAAGACCAGTATTTGCTGTTATCTATTTTTACTTCGGATAATTTGTGCAGGTTCTTATCCAGAATAATAAAGGAAGTAGGAGAAGGATTATCTCCAACTTTCGGACCTTTTATGAGGCAATAGAAAAGCTGTTTGTACTCATCGTATTTCAGGTCGGCTATACATGATTTTTCTTTGGTTTCTTCGTTGTGGAGATTGCCGTTTTTCATCTCTTTTGCAAGGCTGGTTGGCCTCAGGTTAATGGGGAAATAATCCGAGCGGATCCGGATGGCAGTTTTGATTTCCATATCGGAATCAAAGGTATAAACGGAATCGGTATGGGTGCTAAAAAAAAACAGCTGCTTCTTTTTAGCGAAACAAAAACCGGTCATTCCGATAGCCATTTCACCTTCTTTTGTAAAGCGGGGGTATAGTTTTTCTCCTTTCAGGAGCACGTGCTGGGTGGAATCGGTAAAGGACTGATCAATAAAAATGCATGGCGAATGATGCCTTTTGCTGTAGTATCCGGTCAGCGTTTGAAGTGTCCATCTGTCGGGGTTGTTTGTGCCTCTGTAATCAATTGATGTAATGAGCCGGTTTTTTTGAAGAAGGATAGGGATTCTCATTTCAATTCCGTCCAATAAGTAGGATGAATAATCTTTTGTGTGTAACAGGGTTCCGTTTGCATCAACAAGGTCTATGATATTTCTGTACTTTTCGAGCAAAGCGACGGTTTGTTTGTTGATGAGGGCAAAACCTTCAAAAGAGGTTTGTTTTTCGGTTGCGATCTGATTTAAATCAAAATCCGAAACCGGTAAGCCTGTTTCGTCAAATACGCGAATCTTTTGGCGTGTTACCAGATCTGAAAAAGCTATATACGTTTTGTTATGATCTGTGAATTGTTCTTTCCTGCCTGTAGGAAACCCAATATCAAAAACAAGCTCCTGGTTGGTTTCCCGGAGGGTTTTGCCGGCAGGTGAAGTGCAGGCTGCCGCTATAAAAAGCATGAAACCAGGGATAAAAAAACGGTTTTTCATGTGCATGTATTTTAATGTAAAAAGCAGGAGGAGAATATATTCCCCTCCTGCATTAAGCTGCTTACTCAAAAATGAATGGCTGCACATTCACAATTTCTCCCTTTGAGGAGAATATCAGAAAAACACTTTTTGTAGAACTGTTTTCCTTCATGCTCAGCGTCAGTTTGTTGTTCAGGTAATCCGTCAGCAGATTTTCGGAAATCACCGTTCGCAGTTCATCAAAATGACCACGGATGATTTCTCTTACGATGTCATCGTTCCCCGAGAGTCCGTTGTCCGTAAGATCCGTAACGATCTTCTGTAAACGTGAAGGGCGGATCACTACATCCGGCAAGCAGTTGCCGTTGCTTCCATCACATTTGGCATCCTTTCCGTCTGGTGACATCGAAAACACTCTAAGATCACCCCCATTCATTTTTGTCACAACATGTTCAGCGTTGTTTTCCTGTACATTTTCCGCAGCGGGCTTTACCGTTTCTTTGGTGCAGCTAAATACGCTTACCCCCACTGCCGCAAGGATTGCTCCCGTAAACATCAACTTTTTCATAAACATCAGTTTTAAAGTTATTAAATTTTTGTTTTAGTTTCTCAAACCAAATGATTGTTTGCCGCAAAAACAATTTTGTTTGGAATAAAATCCATTCTGTTTGGAATAATTGGAATAAAGAGAGGGCTGATTGAAAAAATCATCTATCTTTGACCGCTTCACATTTTTCCTATTTTATGAACAACAGTATAGGCTTTAAAATAAAACGATTGAGAGAACAGAAACATATTTCTCAGGAAGATTTGGCGCATCAGTTGGATGTTTCCCAAAGTTATCTGAGTAAAATAGAAACCGGTGCTATTGAAAAAATAGATTTTCTGTTCATGCAAAAAATAACTGACTTCTTTCAAGTGGATTTGCAGTATTTTTTCGACGATCACATTGTACAAAGTAATACAGACAATAATCACCATTCTGCTGCCGGGAATATTTACAGCACCATAACCATCCATAATTCTGTTCCTGAAGATGTATTGGAGAACCTTATCCGCACCCAAAATCAAATCTCCAAACTAATGGAAATACAAAGTCAACTGATTGAGAAACTAATTAACTCAAAACTTCCCTGAAGATTAAATACTAATAATGAATTGTGTTGAAAGAGCGCTGGAAAAACTGAAAGAGGAATGTAAAACTGAAAGCGGGCATTATTTTCTCAAATAGAATCTAAAATATCCGAATCGTCGATTTTTATTTCCCGGGTTTTGTTATTTACATCGATTTGGGGCAGATATGTTTCCAGCTCAGCATAATTTTTAATCATTCGTACTGTGAAAATAGTTAGCGGGATGCATAAAAAAGCCAGAATAACATCTGTTAATGTGCTACTTTTCAAAACTGTGATGCTGCTGGATTTGGACTGAATCTGGGCATTTATATTGCTGAGAATAGAAACGATAATCCAAAGTGTCCACCAGATTCCAACGGAACGTTCGCGATTTCGGTCTTCCTGAACCAGATTTGCACGTACTAATATGTGTTCCGAAATATACATCATCTCTTTCATGATATTAAAAGGCCGCACCAGATTTATGAATGGAACAAACCATGCTCCAGCTGCCCAGCCTTCACTGTGGGACAAGCTATTCGATAATTGATGAAGATTGTAATATGCCCGCCGGAACCATTGTATGAATACAATTGCAACACCGATGTATATTAAGAACATGGCTATTGCGATAAATTGTTGCCTGGTATCATTTGCGTTTACTTCTCCCATTTCAAAATTCCCCGTTTCAATTCTTTTCAGGAGGAGGTATTGTAAAATGTCTGAAATGGAAGTCAATAATTCGAGGGCGGTATAAACCCAGAGTACAAGAATCAAGCGATTTGAACGGTCTTTGTTTGGTTTTAGCATGAGTTGAATTTTCGGCCAAGATAATTAAAAAACGCATTGCTTGTGATTGGAAACGTTGAGGAAGATGAGAATCGTCAAAAATTAATAATTATTGAATCGTCCTATTGATAATTTTTAATTCCCAAACCTATATCATATCTTTGCAATCTTAAAATTTAGAGCAATAAATCATTTATGAGCAATACAACAGAAAAATTGGCATACAAAGTGAAAGACATTTCGCTTGCTGAGTGGGGTCGTAAAGAGATCGTTCTGGCAGAAGCTGAAATGCCGGGATTAATGTCGCTGCGTGCTGAGTATGGTGCAAAAAAGCCATTGAAAGGTGCACGTATCGCAGGATGTTTGCACATGACCATTCAAACAGCTGTTTTGATTGAAACACTGGTAGAACTGGGTGCGGAAGTTACCTGGTCTTCCTGTAATATTTTCTCTACTCAAGATCACGCTGCTGCTGCGGTAGCTGCTGCGGGAATTCCTGTTTATGCGTGGAAAGGAATGAATGAAGAGGAATTTGACTGGTGTATCGAACAAACGCTGTTTGCGTTTGAAGGAGGAAAACCGTTGAACATGATCCTGGATGACGGAGGAGATTTGACAAACATGGTATTTGACCGTTTCCCTGAATTGACAGCTGATATCCGCGGATTGTCTGAAGAGACAACAACAGGAGTTCACCGTTTGTACGAGCGCAAGAAAAACGGAACGTTGGTAATGCCTGCAATCAACGTAAACGATTCCGTTACTAAATCCAAATTCGATAACAAATACGGATGTAAAGAATCGTTGGTAGATTCTATTCGTCGTGCAACTGACGTGATGATGGCTGGAAAAGTAGCTGTTGTTTGTGGTTACGGAGACGTTGGTAAAGGTTCTGCTGCTTCCCTGCGCGGTGCGGGAGCGCGCGTAATCGTTACTGAAATCGACCCGATCTGCGCGTTGCAGGCTGCAATGGATGGATTCGAAGTGAAAAAACTGGATACAGTAGTTCATAACGCAGATATCGTTGTAACAACAACCGGAAACAAAGACATCGTTCTGGGTCGTCATTTCGAGAAAATGAAAGATAAAACGATCGTTTGTAACATCGGACATTTCGATAACGAAATCGATATGGCATGGTTGAATACAAACTACGGTTCTACAAAATCTACTGTGAAGCCGCAGGTTGATATTTACAATGTAAGAGGAAACGATATCATTATCCTGGCTGAAGGACGTTTGGTGAATTTGGGCTGCGCAACAGGCCACCCTTCATTCGTCATGTCAAACTCCTTTACGAACCAGACATTGGCTCAATTGGAATTGTGGGAAAACTCTGAAAGCTATGAGAACGATGTGTATGTATTACCAAAGCACCTGGATGAGAAAGTAGCTCGCTTACACCTGGCTAAAATCGGTGTGGAACTGGAAACATTGACACAAGATCAGGCAGCTTATATCGGAGTAACAGTAGGAGGCCCGTTCAAATCAGATGCTTACAGATACTAAGATCCAAAGAACAAATTGAAAAAGGAATCCCCCGGGGTTCCTTTTTTGTAATTTTGCTTTATGCAACTGTCAGAAAGAATGAAATCCATTGATTGGTCCTCGTTGAAAACCATACTCTTTGTTGGGTTGATTATCCGTTTGATTGCTGCCATTTTTTCTGAAGGATATGCTATGCATGACGACCACTACCTGGTTGTGGAAGCGGCAGGATCCTGGGCGGATGGTTTTGATTACAATCATTGGTTGCCGTGGAATAAACCAGCCGGGGCAGCTCCGGAAGGGCATAGTTTTACTTACGTCGGACTGAGCTATCTGTTTTTCGCATGCATGAAAGCAATCGGAATTTCGGATCCGAAAGTCTTGATGCTCATCAACCGCCTTTTACACGCTTTGTTTTCTTTGCTGATGATTCGTTTCGGGTACCTGATTACGGAGAAATTATTGAATAAAAAGACGGCTGCACATGTCGGGTGGGTTCTGGCTCTGCTGTGGGCTTTACCATTCTTGTCGGTCAGAAACTTGGTGGAAGTGGTAAGCATTCCGTTCCTGATGTGGGCCGTTTGGTTAAGCTTGCAGGAAAACAGGAAATGGGCTTTGTTTTACTCAGGCCTGTTAATCGGAGTGGCGATTTCTTTCCGTTACCAGATTGCTATATATGCGGTCGGTTTGGGAATATATTACCTGGTAAAACTGGAGTGGCGAAAATTGATATTAATGACGGCAGGTTCCTTGTGTATGTTTTTGATCACGCAGGGTCTGGTGGATTATTTTATCTGGGGTTACCCGTTTGCCGAATTCAAAGGCTACGTTGTCTATAATATGCATGAAGGAACCCGCTATATGAGCAACGCCAATTACTTCATGTATTTCTATGTTCTTTTCGGATTCCTGCTGTTCCCGCTCGGAATCCTGGCGCTGGTTGCATACTTCCGGTCGGCTGGAAAATACCTGTTTTTATTTATTCCCACTTTCACATTTTTGCTTTTCCATACCATTTTCCCGAACAGGCAGGAGCGTTTTATCCTGACAATCTTCCCGTTGGTCTTGATCCTTGTTTTTCTGGGAATTGAAGAATTGAGGAAGCGTAAATTCTGGAACGGATTCTGGAAAGTGTCATGGGTGGCCTTCTGGATACTGAATACGCCCTTGCTGTGTGTTGTTACTGTGATGTCTTCTAAACAATCACGGGTAAACACCATGTATGCATTGTACGGAAAGGTCAAAGGAAACGAACATATTCTGATCGAAGCTACCGGGGAAACCAACCCGGAAATGATGCCGTTTTTCTATTCCGGAAAATGGAATTATGTATTCCTTGAGAGATGGAATACCGATACGATCAATCCTGTAAGTTTTTATACGGCAGAACCACAGGATTATATTTTCTTCTTCGGAGAAAAATCCTTACAAAAACGGATTGACACTTTCAAAGTAATCTACCCGAAGATGCATCTGGAAGCACAGATCGAACCAAGCTTTGTGGACAAATTCCTCCACAGAATCAATCCGAGAAACTCGAATTCATACGTGGAAATCTGGAAGACAGAAGCGAAAAAAGAAGACTAGTTGTAAATACGAAGTGCATTACTTCCGTTCCACAAAGTCTGGTATTTTCTCAATCCCCAACCGGAATTAGCAATTGGTGAACCATCATACATAGAGAACCGGGCACTTGAACACGGATCGTATAATTGCAGAAAGTTAGCCGAATCAGGGGTGAGTCCTGTTGGACAAACATTGTCCGGATCTTCGGGAGACATGCGTTCCCAGGCAACAAATACATCGGACGATTGCCGGTAAACGATAATTCCTTTAATTCCTCCTGAAACATAAGCCCAGCCTCCAACGCTATTCAGGTACTGATATGTTGGTAATGTCATGTCAATCGTAAGATCAAAAGCAATACTCGGAACCGGGTGATTCCTGTTTTTTTTACAAGAAACACCGGCAAGGATTAAAATCAATAAAAAGATTCGTATTTTCACTAGATTTTCATTGGAATAATAAAGTTATGAAGATAAGAACGATTATACAACTGTTTCTATTGTGCGGCCTGTTTATTTTTGGGGGAGGATCAGTTACATCATCTTATGCTCAGGATGGATCGGTGGCAAAAGCTGAAAAAACAATCGCAAAACGCAGGAAAAAAGAAGCCCAGGTTGCAAAAAAGGAAACAAAACAAGCCAAAAAAGCATTTTGGGCACGTCAGTCCAAAGAAGTTCGTAAAAGTGTAAAACGCAACCAAAAACGGCAAAAGAAAGCTATGAGGGATTCCAAAGGATATTAAAAAGACCGAGGTTACAGATAGTCTGTAATCAGAATCTGTGCCCTCCCATACATACGGAATCGGAGTTTGCGTTCATCTGTTTTTTTCTGATTTCAATTCATGTAACAGTTTGTTATCGAAAATGCTACCAACGATCGTGCAGACATCAACAAGTAGCAAAAAAGCAACGACACTTTCAAGGAGTTTTTTAGCTTTGTTGATTAAAAATTGTAATGCAAAAATTCAAATCTTTAGAAATATGTGCTGGTGCTGGCGGACAAGCTCTTGGGCTTGAGAAGGCAGGATTTGACCATATTGCATTGGTTGAATTGGAACCTTTAGCTTGTGAAACATTACGAACAAACCGTCCGCAATGGAATGTAGTTCAAGGCGACCTAAGAAAATTTGAAGCAGCACCTTACAACGGACAAGTTGACCTTTTAGCCGGTGGCGTTCCTTGCCCTCCATTTTCTATTGCAGGCAAACAACTTGGGCAACTTGATGACAGAGATTTATTTCCCGAAGCATTAAGATTGGCGAAAGAATGTAATCCCAAAGCCATTTTACTTGAAAATGTTCGGGGACTTCTTGACCCAAAATTTGAAGACTATCGAAATGAAATAATCGGAGAACTTGAAAATTTGGGATATAAAACGGATTGGCAATTGCTAAACGCTTCTGAGTTTGGCGTTTCGCAACTTAGACCGAGAGCCATTTTGGTAGCGTTAAAAGAAGAATATTTCATTCATTTTGAGTGGCCTGAAAAGCATAAGAGAAAACCCAAACCTGTTGGAGATTTACTCTATGAAGCAATGGCAGAATTAGGTTGGGAAAGCGTTGATGAGTGGAAAGAAAAAGCCAACAAAATTGCTCCTACTTTAGTTGGGGGTTCTAAAAAGCACGGAGGTGCAGACTTGGGTCCGACACGGGCAAAAAAAGCTTGGGCAGAACTTGGCATAGACGGGAAAGGTTTAGCTGACCAACCGCCAATAAACGGATATAAAGGCAACCCACGTTTGACACTTGAAATGACCGCCTTAATTCAAGGTTTCCCTAAGGATTGGAAGTTTGCAGGAAAAAAAACACCTGCGTACAGACAGGTTGGAAACGCATTTCCACCACCGGTCGCACAAGCTGTCGGGAAGTCAATAATAAGAGCATTAAATTATGGCAAATAAATTACCAAGAGGAAAAGGTTCAAGAGCAAAACTTAGAGATTTTTTACAACTAATGTTGGCAAAGTGTTGGACTCTGATACTTAACAGACCCGACACAATCAAGCTAATTGCACAAGTAAGACGAGCTCCAGCTAAAGACCAACTTGATGTGTTGAAATGGCTTGTTCAGAAGTTTCCAAACCAAGCGAACGAACTGACGAAAGAATAAGAAGCACAGCCGGTAACAAGGGCTTGGCGTAGTGACGGCTTTCGTTCTTCGTTGAACATTATTGCTACATTTGAACTGTGTGCTTCGTATCAACGGCAGTGCTAAAATGCCGCCACTACACCAAGCCCCGGTTCGTTATATGAACAACTTGCTTCTCCAGTTTTCCGCTTCTTCTTCTGAAAGCAGATTCAATTTTTTCAGGTAATGTGTCGTTTTTTCAAATGCAAGCGGGTACTCAATTCCTTTGTAATTCCAGTCTGTTTCAGATAACCAGCGTTTCACTTGGTCCAAACGCAAATTATAACGCCAGGAAATAATTTCTGCTGAATCCGGGTGGTTTTTGACTTCTAATGCTTTTTGATTGACCACTTTGCACATCTGCTTTAATAGTTCTTCATGCTTTTCAGCAACTTCAGAACGAACGGCTACTACAAAACAGGGCCACGGTGTCACCACGTCTCCTACATAATCACATTTTCCTTGTTCCACAAACGGGAAGGTAGTATATTTCTCCCACAAAAATGCCTGGGCTTCATTGTGTTTGAGAGCCCACAAACCACCGTAAACATCTCCGATCACGTTGAACTTCAAATCTTCCAGGTTCCAGGCATACTGATCTGCCATAACGTAAGCCATCAAATGTGATCCGGAACCATATCTTGAAATAGCGAATGTCTGATTTTCAACATCTTCCGGTTTTTTGATTTCTCCTTTATTCGGAACGTGAATTCCCCAGCTTAGCGGAGAGACGACATATACTTCCAAAATTTTAGCGTCCAGTCCTTGCAGGATGGATTTGGTGATTCCTTCTGTCAGCAAAACGGCGATATCGATGGAACCTGTTTCCAGTCCGCGAATCATCTGCCCTGTTCCACCACTCATATCAGACCAATGCAGGTTCAGCCCGATTTCCTGAAATTTTCCTTCCTCAATTGCCAGTCTCCAGGGCAAATTAAAATGCTCGGGAACACCACCTATTTTTAAACCTGTTTCGTTTGTCATTTCTTTGAAAATTGCATGGAATGTAATTTCCGGTACATTCCATCTTTGCGTAATAATTCTTCATGCGAGCCCATTTCCCGGATCTCGCCTTTGTCTAAAACAATAATTTTGTTTGCAGCTTGTATGGTTGATAAGCGGTGTGCGATAACGATAGAGGTTCTGCCTTTAGTCAGTTGCTCCGTTGCACGCTGAATCAGGATTTCCGATTCGTTGTCCACGCTGGAAGTAGCCTCGTCGAGGATGAGGATATGCGGGTTGTAAACGTAAGCACGGATGAATGCAAGCAATTGTCTTTGCCCGACAGATAAAACACCTCCGCGTTCCCCGATCTGATAATCATATCCGTTCGGGAGTTTTTCAATGAAACTGTCAGCCCCGACAGCTTTGGCTGCTGTAACGACTTCCTCCCGTGTAATGGCTTCGTTTCCCAGGGTGATGTTGTTGTGAATTGTATCGGAAAACAGGAAAACATCCTGGAGTACGATTGCAATATTCTTTCGCAGAGTATCCATGTGGATCTGGCGCAATTCAATTTCCCCAATGTGAATTGTTCCCTGCTGGTATTCATAAAAACGGCTCAGCAGGTTCACGATGGACGTTTTTCCTGCTCCTGTGGCACCAACAAAAGCAACGGTTTCTTTGGGATGAATAGTCAGATTAATATCTTTCAGAACCCATTCATTATCCTTGTAGGCGAAATAAACATGCTCGAATTTCACCGGTTGCTCAAAATCACAGTGTGTAATAGTTCCTGATTCCTGCACATGTTCATCAGTATCCAATAATTCAAATACCTTGTCTGCTCTTACAATTCCGCGTTGAAGGATATTGAATTTATCCGCCAGCATCCGGATCGGACGAAACAGCATCTGAATCCAAAGTGTAAAACTGAATACGGTTCCAAAAAGTTTGACATCCGAGGCATTTTTCCCGCTAATGGAAAAAGCTGCCCAGACGATGAGCAAAGACATCGACAGCGAGCTGAGAAATTCAACGACCGGAAAAAAGATCGAGAACGCCCAGACGGCATTGACATGAGCTTGGCGATGCACTTTGTTTGCTTCCTGGAATGCCGCAAACTCAACCTTTTCCCTTCCGAAAATCTGTACAATATTCATTCCGGTAAGCCGTTCCTGTACGAACGAATTCAGGCGGTGAACAGCTGTTCCTTCCTGTTGAAAGCTTTTGCGCATCGCTTTGGCAAATACACGGGTCGCAAAGATCAGTACCGGAATGGGGATCAGCGCAATCAGAGATAATTCCCAATTGCTGGTAAGCATAAGAGCCAAAACAACGACGAGCATGAGCAAATCACCCAGAATATCGATTAATCCTGATGAGAAGACTTCCGAAATAGCTTCGATATCCGAAACTACGCGCGTTACCAGGCCTCCGACAGCCGATCGGTCGAAAAACTGGATCCGGAATGTGGACAGGTGATTGAAAATCCGGATCCGTATATCCCGGATGACGGATTGAGCCATGAAATTTGAAAAGTAGGAAGCCAGAAATTGAAGCAAGGCCTCGAAAAGTAGCATTCCGCCTACGATCAATGTCCATTTCAGGAATAATTGCTGATTGCGGGTATTTTTATCCACAACGTATTTTTGAACCATATCCCCAATGATCATTGGGCGAAGCGGACCAATTACCGAAAGTAAAATTGTACATAAAAAAGCCAGTACCAATATCCCCGAATAAGGTTTCGCAAACTTCAACAATCGTCTGAAAATCCTGAAATCAATTTTGCTTTGTCCGGCCATGTTGCAAAATTACATCTAAGGATTGGTTTAGTACTTATTTTGAACTGCTAAAATTCATTAACAAAACGTATTTTTATTTTCGTTGTTTGCTTTTATTCGTTTTCTTTGTGAAGAAGCAAAAAAGCTTTCTTTAAGGTGAAAAAATTACCTTACAATATTCAGAAAATATGGTTTATAATTTGGGTCAGTCTACCTCCATTTTTAACACCTTTTTGGGTGAGCTAAGAGATTGTACAATTCAAACGGATCCGATGCGTTTCAGACGAAACCTGGAACGTATAGCAGAGGTTCTGGCTTATGAAGTGAGTAAACAACTGGATTATGAGACAGAAATGGTGGTTACTCCTTTGGGTGAAGCGGAAGTTTCCCGCCTGAAGCAACAACCGGTTCTGGCAACAATTCTGCGGGCTGGTTTACCAATGCACCAGGGGTTGCTGAATTATTTCGACCGTGCTGAAAGTGCTTTTGTTTCTGCTTACCGGAAACACACCACAGCGGAGGACTTTGATATTCATGTAGAATACCTGGCTGCTCCTTCGATTGACGGTAAAATCTTAATTATTTCGGATCCGATGCTGGCAACCGGAAGTTCCATGGTGATGGTTTACAAAGCTTTGCTGAAACAGGGAAAACCGTTCAGAGTGCATATTGTTTCTGCAATTGCCGCTCCGGAAGCGATTGAATTCGTAAAAAAACATCTGCCCGACAATATCTGCATCTGGGTGGGTGCGATCGACAAGGAGTTGACAGCGCAATCGTATATTGTTCCCGGGTTGGGAGATGCGGGAGATTTGGCTTACGGAGTGAAATGTTAACAGCTTGAAACTATGCATTGGCATTTTTATTTGACCCTTTTTGGCTTGTCAACGATCAAATTTATGTTTGCTCCATTTGCAGGGCCGGAGATGAAACTGAATTTTTTTGAGACCTATTTTTCCTGTATTTCGGGGGCATTTGCTGCAGCATTTGTTTTCTACTTCTCCAGTGAATATTTTATGCTTCGCGCACGAAAAAAGCGACTTGCAGCATTACACAGGTCTATTACCAACGGTACCCCATTGAAGCTGAAGAAAAGTTTTACGCGCTTCAATAAGCTGATTGTTAGACTGAAACGCCGTTTCGGGATTTATGGAATTGCTTTTTATGCCCCTTTGTTTTTGTCTGTTCCGGTAGGATCGATCGTAACGGCTAAATTTTACGGAAAAGAGAAACGAACTTTTCCTTTGATTCTGTTGGGAATTTGTATGAACGGAGCAATAACAACCGGCCTAGCTTATACTTTAAAAGAATTGTTTTAATGAAAATTCGTCAGTTATTTTTCGATTTGGACAGAACCCTTTGGGATTTTGAAACCAACTCGCGTTTTGCACTTCAGTATTTATATGATGATTTGAAATTAGGAGACTCTATTGATCATTTCATGCATTTTCACCATACCTACCTGCGGATCAATGCAAATATGTGGAGTCAATACGGAAACGGAAAATTGAGTAAGGAAGAACTGCGTAACAATCGGTTTAAACAAGCACTGGAGCATCACGGGATTCATGATAATGAACTGGCAAAAAAGATGAGTGACGGTTACATTGAACTTTCACCTCAGCAAACGGCCCTTTTTCCTGGAGCTGTTGAAATGCTGCAGGAACTGAAAGCGGAAGATTATCGTTTGCATATTATCACGAACGGCTTTCAGGAAGTGCAGCATGTCAAACTTTCGAAAAGCGGGATTAGTGAGTATTTCGATATGATTTTGTGTTCGGAAGAAATTGGGGTGACCAAACCGCATCGGGAAATTTTCCAGGAAGCACAGCGAATCACAGATTGTAAAACGGAACATGCTCTTATGATTGGAGATGATTTCAAGGCGGACGTTATTGGTGCGTTGAATGCCGGTTGGACAGCAATCCATTTTGACCCGGAAGTAAAGTTCAAAAAAGAACGCAATGTTCCGCGTATCCGGGAGCTGATGGAAATTCCTGAAATTGTTAGTATGCTGCCAATAGTTGGAAATTAATAAAAGAATAGCTGATCTTCCGAAAGTAATGTAATAGCCCGCAGAAAGTTCTTATCAACTTGTTAATTAGGGGAGAATGAGGATGTCTTTGATCTGGTTTTCATTGTTTCGTTCAGTTTTTCCGGTCCAAAGTGAAGGTGAATGGGAGCAACATGGCTGCTGGAACTGGTTTTCCGTTTCGTTTTGCAGGAATAAAATTGATAAGCTGAACCATGCGGATTACTTCTGCGTCTGCCAGGGGGCTTAAAGATTTTCTGACTTTGATGTTTTGCACTTTTCCTGTAGTGTCTACAATAAATGACAGAACGACTTTTCCTTCCACGCTGTCGGACGGATAAACAGAGTTTTCCTTGAAAAAGTTCCACATAGCGACTGTGCCGCCAGGATACTCAGGAGGTTCGTCGTCAATAATGAAGGGGGGTGTTAATGTGATCTCTTTTTTCTGAGTGGTATCCTTCTGACTGAAATTACCCCGGATTTTAAACGGATCAGTTTCTTCCTGTGCCTTGGTTTCTGGTGATAGAAAAAGGCCTAATACGGTTGCAGCAACCAATTGGATGGTGGTTTTCATATTTTTTGTCTGTGTAATTATGTTCTTTAATTGCTCCTATAATATAGTGGATTTTCTATTTAAGTTAAGATAAAGGAGCATTGAAAGCAACTGTTTTACAAACTTTAAAAATTCTTATTTTACAAATTAATAAAATTGTGTAAAAAGTCCGGTTTTATTGGCGTTAGCACCATTTTCTTACGAAGCTGCACCCATTTATTTATCAATCTCGCCCACAAATCCACTCCATCTTCACTCTGGTATAAAGACAAAGAAAAGTCACTTAGATAAAACTAAATAACTTCCAAATGAATATTATTTAGTGGCCTTCATCTGCTTCAACCGCTCATACAAAATCATTCCGGTTGCCACTCCCACGTTCAGAGAAGCAATTTCTCCTGCCATCGGGATGCTCAGGCGTGCGTCAGACATTTTCAGTAAGTCGTTTGAGATTCCGTTTTCTTCAGATCCCATAACGATGGCTGTTGGTCCGAAGAATGCATAATTTTCTACGCTGATTTTCGATTTTTCCGTACAGGAAACGATCTGAAACCCGCTTTGTTGCAAATAGAACAAGCTGTCTTTCAGTAAATCCGTTTTACAAACCGGGATTGTGTGTAAAGCTCCGGCAGAAGTTTTGATTGCGTCTGCAGAAACCAGAGCGCTTCCTTTGGAAGGAACCAGGATAGCATTCACTCCCATACAAGCAGCTGTGCGGGCAATTCCTCCAAAATTGCGCACATCCGTAATGCGGTCAAGAACCAGAATGCAGGGTTCTTTGCCTTCAGACAGCCATTGATCGCACAAATCTTCAATGTTTTGGTATTCAACCGGGGAAGTAAAGGCGACAACTCCCTGGTGGTTGTTCGAAGTCAGTTTATTCAGCTTTTCAACCGGAACATATTGCAGCTGGTAGTCTTTTCCGGTTAAAGCAGTTCGCAATTCTTCAAACAGATCCTTGTCAATCCCTTTTTGAATGAGAATTTTATTGATTTCTATTTCATTTTTGATCGCTTCAATCACTACGCGAATTCCGTAAATAATATCGGAAGAGTCTTCCTTTGGTTTGCGGTCGAAAGAACGTTTGTCGCGGTTAAACCCTCCGCCTCGTTCGTCGTGTTCATTTTTTTTATTATACATGGAAAGTAATTTCAAGTTCGATATCCTCACTAACTGATTTTGCAACCGGACAAGTCAAAGCAGCACGCTTTACTTTTTCAATCGTTTGCTCGTCCCAGCCATTGCCTCTCAGATCAAGCTCTATCACCAGTTTCCTGATTCTGCGCGGATTGGAAACCATGATTTTAGTAACCGTTGCCGAACCATTTTCATAACGGTGTCCATGTTCATTACAGTAAATCCCGATCAGACTGATCATACAGGAAGCATAAGCTGTGGCAACCAGGTCTGTTGGAGAGAATTTTTCACCTTTCCCGTGATTGTCCGTCGGAGCATCCGTGTAAATAACAGTTCCGGATTGAAGATGGGTACATTCCGTTCTCAGATCTCCCAGGTATTTAACTGTTGATGTTGCCATGTTTTTTATGTGTTGAAACGATTTAAAAAGTAAAAAAGGTACAAAAGTTCGAAATTTATTAAATCTGTTGAACTTTTTGAACCGTTTGACTTTTTCTACTTCTTCTTTTTAATGCTTCTTTGTACTTTTGTAAGTATCAAAAATAATAGACTCAAAAGTACAGAATTTTTGAATAGTGGAAAGACACGACTATGTCAGAAGAAATAACAACAACAGAGAATAAAGTTCGTATTAAAAAACCAAACTGGTTGCGCGTAAAGCTTCCAATCGGGGAAAATTATAAGAAAGTTCGCGCTTTAGTTGATGAACACAAGCTGCACACTATTTGTGAAAGCGGAAGTTGCCCGAATATGGGGGAATGTTGGGGTGAAGGAACGGCGACGTTTATGATTCTTGGAAATATCTGTACGCGGTCGTGTGGCTTCTGTGCCGTGCAAACCGGTCGTCCGGAGGCAATTGATGAATTCGAACCGGGGAAAGTGGCACATTCCATCAAAACGATGGGAATCAGGCACGCAGTAATTACTTCTGTGGATCGCGATGATCTGAAAGACGGTGGTGCGGGAATCTGGGTGCAGACTGTTCGCGCTGTACGTCATCAAAGTCCCGGAACAACGATGGAAACTCTGATTCCCGATTTTGCCGGAAAGTGGGAAAACCTCCGGCAGATCATTGATGTGGCTCCGGAAATTGTTTCGCATAATCTGGAAACAGTTCGTCGCCTGACCAAGCAGGTACGTATTCAGGCAAAATACGACCGAAGCCTGGAAGTTTTGTTTCGACTGAAAAAAGGAGGAATGAGAACCAAATCAGGAGTAATGCTCGGTTTGGGAGAAACGGACGAAGAAATCATCGAAACAATGGAAGATTTAAGAGCAGTTGGTGTGGATATCCTCACATTGGGGCAATACCTGCAGCCGACTCCAAAACATCTTCCGGTCGTGGAGTTCGTGGAGCCGGAACGTTTCCGGAAATATGAAAAACTGGGATTGGAAATGGGCTTTCGCTTCGTGGAAAGCGGCCCGCTGGTGCGTTCGTCTTACCATGCTGAAAAGCATATTTTTGAATTATAAATTTAGATTCAAATTGTTTTGATGACCGGCAAATGCCGTCGAAAACTGCATTCATGATTCTTTCTTTTTTGCATTCTCCGGATATGGAATTTTAGCAAAATTGAACAGATTCTTTGGCCTTTTCCATTATCTGTTTTCAATTAATACTTACCTTTAACGCATATTTTACAAATTGAAACTATGAGTACGTTTGACGTTGCTATAATTGGTTCCGGTCCGGGTGGATACGTAGCTGCTCTTCGCTGTGCACAATTAGGATTGAATACTGCTTTAATCGAAAAATACCCGACACTTGGTGGAACTTGTTTGAACGTGGGATGTATTCCTTCAAAGGCTTTGCTGGATTCATCGGAGCATTTTTTCAATGCAGAACACAATTTCGCAACTCACGGAATTAAAGTAGACAGAGTAGAGGCAGATATTGCACAAATGATTGCCCGCAAAGACGATGTAGTAACGCAAACATGTAACGGAGTTAAATTCCTGATGGACAAAAACAAGGTAACTGTTTACCAGGGCGTAGGATCATTTGTGAATAAAAATACCATTGCAATTGCGGACGGAGAAGGAAACAAAACAACGATTTCTGCAAAAAATACGATTATTGCTACTGGGTCCAAACCGAATTTTTTCCCGGGAATGGAACCGGATAAAAAACGTATCATTACTTCTACAGAAGCATTGAAAATGACGGAAATCCCTAAAAAGATGATTGTAATTGGAGGTGGTGTGATCGGACTGGAATTGGGATCTGTTTACGCGCGTTTGGGATCTGAGATCGACGTGGTGGAATTTGCGCCGAACATTCTTCCGACTATGGATCTTTCCTTAGGAAAAGAATTGACAAAAATTCTGAAAAAAGAAGGATTCCGCTTCCATCTGGAACATAAGGTTCAGAAAGTTGAAAACACCGGAACCGGGGTGAAACTGACTGCTGTAAATAAAAAGAACGAAGAAATCATCCTGGAAGCAGATTACTGCCTGGTAGCAGTGGGGCGTAAACCATATACAGAAGGACTTGGATTGGAAAATGTCGGACTTACTGTAAACAACCGCGGTCAGATTGATGTAAACGACCACTTGCAAACAGCTGTTCCGAATATCTACGCAATTGGGGATGTGATTCGTGGAGCGATGCTGGCGCATAAGGCAGAAGAAGAAGGAGTGATGGTTGCAGAACAGTTGGCCGGACAAAAACCGCATATCAATTACAACCTGATTCCGGGGGTGGTGTACACTTGGCCGGAAATTGCTTCTGTAGGAAAAACAGAAGAGGAATTAAAAACGGCAGGAGTGGAATACAAAGCAGGATCTTTCCCGATGAAAGCACTGGGAAGAGCGAGAGCTTCCATGGATACAGCCGGGTTTGTCAAAATACTGGCAGATGTGAAGACAGATGAAATACTTGGGGTTCACATGATTGCTGCGCGCGCAGCAGATATGATTATGGAAGCTGTTACGGCAATGGAATTTCGTGCCTCGGCAGAAGATATTTCACGTATTTGTCATGCGCACCCAACATTCTCTGAAGCGATCAAAGAAGCCGCATTGGCTGCAACGGATAACAGAGCATTACATATCTGATAATCTACTGGAAATATGGAAGAGCATCTGTCAGTTGGCAGATGCTCTTTTCTTTTTCCTGACAAATGCACAATGTCTTAGACTGCCTATAGGTATTCTAAGGTTTAGATATATGCAAATTTTATCTGACTAAATTCACATACGGTTCGTCTCTTTTGATTACAGCGAAGATTCGATAGATCATTTTGCATTTGTGGGAAAATCTGCCTGAGTTTATTTCGTCTCGGAAAAGCTTTCCTTCCTTTGTTTTAAGTACTTTTGCAGCGATATAAATCCAAGAAATGAGTAAAAAAATTGGTGTACTGCTGATCCAGCTAGGAACCCCTGATAGCCCGAAAAACAGTGATGTTCGTCGTTATTTGAAAGAATTCTTAATGGATCCGAGAGTCATTGATATCCCGTTCTTTTCCCGTTTGTTGCTGGTTCGTGGAATCATTGTTCCGTTCAGAACGCCGAAATCAGCTAAAATTTATAAAGAACTCTGGGATCTCGGAAACGGAAAATCGCCGCTACTAACCTACACAGAATCTGTGAGGAGCTTGCTTCAGCAACGGTTTGAATCGGAAGATGTGACCATTGAAATGGCGATGCGTTACCAGAATCCTTCCATGGAATCTGTTTTGGAACACATGCGTAAAGCTAATTATGATCAGATCATTATTTTGCCCCTGTTTCCGCAATATGCAAGCGCTTCAACTGGTTCAGCTGTAGATAAAGCCATGGAAATTATCAGAAAATGGTGGGTGATCCCGGAAATCAGGATTACTTCGCAATTCTATAGCCACGCGGGATATATCGACTCCATTGTAGAAAAAGCCAAAGCATTCGATATTGCTTCTTACGATAAAATCATGTTCTCTTACCACGGTTTGCCTGAAAGACAAGTGGACAAAGTTCATAACTCCGGTCGTTGTGCGGATCACGATTGTGAGTGGGGAATTACGGACGAAAACAAGTTTTGCTACAAAGCAACCAGCTATGAAACAACCCGGTTGATTGCAGCAAAATTAGGTTTGACGGAAGAACAGTACACTGTGAGCTTTCAATCACGCCTAGATGAAAAATGGATTCAGCCTTTTTCAGATAAAGTGATCGGACAATGGGGGGAAGAAGGCAAGAAGCGCGTGCTGGTTTTTAGTCCGGCTTTTGTAGCAGATTGCCTGGAAACACTCATTGAAATTGGGGGAGAATACCAGGAGATTTTTAAAGCCAGCGGAGGTGAGAAAGTGCAATTGGTGCCAAGTTCCAATGATCATCCGCGTTTTGTGGACTGTCTGGAAGACCTGGTACGTCAACAACTCTCCTGACACGCATAATTTGAACTTCTGCCCGAACCGGGTTACTTATGGAAAGAACCACTTTTACTATGCGGGAACAGACAGGCTCACGGGTATCCACCCAGTATAAAATAACTGGAAAGAATACTTTCACAGAGTGAAGTTTATTTCAAGTCTCCCGTAAAAGAATCGATAGCACCTGCACCAAACTGATCGTTTGACCATTTATAAACCGGAACACCATTTTTTACGTGAACAAATGTTGGGAAGTGGCTTTCAGCCAAAGTTACAGCCGCCTCAAGGTCTTTTGCCAGAGCAATGTCAAAATCTCCTGCAATGATCGTACGATACAGTTTTAGGTCGTTTTTGTCGGAGGAACAAACCATAAACAGCATTTTAACTTTGGGATGATACTTTTTGATCAGTTTCAGTCGGGAAATGGACTCCAGACAGAACGGACACCCCGGGATGGTAACAATTACCAGGTCATATTTCGGGTCAACACTTACTTTCGAACCGGAAACCTCCGTCCCTTCAGAGCTGAAATCTCCCTGGTAAATCGGGTGCAGTTTAAATCCGATGGCGAATGGCAGGGCAAAAAGCAGGATTGTGATGATAATTTTTACAACTTTTGGCTTTAGTTTAAATCCTTTTGCAAAGGAATAGGCTAAAAGAATTCCCCCGAAACCAAGGATGAGGTAAGGAAGCATTTTCGACATTGTCCAGGAAAATCCACTCTCTAAAAGCGTTAATTCCAGTGAATCGAAGGTAAAAATGGTGGCTCCGCAAATGATAAGTAAAATGGCAAAGATTATTTTCATGAGTTGATTTTTAGACAAAAGTAAGAAAAAGTATTAGCTTTTGAAGACCGGGTTACAATTCCACAGATCCGCGATGCGCATTGAGGCTTGGCCTTAAATCAAACTCATACTTAAACCGACTCCCAGCAGGATAGCGATCAGTTTCGCCAGATTAAAGTGGTGATTTTCGTTTGTTTCGAAAATGATAGTCGTGGAAATGTGCAGAAACATTCCAACCACGATGGCCAGCAGAATATCCATAAAAGGAATAGCGGAACCCATTGGAATCAGTGAGCCGAAGGTTAAGCCGAGTGGCGTCATCATTCCGAAAAGGATCAGCAGGATCCAGGAAGTGGAAGATTTGATGAGCGATTGCCGCAATAAAGTCATCAAAGCAATGGCAACCGGTAGCTGGTGAAGAATAATTCCCAGCAGCAACGAATGGTGGTGATGACCAGTCAGGTGTTCGTGATTGTGTACGTTTACCTCCGTATTTGCCAGAGGAATTCCTTCAATAAAAGAGTGAATGCTCAGGGAAATCAGTAAGCCATAGGGAACTTTTTTATTTGCATGTGCATGAATATGCCCGTGTTCGATTCCTCCTGAAAAATATTCGAGGAACAATTGAATCAGGAACCCGGCAAGTACCCAGATTCCAATCGTCGTATGTGCTTCTGCGTATAATTCCGGAAGAAAATGAATGAAGGCGATAGCCAGCAGGAACCCGCCACTCAAAGCCAGTGATAATTTAATAAACCGTACCTGATTCTTCTTTTCGAGAAGAACGACCAGTACGCCACCCAAAACCACAGACAGCAGCAAAAAGAAAACCGTTGCGATTAATTCACTCATTTCTTTTTACAGATAAGAATCAGACGATCAGAAGTTTCGCTGTCGAAAGAATCCAACTGATAGTTT
Organism: Fluviicola sp.; assembly: GCA_031260455.1. Lineage (GTDB taxonomy): Bacteria > Bacteroidota > Bacteroidia > Flavobacteriales_D > Crocinitomicaceae > Fluviicola. Next base: position 53,037 of record JAIRJW010000016.1, read on the forward strand.
CCGGCAAGACGCACAATTTCAAGATCCGCCTCAGTTAATAATTTTTCGAAATCAGAGAGGTAGAGCGCTTGTACTTTTTCCTGAAAAAACCAGGAAGTCCCCTGGTCTTTAAAGGTGATGGTTTTGACAATTCTGCCGTTGACTAATTCTTTTGTGATGTGGAAGAGGATTTCCTGTTTGCGGATTTCCTGCCGGAAGCGCAGGTCACGGATAACTTTGTGCGTATTCATGAAATCAATCACCAGGATGGCCGGATCGGCCAGGGCATCGTGAACACTTTTCAGGACCAGAGCATTCTGGCGTGTATCATCAAAATACCCGAAGCTGGTAAACAGGTTGAAAATATACTGGTAGTGATTTTTCAGTGGTTCGCGCATATCGTGTACGAAGAAAGTCAGTTCCGGACCAGAGTGTTTTTTTGCCTCTTCGATACTGTTCGGAGAAAGGTCGCAGCCCGAAACATTCAGTCCATGGCTGGACAAAGCCCTGGAATGTCTTCCGGCTCCGCAGGCCAGGTCCAGCACACTGTCCCCTCTTTCCGGCTCAAGTGCCGAAACCAGATTATTCAGGAATTCGTTTGCTTCCTCATCATTGCGTTCATCGTACAAAACATGATAATAAGGTGAATTGAACCAGGTCGAAAACCACTCCTTTTGCTCTTCTAAATGCATCATTGTTGCAAAAGTACAAAAACGTGTGGAAACGACAAGGATTTCAATGCAAAGTTGTTGAATCGGCCGGTTATGAAATCTGATGAAAAGTTCTGTCATTCATCCCTTTTTTCGGCGAATCAAAGAATTAGTTCGACAAGGATGCCTATATTTGATGCAGGCGAAGACATTTAAAAACTGAATTGCTTTCTGCTCAACCAAGGGATTTTTATTATGCAAAAGAAAACGGTAGGCATTACCGGTGGAATCGGATCCGGTAAATCAGTTGTAGCGAAAATTCTTCAGGTAATGGGCTATCCCGTTTATTTTTCCGATCAGCGGGCGAAAGACCTGATGCATGAAGATTTTTCCACCATGGAAGGACTCAAAAAGTTGTTTGGGGACGAAGCTTACATTAGTTCATCGCTCAACAGGGGCTATATTGCGGCGCAAATCTTTCATGATGAATCGAAGCGGATTGCCATGAATAATCTAGTGCATCCGGCAGTTCGGAAAGATTTCAAAGACTGGGCTAAAATGCAGCAGTCGGTGCTTGTTTTCCAGGAATCTGCCCTGCTGTTTGAAACGGGAAACTACCGGTCTTTTGATGCGGTAGTTTTAGTGGGAGCTTCGGAAGAAGTTCGCATACAGCGTGTAAAAGAACGTGATGGATTGACTGATGAACAGGTACTTTCACGTTTTAGTGCACAAATGCCGGAAATTGAAAAGCGGAAATTGACCAACCTGGTCATTGAAAATGACGGAACAGCGTTTCTTGTTCCGCAAATTCTCAGGCTAATCAAACAAATTACTTAATCCACTTCTTCGTAATCGTCAAAATGATTGAACGGGTTTTGATTCGGGTTGTTCTGATCGTCATTGTCCGGTCCTTTTCCGAAAGCTTTTCCTGAAAAAAGAATACTGAGAGCATTTACCATTCGCAGCAACATGGTAATGGTGAAGAAGAATCCGATAACTTTAAAAATAAACCCAAAGATCGGGGTGTTTTCAATGTCAGCGATATTCGAATAAAACCAGCTGGAAATTTTGTTTTCGGCAAAGTTTGGGTTCCAGAGCAAAAAACCGAATACAGCCATTGCCAGAGCTACAATCCCGAATTCAAAACCCATTTTAGGTTTGTGTGCTTCAGAAAGCGTTCTTCCCTGAATCTGGATCATCATCACAGACCGCAACTGCATGTTTTGAACCTTCCCGACAAAATACATCAGCAGAATCAAACCGGTAGTGATAGATGTGGCCAGGTTTCCGTTCGGGTTATCCGTACAAAACAAAATGGCTACATCTGCGATCAGCAGATACTGGATAGTTTTCAGGGCAAGTCCCAAAGGATAAGACATCGGCACTCCTCCCCGTAGTAAGACAAAGCCGAATTTTAAAATTCCCCAAATGAAACTGAAAATCGCCAGGATGACTCCCAGCCGAAAAATTAGACTGATAAATTCCACATAGCAAAAATGCGAAAAAGGGTTGAATTGAACAACTTGTTTTGGCAGGGTATTGGTATATTTGGGCAAAATTGTGAATATGAAAAATGGTTTGTTAGGTTTAATCGCGTTTGTTGGCTTTGCTCTTCATGCAGAAGAGGGAATGTTGATTCCATCGTTGCTTCAGGCGTTTGAATCCGATATGAAAGCAAAAGGAATGAAACTTTCTGCAGCAGATATTTATTCGGTAAACAATGCCTCGCTGAAAGATGCGATTATGCACTTCGGAGGCGGTTGCACGGCAGAATTGGTTTCGGATAAAGGTTTGCTTTTAACGAATCACCATTGTGGATTGGATGCAGTTCAAAGACATTCGTCAATTGAACACGATTATTTGAAAAATGGTTTCTGGGCAAAAACGTTTAAGGATGAATTGCCGAATGCCGGGCTCACAGCTACTCGGATTGTTCGGATCGAAGACGTGACCGAAGCCATGATGTTTGGTATTCAGGGATTGGAAGACGGAAACAAAATCGGTGAGATTTTGAAACGCAATATGAAAAAACTGATCGAAGATGCAACCCGGAACACGCATTACCAGGCAGATGTTCAGGCTTTTGATTATGGAAATAGTTTCTATCTGATGGTCAAAGAAGTCTTCACAGATGTGCGTCTGGTGGGAGCTCCTCCGAGTTCGATCGGTAAATTTGGTGGTGACACAGATAACTGGGTTTGGCCGCGTCACACGGGAGATTTTTCAGTATTCCGCATTTATGTGGGAAAAGACAATAAACCAGCTGCTTACAATGAAGAGAATATTCCGTACGTGCCGGTCAAGCACCTGAAAATTGCGTTCAATGACCGGAAAGCTGGCGATTTTACCATGGTGTATGGTTTCCCGGGAGAAACGGAACAACACCTGACATCCGGAAACCTGAAATACTACATTGAAAAACAGCGCCCGATGGAAATCGATATGCGTACGAAAAGTTTGGCAGTAATCAACGAAGTCATGACGAAATCAGATCTGACGCGTATCCAGTACATGGCAAAACAGGCACGTATCGCCAATGCATGGAAGAAATACATTGGTCAGATTGATGGTTTGAAACAGTTGGATGCAGTTTCTTTAAAAAAGCAGTTCGAGGACGAATACGTTGCGAGAGCGAAATCCCGGGATGACTGGAACCATTACGGATTGTTGGTTGACCGTATGAATCAGCTGGTGGAGCAAAAATCGCATTACGAATTCACATATACTCTGATGGTAGAGTATTTGTTTGTAGGTCCGGAATTTTTCCGCCTGACGCGTGCGATGGAAGATATCGAAAGAAACTACGAAAAATATAAAGCCAATAATGAGCTGAATACAAAGATTCAGAACCTGATCAAGGGTGCAGATGGATTTTTCAAGAATTACGACGTGAATGTCGACAAGGGAATCTTTGAAGTATTGACTCCGGCGTTTCAAAATTACCTTGATAAACGTTTTGTCATTCCTTCTTTGAGCAGTCAGAAACTGGCAGTAGATGTTTATTCCAAATCCGTTTTTGTAAACAAGGAAAAATACCTGGCGTTTTTGAATAAGTTCAGTGAAAAATCCCTTTCGACACTGAAGAAAGATCCGGGGTATAAGTTATTTGTGGAGTGTTTCAACCTGATGCGAGATGAAATTGCTGCCGGAGCAAATGACTACAGGCTGGAGATGGATGCTTTGCTGAAAGATTACGTACAGGGAAAACTGGTAATGTTCCCGGATGCGAAACACTGGCCGGATGCGAACTCCACTTTACGTGTTACTTACGGTTTGCTGGAAGGATCGGCACCTGTTGACGGAATGGCTTACACGGAACATACAACCCTGAAAGGAATAATCGATAAGTACAATACCGGAAATCCGGATTTTGATCTGGATCCAAAAATGATCGAGTTGTATAAATCGAAAAATTACGGGAATTATTCTCAGAATGGCGAGTTGTGGGTTTGTTTCACAGGATCGAATCATACGACTGGTGGAAATTCCGGCTCTCCGGTACTGGATGCGAATGGAAATTTAATGGGATTGAATTTCGACAGAAGCTGGGAAAGTACGATGAGTGATTTCTATTTCGATCCGAATCGTTGCCGGAACATTGTGGTGGATATTCGTTACGTAATGTGGGTCATGGATGTTTATTGCGGCGCGAAGCATTTGGTGGATGAGATGACATTGGTCAAATAGACCGGAAGATGTCAGACAAAAGACCATTCCGGTCTTTTGTCTGACATCTTGCTTACTTCTCAGGTAAAATATCCATCTTCTCAGCAAAGTGATAACAATAATCCCTCAGATCTTCTGAAATCAGGTTTTCTCCCGTTGCTTTCTCAAAAGTATCGGCCATTGTCAGTAAAGTCTGGTGAAAGAACTGCTTCATTTCTTCTACTGACATATCCTTCGTCCACAAATCAATCTTCATCGTGTTGTTGTCTTCCGGACTCCAGAAAGACAGCATCATTGCCTTAGCAGGAGCATTCTCAATTTTTCCGTCTTCCGCACTCCAATGCATTTCAAGTGGAAGATTGTTTGCATTAAGTCCTATTTTTACTGTAATTGCTGATCGTTTCGTTACTACTTCTTCTTCCATTTTCTTAATCGTTAATTTGGTATTCGGTTAAAATCTCGTTGTATGGTTTACCAATCAATTCCTGCAAAGTTATATCATATTGTTCCATATAGCTGCAAACAATGCGGTAACCTAAAAATTGTCCCAGGCGATCCGGTCCTTTTTGGGGTAATCTGGCCGTAAACGGGGCTTCCTGTAAAAATGCCGCCTGATCGGTTTCACTCTTGACAAACAGGATGTTCTGCTTCACCAGATATTCCCAGAAATTGCGTTCGTTTCTCAAAGCCCAGTCGTATTCTTTTTCAGAGTAACGCAGCAACGTATGCTCTTTCTGACCGGGTAAAGCTGCCCGGGTCAGGTAAAGGATTTTTCCCCATTGAATCATTGCCTGAATGTTGTTGAAGTCTTTTCCCGGCTCACAAATATGCGTCAGGACCCAGCCGCAAACCGCATCGCGTTCCAGATATTGAGGTTCCATGGCTTTTTTAATCCATTCATAGAAAACATCGCCAGGTAGTTCTCTGATGACATCTGTTTTTGCCCCGAGGTAGCGTTCCAGCCCGATCCCGATTTCTTTTTCCGTGCAATACACGCTGGATGCAAAATAAGAATCCATAAAAATAACGGATTCCGGAAGTTTACTGTTTGGGAGGTGAACTTGCAAGCGTTTAAAACCGTCTTCAATGAGTTTTCTGGATTGCGGCAACTTTGTCGCAAATTGTTCATCAATGCGTTTTGACAGGCGTTTGTAGTAGCTGTTCCGGGTAAATTCCAGCCAGTTCAAAGCAAAAGCGCTGTCTTTCGGAAGCCCGGTTTTGAAACAGTAATAGAATTGATAATCAATTATTTCCGGATATTTTTTTTCCAGTGTTTCTATTTCCGAAGGAAGCTTCTCATTCGGAGTATGTTTCAGAATACTGTCCAGTTGCACACTTTCCAGGTGGTAGTTACTTGCAGAAATATCCACGTTCAGAGGATTTGAACAGGAAACTGCCAGCAATAACACGAAAGCGCAAATAAAAAGCACCGGAAAGCTCATTTTTTTTGTAAAATTCATATTGGTCAAAAATAATCATTCTAGTCTCATTGAAAGAAACTATATTTGGCTCACTTTATAAGATAATTTATGAAAAGATTAATAGTAACATGTTTGGCAGTAGTTTTTTCTGCGATCGTTTTTGGACAATCAGAGGGATCTGATAAAAAAGTGAACATGGGTATCGCCTACCAGCTGGGATTGAATTTCACGAAGCCGGGAACTAAACGCATTGAAAAAGACGGAGCAGGGGCTCAGAACTCTTTTGGGTTGAACATCAACTTCAACTTCAGTGAAAATATCGGTTTCATGACCGGGCTGGAGTTCGATTTCGAGTCTTACAAAGTTGCAATGACGGCTAGTAACGGGAACTCCTACTATTATTACAACGATAATAATATCATCCAGGAAAAAGATGTGAAAGATCCGAACACGGACCAGGTTTTCCGCCTGACAGGAAGAAAGTATAAAAATATTTATGCTACTTTACCTACGATGTTGATCTTCAAAACCAATGCTATCGGGGATTTTCGTTACTACGGGAAATTCGGTGCGCGTACCAGCTTCCTGGTCAAATCTTCAAGAACAGACCAGGGATCTATTTTCGGAAACGGAGCAAACGGAACGAATATGGATGCAATTGAGGCAGGCTTGTTTCCTTCAACAACAACTAAAATGGAGGGAATGAAAACTTCTTACGGAAACGATGTAAGCTTTATCCGTACTTCATTAGGCCTGGCTGGTGGGGCTCAGTGGAATTTTACAGGAAGCACCCTGTTATTTGCAGAACTGGCATTTTACTACGGTTTGACTCCGATCAACATTGAAGGAAATGGAAAAAATAAAACGCTTTTCAACAGATCTTTAGGAAGCAGTGACTATTTCGGGCTGAAAACAACTCAAAGTCAACTCTGCCTGAAAATCGGAATCCTGTTCTGATAAACAAAATCATTCATAAAAATCCCGCTGATTAAGAGATCGGTGGGATTTTTTGTTTTGGGAGAAGCAGGTTGGTTACATCACAATCGGATAGGCTCTTCCATTATATCCGAGGGCGTTTTTGCATCAATCTGCAAAATCCACGGGAAATATTTGGGCATGACCTGATTTCTCGGACATTTCTTTTTATTTTTACTAACAAGATTTATGGAAAAAGAATTACAGGTAATCAACTATATCTCCAATTGGTTGAAACAATATGCGTTAAATGCAGGTGTAAATGGGTTTGTTGTTGGAATTTCCGGCGGAGTGGATAGTGCTGTAACTTCCGCACTTTGTGCAAAAACAGGAATGAAAGTATTGGTACTCAATATGCCGATCCGGCAAACAAAGGCTGAATTTACAAGAGCCAGCGCGCATATAGATTGGTTACAGGCGAATTTTTCCAACGTAGAGGCATTAACCATTGACCTCACCAATGCGTTTCATCAATTAGAGAAAACATTTCCTGCAGGTACGGTAGAAAATCATCTGGCACTGGCCAATTCAAGAGCGCGGTTGAGAATGACAACTTTGTATGCCCTCGGTCAGACACATGGTTTACTTGTTGCGGGAACAGGAAACAAAATTGAAGATTTCGGAGTGGGATTCTTTACGAAATATGGTGATGGCGGAGTGGATCTGAATCCGATTGCTGATCTGACAAAAACGGAGGTCTTCGAACTGGCTGGTTCGCTCAATATTGTGGAATCGATCCTGACTGCAAAACCGACAGATGGCTTGTGGGAAGACGGGCGCTCCGACGAAGACCAGATAGGAGCAACTTACCCGGAACTGGAATGGGCTATGGAATTCAGTGGTAATGAGGAAACCCTGAACAAAAGACAGAAAGAAGTGCTCACGATTTACCGTAAAATGAATCGTGTGAACAAGCACAAAATGGAGCCAATCCCGGTTTGTTTACTACCTGAAGGTATTAAATGATAAAAAGGATCCGAATAGTTTTTTTGTGCTCATTGCTTGGTGTTTCCCAGGGAATGGCTCAGGAGGATTTTAATCACTATCAGCCGCTGTGCAATAAAGGGCCGGTTCCGGTGGATTTTTCCGTTTCTACTCTGAATAAGATCAAACAGGATGGAAAAGAAGACCTGAAATCGCTCAATATCAAAAAAAAGCAGTTTTTCGTTGAACAAATTAATTATTCGATAGATGAAATCCTGTTTTCCGGAAATGTAACCTTTGGAGACACGATTAGTCATTATTTACAGAAACTGGGAGATAAACTCGTTGCCGGAAATAAAGAACTGGAAGGTAAACTCCGCTTTTATACCTATAATTCAACAGATGCCAACGCCTTTTCAACCAGGCAGGGAATTGTCTTTGTAACCACCGGATTGATCGCCCAGCTGACTTCTGAAGCCCAGCTGGCTTTTGTGCTTTCACATGAAATTATCCACTTTCAGGAACACCATGTACTGGATTTATTTGAGTATGCTACGAAGGAGAAATTTTATTCCTACAACGAAAGAACTCGTTTCCTGAGTAATTATTCGAGGGAAAATGAGCTGGAAGCAGACTGGATGGCTGTGAAAATGGTTCACGATGCCGGTTATAAGTCTTCGGAGCTGAACAAGACTTTTGATGTCCTGTTGTATTCCTATCTTCCGTTTGAAGAAATGAAATTCGAGAAAACATATTTCAATACTGCTGAAATGTACGTGCCTGAAATGTATTTCGATTTCAAAAGAACCGAAATTTCCGCCAAGTTTAGGTATAACGATTACCTGATGTCGCACCCGAACCTGGCAAAGCGGAAAGAGCAGGTGGCGGAACAGATCGCGAAATTCAGGGATTGGGACGGAAATATGCTCTATAAAGACAGTTCTGCTTTCTTTTATGTCAGAGATGTTGCCCGCTTTGAGTATGTTTTGAATAAAGTCTATGAGGAAGAACCGGTTGATGCGCTGTATGCCATTTATATCCTGGAGAAAAAATATCCGGAATCGGTATTTCTGTCAAACTATAAATCCCAGGCCTGGCTGGATCTGATGAAAACCGTTGTACAGAAGAAGAAATCTGATTATTATACTTTTCTGCCTTCTGCGAAGCGGAAAATGAAGTATTACGAAGGACAGATTTCCATCCTGAACCAGTTTCTGAATGCACTTCCAAAGCAGGGGAAACTTGCTATGGGCTTGCGTGTCATTTACGATGCATATCAAAAAGACACAACCAATTTGGTTGCTGAAAAATGCCTTCAGACAGCAATGCAGATTCTGGTTAAAAGCGACGATTTCGATCTGAGCAAATTCTCTGAAAGAAATTATGCCCAGACGCTGGCATACCTGAGTGAAAAAAGGAAAGCGGCTACTATGGGAGAGAAAACTCAGCCGGATGAGTTGGACAAGTATGCGGTTATTGAAAATCAGTCCAAAGGAATGACGGATGGTTTTCAGATCGATTCAAGTAAGTTTTACATGTATGGAATTGCGGATATTATCCGCGATAGCAGTTTCATGGCTAAATTCAAATTGCATAATACGAAGAATTCCCAGCTTGAAAAGAAAAATGATGAGTTCAACCTGATGACAGATATCGAACAAGCGGATCTCGAATCCCAGAAATACGATGAAGCAGCACATCTGAAAATGGATTCCGTGTTGGTCTTCCAGCCAGCAGTTTTCGAAACCACTCGATCTTCCGGGATCAATGTCTGCAAAACATTTAAAACCCGGGATCTGATTTTTAAAGAAATGGCAGGCAATGCGGCTGACCTGGATATTCATGTCAAAACCATGAATCTGCAAAAGCTGGACACGCTGAATGCAGATGACTGGAACAACTACGCCTTATTGCAGCGCAGTCTGACCCGGGCTATCAGCGACCATGAGAATGACTTTTTCGTATTGGATGTACCGGATCTCAACCGTGTGAAAAACCAGTTCGGAGCAGGAAAACTGCTGTTCATGGAATATCAGCATGCCTATACCCCGGATTTGCATTTTGGGAATGTGGTACTTTTTACAGTTCTGCTTCCGGTTGGTCTGGTTTATTTCCCGATAGAAATTCTTTCAGGTCATCGTTCCGACTGGCAATTCTATGTGCTGAATCTTCAAACCGGAGAAGTATTACTGAGTCGTGCGTATTACGCCAATGAGCCATCAACGAAGCATTTTATAGGCTCCCGTTTGTATGGAATGCTTAACCAGTTAAAACAGGCAAAAAATGAAAATTAAGAACATCTTGTTTTTTTGCTGTTTACTGCTTGTTTTTTGGACTGAAGCCCAGGAAACCGGTTATTACGGACGACGTGTTTTCCTGGAAATCGACGGGCAGGGACAAATTCCGCTGTTGCAGAATATTTTCGGAGAGCGAAAAGGCTATGTCTCCGGGAAAGGATCACTTCACAGTTCTTATAACCTGCTTGATATTGCTTACAGAGCCAGTTTAAATATGGCTATAACAGAATCGGTTGGCTTTGGATTGGAATTTTCGCAGCGTTTTTACCGGGTAAACCTGCAATCAATAGATGAGTTGACACGGAATTTCCAGGATACTGGTGGTAATATGATAACTCAATATTTGAATGCTCGGGTTGCTTATCTTCCCATCCGGGAAACGGTATTCATGCCCAGGATCCTGGTGGCCCTGGATGACAGTAGGATTCCGTGCGGTTTTGCCAGTGAAATCGGAGTGGGATATTCCCTGATTCAATTTCCGGACAGAGACCTGACTGTTGAAACCGTAAACCCTGGTGAAAGCAGTGTATTACCTGCAATAAAAAAACACTTACTGGATCCGCGTGCGGAAGAATTTAATGGAATGGTTTTTATGTATGGTTTCCGGATGAATTATCCGCTTACGAAAAGAATCCTGTTTCACATCGGTTTTCGGTATCAGTACGCATTGCAATTCGGTAAAAAGAAATTCCGGCGCATGGATGAATCCGAATATTGGTTTTCAGCAAGAGAAATCTGGTCCAAAGTGAACCTGAGAAGGCAGCTCGGGATTTTCAGTTTCGGAACAGGATTGACGTTTACGTTGTAATTGCGAATTCCTGTTCCGAATGAATAATTATCAATTCGTGATTGTTTGGAGTTATTTTGCTTCCGGAGCCAGGCGCAATACAATCCCGTCAATTTCTTCGGAAATCGGAATCTGGCATCCCAAACGACTGTTTGGTTTGACAAAGAAAGCCTGATCCAGCATATCCAGTTCGGCATCGCTTTGTTCTTCCAGCGCTGTATCGGATTCCAGGTAACACTGACAGGTTGCACACATCGCCATTCCGCCGCATTCACCTTTTACCGGAAGTTCATACGCTTTACAAAGCTCCATGATGTTCATATTCATGTCTGTTGGCGCGCTTAACTCGTGTGCTACTCCTTCTCTGTCGATGATTGTTACTGTAATGTCTGCCATAGCAAATTTTTTGCAAAGGTACTAACTATTCTCTGCGATAATTCGGGAAATGTTATATTTATAAAATCACTCAATAAATCCTCAAAATGCACCTGCTGAGTTCATTGATTTTTTTATTCGTTTCCTGTTGTTTGTTTGGGCAATCCGGTTCCTGGGTACAAAACTCGGAATATTTCAAAAACAAACTGCCGTACCAGGTCGGAAGTTATTTATTTGAAGACGGCTCTTTTCAACTTTCGGAAGGGAACTACCGCTTCAAGTTTGACTCGAAAGGAATTTTGAACAAAGAGCTCATCCAGGAAGTGATTGAAGAAAAATCGGATTCGGACCAGAAAACAAGCAGTTGTACGACATTTGATATGAAAACCAATACACGCTATACTTTCGTGGACGATCGCATGCATATTGAACATTTTTTTTCCGACCGGAAGAATGAATACAGGGCCGTTGCTTTCGAAAAGCAGGAGCATGTTGTTAAAAGCGTCTGGGATGCCTATTCCAATAATGCAAATTACACAGATGCCGGGATCATCACTTCTATCCGGGACAAAGTCATTCTTTACCAGACGTATTATGCAATTTCAGCCAATACACATCCCGGACAGTTTAAACCTAAAGGAATCAATACCTACCTGCGCCTGAGCATTCTGAATCTGAAAGATTATACGGTGACCTACGAATACTTACTGATTGATGTTTTTGATCCGTCCTATGGAAAGAAAAAGGAAATGCTCGATTTCTATGATTTCAAATGTATTGGGATCAATAAAAAGCAGGAATTGCTTTTTTGCCTGAGTAAAACGGTCTTCAAAGATCGTCATGCACCACCGTTGACCATAAGTGATTACAAAAGTGTGGATTACTGTAAATCAAATCTTGATGTCTGGGCAGTCAACCTGGATGATTTTTCGCAGAAGAAAGTGTACTCAACCGTTGTAGAATCCAATCAGGAGGCGACTTCTGTAAGTTTTAACCTGGTAAACGACGGATGGATGCTGACCTGGACAAAACTAACCGGAAGCAATGCGTATTCGTTTCAGGCATGTGTTTTTGAGCTGGATGCGAATTATTATGTGAAAGAAACGCCTTTGAATTTCCCGTCTTCACAAGTGAAATTAAGCAAACCTCAAACACCGAACCTGAAAATTTATAAAGATCTGAACGGTCAGAAGCAATTTTGTACCATGTTGCCGAATAACCCGGCGATTTTTATCCTTGATGAACGTTCGGAGCTGAAAGTGGTGGAGAATACCATATTGAAATGGGATTTGCTAAAAAACTATGTGATGACTGATTCCGACATGATGTGTTTGCCTTGCATGAAACCGCTTACGGAAGAAGAAACGAAGGCTTTGTCTGCTTTACCCGAAATGATTGCAGCAAACTCTCCGCACACACGAATACTCCGTTTCCGAAAGGTAAACAACGAAGTCTTTTATCTCCACATGGAAACGCTCAACCAGGTCGTTGAAACAGGACATGTGGAGAAGATTAAAGAGTTGTATTTGAGAACTGGGAAGATTTCATTGTGAGATATTATTTCCCGAAATTAAACCCGATTCTGAACGTCAGGACGGATTTAAATGATTGGGATAGTTGAAAATTATAATGCATTCCTTTCTAAACACAGTATAACCAAATATTATTGGGATAATGGGTATTCAAATAAGACTCATTGAGATACATTGCTTCAACGGATACCGATGATGCAGGGGTGATTCGGGTATATAGCAAGCCAAGTGAATTATAAAATAATCCGTCAAAGTTCCAGAGGAGCAAATTCGTTATTGCCTGGCGAAACCTTAGGAGTTGTTCCCAAAGTTAACATCTATGAATCGCAAAGCACGCATGAGTTGATTAAATGATTGCTTTTTTGTGGTAAAAATGCCTGTGAATATTCCGCGTGGTTCGCAATATTGTGATACTTAGATTCAATTCATAAATGCAACTATCCGTAGTTGCTAAGTAAAAATCAAGGGAAAGAGAAGTTATTCTCTTTCCCAGAGATAAAAAGCTTAAATTGACTACCGACCAAAGTTGCC
>JAIRJW010000041.1 GCA_031260455.1 Fluviicola sp.
GCAGACCAGAATATACTGTTGCAGGAGAATCCATATTGGTTATATCGATCATCGGAGATATAGCCGGGAGAATTGGAACTAGTAGGCGGAATCATGGAAACGGCAACGGTATCTAAGTAAAAAGTGGCAGCGGAAGTGTAGCAACTGTCGGCTACCTCCATTGTATAGTTTCCTGATGGCCAGTTTCCCCCAGCCAAAGTGTAAACCGTACCGCTTTTAGTAGCTGTAACCGTTTGCGGCACCGCAACGCCAGCAGGTGCTGAGGTTATAGTAAAGGAGAACGCTCCGTTGGAAACACCACCTGTTACATTTAAGGCTATTTTACCGGTACTGCAGTTTGAATACGATTTGCGGGAAGCCGTAAAGTTCAATGTTGCCACCGGCACGGTGTAGTTGCCTCCCACCACCACATTGTTTACGGTTTTTGTCACATCAAAGCCGGGATCTACGGAGCAAAAAGCGCGTACTGTCAACTTATAAGTACCAGGCGGTATGCTGCTCAGCACATTGCTGCTCTGCGGAGCAATGACAAAAGTGGTGCCGCTAACCGGAGACAAGGAATATTGCATACCAAACAGATTTGCAGTGTTGCCGCCAAGCGTTACGGTAATTTTTCCGTTGGATAAACAGGTAGAAGGCGTAACGGAAGTACTCACGGTAAAATTAGGGTCGCAAGTTTGTGCCAGCGCCCGCAACGAACCAAAAGATAATGCGGTGATGCAGATAAGTATATAAAGTAGTTTCTTCATTATTCAATTCAATATTTATTTTCCTTCTTTCACCAGCGTAATAACCATTTTTCCTTCCAGCAGAAAATTGTACGCACCGTTGCTCCCCCGATCGGTTTGAACCACCAGATACTCAAAATCGATTCTACCAGCACCAAGGCAATTCCACGAAATAAATACGCTCCCAGGATTCCGTATTTCAAAGCTTTCGATTGCTGCTCTTTCGGGAGATCTTTTACCATTGTTGCGAGAACCGCCGCGTTATCAAATGACAGGATGATTTCCAGGAGTAAAATTCCAAGAATCAAGAAAAGAACATTCAACGGATGTTCGGTCATCAAACTGGCAAATTTCTGAAATTGTTTCATCATGGCTTTAAATCTGTTCAGACTTGTTTTGACTCAAAGTGCAAAGATACTCTTACTATTCATTTAGGGAAACTTCTGGTTGAATATATAAGTTAAAAGCTTAAAATTCTTCACCGCACTTTAATAATTACCCGGGTAATGGTTCGCAGATAAAAAAACCGGCTACCGTGGAAACGGCATATCGATAAAACCATTTAATGATGCAGTATCATTAAAAGTACGTGTCAGTATTCTGATTTGGTATTATCATTATAAATGGTCACTGTTGCTTTAATTGAATAAATAGTGTCCGTTCAGGAACTGTCCGTGTTCCGCCTTCGAACGGGAAAACACAGTACATAAACACATTATGACCAGAATAAAATGGGGTTCATTTATTTATATTTTTAAAGTCGGCAGTCAAAAATTACTGCATTTTTACAGCTCACTATTCACCGCTTATTTTTTACTTTTCTACTTAACTACGGTTTAGCCATTAAAATAATATTCATAAATGTTTTTTCCGAAATGGGCAGGGGATCGGGTTGCAATGTGTAGGTTAATATACCTGCATCACTCACGTTTACATTCGTAAGAACCAAGGGGTCGTAATAGGTGATAAAATAGTCTAACTGGTTAAATGCATAAGTAGGTAATGCCGCATTGGCACCTGGGTTTTGAGCGGAATTTGCTGGTGCCACCGCATACATATTGTATTGATTGTAATAACGATTATATAAATTGACCGAAAAAGTGCGTGTACCTGCATTGTACGAGTCGAATAGTGTGGCATCGGAGTTATCGGTAGGCAGCAGAATAGAAGGCATATAGAAAGCAGACGGGGTTGCTCTTTCTTTCATTGTCTGCCAGATGCTACCGTCAAAATAGTAATATCCGACATCTGTAATGTTCCTGGTTTTAGTACCGGAAAATCCGGCATCCGGAGAAGCAGATGTGACATATACAATCGCTCCGGTCTGAGCACTGCCATAATCTGCATCTTTAGATTTGATGACAGCACCTGCCAGCCTAGGTGCAATAACTCCCTCAGCCTTTCCGGGTGCTGTGGTTTGTGCCTCTACATCTAAAGTAGCATTTGGATTCGGGGTATTGATTCCTAAGGCTCCAGTTTGTGCTTTTGCTACACCAGCCAGCAAGAATATGATGATTGTTATAGTTATATTTTTCATTATTTTTTAAACTTTAATTCAATATGAGCGCGCAAAAATAAACAATTTAAATCACAAAAAAACAAAATGAACTAACCCCGGCTAATCTTCTGTACAGATATGACCTACTGACCGAGCCGGAGTAAATACGTCACAATTTGAAAGTAAAATTCAATTTTTTCTTTCTTTTTGTTGTTGAAAAAAGTTATTTTTTAAATTATCTATCCATTCAAAGTTGAATTTAGAGCATGAAAAGATCCGGGCTTTTTTACATTCCGGCCGCACCACCGGATTTCTCCGGCAAGCTGATCCCCTCGGATTCATTCTTCTCTACCCGGCCAAAGGAATATGCAACCTTGAACCAGATAATGCGCGTATCCGCTTTTGAATAACCATCCATACGAATATTCGGGAAGGAAACCCGGGTGTTCGTCCGATCCATATTGAAAATGTCTTCAAACGACAAAGAAGTTTTCAGTTTTTTGTCGTAGAATTCGCGGCTGAAAACCACATCAAAAGAAGAGCGGTTTCTCGTAAATTCATAAATCTGGTAATTTCCTTTCCCGATCAGGTAATAGTCGATATTCATCCGGATTTTCCACGGCAGAATAAATTGGGAATATACCCCGAAAGTCCACATTCCCCGGTTCGGATTCAAATAATTGTATCCGGAAATCGCTGTTTTGGTATAAGAACCGTACAAATACAGGAACGACATTTTATCCACTTCCACCGGCTCGTTCAAAAACTTCAGTCCTTTCGTAAAAAACGCAAAAGGAACCGGAACTGCCAGGAAATAATTGATTGAATTCACGTTGTTGTATGTTTTGTAAGTCTGAACCATTTGCAATGAATTCGGTGCCACTATCATTTCAGTCAGATTCAGGTATTGTGAATGAGACATATTCACAGAAAACTGCATATAGTCGAAAACCGTGAATTTAAACTGGGCATTGTCGTAGAAATTGGGTTTCAGTTCCGTATTTCCGGTCGATGAGCTGAATGGGTCGTAATACCCTGAATTGTTGGGATCATACTGACTGAACGATGGAATTCCGATCTTCCGGGAATAGGTCCCGATCAGGTTGATAAATGAATTGATCCGGTAAATAGCATTAAAAGACGGAAACAGGTTGAAGTAGTTATTTTCAAGTGATGCAGTTATATTCGAACTTCTTTTCACCCGGAAATTCTCTGCCCGCACTCCGAATCCAACTGAAACTTTTTTCCCGAACTTCTTTTTCAGATCAAGATAAGCAGCCATATTGTCTTCCCGGTAATTGAAATCTATCACAGAAGTATAAAACGGATTTTCAAAAATACCGGACGAAGCATTATTCAGATTATACGACCCGGTATTATCAACTCCCATCAGGCTGTATTTGATTCCCGTATTCAAATAAAATTTGATCTTTTCAAACGGAATTTCAGCATCGGCACGCAGGTAGAAACGGTTGGTATTCATGTAATAATCCAGGATGCTGT
Source organism: Fluviicola sp. (assembly GCA_031260455.1). Taxonomy (GTDB): domain Bacteria; phylum Bacteroidota; class Bacteroidia; order Flavobacteriales_D; family Crocinitomicaceae; genus Fluviicola. Next base: position 3,730 of record JAIRJW010000041.1, read on the forward strand.
ATTCATCCGAATCCAAAGCACGCTGAATATTGTTCCGCTTTGATTTATTCCGGTAGCCGGAATAAAAAGCCGTCACGTTCAGTATGCGTTTCAAGGTATCGAATTCATGCCGGAATTTAATCATTCCCTCATTGCCCATCCCGTAATTCCTGGAACGGTAATCAGTATTCAATTCAACGGCCGGACTTATTGACTGGCTACTGGTAAGCGAATTTCCTCTGATCCGGTTATCTCCGAATGAACCGTTATAATTCAGTACCAGGCCCGAACGCTTCGACAATCTGAGATTAACCGAGGGCTTGAAATAATAATAGCCGTACCAGGTTTTCTCTTTCCGGTCGGAGCTTAAACCGATATTCGGATCAAAAGAGTTAAAAACGCGTGCCGAAGTATCTCTGGCCGAACGTTCGTTGTAGGAATATCCGACCTGAAGCTGCCAGCTCCATTTCTGTTGTCTTCCGCTCAGAACCAGCGAGGGCGAAATTTTCTGATTCTGGTTCAATCCATAATTTAACGTTACCGTTCCGGACAGCCATTTGGTGACTTTTCCCAAACTGATAATATTAATGATCGCCCCGCTCACATTGGCATCGAATGAAGCTCCGGGGTTCGAAATGATCTCGATTGTTTCCACAGAACTCGCCGGAAGGCTCTTAAGCAGGTTCATCAGGTCATCCAGTGACAAACTGCTCGGAACTCCCTCAAAATAAACACTTGCCATCTGTCCACCGATTGCAAATCCGCCACCGGGATAAGGCATAACACCCGGAATTTTCAAAACCGCATCGTAAACGCTGCTGATCGTCAGAACGGGATTGTCTTTCACGGTTACTGTCGTTTTATCCGCTTCGATTTCAATAAATTTTCGCTGAACTCCCGTAATTGTCACCTCATCCAGCTGTGAAACCGGCTCCGTCAAAACAAACTCTCCCAGCCTGATCGTATCTGCCGTGTGAGCGCTTACTTCAAAGCTCCGCAAAACCGGCTGGTACAATTGTGTACGAACCGAAAAGGAATATATTCCGGAAATTCGGGGTAATTCCACCAGCTTCTGACATTCCGAAAACTGTTCTTTCAGCAATACGCTGTCTTTTCCTGCGATGACTGTTGATACAATAAGCTGCTTGGGAATATCTTCGCAGGGAATTTCCTTTGTTGTAAAAGAAAACCGGATCCATTGAGATTGCCCCAGCAAAAAAGATGAATTGAAAAGAATGCAAAAAACAACTGTTAAACGATACATCCAGCATTTGGGTTTTCAAACGCAAAGTTAAAGCTTTGGTCTGACATGGAATAGAAAGAATTGTGGTTGGTTACCAAAATCAGGGATTAATATCAGTTCTACAGCATTCCTGCCGGACTTATTTAGCAAGGCTAAACATAAAACCGTTCATTCAAACTTACAGATTCAACGATATTTTTTTGCTGAATCCCCCCTTTTTTTTGGCTCTCTGTTCCGTTCTTGTTCAAAACGCAAAATACAATTGTCACTTTTCTTTTATTCAACTTATTTTGTCCCTAGGGATAAACAAATGATTTGAGTTTTGTTTGAATTAAATACTGATACAATAACCGCAATAAAAAAGGGAGACAGGAAGGTAATCCTGGATTTATACCATTTCACGTTCCAGGTGTTGATGGGAAATGCCGTGCGTTACACAAACGATCAGGAAAGTCAGATGCAGATCGTCAATAATGCTTTTATGAAAAGCATTTCCGGTTTAGATCGGTTTCAATCCGGAACAGCTTATTTTTCCTGGGCTAAACAAATTGTCAGGCGGGAAATTATTGTTGATTTCAGAAAAAACAAACGATACAAAGAATTGTTTCAATACCGCAATGATTACCTAACTGATTCGCTGGGAATCTGGGTTCCGGGAATTCATGATACAACTATTTATCATACTTCCCAATACATCGACTCAACTTCGAAGAAAGTCAGCTTTACCAATCGCTATTCCTGGATTTCAATCCCACTTTATGCAGGATACCGCTTCGGGTTCGGAAACTACGAGCTAATTCCGCGAATCGGGGCACAATTCAACTTCGGAATTCCTCAAAATACTGGTCAATTTCTGAACGACAGCCTCAGCAGTCTGGTAGAATATCACGCTATCCGCTTCACTCTTTCTTACCTCATTCAGCTGGAAGCCAGGAGGAATTTTGGAAAATGGCATATTTTTGTTAATCCCTATTTCAAATCCATAATTAATCCTGCTATATCCGGTCATATCATTCGGAGAAGATATTCTTCCTGGGGAATTCAATTGGGTATCGGGTTAATGCTGTAAATAACAAACATTAAAAAACCATTTTTCCTTCTGTATTCCAGTCATATCAAGCGGTTTTCTATTTAGAAAATTAGCAAATTCATATTTCGGAAGTTCTTTTTCGTCAGCGTTGATTTCGTGCTGGAAATGATGATATTACACTTTTGAGAGCAACAAGCCTCTTTCCGTAGGACTTCAAGAATAAAATACCCGTTCGTAATATTGCGAAACGTACATTCAACTTATAAATGCAACTTTTGGTTAAACATTTCTATTGGAGATCTAAAGTTATATCTTTTTCGTGGTCTGTGATTGATTTGATTTTCAACAAAAGCGATCTGTTTAGG
>JAIRJW010000046.1 GCA_031260455.1 Fluviicola sp.
TCCTAAACAGATCGCTTTTGTTGAAAATCAAATCAATCACAGACCACGAAAAAGATATAACTTTAGATCTCCAATAGAAATGTTTAACCAAAAGTTGCATTTATAAGTTGAATGTACGACAACAAAAACATTACAAAAACGGCCCGTCAAGCAGACAGACCGTTTTGTGTTATTTATTTTTCTTTTCCAGTGCAATATCCAGCACTTCCTTCATCTTTTTGACGTAATGGAATATCACCCCTTTTACATAATCTGCCGTGATTTCTTCCACATCTTTTCTGTTTCGTTCACACAGGATAATTTCTTTGATATTTGCCCGTTTGGCAGCCAGGATTTTCTCTTTGATTCCACCAACCGGCAGTACTTCTCCACGCAGCGTGATTTCTCCAGTCATTGCCAGGTTCTTCTTCACCTTTCTTCCCGTGAAGGAACTTGCCAGGGAAGTCAGCATGGTAATTCCCGCACTCGGACCATCTTTCGGAGTTGCTCCTTCCGGAACGTGAATGTGTACATTTTTCGTGTCAAACACCTCCTGCCCCAGGTCCAGCCAATCACTGTGTGCTTTCAGGAATTCCAAAGCGATCACTGCCGATTCCTTCATCACTTCTCCCAAGTTCCCGGTCAAAGTCAGCTTTCCGGTTCCTTTGGTCAGAGACGATTCAATGAAGAGAATATCTCCACCAACACTAGTCCAGGCCAGACCGGTTACGACACCTGGCACATCATTATTATCGTATTTGGTTTTCTCACGACCTGCTCCAAGAATATCAGTCAGTTCATCCAGGCCGATTTTCTCAGAAAATGTTTCTTCCAATGCAACCTGTTTTGCCCGATGACGAGCCAGTTTCGCCAGTTTTTTATCCAAACCGCGCACTCCCGATTCATTGGTATAATTTTCAATAATCTTTTCCAGCGTTTTGCGATCAACAACGAGATCTTTTTTCGAAATTCCGTGAGCCTCCAGTTGTTTCGGTAACAAGTGTTTCTTCGCGATTTCAATTTTCTCTTCGATGGTATAGCCATTCACCTCTATGATTTCCATCCGATCCAGCAAAGGCCCCTGAATGGTTGCCAGGCTATTGGCTGTAGCAATGAACATCACTTTCGACAAATCGAACTCCGTTTCCACATAATTGTCATAGAATGCATTATTCTGCTCCGGATCCAATACTTCCAGCAAAGCAGAAGACGGATCTCCATGGTTACTTCTTCCGAGCTTATCGATTTCATCCAGCACGAAAACCGGGTTCGCAGAACCTGATTTTTTCAAATGCTGCATGATTCGCCCCGGCATAGCGCCAATATATGTTTTACGGTGTCCGCGGATTTCTGCTTCATCATGTACACCTCCCAAAGACATGCGGATATATTTACGTCCCAATGCTTCGGCTACGGATTTCCCCAAGGAAGTTTTTCCTACTCCGGGAGGTCCGTAGAAACATAAAATCGGCGATTTCATATCTCCTTTAAGCTTCAATACTGCAAGGTATTCCAAAATGCGTTCTTTCACTTTTTCCAACCCAAAATGATCGCGTTCCAGGATTTTTGCTGCGTGTTTCAGGTCGAGATTATCTTGGGAAAACTCGTTCCACGGCAAATCCAGCAGGGTATCGAGGTAATTCAGTTGAACCGTATACTCAGCACCCTGCGGATTCATACGCTGCAATTTGGACAATTCCTTGTAGAACAGTTTGGAAGCCTCCTTACCCCATTTCTTTTTAGCAGCCCGGTCTTCCATATCCTTTACATCCTGTTCCTGCGGATTGTCTCCCAGCTCATCCTGGATAGTTCGAATCTGCTGGTGCAGGAAATATTCACGTTGCTGACGATCCATATCCAAACGCACTTTTGTCTGGATTTCGTTACGCATTTCCAACAATTGCGACTCCAGTGTCAGATGCTCCACAACCAGACGCGCACGTTTTCGAAAATCCAGTTCTTCCAGCAATTCCTGCTTCTTTTTCACATCCGCATTCATGTTGGAAGAAATGAAATTCACCATAAAAGTCGGCGACTCGATATTCCCGATTGCAAAAGCAGCTTCGGAAGGAATATTCGGGCTGTCTTTGATGATCTGAAGGGCCAGTTCCTTGACATTCCGGAACAGCAGCTCCATTTCCTGATCGTCTTTTTCAGGCAGAATTTCCGCCAGGAAGCGCACTTTGGCACGCATGTATGGTTCTGTCTGGTAAGGTTCCGCTATTTTAAAACGTCTTTTCCCCTGGATAATCACTGTTGAGGAACCGTCGGGCATTTTCAGCAGGCGTACAATCTGGGCAACCGTTCCAACCTGATGCAAATCATTGAATTCCGGGTTTTCTTCTTCCTGGTCGATCTGGGCTACTACCCCGATGATCTTTTTACCACTATTTGCGTCCTGTAGTAATTTCAATGATTTATCGCGACCGATAGTAATGGGAATCATCACCCCCGGAAAAAGTACGTTGTTACGAAGTGGTAAAATCGGTAAATCCTCCGGGAAAACTTCCTTGTTCATATTGTCTTCATCGTCCTGAGACAACAAAGGCAGAAATTCTGCATCTTCCTCTCCTGAAGCAACTATGATCGTATTGTCGAATGAATCTTTCATGTGTGTGTATTTAACGTCAAAATGTCATTGAGTTTGTCCTGATTTAGAACAATTACTCAAAAAATTTCTGATACTGTGCTTCGGCAAGCCTTGTGCCAAGATGAAAAACCCTGACGAAATGACAGAACAGCGGTTTTCCGAAACAATAAAATTGTGGTAAATACGCTTGATTTCAATCGTTTTGATTGGTAGGTTTGTATCTTTACATCCAACCCTTGTGTCAATGAAAACACTTCTGCTTCTTTCAATTGGGTTCTGTTTCCAATCATCTTTTTGGGCACAACAAAGCAGAAATCACGATGGAAAACCTGTTTCATCTCATACTGAAGCCGCTACTAGGTATTCTGATAGCGTTTCTGCAAAAAAATCCCTTCCGGCCACCAAAACGATTTCCGGGCTGGAAATCCCGGCCACTTTACCAGAAGAGTTCATTATCAGACACACTGCTTACTCGCTGGTTTACATTGAAGAACATGAACAAGCCAAATGGGTGGCATATGAACTCACCGAGGAAAAAACCAGCAACAAATTTGAACGCACGAACAAATTCATGGTTGATCCGCTGGTGATAACGGGTTCTGCAAATGACAAGGACTACGAAAAATCCAAGTACGACCGTGGACACCTGGCACCTGCTGCAGACATGGGCTGGTCTGAAACAACTGCTGCCGAGAGCTTCTATTACAGCAATATGAGTCCGCAGGTACCAAGCTTCAATCGTGGAATATGGAAAAAAGCGGAAGAACTGGCGCGAAGCTGGGCCATTGAAAACAAACAAATTTATATCGTAACAGGCCCTGTATTGACCGCAGGATTAAAAACCATAGGCCCGAATCAAGTTTCCGTTCCAAATTATTACTATAAGGTCATCCTGGATTATTCTCAACCGGACATCAAAGGAATTGGTTTCATTATCCCGAATGCAGCTTCTCAGAAAGAATTGAAAACCTTTGCCGTTTCCATTGACAGCGTTGAGCTGCTTACAGGAATTGATTTCTTTCCTTTACTCCCTGACTCAGAAGAAAATGTAATCGAAAAAACGCTATGCACAGATTGCTGGTCATGGGGAAAGGCAAGCAAAAGATCTTCAAAATCAAAGTAAATCACAATTCAATGATACTATGCCGCTTGACATGCTGGCGCTGTTTGCTGTCAATGGAGTGAAAAGACCAGCTCACCAAAAGTAATAATATCCTGTTTTTCAATACAACACCATTTATTCATTGATAGATCAATAAATGTTTATTTTTTCAGAAGTACCTGAAAGGTTTAATCCATAAATCACCGATTGGCTACCCTCCGTATTTCGACAGATAATCAAATATATAGATATCGCCTTCCGCCAGCTCCAACCCGCGCCTGCTCATCATCGAATTAGCTGCTTCTTTGGCTTTTTTCAGATCAAATAACTCCGTTCCGTTCACAGCCCCCCACGAAAAGGAAGGAATGAATTTCTTAGGAAATTCTCCTCCGAATACATTGCAGGAAACACCGACAACCGTTGCCGTGTTAAACATAGTATTGATCGCGCATTTGCTGTGATCTCCCATACAAACACCCATAAATTGCAAGCTGGTTTCCACTTCACGCCCTTCCTCATAAGACCAGGAACGGATCATCGAATAGTTATTCTTCAAGTTAGATGTATTGGAATCTGCTCCGAAGTTACACCATTCACCCACCAGGGAATTTCCCAGGAAACCGTCATGTCCCTTATTCGAATAAGCCTGGAAAATACAATTGGAAACTTCGCCTCCCACTTTGCAATACGGACCGACTGTAGTAGCTCCGTAAATTTTAGCTCCCATTTTCACTACGGCATGTTCTCCCAGGGAAAATGGACCTCGGATCATGGATCCCTCCATTACCTCCGCTTCTTTTCCTATGTAAATCGGGCCGGAAGTTGTATTTAAAAAGGATCCTTCAACCGAAGCTCCGGCTTCTATAAAAATCAATGACGGGTCTCCGATAACCGTATTGGAAACCGAAATGTGTTGAGATTTTCTACCTCCGGTTAATAATAAATAGTCTGCAACCAGCACCTCGTCATTCAAGCGGAACAAATCCCAGCGTTGCTTTAATTCCAGCGGATGCTTCTCCGTCCATTTGATTTTTTCCGAAGCAGTTCCCCGGCGTGCAATCCAGGTATCTTCAGACATCAAAATCTGGTTGTCTTCCAAGTGTAAAATCGTTGCGGCAAGCGCTTCATTCGGGATAATTACTGCGTTGACTTCGATTTCAAATTCTCCGGATACCCGCGGAAATTTCTTCGAAATATATTGTTCCGTTTGAAATGACACCACTGCTTCAGGAATCCACCTTTCCCATCGCTCTTTATTGGTTAAAATCCCTACCCGCAAATCTCCAACCGGTCTTGTCAGTGTCAGCGGTGCAAAACGCAGATGTAATCCATTGTCGTGAAGAATGATGTTCATTTCATTGTTTATTGGTACTGTGAAGATACGGAATATCTCCACACACAATATAAATCTCCACAAGATTGAGTTATTATACCACGGTTATTGTTCTTCCAGGTTTGGAAATCAGCCAGAGACCAACAAAGGTTAATAATCCATTCAAAATCAACAATTCATTTCCAAAAACATAACCTCCTTTATAAGTTCCGTTTGACTGTAACATTCCTCCGGTCATTGCCTGAGAATATTTACTGATGAAAAAACACAAAGCAGGAATGAGCACACAAACCACCGGAACCAGTTTTTCATTCAACACGCGTTTGGTAAAAATACCCATTGCGAACAAGCCCAGCAATGGTCCATAAGTATATCCGGCCAGTTTCAGGATCAAGCCGATCAGATCTGTTCCCGGAGTGACATCCACATACCAGTTTGTCAGCAAAATGATAAATAAGAACAATAAAGAAAACCCGACATGCACAACCAGTTTGACGCGTTTTTTCTCTGCTTCTTCCTTTTTGTTGAAATCCAGGAAGTCGATACAAAAGCCTGTTGTAAGTGCCGTCAAAGCACTATCTGCTGAAGCATAGGAAGACGCTGTAATACCCAACAGGAAGAAAATACCTGCTACCGAGCCAAAATTATTCAGGGCAAGCGTTGGGAAGGTATGATCCGTATTAGCAGGAATTTTCAGTCCAGTCGACTGAATATACACATACAAAGCTCCTCCGAGTAGCAGGAACAAAAAGTTCGTAATAACCAGGATCGTTGTAAAAGAATACATGTTTTTCTGTGCATCCCCGATAGATTTACAAGTCAGGTTTTTCTGCATCAGGTCCTGGTCCAGTCCTGTCATGGCAATTGCCAGAAACATTCCTCCGAAAAACTGTTTATAGAAATACAACGGTGAATTCGGATCATCGAAGAAGAAAATGCGCGACATGGAATAGCCTTCTTTCGTGGAAGACGATGTGATTTTATTATACAATCCAAAAAAATCAACCCCCAGAGTCTGCGCAATAATAACCGTACAAATGATGACGGAAGAAACCAGGAAAATCGTTTGAAAGGCATCCGTATACACAATTGTGCGCACACCGCCTTTGAACGTGTAAAGCCAGATCAGCACAATGGTTGTAACGGTTGTTACCCAATACGGCACCCCCAGACCTTCAAACAGAAACATCTGCAACACTTCCGTAGCCAGGTATAGTCTTGTAGCAGAGCCCAGTGTCCTGGAAAGAATGAAAAACGCAGCACCAGTTTTATAACTGACAATCCCAAAACGTTTGTTCAGATATTCGTAAATAGAAATCACATTCAAACGATAATACAAAGGCATCAGGATTTGCGCAATGACGATATAACCCAAAATGTACCCAAGCACGATCTGAAAATAAGCCATTCCTTCTGAAAAAACTTTTCCGGGAACAGAAATAAAAGTCACTCCTGACAACGAAGTTCCGATCATTCCGAAAGCAACAAGGTACCAGGGACTTTGCCTGTTTCCCGTGAAAAATGAATCGGTATCAGCTTTTTTTGAAGTCAGGTATGCCATCAGGACCAGCAATCCGAAATATCCGACAAGAACAGTGGCAATGAGCCACGGAGCTAGTGTATTATTCATTGAATCAAATTCGAGCAGGCTAAGTTAATGAATTTACAGGTTTGGAGAAGTTAACCCCAAATCGTTAGCTAATTCTTTCAGATTTTCTAATGCTGACTCCATATTTTCAACAATCTCATCGGCTTAGGTTGTACACATTTTACCATGGGGCATACCAAGGCTCGGGACGTGAAGTATTGTCCAGCGCCTGATTTGGTATCTTCTGCGTTTTTTAGTTCATTTTCCTGCACATCTTTAATAAATGGTAACCGAATCTCCTTCTTATAGGGAGGTTTATTAAATTCGTCCACCATTTTTAAAAACAGCAGGCAGGTTATTTGTTCCAGATAACCGCCATAGCCGACTCCGTCGCCCCGCATCACATTAACTAGGTTTCATATTTTGGATACAATGGTAGTTTCCGTCATTTATCGTATTTTTATTTGTATAGTCCTTACCGCATCACCGCTATTTTTTAGCGCATCATTTTTCACTCCAAAATCAATTATTTAGTGCATCAATTTTTTTCTTTAGCGCATCATTCAGAGCATATTCTCTGAATTTATCAGACCCGATCAGCTTCAAAAAATGATGCGAATTCAGCAATAACAAGTCCCTTTGCATAGTCGCCCTAGACACCATCAAACTATCTATCAGCGCTTTAAGAGTCATCTCCTCATTAACATACAATAGCTTAACCACTAAAGCCAGCCTGCCTTTTACCGCATCACTTACCGCATCACTTACCGCATCACTGAGCCTTTTTAGTGCATCATTATCTATAAAAGCAGCATCTTTAGAAGCATCTGTTTTAGGACCATGAAACGTAAGCATAACTTCCCCTTTGCCTTGCTTCCAGACAGGTGCAGGAAGACTGGCTTCTTTACATTCTTCCATAATCTTTAATGTCCCACGCCCTAATTTATCAATATAGCCTATCAAAAACACCATGTGGGCAATATCCGGATTAACCGGAAAAGAACGGTGATTGGTTTTAAGATCCCGGATACTGACCTCGCTGGGTAAGCTTCCACTGTTGGCAATGATGAGTTTATCCGGGTAAACCGAAAGCGTCATCTGACTATTGAACCGGCTATAATCCCGGTGTATCAAAGCGTTAATGATCCCTTCCTGCAACGCTTTCTCAGGATAGGCAAAATCCACCCGGCGCCATTGGTTTTCGTCGAAAACACTTTTGATGCCCAGATGCTGAACATATTGCTCCAGGCGTTCGCGAATGGAAAACAGGTTACCTTCCAATAGTTCATCGCGAATCAGAGCTTTATCAGTTTTCCCTTCGGCGTATTCCGTAAGCCGTACCCGGGCTTGCGGCAAAAAGCGAACAGGATTTCTGGCAAACAGGATTACACAGGCATTGGTAAAGGATCCGTTATTAAATAATCCGTAATGGCTCAGAAATCCCAGTAAATCTGCTCCTTCGTAGTTGCTGCGGCGATTTTTCTGCGATGCCTGCATGATTTTACGAATCAGTCTTTGGTCAAGGTCTTCCCATTCTACACCAAAAGATACCTGGCGTTCCCAGTGCAACTCGTTTTGCTGGCGAGTATGGATCAGGGAGGCTATTTCTTCGGATGTTGCTTTTTGCGTCCGGGTATTTCTCCGGAAATAGATGGCTCCTTCATAAATATAGGGCTGTCTGGATCCTTCCCACACCCGGATAATCATGAGGCGTCGATCATTAAAGGCTTCAATAGTTACATCAAAGGGTGTTTCCGGAACGATATGCCGGACTAAATATTGTTCCGTAGCTTCTTTGGAAACATCGTCTGCAATGCCAGTCAGTTTTTTATCCTGGTCAATTCCTATAACTAACCGTCCGCCTTTCGCATTTAAAAGGCCGCAGATGGTTTGGGCAATTTTTTCCAAATCAAAAGACGGAAGAAATGCTAACTCTTCATTCTCGCCCTCCGCAATCCGGTTTTTGAATTTTGAACGGTTATTTTCCATCGCTTAATCTTTTTAAATCGTTTTCAAATCTTTCAACATCTCCAAACTGAGCCTGAACAAAAGGAGCACCATCTAATTCGTATTTATGAAACTCCTGTGTCCAGATTCTTTTACTTAAAGGCTGCCCATGCCCAGTAGCAAGATTGTACATATCAATGACCCGCAAATCATCTAAAACTGTAGTTTTTCCCGGCAAGGCAAAGGCTGTTCTATTACCCGCCCCATCAAACAAAAAATCTTTCAATAAAATACGTGTATAGGGCACATAGGAGTGGGCCAGAAAGCCTCTCGGTTTATTTAGATCTACCGCTTGTTGAAATTCCCGGTGTGTTATGCCTGAGCCATAATGAGGGAAAATAACACCAAAGAAGAAATCACATTCTGCTACCGCTGCGAGACAAGATTCTTCAGGAGATGCTCCTGGGATATTATAAATAGTCCCTTTATGGGAACATAAAACCTCATAACCGTAATTTTTTAAACCAGCATAAATGGCTTCGATGGTATTTTGATTCCCATAGACTGTTGATGACAACATGATTTTCAAAGGCTTTTCCGGCATAGGCTCTATTTTTTCTGTTTGGAGCTTCCCTCCTGCTTTTCGGCTTTTATCTTTTCCAGCAATACCAAAGCAGGCTCATAGTCCGGTTCCCGATGGCAAGCTCCCGCTTTGTCCAGGCTGGTTTTAATCTGCTGTTCTGTTTTTTTGACAATAGTGCATTGTTCGGGGAGGGAGGTAAGACAAAACTTTAATGCTTTTACTATATTTTGATTAATATTCGGCTGAACTCCCCCTGTTCCAAACTTTGCTAAATGCTTCTTTTCAAACTTTAAGTACAAATATGTATACTTAGTTAGTATGTATTTATATTCAAATATTCCACAAACAGCTTGATTTGTCGCCGCATTAACACCTAATAATGCTGCTTTGCCAATTGTGGCACCATAATCTTCAGTAGAAGTAATGGTATTGTCATTTAGTTCTCCGGATTTAACCCAGGGAATAGTGCCATTATAATAATTGAGTTTATTTCTACTCCGTGTACCGCCCGAAGTAGTAAAATAAACATCTCCCAATATACGTTTCACTTGGTCTTCTCTCATAATGTCACTCATTTATCCGAATCAGGATTGTAAAGTAAAAATACTGTCTTGTTTCGCATGCCTCCTTTCTCTGTTTTTTATTTTGTTGTGTTTGTTGTATACTACCAAATGCTATTGGTTACATTTCATTTTCATAATAAATTTTATAAATTTCTTCAATCATCCCCCAAATCTACAACTCTACCCGATCATCATCACTCCCTTTACTTCTTTTTCCTTGTAACCCCATGGCATATATCAGGCATAAAAACATAAAAATATCAATTCTTCACTATTTTTCCCAGTCATGCAGAAATCTGGCAACGAGCAACAAAATAAAAGTAAGAGCATTGTTCATCGAATTAAATTCGAACGGGTTAAACGAGTTGATTGTAAGATCAAACTTCTATTCACGAATTCACAAGTCTGAAATACCGCGAGCTTGCAAACCGAAAGATCAAACACAAAAAAAGGGAAACAAACGTCTCCCTCTTATTAACCTGTAACCTTATTTTTACTTCGAGGCCATCTCGACGAACTCATCGTAAGAAACTTCTTTTGAGTTCAATTTCACGGTATTTTTGAAGTATTCTGTCAATTTTGCCTCTGCCAGCATATCATAAATCCGATTTGCCTCATCGCGGTTTTGCAAAGCACCTGCAGCCTGTTTTGTCAATTCAGCATCTTCAGGAGCCGGAATTCCATATTGCGCATATTGGTTTGCAATCAACCCTTTGGTGAATTGGATAACTTCCGCATTGTCCAGCTTGATATCGTTCGCTTTGAAAATGTGTCCCTGGATCAGCTGCCATTTCAGATCTTTTGCATAGCTATCGTAATCTGCTTCAATCTGTTCGATCGTGACCTGTTTTTCATTCGACAACTGAATCCAGCGCTTCAGGAAATCATTTGGCAGGCTCACAGGCGTGTTTTCAACCAAATCACGATAAACTTCACGAGTCAGCAAACGATCCGAATCATTGGAAAACATCTGGATCAGGTCATTCGCGATACGTTCACGCAATTCTATCTCAGAAGAAACGGCTCCAGGTCCGAACAATTTATCAAACAAATCCTGGTTCAGTTCAGCCAGCTCCATGCGTTTGATGTCATTGACAGTCATCTGGTAAGAATCAGAATGATTTGCCAGTTCTTCCGGCTTGATTCCAAGCATCGCTGCTTTATCGCTATCACCGCGGGTAATTGCAGTAGCAGAAACAGTTACTTTATCTCCCACTTTTTTACCAGCCAATGATTTTTTCACTTTCTTGTCTTCAACAAATTCCATTGAAGTTGTTGAGGAATGCATAATTCCTCCTTCTTTGACAGATCCGTCTTCGTTCAACTCAACAAACTGGGCCAAAATCATATCCGTGTCGTTCACTTCTTCCGCAGAAGACATTTTTCCGTAACGGCGACGCAAATCATCAATCTGTTGGTCAATCAGTTTATCGTCGATTTTTACTTTGACATAATCGTATTTACTTTTGGAAGACAATTTCAGATCGATTGCTGGAGAATACCCGATTTCATATACGAATTCAAAATCTCCCGGATTATCAAAATCTCCTTTTACATCCGTTCCATCTTTCGGGATCGGGTTTCCTAAAATTTCCAGTTTATTTTCCTGAACATAAGCGTACAAAGCATCCGAAACCAATTTATTCATTTCTTCAGCCAATACTGCTTTCCCGTATTGCTTTTGCACTAAAGCCATCGGAACTTTTCCCGGACGGAATCCCGGAATTTTTGCTTGTTTGCGATACTTATCCAAAGACACAGTTACTTTTCCCTGGTAATCTGCCGGTGAAACCTGCACTGTTAAAAGCGCTGTTTCTGCATTAACTTCTTGACGTGTTACGTTCATTCCGTTTTCTTTTAATTCTTAAATTTGTATAAACAAAAAATGGTCTTCATTGATTAACAACGAGACCATCTGAAGTGCGGATGGAGGGACTCGAACCCGCACACCTCTCGGCACCAGATCCTAAGTCTGGCGTGTCTACCAATTTCACCACATCCGCATATTATAATTAAAACACTGAGTGTTTTTTATAAATCTATTTCAATTTCAGAGATTTCGCTCAATCCCTCCCATTTGGGTGCACAAAATTAGTCATAATTTCAATTCACACAAGATTTAAAGCGTTTTTTTCATTAAAAATCGTAAAATGCGGTATTTGACTCCGACCAGCCTATTTTTTCAAAAACAACTCCACCATCGGTTTTCCAATTGCGGTATTCGGACGCTGCACATTCAGAATATGAACCAGCGTTGCGGTAATATCGACTATTTCATAAGGTGTAAAAACTTCCCGGGGCAGGATTCCCTTCCCATAAAACAAAACCGGAACGTGTGTATCGTAATTGAAAGCAGATCCATGACTCGTTCCTTTACGCGAACCTGGTGTATCGGAAGTTTTTGGCAAATAGCCAGGCTGGAGAATAAAGATAATTTCTCCGCTTCGTTCCCTATCATATCCGGAAGTGACCATTTGCTGCCAGTTTTCTGCCGTTTTTATCTGCAATTCTTCTTTCGTATATACTTTTCTGACTTCTTTCCATTTTGAAATCTCTTCCTTCAGCAATGCAATCACTTTCGGTTCCAGTTCCGTTCCTAAAACCTCATCAGCCAAATATACATTATCGTTTTCAATAGTATTCAGGCAGTTTTTTCCAAATTTTGCAATACACAACGCTTTCAGATTGTCTGTTTTATCTTTCAGGAACAAATATCCTCCCGGCAACTTGTGATCCGTTAAAAACTGAGGAACGGGAACCACTGCGTGATCTGCAGTCAGGAAAACTACATACTGCCCTTTCCCGATCTGCTTATCCAAAGCCAGGAACAGGCGTTCCAGTTCACGATCCAGGCGAAAATACATGTCTTCCATTTCCAGTGAATAAGGCCCGAAAGTATGCCCAGCGATATCCGGTGTGGAATAACTGATCGTCAGAAAATCGGTCGTTGCATGCTTCCCAAGTTGCTCTCCCGTAAGCACCTGAATAGCAAAATCCGTCAGGAATGTATTGGCAGCTGGCATAATCGTGAATAAACTCAACTGATCTGCAGGGGCCGCCTTACTGAAATCGTATGGAAAAACCGGACTTGTCTTCCCCCCTACTAAACCTTCATAAGGAGAATTGTCCTGTCTGATATAGGTATAACACGTGGAATCTTTCAGTAAATTCCACGGTTGATTCACGTACTTCGGAACAAGATTCAGGCTATTAAACTGGTTAACCCAGGCAGGTAATTCCGGTCGGTAAAAAGTTGATGTAATGAAATTTCCAGTTGCATAATCGTACCAGTAAGAACCATCCGACAGATGCCCTGCGGGTAAAATCGCACTGCGGTCCTTGATCGAAACGCCAATGACTTTTGAAGTCGGATAAGTGAGCTTTAACTGATCCGTAATGGTATTCGAACGCAAAAAATACGGAGAACATTTTCCATACTTACTGGTTGAACCAACAGAAGAAACTGTAGTATCTTCCACACAACTCACTTCTCTTCCGAAAGGGCGGTAATACCATTCATTTGCAACAATTCCGTGGTTACTCGGTGTACTGCCTGTATAAATGGAAGCATGCCCCGGACCGGTAAATGTAGGAACGTAATTATAGGTTACATTTCTGAAATGCGCTCCTTTATCCATCAGGCGTTTAAATCCGTCTTTCCCGAATTGTGGGTAAAAACGATACAAATAATCGTAGCACATCTGGTCCACCACAATTCCAACAACGACTTTAGGCGCATCTTTCTGAGCAAGTAACTGACTTGAAAACAACTCTGAACAAAGCAGGAAGAGTAATAACAAACGTCTCATAATTCAATATTATTCTGACAAAACTAGGGTTTGAATTCCGGAAATAACGAAATTTACCGTAAAATTTCAATTATGTTAGGTTTAAAATTACCAACTGACCCACGTTGGATAAACATTGTAGAGAAGAATATCGAAGAAATCCTGACTGACCATGCTTTTTGTGAGCAAAAGGCTGCAAGTAATGCCATTTCGATTATTGTTCAATATCCGCAATACCCAGATATGGTCAAAGCCATGGTTGAAATTTGCCAGGAAGAAATGGAACATTTCGAAATGGTACACAACAAGATCCTGGAACGTGGTTACCAACTCGGGTTTGAGCGCAAAGACCCCTATGTTCATGACTTATTGGATTTTCTGAAAGTAAACCACTCCGGGAATCCAAAACTTTCACACATGGTAAACCAATTGCTCTTTGCCGCCATGATCGAAGCCAGAAGTTGCGAGCGTTTCAAAATTCTTTCCGAACAGATCAACGACGAGGATCTGCGCGCATTTTACCGCGGTTTAATGGAAAGCGAAGCAAGGCATTACATTACTTTCCTGAACTTTGCCCGCAAATACGGAGAAGGAATTGATATAGATGCCCGCTGGAAGAAATTCCTGGAATTCGAAGCTTCCCTGATGGATAAATACGGAAAAACGGAAACGATGCACGGATAACTTTTGAATGGAAAATCGCATTCTTCAGGAGTTGTTCTGAATGTAGTGTGCGTTAACTCTATCAGTGACAACTGTTCTTCCATTTCATGAAAAAAAGTAACTTTACGTCCTCAAAATGAAACATGACTAAGTTATTATTATCAGCAATTATTGCAGCCGGAGTTTTGGTGACTTGTTCGTTTGATTTCCAGAAAACACCTGATATACCGACTAAAGAATACCATACGGAATATGTAATCGTATTGATTATTGACGGTCCTCGTTATACGGAAACATTCGGCGATACAACCTGCAAATATATTCCGCATTTGGGTAATGAGTTGAAAAAAGAAGGTGTTTTGTTCAGTAATTTCCGGAATAACGGCCCCACTTTCACCATTTCCGGCCACACTGCCATTATGACGGGAAGATATCAGCACATCTCCAACAGCGGGAAACAGTTGCCGAAACATCCTTCCATGTTCCAGTACTACCTGAAAGAAAAGAACGTTCTGAAATCAGATGCATGGGTCATTGCCAGCAAGGGAAAACTCGAAGTTCTGGGAAATACCCTGTACAAGAAGTGGTGGAATGTATACAAACCAAGCACATACTGCGGACCAAACGGTAACAGCTCCGATTATGCCGGAGATCCGGAAACGTTCGATATGGTCAAAACTGTTTTGTCTTCTGAAAAACCACCGCACCTGATGCTAATCAATCTGTTGGCTGTTGATACTTATGCGCATTCCAAAAACTGGGAAATGTACCTGAAATCTATTCAAAACTGCGACAATTATGCTTTTCAGCTCTGGAACCTGATTCAATCGAATAACAAACTGAAGGATAAAACCGCACTGCTGATCACCAGCGATCACGGAAGGCATCTTGACGGACATAAAGACGGCTACATTAATCACGGCGACGGATGCGAAGGATGCAGACACATCAGTTTACTGGCTATGGGTCCGGATTTCAAGAAAAATGTCGAAATCACAACTTGTGCGGAACAATTGGATATCAGCAAAACCATTTCGGAAATCCTGCATTTTTCCATGCCAACCGGTAAAGGTCGGGTTTTAACAGAAATGCTTAATTAAAGGCCTGTACGAGATTCAGGTGATTTTTTAAGTGCCCGGCTGTTCCGGAAATTTCTTATTATAGTAATAACACCATTTACCCGTGTTTCTTCGGGTTAACCGCCTGGTCAATATGCATTTTTGCCATATTCGGCCCGATATAATTCTCTTTCGGATCGATCAGAGGCTCGTATGGATATCTGCCGAAAAGTGTCGATAAGCGATTGATAGCAAACACTTTTCGTGTGTAGTGATTCGAAATAATAACCATACAGATGGTATCCTGGCGAAGAGAAGCATAACATCCCGTATTACCATGCCACCAGCCGGTGTGGAAAAACAAGGTCGATTTTCCCTGCTCCTCCCTCATCCGATAGCCCAATCCGTAATTACTCTTCCCCTTTCGTTCGTAGCTATATCCGCGGAACATTTCTTTTTTGACCGAATCACTGAGGAAAAAACCGGAATAAGTCGCTTTATCCAGTTTCAGTAAATCCCTTGCTGTTGTGTACAGATTTTTATCTCCGTAAACGCCATCCAGGTTCGTAAACGGCTCCAGCCTGTTCCGGGAATCGTATGAGCGCGACAAACTATCTGAATTCTGAGATCCGTCGTTGATAAACGAATCATTCATTCCCAGGGGTTCGAAAATCATTTCACGTGCCAAAACCGGAAATTTTTTATGTGAAATACGCTCCGCTATCAGAGCCAGCAGAGCGTAATTGGTGTTACAATACGAAAATTGTGTATTCGGAGGGAAATATAAGGGCATTTTATACTGGTTAAGCAGCTGCACAATCTTCTGATTGGTCAGCATTTTCTCAGTTGGCCAGACCGAATACGGAAAATATCCGTAATAAGGAATTCCGCTGCGGTGATTCAACAGCATTCTGACTGTGATTCCTTCATACATGATTTCAGGCAAATAAGAGCGAATATCCCTGTCGAGGGTCAGCTCACCGGAATCTGCCAGTTTACAAATCACAACGGCTGTAACAACTTTCGAAATGGATGCAACATGAAGCGGCGTGTGTTTGTCAATGCACTTATTGTACTGATGATTCGCCATTCCTTTATAGCGTTCGTAAACAATCTCACCATTTTTTGACACCAGGAACATCCCATTGAAGTCGGGAGCAATCCGTTCACGGTAAAAGTAGCTGATACTGTCGTAATATCGGGGAACAAATGACTCTGGAAGCTGATTGAATACCGGAAACGGTGATTGCCTTATTTCTTCTGCCTGAAGATCGTTCTCTTGGGCAACTTTCACATTTGTTTCACAACTGAAAAGAACAAACAGGCAGCTCAATAAGAACCAGCTTACATGCATTCTTTGAATCATGGCACAAAGATAGGAAATCTTCAAAGAAATAATTCTTAGCCGGAAAGCATATCAGCAGAAGATTACCGGAATTGAATTTATTTCGCTAAAAAAATCAAATCCACTTTAAATATAAGTCAATTTAACTATCTTGGGTTACATGAAACATCCAAGAATCATAGCAATCGGTTTATTGCTGGGAACACTGGTTTCCTGTAGTGATGAGAAGTCTGAAAAGCACATTCCCGGAAAAGAAACTATTCCTGTTTCACCGGAAAAAACGGAAAAGGAAGAAAAACCAGAAGCAAATCTCCCGAAAAAGGAAACTCATGTAAAGATCACTTCCCGGGAAGACAAGCTCATTGACCAAATTTGGAAGCTCCCTGAAGTACAGGAGTTGTCAAAAAAAATCGAGAACGAATCCAAAGGAAAGCGACACCTGACAGGACGTATTTCCTCCGAACCATCCGACGACCAGGAATATTACGGCATTTCCATTTCAGAAGACAATGGCCAGGCTTTGGCAACATATTTCGATTTCCGGATTTACCCGGACGGACAAATCTATTACTACGATGCAGTACAAGACCAGGAGCTGACTTTAAAAGAGTGGCGAACTCAGAAAAAATGATCCAAACCCTCCATGGCTAAAACCTGTCTGTATTTCTTATTTGACCAGTTGTACAAACCCTTGTCCTTCAAACGGTTCATCCTGCTGACCTTTTGCTGTGTATTTGTAGAAGTAAACTCCGTCCGCCACCAGGTTTCCTGAAGCATCCTTTCCGTCCCAACCGAACGGAATACTGTTCGATGTATATACCGGATTTCCCCAACGGTTCACAATCGTTACGTCCAACTCCTTGATGTTCAATAATTCGAAGGTAAAGACATCGTTCACATGGTCTCCGTTCGGGGTGAAGATATTTGGAACTTCCAGACCTACCGGAACTGTCACAGGTGGAATCGGCGGCGGAATCACCGTGATCAAAACCGTTGCCGTATCTGTACAGTTTCCATTGATTACAACCAAGGTTACCAGGTAAGTTCCAACTGAATCATAAACCTGATTCTGAGACGACAGATCGTTTACGATTGCCGTATTTCCGTTTCCGAAAAACCAATCATAAGTTACCCCGTTGCTACTGCTATTGGTCAGGTTCACACTCAAAGGACCGTAGCCTGTATCCGGGTTAGCAGAAACTTCTGCAACTGGAGAATTCAAAGGTGTTACCAGTACCGAATCCTTTCTAGTACAACCATTATTGGTCAATGTAATGTAATACCAGCCTGCTCCCAGGTTTTGCCATACGGAAGCATTAATCTGGTTCGGGCTGTTTGGCCCAGGACCACTCCATGTATATTGTGGCTGACCGATAAAGGTTCCACTCACCAGCGTGTAAACCACTCCATTATTCGTTCCGCAGCTGGTTGGAACTGCTGCAACTGTATCAAAATTCCAAGGCATGGCTTTGATATTCACCAGAACCGTATCCTTCAGATTACACCCCGTCGGACTCACAGCACTCACGATATAAGATCCGGATGTTGCTGGGATTACCACCGGCCCTGCTTGACCAGTATTCCAGGTAAAATTCGGATTCGGGAAATTGGCAGTTGCCTGAATGGTATCAGATTCATTTTCACAAAATGTCAGATTCGGCCCCGCATTGATCTGTGACGGATCAAAACTGATAACCACTGTATCTGATTGAGGACATATCGTATTGAACGTAATGTTATCCAGTGCAAAATCATTGTTTCCGCTGGAAACCTGGGCAATGATACTAATTGTTGCGCTCGTGTTTGCCCCGGAATTCCAGGTTTGAGAAAACTGCTGCCAATCGCACGCCAGCAATGTCGGGCTAAAAATCGGTCCGATCTGAATACCATTGATAAAGAATTGCAATATGGCTACATCTGAAAGGTTAATATTCTGGACACTTGTCACCCAGGCTGAAAAGGAATAATTTGTATTGGGATCGATCGTAATCGTCTGGCTCCAAACGGTTGTATTTGGTGTATTGGAACCATTCACAACCATCATATTTCCGGGAGGAGATGTCCCTACGTCGCTGCAATTGGAAAAATTATTATGTACAATGTGCGGATTTGTAGTAATTGCATAAGTTCCCTCATTCCACAAGATTCCTCCTATGGCAGGAGAATTACCATAAGTATAGCCTGTCGTAAACCCGTTATCTCCGGCCTCAAAATCACCGTTTACAACTAAATTAGGTGTTGAATTTGCCACATTCAGAATCAAAGTCGTTGGAGAAGTGATCGTTACACTTGGCTGGTTTCCGGCCCCGATATTCCAATTATGTGAATCATATCCGCCAGGCACAATATAAGTAATGGAAGTCCCGTGACATAAGATGGTGTCATTTCCGAGATTTAGAACAGGATACTGCTCACACTGTGATTTCACTGTATTCCAATTTAATACAACAATGAAAATACCTAGTAACTTTTTCTTCATGATACCAATCTATGAATACTAAACGGATATAGTACAAATTTAGTTGCGTATTTTTTTATTTTTTTTAGTTTTTAACAAATTATCAGAAATTGACACAGACAATACACAAAATGATCGCTGTTCGTTTTCCTGTTTTTAACAACCCACCACTAATGAAATGAAAATCAGGTTTTTCGCTTTTCCAAACGCGAATTGGGTTATTTCAGAGACCCTGTCCGGAACTAAAAGATTTTTAAATCGCTTTTGCACAAGATTGATTAATTTCGCATCCATGAAATTCAACGAATTAGGTTTAAATGACCAGATCCTGGAGGCCATTGATCATATGGGCTTCGAAGAAGCAACTCCCATTCAGGAATTTGCGATTCCGGAAATTATTGCCAATCAGGATTTACTGGCCTGCGCACAGACCGGTACCGGAAAAACTGCAGCTTTCATTTTACCCATTCTGCATAAATTAACTGGGAAAGAAGATTCATCTATCAATACTCTGATCCTGGTTCCTACACGGGAACTTGCTGTTCAGATTGAGCAGGAAATCCAGGGTTTGTCTTATTTCGTTTCTGTTGGGTCTGCTACTATTTACGGCGGTGGCGATGGTGCAAAATGGGAAGAACAAAAAAGTGCATTGGTAGAAGGTACAGATATCATTGTTGCCACTCCCGGCAAATTGCTGTCTCACATGATGCAGGGGTATGTGGATTTTTCACAATTGGAACACCTTATCCTGGATGAGGCGGACAAAATGCTCGACATGGGTTTTTCTGATGACATTGAACGAATTATCTCTCATCTTCCGAAAAAAAGACAGACTTTGCTTTTCAGTGCAACCATGCCGACCAAAATCAAAAACCTGGCATCTAAAATTCTGATCCACCCGAAAGAAATTGCTCTTTCGATTTCAAAACCTGCTGCAGGTGTGATACAGCATGTGATTCTTTGTTTTGACGAGCAAAAAAACAAGGTACTGGATTTCATTTTGAAAGAGCGGACAAATTACGACAGTATTATCATTTTTACCTCGGCTAAAAGCAAAGTTCATGAGATTGTTTACGCGCTTCGAAAAGCCGGATATAAAAATACACAGGGAGTTTCTTCCAACCTGGAGCAGGAAGAGCGTGAAGAGGTTCTGAGAGGTTTCCGCTCGAAACGCACACGAATCCTGGTTGCAACGGATGTAATGAGCCGTGGAATCGACATCAAGGAAATTAACCTGGTAATCAATTATGATGCTCCCCGGGATGCAGAAGATTATGTTCACCGGATTGGGCGAACTGCCAGGGCTAATACCAAGGGTGAAGCATACACACTAATCAATCCGAAAGATATGCCTAAACTGGCACGTATTGAACGACTGATTGAAATGGAAATTCAGCGGGTAGAAATACCTGAAGAATTCGGTGCAGCACCTGAATGGGTCGTTCCCGGAAATTCCGGGCCTAAAAACAACAGGCAAAAAAAACGCCATTTCGGGAAGAAAAAGCCGAAACCGATATAATGTTTCCTGCCAAAGAATTTGAAAATTAGCTATTAATTTAGGTAATTATATACAGAATTTACCAACAACTTTTCTGTGAAATTTTGTCCGAATTTTTGGGTTTATCGCAGGTAGAAAAGGGTTTTCAAGTTCGTGTACCGCAGACAAGTTCAAACAATCAGACGAATTGTCAATCTTAGATTCAATTCATAAATGCAACTATCCGTAGTTGCTAAGTAAAAATCAAGGGAAAGAGAAGTTATTCTCTTTCCCAGAGATAAAAAGCTTAAATTGACTACCGACCAAAG
>JAIRJW010000004.1 GCA_031260455.1 Fluviicola sp.
AGACAACTGGTTCCTGGTGAAAATGAACCTGACTTCGAATTATCTTCTAATGGTGTAACATTTTATACTTTTCATCTTAAATTATCAAGTATTTACTATGCAAATATCACCTCCTATGACGTAACTAAGGATAAGCTGTTTCTGTCTTTTGAAAAGGGTGATACAGTAACCGGAACATTTACTTTAACCCGCAAACAATAGCTTATGAAAGGAAGAACAATTTTATTTTTTCTTGGTTTTTGCATGTTGCTATCAGCGTGTAAAAAAGAAATCGGGAAAAAGGAATACACTATGACTTTCAGGTTTGAAAGTGGTGATGAGATCAGTTTGACAGGTAAAATCTTTGAGAAATACAAAAAGAATAAAAAGTACCTGAGTGAGATCAATGGCGGGTATTCTCTTAAACTGATCGAAGAGATGGGAGGGTTGTATATGGAGTTTAATAGCCACAATACGGCAGTCGCATTAAAAATATCAGACCAGCAATTGATCTTGAATCGAGCCTGGAGATTTGGGTTCGTAAATCCGGCAGCCATATTTGCCAATAACCAACCCGGATTAGTTACCGGAAACGTGGAGATGGAGGGAACATATACGCAAAAAGGACGGGCTTACACCGTAGAAAACGGAGATTTTAAGTTTTATTGGCGTAATGCGGATGAAGATTTCGGTATGAATGACACGATCCTGAAAGGCAAGTGGACGCTGAAGCGGAGCTAATCTAATGTAATTGACAGAACCCGGTTGAATTTGAATCGTTGTTCCGGTTCGGATTTGACCGGGTACTGTTCTCTTCCCTTATTTTAAAATTCACTGACAATGAAACAAAGCATATTCAAGTGGTTAAGCTGTAGTTTGATACTACTAGTAGTTGCCCTTTCCTGCAGAAAAAAGGAAAGAGGAGTTCTGGAAGATTTTCCACCTGGGAAATTTGATGTTGTCTGTATCTGGAATATGAACGGAGAACAGGACACGGTAACAGGCGAGGCTTCAGGACCATACTTACAATCTATGAATTATTATTTTCGAGTAAGGCAGACACTAGGATATCATCTGAAGGATTTTAAAGTGGGGGAATTTAAAAAAATGCTTGGAGAGCTTTTTCAAGTTTCACATTTAGCAATAAGTGCCACAATCACGTATGAGGAACACGATGCAGATCATTTACTGGTTTATTTCAAAAACGATAATCCAGCTTTTGGCTACCAGCCTGTGAATGGTACATTTAAACTAACCCGAAAATACTAAAATATGTTTGCAATCAAAATACTACCGGTTTTATTTATTTGTTTGTTACTTTCAGGTTGTAATAAAGAAAATGGAAAGCATGACTATGAAATGCGCTTAATGTTTGATAATGGAGATATTTATACAGATTCTGGCAAAATGTATGAAAAACCGATGCACGGAAAAAAATACAGAGAAAAGATTCATGATGCTTTTAATTTAAATGAATCTCAAGGAAAAGCTGTTTATATTGAAGTATTTAACGGATATATTCTCCTTAAGGTAGACAACCATAAATTTGTTTGTTCTGATCAACTCTTTTGGCATGGCTTAGTAGGCGACATATATCTTGAAGGGAATTATACTCAAAAAGGACGAGCCTATACAGTGAATGATGGTTATTTTGAAGTCATTTGGCGTGATAATCTCGGTAATCCAGTGTCCAATTCAGTTTTGACTGGCAAATGGACGTTGAAGCGAAGCTAATCTAATGTAATTGACAGAACCCGGTTGAATTTGAATCGTTGTTCCGGTTCGGATTTGGCCGGGTATTGTCTTTTTTCCTTATTTTAAAATTCACTGATCATGAAACAAAACATGTTCAAGTTATTAAGTTGTAGCATAATCCTGCTATTCACCTTTTCCTGCAAGAAGAAAAAAGGAATATTTGGTGATTTTACTCCCGGGAAATTTGATTTTGTATGGGTGTGGAATCAAAATGGTGTTCCGGATACTGTAACGGGTGAAGTTTCAGGTCCCTATCCTCTGGGAGGTAACTATCAATTTCGAAGACAACTGGTTCCTGGTGAAGATGAACCTGACTTCAAATTATCTTCCAATGGTGTAACACTTCTTCTATTTCATCTTGAATTTTCAGGTTACTATGCAAGTGTCAACCATTCAAGTATCACCTCCTATGATATAACTACGGATAAGCTGTTTCTGTCTTTTGAAAAGGGTGATACAGTAACCGGAACATTTACTTTAACCCGCAAACAATAACTTATGAAAGGAAAAGCAATTTTATTTTTTCTTGGTTTTTGCCTGATGCTGTCGGCATGTAAAAAAGAAATCGGGAAAAAGGAATACACAATGACTTTTAGATTTGAAAGTGGCGATGAGATCAGTTTGACAGGTAAAATCTATGAAAAGAACAAAAAAAGCCCTGCCAAACAGCAGGACTTTCACGCATTATCAGAAATGAATCTTATTTGTTCTCAGCCATCAATTTGTTAGCCAAAGCAACATAATCTTCATTTTTAGCTTCTTTTGCCAGTGCAATTGTTTTTTCAGCACTTGCTTTTCCGGCAACTTTATCTTTCAGAGCATACTCAATTTTTGCTTTTAACAGGAACATGTAAAATGCTTTCGGGTTTTCATCCGTAGCTTTGTTCACCCATGTCAACGCTTGTTTCAAGTCTTTTCCGTTTTCAAAATAGTAAGTCGCTGCTTTGAAGTACTCCGGTTTTTCAGACCTCACAGATTCATCAATGCTTTTCATAACACGTGCATCAATATCAGTTGTCAGTTTCAGAGGAACCATTGTATTTTCCCAGGAAATAACCAAAGTTGCTTCCGCAGGCATTACATTTTCCATATTGATCGTAAATGATTCCATTTTTGAAGCTGTTTTAACAGGTTTCACCTTAAAACGCGCCACTTCATTTTCAGCTTTGTAATCTGCTACGTTTCCGTTCAGATTCAAATCGGAATACAACATCACTTCCCAATAGTCTTTATTTGGGATAGAATACAAACCATAGGTTCCTGCTTTTACCTCTTTTCCTTCGATTTTAACATTGTCTGTGAACATGATTTTTGTTGTAGCATTCGCACCGGTTCTCCACACTTTTCCGTATGGAACGACATCGCCGAAAATAGTACGGCCTTTTGCCATCGGACGGGAATATTCAATCGTTACTTCACCCAAACCGAATTTTTGTGTCGTTGTTTGCAATGGACTGGGCGCAGGCACTGTGATTTTTTGAGCCACCGAACTCATGGAAATCATCCCAAAAGCCAGAAATAACAATGCTTTACTTGTTTTTTTGATTTTCATACTCTGTATATTTTTGAAATTTTGCACATTAAAAATAATGCTTAAACGTTATACAATCCTTTTTCTGCGAACTTTTTTGCAACTTCCAACTTACCGATTTACTGAAAACCACCTCTAAAATTCTATTTTCTGATGGCCTGATACCAGTATATCCGACATTTCCCCGAACCGGCCACTGCATTAAGCATTTTAGTTATTTTAGGTTTATCAGTGATATTTACAAGTATTTTGAAGTTCCGATGATGAATTTTCGAGACAATAAAACGGTAAAAAAATAGTTTCACATTCCAAAAAAGAAAAAATATTTTTCAAATATTGAAATTAATTTTAATTTTGATAAAAATATTTTTAATTTTAATAAAATGAAATTGCCAATCACGTGTCCAAGTTGTGAAAATCCGTTGAATGTTAGTCAGATGCGTTGCAATCAATGCGAAACGATGATAAACGGAAATTATGAACTTCCGCTTTTTTTAAAGCTAAATCGTGATGAACAGAACTTTATCCTGAATTTTTTCCTTTCCAGCGGAAGCATCAAAGAAATGGCAAAACAAGCTGAACTTTCTTACCCGACAATGAGAAACAGAATGGACGATTTGATTGAAAAAATTAAAAAATTAGATATAAACTCAGAGAAAAAAGAATAAAAATATAATCCATTGTTATTCAATAGATTAATAATTATTAAGTCCCTTTAAATAAAACAATTTTTTAACTTTAAATATCAAATTTAGCTATGAATTGGAAATTAATATTCAATCCTTTTTCAAAATTTTCTGAAATCAAATTATTGGCTTTCGGAATTGTTATTACGCTCATAGGAAGTTTTATCGGGCATTTTCTAAACCTTACTTACGACGGCGTTTTTGATGCTCATCTTTCAAAAGAAGTTTCTTTTCTTCAGAGTTTGAAAGAAAATTTTCTTGACATTTCCTCCGTTTTTTTAATGCTGTTTATCGCAGGAAAAATCATTTACAAAAAAACCAGAATGATAGATATTTTAAACATCTCTCTGGTTTCAAGATTTCCGACATATATTTCGGGATTGTTCGCTATAAATCCTGTATTGGAAAGAGTTAGCAAAGAAGTTCTAAAAAATATGGAACATCCGGAAAAAATTCAGTTAGCAACTTTGGATTTGGTTATCGTTCTGATTATCTCGTTGTTATCAATTTTTATGCTCGTTTATTCCATTATACTTTTGGTCAATGGTTTCAGAGTTTCGACCAATACCAAAAAAGCAAAACATTTTGTTTTCTTCATTATCGCGTTAATTCTCGCCGAAGTTATTGCTAAGACTTTGGTTTACAATATTTAAGTATGAAATTAACATCAATTCACTTCAAACCGCTACCAGTGTTTTGATTCCGAAATATGGATCATAATTTTCGAGTGTGAAATCTTAAAAATCAAAAACGAAAATATTTTTATTTCAGAATTTAATTTCATTGTGGGAAGTGATTTTGGTTTGCGTGAGAGCTGTTTTTTCACTTGTCCAAAATGATTGTTGCAGGCAATGTTGGACGACAGTGCTGTGAGAGAGTAGTATCGAACATCGACAAAGTAAATAGAGAATAGAATAATAAAAAATCATATAAATAGTTATAAATCAAACTAATAAAGAAATGATACAGATTAATAAATTTAAATTTATCCCATTATGGGCAGTAGTTATGCTATTGAGCGTGACAAGTTTTACACAAACAATTGTAGAACAAGATGAAGTGGCTTTAAATGTTGAAAATTGTAAAATCTATGGGACATTAAAAGTCCCCAAAGCAAATGGAAAAGTTCCGATTGTGCTAATTATCTCAGGTTCAGGTCCAACCGATAGAAATTGCAACAATCCAATGATGACTTGCAATACCTACAAAATGCTGTCCGACTCTTTGAGCCGATACGGAATTGCATCGTTGAGGTACGATAAGAGGTTGATAGCGAAAAGTGTATGCGAACAGAAAGAAGACGAACTGCGTTTTGAAGATTATGTTGAAGACGCAAAAAGTTGGATAGAGTTTTTGTCCCAAGACAATCAGTTTTCCGAAATCATCGTTATTGGACACAGCGAAGGCTCACTAATCGGAATGATTGCCAGCGAGAATAATACGAAAGTTTCAAAATTTATTTCTATCGCAGGAGTTGGTACTCCCGCTGATGAAATTTTGAAAGAGCAACTATCAAAACAATTGGAAGGTCAGCCGACAACGATTAAAAATCAAATCTTTTCGTACATTGACGAACTAAAACAGGGCAGGCTATTGGAAAATGTTCCGCAAAATTTGTATTCCCTTTTTCGACCGAGTGTACAACCATACATGATTTCATGGTTTAAATACAATCCGCAGGAAGAAATTGCAAAACTAAAAATCCCAATTTTGATACTTCAAGGCGATTTTGACATTCAAGTGTCTGAAAATGAAGCCAGACTATTGCACAAAGCCAACCCAAGTGCTAAAAAGGTGGTCATCAAAAATATGAACCATGTGCTTAAAAACAGTCAATCTATGAATATGAACGCGCAAATGATGGACAGTTACAACAATCCAAATACACCGATAACTAAAGAACTTGTCGAAAATATTGTGGAGTTTATAAAGTGAAATTAACAACAATGGCGAATAAAAACACGGCCTACAACGAGCGGTTTGGCCCAACGGCGACAGTATCACATAGCTCGCGATGCTGAAGGAACTCTGGGAAAAACATCGGCACTTTTGATACAACTGCAGCGACAGCTTTCCACCGGCAACATAAAACTGAAACATAGCATGACAAGGAGTTACAATATTTTTTTTCGGAAATACCGGGAAATTTCACCAAATTCAAGTCTCAGAATCCAATATTTGAGGTTCTGAGCAATTTTCAAAAATAGCACAAAATATATGTCAGAAACATTTGCAGACAAAGTCATCAACTTCAATCTCCACTTGGATTATTCCGGAAAACTGCCGGAAGGTTTCCAGGTCATGAATCCCTATCTTGACAATCCTGAAACAATGACTGTCATGCAGGAGTTTTATCACAAATATTACAATGATTCCGGGCAGCGCAGGTTTATCATTGGAATTAACCCCGGCCGACACGGAGCTGGAGTAACAGGAGTTCCTTTTACAGATACCAAACGACTGGAAAGTGTTTGTGGAATCTCCATGAAATCTGCTTATACCCATGAAGTTTCGTCTGTTTTCATATACGACATGATTCATGCTTTTGGTGGTGCCGCTGATTTTTACAGCGAATTCTATATCAATTCGCCTTTTCCGCTGGCAATTATCCGGAAAACCAAAGAGGAAAAATGGCTCAATGCCAATTATTATGACGATCCTGCTCTTTTCGAAATGGTCAAAGATTTCATGATAAGCTCTCTGAAAAAGCATATCAGCCTGGGATTAGATACTTCTGAAGTGTTTGTACTCGGGAAGAAAAATGCAGATTTTATCCATCGGTTGAACTCCAAAGAAAAATTGTTCGGCCAATTGACCGTTCTTGATCACCCCCGCTATATTCAACAATACAAACTGAAGGACCGACAATCGTATATTAATCACTATTTACAGGCATTCCTGAAGAAAAAACAATAAGATATCATGCATCTGAAAACGAGCGAATTTACGAAAAACCAGATCCGGAAGACGGTTACCGGATACTGGCCGACAGGCTTTGACTTCGGGATGTATTTAAAAGAAGAGCTGAAAGACAAAACTTCTGAACCGGAACGTATGTTATCCATCGCAAAGCAACAGGGCCTGAAATCATTTTTCAGCCCATGAAACAACATGGAGTTTGAATTGATACCTTTGTGAGGATGCACATTTTAATCATAGAAGACGATTTACGAGTTGCAGAACTCATCCAGCGGGGTCTCCAGGAACAGGGATTTGAACCTGTTTTGGCCTACGATGGACTTTTCGGTAAGAAACTGGCGCTTCAAAACGATTATGATCTGATCATTACGGATATCATTTTACCGAAAATAAACGGACTGGATTTATGCAAAGAAATCCGGAAAAGTAAGCCGGATACCCCAATTATTCTGCTCACCGCGCTTGGAACTACAGATGACAAAATAGAAGGTTTTGATGCTGGTGCGGATGATTATCTGGTAAAACCCTTCGAAATGAGGGAATTACTGGTTCGAATCCGTGCTTTGCTCAAACGCTATTCCAAAACGACGACCAATACCACGGGAAACAACCTGAAGTATGACGGCCTGGAAATGAACCTGCATACCAAAATCGTGAAGCGCAGTGGATTCGAAATCAGCCTGACTCCCAAAGAGTTTAACCTGCTGATGTACATGATGCAGAATCCTGAGCGGGTATTGTCAAGAACAGAAATCGCAGAAAAGGTCTGGGACACGCATTTCGACACCGGAACCAATTTCATCGATGTCTATATCAATTATCTGAGAAAGAAGATCGAGAAAAATTTTGAGAAGAAGCTGATTCACACTAAATCGGGAATGGGATTTATTTTAAAAGCGGAATGAAAATACGAACACGGTTAACCCTTCTGTTTACGATCACTACAGCTACAATTCTGCTGGCTTTTGCCTATATTATTTACTACTCCGCGAAAAAAAAACGCGAACAGGAATTCTATTCCCTGCTGAAAAAAGAAGCATTGACAAAAGCCAACCTGTTTTTCAATACCAATATCAATAAACAGACATTGCAGGATATTTACCGGAGAAACCGGCAGATCATGAACGAGGTGGAAGTTGCTATTTACGACAGTCATTACAAATTGCTTTATCATGATGCGGCGGATATCGACTTTGTAAAAGAAACCCGAAAAATGATCCGGGAGATCTGCCAGAAGGGGAAGATCGGCTTTTATCAGGATGACTGGCAGGTTATCGGGTTACGTTATGAATTCAAAGGTAAGGATTACATTCTGACAGCAACATCTGTGGATCATTATGGGTACAAAAAGTTGCACAGTCTTCTCTGGACCATTGTTATTGTTTTCATCATTTCTATTTTATTCATCTACATTACCGGAAGATTCTTCTCCAAAAAGGCTTTCGAACCGGTGAAGGAAATGACGGAACGCGCCAAGCTGATTTCGGCTACAAATCTCGATTTACGCCTGTTCGCAAACGGAAGTAAGGATGAGCTTTCGGGATTAGCCAATACTTTCAATGAAATGCTGATACGCCTGGAAAATTCGTTCGATGCTCAAAAACATTTTGTATCCAATATTTCTCACGAATTGCGTACTCCGCTTGCTGCTATCATCACAGAGCTGGAATTGTCCACACATAAGAACCGCACGCCCGAAGAGTACAAAACAGCGATTAAAAATGCCCTGAATGATGCCAAAAGGTTAGTTCGTCTTTCCAACAGCCTGCTCGATCTGGCCAGAGCAAGTTACGATCCTTCGGAAATTGCCTTTAAAACAATCCGCATTGATGAAATCCTGCTGGATGCCCGGCAACAGGTACAACAGGGAAACCCGGATTACAAAATCGATATTCACTTTGATGCCGAATTCCTACGGGCTGAAAACGAAGACCTGGTTTCCGTAAAAGGCAATGAATACCTGCTGAAAGTAGCTTTTGTAAACCTGTTTGAGAATGGGTGCAAATTTTCTACTGATAAACAATCCGTCGTTTCCATTTCTTTTCGGGAAGAAAAAATCCTGCTCCGGTTCTCCGACAATGGCATCGGTATTTCGGAGGACGATCTGAAGAACATTTTTCTGCCATTCTACCGTGGCGATAACAAAAAATTTGCGGAAGGAAACGGGATTGGGCTTTCACTGACTGAAAAAATCGTTTTACTGCACCACGGAACTATTTCCGTTACTTCCAGACAAGGAAAAGGAACTACTTTTTTACTTGAATTACCCCAGTTGGACAGACTCTAATAAAATTCTAATTTTTTTCTAGCGAATCTCTAACAGCATAGTGAGGCATCCCGGCAGAACTTTGTACCTGAAAGACTTACTCAATCAGATGCAATGAAACTCCATTTAACAACTGCTTTTTCTGTGTTTACCGCGCTTGCTACATGTTTTCATGTGCATTCGCAGACCAACTACACCCTGCAGAAGGCATTGCAAACTGCCAGAAACAACAATCCGATCTTAAAAACGGAACTATACAATATTGAAATTGCACAAACGGATGTTATCAGTGCCAAACTTCGCCCGAATCTGATCCTGAACAACCAATTGCTGCAGCTAATGCAACCGTCTTATTTTCCTGTCAATTCCAACTGGTTCAGCGAAAGAACCAGCCAGATCTGGTGGCAGCTCACCAAACCTTTCCAGGTTGCGGGGCAACGCAAATACAAAGTGGAGGTCGCAGATAAAAATGTTGCTTTTGCTCAAAAAAAATATACTGAAACGGAACGTGATCTTTTTTCGCAGGTTGCAACCAAATGGATGGAAGTGTGGACAGCTCAGAAGCAACTGGACATCATTCAAACTGCAAAAGATAATATTGACAGCCTGGTAATTACCAACAAACTTCGTTATAAAAACCAGGTGATTACCCAAACAGACCTGTTCCGTACTGAACTATTGGAAAAACAATACGACATTCAATACAAAACATCCAGACAGGAGTTGATAAACAGACAAAAGGAGCTGAAATTTTTGATTGGTACACAGGACAGTGTCAGCATTGATGCCGATGACGCTTTTCTTTTCGCTATTCCTTCCGACCTGGATAGTTTACTGAACCAATCCCTGCAAACCCGCAGTGATATCCAGGCTGCAAAATCCCTGATGGATGCTTCCGAAAGCAACATTAAGCTGCAAAAGAGCCTGGCAGTTCCGCAACCCGAACTGGGATTAATTTACAATCCTCAAAACAGGATTCAGTATTTCGGAATTTATGCTACGATAGACCTGCCATTTTTTAGCAGGAACCAGGGAGAAATCAAAAAATCATACCTCTTACAAAAACAAGCGGAACAAAACCTGCTAACCATTCAAACAAAATTGCAGACGGAAATCTCCACTGCTTATGCAAGCTATGACCTGCAACGAAAAAACATTGAAAACTTCAAGACCGTATTATCACAGTCTGAAACCATTCTGGAAAATGTGAAATACGCTTACCTGAAAGGTGGAACAACTATCATAGATTTTCTGGAAGCACAACGCAGCTGGCTGGAAACACAGCAACAGTATTATTATGCTTTACAACAATACCGTCAAAGCTACATTCAACTGCTTTATGCAACAGGTTTAATCAATCAATTAGCACAATAACAATGAAAAATCTGACTTATACGATGGCATTTCTCTTGTTGCTTTCTGCTTGTGGAAGTAATGAAAAGAAAGTGCAGGAAAAAGATATTACACCAGTTGTGACGGATAACGGACAAACCATTTCTTTTCCAGATCCGGAAAGTATGTCTTTTTTTAAAACGGAGCAAGTGAGCAGTAACAATCTGACGGCTGAATTTACGGCTCCTGCTAAAATTTCAGCAACTATTATTTCTTCCGGAGAAGGAACTATTGTTTTGTTCGAAAACCCCGAACTGGCAGGAAATTACACTCAACTGATGCAACATCAAATCAATATCAGCCAGATCAACAACATCAATATCAAGCAAAAGCAGCTGGAACTGAACCGTACAAAAGAATTACAGGCACATGGAGCAGCTACTGGGCAGGATTTATTGAACGCACAAACGGCTTTGTCCATGGAACAAACCAATCTGGCAAATGAAAAAGCAGCATTGGTCGAACACGAAGCCAAACTAATCACAGCCGGTTTTGAACCGGAAGTGTTACAAAAAGCAAAACCAGGAACAGCTTACCTGGTTTGTGACATCCCGGAGAATCAGATCAGTAAAATCAAGGAGGGGCAACCTTGCAACATCGTTTTTACGGCCTTTCCAAATGAAAATTTTGTAGGAAAAATTGACGCTGTTGCTGATATGGTAGACAACATCACCCGAATGATAAAGGTTCGGATTTCTATCGGCAATCCGACCAACCGACTGAAAACGGGTATGTTTGCCAACGTCTCCTTCGGACTAACCGAAGATCATTTCATCAATATCAGCAATGCTTCCCTGATTACTGTTCAGGGGAAATCTTACGTATTCGTAAAAAAAACGAACAATACATTTGAGCGTCGGGAAATCCAGGCCGGACAACAAATCGGAAACCGAATCCTGGTCTTCAGCGGACTGAACAAGGACGAAGAAATTGCTGTAGATGGCGTTATGCAGCTGAAAGGATTGTCATTTGGATATTAAACACCGTGGAGTATGTTACAGGCACAAATCTACATTGACCAGGATGAACTCAGAGGAATCCATCCACTGCATCATTTCATTATGCAATTACTGATAGAACATGGAATTGCAGGTGCAACAGCATTTGCAGGGCATTCCGGGTTTGGGCGACATCACCGCCTAAAACAACCGACACAGCAATTTTCGTTTGATGAAACTCCCATGCTCATTGTTTTTATCGATGAAGAAAAAAAGGTCAAAGAGGCTTTAACCGAATTAAGAAAACATTACCGTGGTGGGTTTATTGTGACTCATGAAGTAGAACAGTGGTAGATTATGATTAAGAACCTCCTCATATTTTCGCTTAAAAATCGCTGGCTGGTAGTGGCGATAAGTTTTGTATTGATGGCAGCCGGGTACTATTGCTTTACTCAATTGAAAATTGAAGCATACCCGGATATTGCAGATACAAATGTCATCATTGTTGCACAATACCAGGGACGCGCTGCCGAAGAAGTGGAACAGCAGGTAACCGTCCCTATTGAGAGGGCTTTACAGAATACACCCAATGTACTTGACCGCCGGAGTCGTACTATTTTCGGATTGAGTGTCGTACAGCTGACATTCAAAGACGGAACCGATGATTATTTTGCCCGGCAGCAAATCATGGAGCGTCTGGCAACAGCCCAGTTACCGGAAGGCGTTTCTCCGGAACTCGCTCCAATGTCAACCGCTGTTGGTGAGATTTTCCGTTACGTGGTGGAAGCTCCTCCGACCTACTCTCCCACCCAACTGAGAGATCTGCAGGATTGGACTATTAAACCATATTTGCTGCAAACTGACGGAATTGCGGATATCGTGACTTTCGGAGGGCCACTCAAACAATTTCACATTTTGACATATCCGAATAAACTGCGTCGCTACAACCTGACACTTGCTGATGTTGAAAATGCCATCGTGACGAATAACCAAAATTCGGGAGGAAATTCCATTGAACGCGGTGGGCAGGGGTTTACCGTTCGCGGGCTTGGCGCCATTAAAAATGAAAAAGACATTGAAAACATTGTATTGAAATCCGAAAATGGAATCCCGGTTTTTGTGCGCGATGTAGCGAGTATCGAAATCACACCGCCGCCGCCAAGTGGAGTTTTGGGGTACACTGTAACAGAAAATCACGTAAATGTCAGCAATGGAGTGGAAGGAATTATCCTTTTGCGCCGTTATGAGAACCCAAGTGAGGTGCTGATGGAGCTCAAACAGCGTATGGCCGATCTGCAGGCACATGAACTCCCGGAAGGTGTCAGACTGCGCCCGCTTTACGACCGTAGTTTCCTGATCGATCACTCCCTGGAAACAGTTGGGAAAACCTTATTTGAAGGTGTCAGCATCGTTATTATCATTTTGATTTTCTTTCTTGGAAGTGCCCGAAGT
Organism: Fluviicola sp.; assembly: GCA_031260455.1. GTDB lineage: Bacteria > Bacteroidota > Bacteroidia > Flavobacteriales_D > Crocinitomicaceae > Fluviicola. The sequence continues at coordinate 12,919 of JAIRJW010000004.1, forward strand.
GCTTTGGTGGTTGCACTCACCATTCCATTTTCTTTGCTTTTTGCGTTTATCATTATGCGCTTCGTGGGTATTCCTGCCAACTTACTTTCACTGGGAGCAATCGATTTCGGAATTATCGTGGACGGAGCTGTCGTTATGACAGAACATCTAATCAGGAAATACCGGACAGCTACTCCCGAAGAAAAGAAAAACGGTATTGTACACATTACTCTGCTTGCTGCCCAGGAAGTAGGACGCGAAATCTTCTTTTCGGTGACAATCATTATTCTGGCTTATATGCCTATCTTATTGATGACACGCGTGGAGGGAAAATTGTTTTCACCGATGGCGCTCACACTGGCATTTGCAGTGATCGGTTCCATGCTGGCCGCACTTACATTTATTCCCGTACTCGTTTCATTTGTTTATAACAAAGCTATTTCAAGCCCAGATAAATCATTCAAAGAACACAAAAACATCGTGCTTTCTTTCCTGGAGAAAAGCTACTCGAAAACCCTCGGCAAATTATTGAAACACTACAAGAAAACGGTGCTCATCGGGTTTGGAATCGTATTGATTCTTATCGGTTTCGGATTGAAACTGGGAACGGAGTTTTTACCGGAGCTGGATGAAGGGTCTATCTTCTTACGTGGAAATTTTCCGGCCGGAATCACAATCCAGGAAAATGCGAAATATGCCCCTAAAATTCGCAAGATCATTACTCAATATCCGCAAATTGCTTTTGTTATTACACAAACCGGTCGAAACGATGACGGTACGGATCCTTTCCCTTCCAACCGGAACGAAATTCTTGTCGGGCTGAAGGATTACCGCTTGTGGAGTGATACTATTTCAAAGAAAGAACTGGTGAAAGAAATTCGCTCCGACCTGGAAGGTAAATTACCCGGAGTGAAATTTACTTCAGGGCAGCCAATCATTGACCAGGTCATGGAAATTGTGACGGGGAGCGCTGCCGATCTGGCTGTTTCCATTGTGGGTGACGATCTGGTGATGATGCGGCAAAAAGCAGACAGTATTGCCAGTATCGTGAGTTCCATGAGCGGAAGCGAGGGTGTGAATATTGAACAGGAAGGCACACAAGAGCAGCTTGCTATTAAAATCAACCGGGAAAATGCGGCCCGTTATGGAATCAATGTTTCCGATATCCAGAACATGATCGAAGCAGCAATCGGAGGAAAGCAGATTTCGGTATTGTACGATGGAACCAAGCGTTACGACATTGTGATTCGTTATTTGCCCCAGTTCCGCAACAATATTGATGAGATCAAGAAATTATTGGTGCCTTCTGTGAACGGTGCGCTGATTCCGATGGAGCAACTGGCAGATGTCAATTTTGTGGAAGGACAGACTAACATTTACCGTTACAATAATAAGCGTATGATCACAGTAAGAACCAATATCCGGGGCCGCGACCAGGGAGGTTTTGTGAAAGAACTACAGCAAAAGATCAAAAATCAGATTGAAATTCCGAAAAGTTATGAACTGGTATATGGAGGCCAGTATGAAAACCTGGAACGCGCCGGAAAACAGCTGGCTTTAACGATTCCACTGACGCTGATTGTGGTGATTACTTTCCTTTTCATGCTGTACAAGAACTTCCGGCATACACTCATCACAGCAAGTTGTGTGTTATTCGCTCTTGCGGGAGGAATCATCGCCTTGCTGATCCGGGGTTACTATTTCAACGTTTCCGGAGGAGTTGGTTTCGTATCCATTTTCGGAATCTCGGTGATGGCTGGCGTACTGTTGGTTTCAGCGTTGAAACGTGCAATATTCAACAACCCGATCAGTCAGAAACTGGTGGAGGCAACGGCAAAAGAACAGTTGAGAGCGTTATTGTCGATCCTGGTTCTGGCTATTCTCGGACTTATTCCCGCAGCGATTTCAAAAGGAATCGGTTCAGATGTTCAGCGACCTTTGGCTACCGTTATCATTGGTGGACTGACCAGCACACTGATCTTCGCCCCTACCCTGATTCCACCTTTGTACTGGTGGGCGAATAAGAATGAGAAAAAAATCAAGAAACAGGAAAAACCAGAACAGGAGGAGTAAACATTTATTTTGGATACTTACACTTACTGTACGCTGATTGACGATTGATGCTGTTTAAGGCGGCTATTTTGTCTGCAATGATGTATGCATGGTAAGCAAACTGTCCATGTATATTCTTATCTACCAGCTTACTGTTGATCTGAATACTTTCCAGATTATATGCCGTTAGCAAAACCTTTACATCCGGGTATTTTTGCCGGTAGTGATTTGATTTTTTCTCTTTTCGAACTGATTGACACCTCTTTACAGATAAAAAACATCAAATCTCTTAGCCTTCAGGACAATATCTTTCACTTTTTCAATCCCCGTTAGTCAATGTAATCTCATTGAATATTGTGTGGTTAAAAATGTTAGTTTTGAGAAACAATCAGGATGTATCGGGCAGATGACCAAACAGGAATGTTTCCTGATCCTTTATTCAAATCATATAACGTGGAAAGCATCAAACTCGGGTTAAAAGAAAATTGGAAGCAATTTACCCTGCTGGTACTGGTGAACATGATGGTTGGCGGAATGGTCGGACTGGAAAGGACTGTTGTGCCATTAATCGGAACAGAAACATTCCACATAGGTTCTGATATCGTTCTGTTTTCTTTCATCATTGCATTCGGAGTAGTCAAAGCCTTTACAAATCTCGTTTCGGGAGTTCTGGCGGATAAGCACACGCGCAGAAAAGTACTGATCTGGGGTTGGCTTGCAGGGCTACCTGTACCTTTTATGCTGGCCTGGGGACCAGATTGGAACTGGATTCTACTTGCCAACATCCTTCTCGGTATAAGCCAGGGCTTGGCCTGGTCTATGACCGTCAATATGAAAATAGACCTGGTAGGGCCTGAAAAACGCGGCTTTGCTATGGGCTTAAACGAAGCAGCCGGGTATGGAGGTGTAGGCCTCACCGCTTTACTGACCGGCTACCTCGCATCACATTACGGATTGAGGCCGCAGCCCTTCTACATTGGTATCATTTACACTTTCGTTGGCCTCCTGCTCTCCATATTTGTGATAAAAGACACCCGCAAGCATGCCCAACTGGAAGCCCGGCAAGTCAAAACAACCCTTTCCGGTGAAAAAGCCCATAAACCAAACTTGCTTTGGGTTTTCAGGGAAACCTCTCTCCGAAACAGGAACTTGTTTTCCGTTTCACAAGCTGGTTTAATCAATAATCTCAATGACGGAATGTCCTGGGGAGTGTTCCCCTTACTCTTTCTGTCCCTGGGTGTGGGCCTGGAGGGTGTGAGCTGGATCAAAGCTGTTTATCCAATCGTATGGGGCACAGGGCAAATCATCACCGGACCTCTGACAGACAAATTAGGGCGCAAACCTCTGATTGTATGGGGAATGTTTGTACAAGTTGCAGGCCATATCCTGATCGGTCTGCAATTGTTCAATCCTCTCACTTCCGGTCTGTTGGGTTCGATTCTTCTGGGCCTGGGGACTGCAATGGTTTATCCTGCCCTGCTAGCCGCAGTCAGCGACGCAGCACATCCTGTGTGGAGAGCATCATCCCTGGGTGTTTACCGGTTCTGGAGAGACATGGGTTATGCCATTGGGGCATTGATGGCCAGCATTGTCGGCAGCTATTTCGGATTGATGTGGGCTGTTCATCTTGCGGGAATGGTTACCCTGGTATCAGGGATAGTTGTTTGGGTAAGAATGAAGGAAACAAGGTAATGAGGTCAGTACGAGTCTCTTTGTTTCACCTGGGTTATCAGTTGTTCGTCGAAATGAACTGAGCCGGATCCGGCTTGCTGTGGGCTTGGAATATCAAATATAATGGAGATTCATGGATTTTTGACTATATTCGTGATAGCTGATGCATCTGGCATTTGTGATTTTTACCAAATATAATTTATTCACTAATAATACCCTAATTATTCCTATGGCAAGTAAATACATTGAGGTAATTTTTGAAGAATACCTTAAACAGAGCAAAACTAACTACGCACTTCTGATAAATGGAGTTTGTGGACGGGAAAACATTTTTCTTAAAAATCAAGTTGGCTGTTGCAGGCAATGGCAATAAGACCCCGCAAATAAACAAAACAATATGAAGCAAAATCAGATATTATTTCTAAAAAAGAAGATGAAAGATTGTTGAATTTACTGAAAAAGAAAAAGGAACTGACGGGAAATAAAATTTTAAACATGACGCATGAACAATTAGCCAGCGAATTGGAAACTGCCCGTGTCGTGTGGTGGTTTCGCGGTTGCTGAAACAATTGGAAGGAAACGGAACGGTGAAATCGGGGAGAAATAAAATTATCCTTGTGTAATAAAAGTAGCGGTACGCGCCAAAATAACTTTGCAACTTTGTGCCTAATAAAATCAAGATTATGTCTCAAGTACATTATTATGAAGTAAATGTTCAGTGGAACGAAGGACGAAAAGGAACACTCTCGTCTCCAGTGTTAAACAAAACGATTGAATGTGCCACGCCCCCCGAATTTCCGAACGGAATGCCGGACATTTGGTCGCCGGAACATTTGTATGCAGCAGCTATCAACAGTTGCTACATGGCTACGTTTCTGGCGGTAGCTGAAAATTTCAATTTGCCATTTCGTGATTTTTCCTGTAAAACGATTTGCAAACTGGAAATTATAGAGGGAAAGTATCAGATTACCGAAGCAGAAATTAAACCAGCCGTAACTTTACAAAATCCCGAAACAGACAGAGATAAAGCCATAAAAGTTTTAGAAAAATCCAAAGCAGCTTGTTTGGTAACCAATTCTATGAAAACGGCAGTCAATCTTCATATAAATTTTAATCACTAATAAAAACAAACAATTACCATGTTTAAAATATTTAAAAATATGTTTTCACAAGACAACAACAGTTTAAAAGAAGCCATAAAAGGCGGAGCGTTTTTAGTAGATGTTCGAACACCGTCTGAGTTTGCCGGAGGAAGTGTAAAAGGCGCGGTGAACATCCCGTTGAACACATTATCCAATCAATTGGCAAAATTTAAAAACAAGAAAAGTATCGTTGTTTTTTGTCTGAGCGGAGGTCGTAGCAGTCAGGCAAAAAGCATTTTGGAACAAAACGGTTTTCAAAATGTCATCAATGGCGGAGGTTGGAGAAATGTAAATCAAGTGGTGAACGAATAAAACAAAAGCTATGAAAAAGTTCGTTAAAAAACAGTTACTTGCAATCATTGGAATAACCGCAGGTGCGGTGGCAGGTTTTCTTTACTGGAAATTTGCAGGGTGCAGTTCAGGCAGTTGCCCTATCACCTCAAAACCGCTCAACAGCACACTTTACGGGGCAGTAACAGGCGGATTTTTATTTTCAATGTTTCAGAAAAACAAAAAAGAAAAACATGACGTTTCAGGAAATAATTAATCAGGATAAGCCTGTGTTGGTGGACTTTTTCGCCACGTGGTGCGGTCCGTGCAAAACAATGTCTCCCATTTTGGAAGATGTGAAAAATCGTGTGGGTGAAGATGCCAGCATCATCAAAATGGATGTGGACAAAAATCCACGGGCAGCAGCAGCATACCAAGTACGGGGCGTACCTACGCTTATTTTGTTTAAAAACGGCAAAATGCTTTGGCGGCAATCGGGTGTTGTTGCCGCCAATGACTTAGAAAGGGTGATTAAAGCACAAATAAAGTAAAAGCAACAGGCTTTTTTGCCTTTAATATCCCGTATTTCTAACGACCTTATATTTCTTGCGCATTGAAAACCGAAAAAAGTTAAACTATGGAACCGAAAAATTCAAAACAATTCACAGCTATACACAGAGTATTGCATTGGCAATTGCGATATCAATGATTATTTTATTCATCACAGGTTTTCTTCGGATAAAATAGATGGGAAGATCTCCCGTTACAAATGCCATATAAGTAGCCTATAAAACAAAAAGCCAATCCTAATTGGATTGGCTTTACTCTGTGATCCCATTTGGATTCGAACCAAAGACCTACTGCTTAGAAGGCAGTTGCTCTATCCAGCTGAGCTATGGGACCGTTTCAAAGACGGCTTCGGACTAACGCAAAACATCAGTGCAAAAACTTGTTCTAAATAAAAAAGGGAATGATTCCTCATCCCCCTTTCTTTTATTGTCGGGGCGGCAGGATTCGAACCTGCGACCTCCTGGTCCCAAACCAGGCGCGATGACCGGACTACGCTACGCCCCGAACTAGGCTTTTTATTTCAAATTACTTCAATCGTTTTCGAAGTGTTAAATCTGTTTTGCGGGTGCAAAGATACTCTCTTTTTCCACTTATGCAACTCTTTTTTTTCAAAAAGCGGTGGGAGCGAGATTCGAACTCGCGGTACAGTTACCCGTACGACAGTTTAGCAAACTGTTGGTTTCAGCCACTCACCCATCCCACCAAATGCCCAAAGAACGTGGGCGCAAAAATAACAAATGAACTGTTCTCTCAAAGCATTTTCAGGAAAAAAAATAAAAAAAATTCCTTTTTTAGTTTCTTTCCAATCATGCTTCATGCATTAATCCCTAAAAATCAACTCTTTTAATTGCTCCCGTTGCTCTTTCAAATTTTGAAGAATGGTGCTTCTTCTACGTGCAAACCGCCCGAAACGCTGCTTGGAATTCAAATGTGACATGTAACGCATGTAATAATGAGCAAAGGTTCCGAACAACGGAAGGGAGACCAGGTACACCAATGTTTCAAACCAGGAAAAGTGAAAACAAAAATGAGTAATTAATCCGAATCCCAGGTAATTTAACGGATACAACACCAATCCGAATAAAATAGCCAAAGGAGCATGGTATTCTGCATCTTTACTGATTTTCGGAACAATCCACCCGATAAACCCGTAAGGAATCACATGATGAATAAAACCAATGACAAAAAAAGGTATGGTTCCGATCACGAATAGCCAGCTTTGGATAAATTGTCTCAAAAACAAACCCGGACGGTATGGCCGGTCCAGGAAATCAGGCTTGATACCCAAAAATTGCAAAGAAGCGAATACTTTCCCTGTTTCCGTATGAATTTCATCTACTTTCCACGGAGCTGTCAGGCTGTATTCCTCCAAACGGTTTTGTACCGACTTCATGAAATCCATTTCATCCGCAACATCTGTACGTTTCGTATATTTAGTCACAAACAAGCAACGTAACCGTTCTACCAGATCTTCACGCGTGGAATCTTCCATATTGACAAACACACGCGACAATTCTACCCGAAACCGTTCCGTGAGCAGTTTTGCCGCATTTCCCTGGTTGATTTCGTATTCTTTCCACAGATCATTCAATTCGATTGGTTTTCCTACATGAACCAGAACCTTCCCGCGATAGGAATTCGCCGAAATATAGTTCAAACCAACTGGTATGACTTTTACCCCCAGTTTTCCCTTGTTTCTTTTTTCTACTTCCAACGCAATGCGAGCCGTTCCGGTTTTGATTTCACGCAATTTTCGCTCCAGGAAGCTTGTCCCTTCCGGAAAAACCACCAGAATTTCTCCTCTTTCCAATAATTCATAGCAGGCCTGGAAAGAGTCTTTGTTATTGACACCAGTTACTGCTCCGTCCGACTTCCGGTTGATGGGGATCATTCCCAAAGCTCCCAGCAGTTTGCGTTTGAGCGGAGAATTAAAAAATGTTGCCTTGGCCATAAAATGAACTTCTCTCCGATTGACAAATCCCACCATCCAGGCATCCATCAGTGTGTTCGGGTGGTTGGCAATAATAATCAAAGGTCCTTCTTCCTTATCCAGGATCTGCCGATTGACAACCTGTATTTCCTTGTAGTAATGACGGATTCCAAATGAAATAATTCCCTTTAAAATGCGATATAACATACTTTGATTTTAAACGAATTTAGCAGTTTCCGGTAAATTAAACAGGAAGTTATGAAAGTTCGTTAGAATGGGATTATGGAAAAATCAGAACTATTTCCCATTCGTAATATTGCGAATCAGCAAAATGAAAAACTGTTCAATATGGGTTGCTTATGTGCAAGACTTGCCAGGATACACTTAGTTTAAAGATTACCCATCCTAATGTAAGAATTTACTCAGCAGTTTCCCAAATAAACTTAAGGACGTAATATTGCGGAATTACGAACTAACAAATCTCCATCTTGCCCCCATCAGTAATTTCACAGATATGCACTTAATCAAAGATTCCAACACCAAGTTGTCTGATCGAAAAATAAAAAAATAATTCTTCTATGGCTTTCAAAATAAACCAATGACGTAATATTGCGGAATTACGAATTGATGAAAAAGCAAATGCAATTCGTAAATTTGTATCAATATCTTTCATCATTGAATTCTATCCCTTCCCCCCATGCTTGAACGCGCCATTTTCAGAAATTCAGAAGACTCGTTCCTGATCGGAATCGGGTGTGAAGCTGCATTTCATCAGGAGTCATCCCGGCAATGGAATGAGCTGGATGCATTTATTGAACAACACAAAAACAGAACTTTATTCACAATCATCAATTACCAGCTAGGTTCGGATATCCTGAACGTATCACATAAGCCGAATGTATTGCCATTACTGCAAATTTGGGTTCCAAAAAGTACTTACCTACTTCAGAACGACCGATATTTCTTCCTGGAAGGAAAAGATTCACATGCGCATTTTGAAGCAGCGAGACAGCTATTTCAAACAGATACTCAGCTTCCCGAAAACATTCAGTGGAAGGCAAAGACCGATCATGAAACATATCTTCAACGGGTAAACAAACTCAAAGAACACATTCAGTTTGGCGACATTTACGAAATTAATTTCTGTCAGCTCTTCGAAGCCAGTGGAATTGAACTGGAAAATATGCAGCCTTTCTTCCAGACACTCTGGAAGAATAATCCGACACCTTTTACCGCACTGGCGGAAACAGAAAATTGGATGCTGGCTTCAGCAAGTCCGGAGCGTTTTATCCGGAAGGTTGGGAATCAGCTCATTTCACAACCAATTAAAGGAACTGCCCCAAGAGGAAAAACAATAACCGAAGAACGGGAGTTGATCCGAAACCTGGAAATAAACCCGAAAGAACGGGCTGAAAACATCATGATCGTAGACCTGGTGCGAAATGATCTGTCGCAAATTGCAACCAAAGGAAGTGTCCGGGTTGACGAACTCTGTGCCGTTTACACCTTCCCAACCGTTCACCAGCTCATCTCAACCATCTCTTGCGAACTAAAAAAAAACATCCGTTTTTCAGACATTCTGAAGGCAGTTTTTCCCATGGGATCCATGACCGGGGCTCCGAAAAAAGCAGCTGTCGAATTATCCGAATACTATGAAGGATTTTCCCGTGAATTTTACTCAGGCTCCTTCGGCGTAATTTATCCCAACGGGGATTTCGACCTGAATGTTCTCATCCGGACTATCGTTTATAACCCGCAGCTAAAGCAGCTTTCATGCGGCGTTGGCGGAGCCATTACCATTCTTTCCGACGCAGAAGCCGAATACGAAGAATGCCGGACCAAAGTAGGTAAAATCTTAGCACTTTTCGGAACATGTCAGTGGTAGAAACAGTTGTCAGCACACATGAATTGAACCGCTTTAACCTCTGCGTTGCATGCTCCGGAGGGCTGGATTCCACCGTATTGCTCGAAATACTCGTGTCACTGGGCTTCAAACCATCCATCCTGCATATCAATTACCAGTTACGTGGAGAAGAGAGCGATCAGGACGAAACATTTGTTCGCGATCTCGCCAGGAAATATCAACTGGAAATCGAAGTAGTGCGCTGTCCGCGAGCACTTATCAAAGGAAATGGGATCAACCTGCAGGAAGCAGCACGGGTTTTCAGGCACGAGTTATTCAGAAGCTTTATCCAAAAACATCCGGGAAACCGCGTTTTACTGGCCCATCACCAAGACGACCAGGTAGAAACCTTTTTTCTTCAACTGATTCGGGGAGCCGGAATTTTCGGGTTGGGTGGTATGCATCCGGAACGCAACGGAATAATTCGCCCTTTTCTTTCTCTAACGAAAGCGGAACTGCGAAACTACGCAGAAGAAAAGCAGCTTTGCTGGCGGGAAGATTCGAGTAACTCCGAAAACACCTATAAAAGAAACCAGTTCCGGAACATCCTGCTTCCCGAACTTCAGAAAAGGATCCCGGCACTTTCTGATTCCATCCGGTTCCTTCAACTGAAATTCCGGGAAGAGCAACAGCACCTCCAGGAAAACCTACAGAGACGCTTATCTGAGTGGAAACAAAACAGTGAAATCAGTTTCCGGAGCTGGAATGAGTTAAGCCCGGAAGAGCATATCCTTGTTTGTAATTCCTTAACATGGCCTTTTTGGACCATACAGCGTATCAGCGAGCTGGAACGGGCAAAATTGAGTTCAAAAATTGATAACAGTCCAATATTCCGCACAAAAGAAGGGTTTTCCTGGAATATAAATTTCCTGAAAACAAGTCATTGGGAATTCAAGATTCAGAAGGTTGAATTCTTACCGAAGCTTTTTTCCACATGGGAAGCATACATTGATCAGGAAAAATGCATCTCTTTCCCAATTCAAAGCACTGCAAAAAAAACAGACACCATTCAAAAAATCGGAACTCCCGGAAAAAGCAAAGTTTACAAACTGATGAAAGATCATGGGATTCCGGAACAATGGCGCAGCACATACCCGGTTTTCAGATCGGGAAAAGAAATCGTTTGGATTCCTGGGATCGCCCTTTCGGAAAAACATGTGTCAGGGCCTGATGCCCGGGTGATTATCAAACTTTCAAAAATCTAAAAACAGTTAAAACTTTTTTAAAAAAATGTTTTTAAACCAATTTTTCATTAAATTTCAAATTGTACATTCTAAAAAGCCCCATAACTATGGAACCAGTTACAATAGAAAAAGAGATTGTGAAAGATTTGTCTTTCAAACAACCAATTGAATTTGAACAACAATCAGATATTCATTTAAAACTGGAGGAGGCAACCAGGCTGGGCAACGGTTACCATCACAAAGTCGGTATCATCTTTCATGACGATGAAGGGCTTAAAAGAGTCAATACTACTATCTGGGCCACCGGTCAAAAATATATTTGTCTGAAAGGCGGAATGTGGATTCCCATTGATCACATCGTTGAATTGAAGTTTTAGCTTTTCAAGAACAGAATATAAACTCATTATTAACAAGCAGTTTTCGTTTTGTAGTTTTGAAATATACAACAAGACTTAAAGTCCATGATATACAAACTGTTTTTTTTATGCTCTTTCCTGATGATTAACACCATGCTCTTTTCTCAGGATCGTGTAAAATGGAATTTCTCCTACAATCCCGCAACACAGGAAATTCAAATGAAGGCTTCAATAGCTGAAGGCTGGCATTTGTATAGTCAACATATCAACAATACAATCGGGCCGGTTCCAACCAGTTTTACCTTTACCGAAAATCCGAATGTGAAATTTGAAGGCGAAGTGACAGAACCGAAAGCCATTCATGAATACGACGAAAACTTCGAAGCTGCATTGGACTTCTTCAAAAACGAAGTGATTTTTACACGTAAAATTTCAAAAACAAAGGCAGGAGAAACCATCAAAGGCTATGTTACCTTCATGGTCTGCAATGATGTTATGTGTCTCCCGCCTGTCGACATTGATTTTTCTATAACCATTCAGTAATATACGTTATCCTTCTTTATGACTTCATTCTTAAAAAGTTTCATTCTTTTAGTTGGTTTATCCATCATCACCAAAGCACATACACAGATTCAATACGCAGAAGATAAGGTAAAATGGAGCGGCAAAGTTGAACAAACAGATGATTATGCAACTGTCATAATCGAAGCTTCCATCACCCCTAACTGGGAAATTGGGCCCCTGGTACTTCCAAAAGGTTCCATGAATTTACCAACTGTCGTTCAACTTGTAAAATCCAAAGATTTCGAGATTGCAGGACCAATGACGGAATCCAAGCCTCATAGTGAGTACGACAAGATTTTGGATGAAACCCTGGTATATCACGTCGGGAAAGCTGTTTTTAAGCAAAAAATCAAAGTCTTAAATAAGAAAGATTTTGTCATTACTTTCAAATACGAATTTCAAACGTGTGAGATCAATGCTGCCTGTTTACCTCCGTATGCATCAAGCGGAACGATCAAAGTAAAAGGAAATCCAAACGCAAAAGATCAGTCTGTTACCGAAACTGCAGGACCTGATACATCAACAACAGCAATTGCACCTGTAACACATAATGATGACAAAGATCCATCACCCGGAGACAAAAAAACAACTGAAAAAAAATCTTTCGGGGATCCTCCAAAGCAAAAGAACAAATCCTTGTCAGGAGTATTCATCGGGGCATTTTTAAGCGGTTTCCTGGCATTAATCATGCCTTGTGTTTTCCCGATGATTCCGATGACGGTCAGTTTCTTTACCAAGCGCAGTAAATCTCGTATACAAGGGATTCGCAATGCTTTTATCTATGGCGGTTCTATCGTTTTAATCCACGTACTTTTAGGAGGAATTGTGGTGATTACCGGAGCAGGACACATTTTGAATGAATTGTCAACCAATGTTTGGTTCAATATTTTCTTTTTCCTGATGCTGTTTCTTTTCGGATTGTCTTTTTTGGGGGCTTTCGAAATCCGGCTTCCTTCCAAATGGGTGAATTCTGCGGATGCCAAGGCCGACAAAGGGGGAATTGTGGGAATCTTTTTCATGGCTTTGGTATTATCCTTAGCTTCTTTTTCCTGTACAGGTCCAATTTTGGGCGGACTATTGGGCGGGCTTTCTGCTTATGGCGGAGGATCAGCTCTCATGGTCGGGATGTTTGCCTTCGGATTGGCTTTGGCTTTGCCATTTATGTTATTTTCTATTTTCCCTTCCTGGTTGAACTCTATGCCAAATTCAGGCGGCTGGCTGAATGTTGTAAAAGTCTTCTTAGGCTTCCTGGAAATTGCTTTCGCTTTCAAATTCTTATCCACTGCGGACACTACAATGCAATGGCACATCCTGGAACGTGAAATTTTTATTTCCATCTGGATTGCTATTTTCGGAACACTGACACTTTACCTGTTCGGAAAGTTTCACTTACCGCACGACAGCCCCGTTGTGAAACTCTCAGTTGGAAGAACCATGACAGCAACGCTGGCTTTGGCATTTACACTGTACCTGGTTCCTGGATTATGGGGAGCTCCGCTGAAACTGATCAATGCATTCCTTCCTCCTGATTTTTACGCAGAATCGCCGAAAGGATTTGGCAGCGGCAGGCAAACAATAACTGCAACAGTACACTTGAAAGACGGCATGCATGAAGGACCTCAGGGGCTTCCGGCCTTCACCGATTACGACAAGGCATTGGCTTATGCCAAGAAAGTAAACAAACCGCTTTTTGTTGATTTTACCGGATGGGGTTGTGTTAACTGCCGTAAGATGGAACAAAGTGTCTGGGGAGAACCAGGCATTATTGAAAAACTAAGAGATGACGTAGTTATTGTATCACTGTACGTGGATGAGCGAACAGAATTACCGAAAAAACAACAGAAAACCATTCAGGTAAATGGCCGGGATTTTTCGATGATAACCATTGGGAATAAATGGACGGCAAAGCAAATTAAAGAATATCAGACATCTTCTCAACCATATTATGTACTCCAAACCCCGGATGGAGAAGATATTCCGGTCGGTTCTGCAGATTATCAGAATCACGGTAGCCCTGAGGTATTTAAGAAGTGGTTGGAAGATGGCTTGAAAATATTCAGAAAATAGATATTTAGTGAAATGGAGTTCAAGACACCCCATCTGAGTTCCATTTATCGTTTATAGAGGCTTCTTTTTAAAGAACTCTTCTGTCAAGTAAAAATACAACGCTGGTATTTTATTAAATTCGTACCATGAACCAATGGCTGCAAGCTCAAATCGAATTTCTGAAAGGTGTTGGTCCGCAAAGGGCCAAGCTGTTGAAAAATGAGCTGGGCATTGCAACCTACCAGGATTTACTCTATTATTTTCCCTTTCGGTACATTGATCGTTCCAGGTTTCACCTCGTCAAAGACATCCCCGCCATTGATGGGTTTATACAGCTGAAAGGCCAGATTATTTCCATACGGGAAGCAGGCACCGGACGACAAAAAAGACTGAATGTCAAATTCCAGGATTCAACGGGAATTATTGACCTGGTTTGGTTCCAGGGATACAAATACATTCTTCCGAATCTGAAGCTCAACACCGACTATATCGTATTCGGGAAAGCAAAACAATATGCCAATACCTGGAATATTTCACACCCGGAACTAGGTCTCTACACTGGAAAAGAAGCAGATCTGGGTTGGCAACCGGTATATTCATCGACTGAAAAACTGAATGCTGCTGGCTTACATTCCAAAGGAATCCAGAAATTAATTGAAAACCTGCTGGGCCTGGCTGCAAACATGTACTTTGGCGAAACGCTACCTCCTAAACTGGTGCAGGACCTCAAACTCCCCGGATTTACACAAGCAATTCGCGCCATACACATGCCTTCAGATGTAGCGCTGGCTCAAAAAGCCAGAACACGCTTCAAACTGGAAGAATTACTGAACCTGCAAATCGAATTATTACTTCGAAAAGCGATCAATCTGCAGAAAAACAAAGGACAGGTTGTTCACGATGTAGGGCAACTGTTCCATGATTTTTACGAAAACAACCTCCCCTTTCCACTGACCAGTGCCCAGAAAAAAGTGCTCAGAGAAATTCGCCGTGACATAGGGTCTGGTTTCCAGATGAACCGTTTATTGCAGGGAGATGTCGGAAGCGGAAAAACAGTTGTAGCCCTGCTCACCATGCTCATGGGAGTCGGCTCCGGGTTACAGGGTGCTTTGATGGCTCCTACCGAAATTTTGGCCAGCCAGCATTTTAACGGATTACAGGAACTACTGGAAGGAAGTTCTGTTCGCATTGCCTTACTGACCGGTTCTACCAAAAAGGCAGCACGAAAAGAAATTCACGAAAAACTACTCAGCGGAGAAATCCATATTCTGGTAGGAACTCATGCACTTCTGGAAGAAAGTGTTCAGTTCAAAAACCTGGGAATCGTGGTCATTGACGAGCAACACCGCTTCGGCGTGGAACAACGCGCCCATTTATGGAAGAAAAATGAATCCCCGCCACACATCCTGGTAATGACTGCCACTCCGATTCCCCGAACACTGGCCATGACTTATTACGGCGATCTGGATGTCTCCGTTATTGACGAGCTTCCACCAGGAAGAAAACCGATTACGACCAAACATCATTTCGAGAAAGACCGCTCGCTGGTTTTCGGATTTATCCGTAAAGAAATTGCACTCGGAAGGCAGGTTTATGTAGTTTATCCTCTAATCCAGGAATCCGAAACGCTGGATTATAACAACCTCATGGACGGCTACGAAGCAATCAGCCGCGCTTTTCCTCTACCGGACTATCGCGTGAGTATTGTACACGGAAAGATGAAACCTGAAGTAAAGAACTACGAAATGAAACTGTTTATGGAAGGTAAAACGCAGATTATGGTGGCTACAACCGTTATTGAAGTCGGAGTGAACGTTCCGAATGCTTCTGTAATGGTCATTGAGAGCTCTGAACGCTTCGGATTATCACAATTACACCAGTTGCGCGGTCGTGTGGGGCGTGGGGCTGAACAATCCTATTGCCTGCTCATGACAGGAAACAAGCTTTCTTCAGACACCAGAAAACGAATTCATACGATGGTCCGCACCAATGACGGATTTGAAATTTCGGAGGTCGATCTGGAACTCAGAGGGCCGGGAGACATCATGGGAACCCAGCAAAGCGGCAACCTGAACCTGAAAATTGCAGATCTGGCTAAAGATGGCCCGCTTGTTGCATTAGCCAGGGAAAAGGCCCGGGAGCTTTTACAGGATGATCCGAGACTGGAAAAGCCGGAACACTTCTTCCTGAGAATGGAAGCAATAAAAAGACTCCAGGACAAACCTAACTGGGCAGAAATTTCGTAAACTTGAACCATGAAAAAAATCCTTCTACTGGCAATTGCGCTTATCAGTTATTCATCTGCTGATTCCCAGGTTCTTTCAGGAACTCTGGTTGATTCCGGCCGGAAATTGTTAAACACCGAAGAAAAATTCACGATTACAAATGCAGTCAGTGGAACAGTTGTGGTGGAATTG
This sequence comes from Fluviicola sp., assembly GCA_031260455.1. Lineage (GTDB taxonomy): Bacteria > Bacteroidota > Bacteroidia > Flavobacteriales_D > Crocinitomicaceae > Fluviicola. Next base: position 29,003 of record JAIRJW010000004.1, read on the forward strand.
GCTGTAAACCGGGAGGGTAAAGTTACGGGAACAAAAGTACTCGGAGATGAGTCTACAATCAAATCAACTCCATCGCGGATGAAAGCGGAAAATGCCGCAAAAAAACTGACGTTCACTGCCGGAACGCGTTATGCTCCTTTTGAGTATGTGAAAGTAAAATATACTTATGTAGTTCAATAGAAACTGCAACTCCATTCAACCAGTAAGCAACAGACTATCCAGCCGTTGAAAACGTAAACACTTCTGCGTTTTCTTCCAGATAGGAAAATATATCCAGGATTTCCTGCAAATCGAAAGAAGTAACCAGTTTAGTACGAAATTCCTTAAAGTGCGCAATTCCTTTAAAATAATTGGTGTAATGGCGTTTCATTTCCACCACTCCCAAACGCTCTCCTTTCCATTTCACACTCATCATCAGGTGATCCCGTGCGGCTTCTACCCGGTCTTTCACACCCGGAGCCTCCAGGCGTTCTCCGGTTGCCATATAATGTTTGATTTCGCTGAAAATCCACGGATAACCGATACTCGCCCTTCCGATCATAATGCCGTCTACTCCATAGCGATTTTTGTATTCTACCGCTTTCTCTGGTGAGTCAATATCTCCGTTTCCGAAAACCGGGATTTTGATACGCGGGTTATTCTTTACTTCGGCAATATATTTCCAGTCGGCTTCTCCCTTATACATCTGAGCACGTGTTCGTCCGTGAATCGACAAGGCTTCCACTCCGATATCCTGCAAGCGTTCAGCCACTTCCATAATATTTATCATCGAGTGATCCCAGCCCAAACGGGTTTTCACTGTTACCGGCAATTTGGTCGATTTAATGCAAGCCTGCGTCAGGCGAACCATCAGATCCACATCTTTCAGAACTCCTGCTCCCGCTCCTTTGCAAACAACTTTTTTCACCGGACAACCGAAGTTAATATCCAGCAAGTCCGGGTTCGTTGCATCCACAATCTTCGCCGATATGGCCATTGCTTCTTCATCTCCGCCGAAAATCTGGATCCCGATCGGTTTTTCGTAATCGAAAATATCCAGCTTCTGACGGCTTTTGATTGCATCTCTGATCAATCCTTCAGAAGAAATAAATTCAGTATACATCAAATCGGCACCGTGTTTTTTACACAATGCTCTGAAAGGCGGATCACTGACATCTTCCATCGGTGCCAAAAGCAGCGGAAACTCTCCCAACTCAATATCCCGGATCTTTACCATGGCGCAAAGATAGTAAGTCCAATTGCGAATTACTAATGCCCCCATGACTATTATTTATTACAAATCTGATTCCTGCTAATTGCCCCAGGTTGCTGGTTTATACGAAAGATAAAAAGAAGACCGCTTACACTTTTAACCAAGTCTGATCACATAATCTAAAATTCAATTAATGTTACAGCCAAAACAGCTTCTTTTCCAAAATAAAGTGCTGAAATCCAAGAACTCAGGAATACAAAACCGTAAAGACCTGCCAGGGATTTATGCAGTGAATTTTCGTTCCTGCTCAGGAAAATACTCAGTATCCACATCCAGAACGGCACAATCATCCATTCGAACATATTCATAAAAAAACAAATCATGATCAGGGATGCATTGATGATCTGCAACCAGCGGAAAATGGTTTTATCCAGAAGTGCAATGAGTACCTGCCAGATAAAAAAAAATACCACAAAACCCAATAAGCACCAGGTCGAAAATGCTTGTAGTTCCCCCCTGTGCTCCGATAAATAACGATGACTGCAAACGATTTCATAAATAAATTTCGATGACAGCGCAAGAAAGCCTGTCCACAAAAGCAACACTCCTTCCTGCCAGCGTATTTTCGTTTTGTTTGCAATCAGTAAAATAACGGCAACCAGAAACATTCCCAACTTGTAGAGTACAAATGGCAAGAGAAATACACCATCTCTCATCAAAGTGGATAAACCATACATTCCGGCAGTCAGCACAGCCAGCAGAACGATCCGCTCGCTAATCATTCTTTTTTGCCAAAGCTTCTTTGATGTAATCGAAAGTAGAGAGAATCACCGGTTTTCCGTCCACAACGGCAATGTCGTGTTCAAAATGAGCACTTGGCTGCCCATCAGCAGTCACAATCGTCCAGTTATCTTCCAATTGGATCACTTTTTCGGTTCCCATATTAATCATTGGTTCAATTGCAATAGTGAGGCCATTCATGATCTTTTTCCCTTTTCCGCGTTTTCCGTAGTTCGGAACCTGTGGATCTTCATGCAGCGTTTTCCCCAACCCGTGTCCAACCAATTCGCGGACCACTCCGTAACCGTGTTTTTCCGCGTGCGTCTGAATCGCCCAGCCGATATCTTCCATCCGGTTGCCGGTATGTGCATGCTCAATTCCGAGATACAGGCATTCCAGTGTTACATCCAGCAACTTTTGTTTCGCTTCGGAAATTTCTCCTATTGCAAATGTATACGCGTGATCTCCGTAATATCCTTTGTAAATTGCCCCGCAATCAACGGACACAATGTCTCCTTCCCGAATCTGACGTTCAGTAGGCAGTCCGTGAACAACCTGCTCATTTACTGAAATCAGCAAGGTACTTGGACAACCATATAAGCCCAAAAATGCCGGAATCGCGTCCTGCGAACGGATATATGCTTCTGCCATCCTGTCCAGTTCCAGAAGTGTTACTCCCGGACGGAGCATTTCTGCTACTTTACCCAGCGTCCTGCTCACAATCTGAGCCGCCTGGCGCATCAGTTCAATTTCTTCAGCTGTTTTATATATAATCATATTCCTGTTCAAGAAATTCATGCATGTAAAGATAAGGGAAATTCAAAAGGAAAAATGGAAAAGGTAACTATTCACACAAATGTATGCGGATTAAAATTATTAATTTTCAGATCGTATAGAAGACCTATCAGATTCTGTATTCTTCTGCGGGAAATTTTTAAAAATCATCCATACTCCTGAACAAGTGTTTCTTAATTATCAGTTCTAAAACCGCTTCAACTGGAATGCTTCAAAAGTCCATTCGGGTGTGTAGATTTTCATGCGTTCTTCCAGGTTGTACCAGGGTGATTCTTCATCATTCATCGGATTTACCAATACCTGGATGTTTTGTGCTGGCATGTAGCTTTGTGCCAAAAGCACCCGTTTTTCACCAGCTGCATTTTCTGCCATATCTACCACAATTACAGCATGCCCGGGAGATCCTCCACGAATCAGCACATCTCCGATTTCGACATCTTTGAGTTGGATGGAACGTAATTCCTTATCCAGCGAAAGTGTGCCCGCATAATTGAAAACCGTTTCCATATATTTCAGGAAAGAGGTATAGCTTTTGTCTTCTGCAGCTGTTTTTTGCCAGGAAACGGAATTTCCGTGAATCAACACCCGATTTCCTTCCCTCCACTTGGAATAGGCACAATCAAATCCACTCACAAAACGGAAGTGGATGTCTGAATAACGCTGCTGATGAAACAGGTATTCGGCTCTCAGGCGCATAACTGCATCTGCGCATTGCTGTAAATCCCGGTTTCCGACGGAAATATCAATGACTGCCGTGTGCGCTTGCTGATTACCTTTCAGCAAACCATTATACAGGTAAACTAGTGAACCATGTGGTTTCAAAGGAAGACTCCGCAGGTAAAACCCGAAACTGGTACTGTCGAGCTGTTTTCTGTTGAATCTTTCAGGTGGAAGTATCCGCGTTTCAATCCGGGTTCCGGAAGTATCAATCAACGGTACGGATGCATTTGATCCCCCAATGGTTTGCGGATTTTTTAGGTTACAAGCTGTCCAGCCCAAAATCAGGAGCAATAAGTATTTGTAAAGATAGTTTTTCATTATTCTTATCGAGTTTATTTGCTATTCATTTGAAAATTCAGGTGATCTGACCTTATTTTCTAACTGCAATAAGACTTCAATACAAAGGATTTAAACAATCCGGATAGGCCGTTAAATCATATCTGAATCCTGTACAGGACATAAAACTAAACGTTTTCATTTCTTTTATCAAGCGAAGAGCCTGATTTGTTGTTATAATTCCTTGTTACACAATTAAAATAAGAAACATTTAAATCTGCTGTTTTTCCAAGTAACCGAGATAAAGAACCGCTATTTTTTTGAGACTTTTCCGGCACGCTCGTCAATCTTAGATTCAATTCATAAATGCAACTATCCGTAGTTGCTAAGTAAAAATCAAGGGAAAGAGAAGTTATTCTCTTTCCCAGAGATAAAAAGCTTAAATTGACTACCGACCAAAG
>JAIRJW010000028.1 GCA_031260455.1 Fluviicola sp.
GTCATTCCCTCCGCATTGGTAAACAGAATGGTTTCGTCTTTCAGGGCATCCATCAGCGGGATGTTTGGAAGGTACAGATTTCCTTCCACTTTCAGGTCTTCTCCCACGCGGGCGCTGGCGGCGATGCTGACGGAGTCGTTGACCACCAGGGCGGAATCTATGCGGGCGGAGCCTGCAACTGTCAGCCTGCTCGTCGGGGCAGTTGTACCAGTGCCCAAGCCTATATTCCCGTTTTCGGAAATAACGTTTTCCTGGGCAAAGGATTTACCACTGAGCAATAATGCTGATACGATCAGCAAGTAAAGGTTCTTTTTCATATTTGTAGTTTATAAATTTGAAGGATAAAATTAGGTTTTTGGAATCAGATTGGGAAACTGATTCCAGTTGTAAATAACAACCCCTCGTTGTAATCCACAACCTTATGTTGTAGATTACAACTTCAAATTCGTATGTTTGTATCTGCTAGAAGCAAAAAAAGCATGGAACAGGAAACACCTACACTGGATTTGGGCAGCAAAATCCGTTTCTTCAGGGAGATGAGAGGCTTATCACAGGAAGCGCTTGCCGCGCAGCTGGGAATTTCCCAGCAGGCATACCAAAAGATCGAAAGCGGGATTACCAGACTGGACGTTGAGCGGGCCAATGTAATTGCGACAGAATTAGGTGTGCAACTGGATTTTTTGCTTTCTTTCAGTCCGGCAAATTATTGGTATAACTGTTCGATGTCTGGAAATGGAACTTTTAACAATCATATCCCGAAAGAATTGCTGGAAGCACATCAGGCGCAGATTCAGGTGCTGAAAGAAGAAATTTCATTCCTGAGGGAGTTGCTTAAAAGTAAGTCATGACGTTTACGTGAGAAAACCAGCATAAATTGATAATGTTGACAGACACAGCAAATAACTGATTTTTTTCGTGCTTGTAGTTTATAAATATTGGATGGTAAAATTAAGTTTCCGGGATCAGACCAGTAATTGATTCCGGTTGTAAATAACAACCATTCATTATAATCCATAACATAAGGTTGTAGATTACAACTTCAAATTCGTATGTTTGTATCTGCTAGAAGCAAAAAACATGGAACAGGAAACACCTACACTGGACTTGGGCAGTAAAATTCGTTTCTTCAGAGAGATGAGGGGTTTATCACAGGAAGCGCTTGCCATGCAGCTGGGAATTTCCCAGCAGGCATACCAAAAGATCGAAAGCGGGATTACCAAACTGGACGTTGAGCGGGCCAATGTAATTGCAACAGAATTGGGTGTGCAACTGGATTTTTTGCTTTCTTTCAGTCCGGCAAATTATTGGTATAATTGTACATTGTCTGGTAATACGGTTAACAACCATATCCCGAAAGAATTGCTGGAAGCGCACCAGACGCAGATTCAGGCGCTGAAAGAAGAAATTTCATTCCTGAGAGAATTGCTTAAAGGCAAGTCATGACGTTTACGTGAGAAAACCGGTACAAATTTCATTACTTTTACGCCGCAAGGAATTGGTCCCAAAGATCAGTAACAATATACGTCAAGGAATATGATACCTGAAAATCAAAAAGTGAAGTTTGCCGTTTTGGGAGCAGGACACATCGGAAAAAGACATGCGGAAATGATTCGCAGAGATCCGGAAGCGGAATTGATAGCGTTGATTGATGTGCGTTCCAGAGAAGCATGTGGTGCAGAAGATTTTGATGTTCCGTTTTTTGAAACATTGGAGGAACTGCTGGCATCCGGATTGGATTTTGACGTTTTGAATATCTGTACTCCGAATGGGTTGCATGCCGGGCAGGCACTGGCCGGGCTGGAGAATAAAAAGCACGTGGTAGTGGAAAAACCGATGGGTTTGACCAAAGATCAGTGCGAAAAAGTCATTTTTAAATCATTGCAGCAATCCAGACAGGTTTTTTGCGTGATGCAGAACCGTTATTCTCCTCCGAGTGAGTGGATCAAAGACCTGGTTGAGGCCAAAGTGCTGGGAGATATTTTCATGGTGCAGCTGAATTGCTACTGGAATCGCGACGAGCGTTATTACAAAGCAGGAAGCTGGAAAGGAACCAAAAACCTGGATGGTGGAACGTTGTTCACGCAGTTTTCCCATTTTATCGATATTATGTATTGGCTTTTCGGAGATATTGACAATATTCAGGGGAAATTTGCGGATTTTACGCATAAAGACTCAACTGATTTCGAAGATTCGGGTTTCATAAGCTTTGATTTTATCAATGGAGGAATGGGAAGTATCAATTATTCGACTGCTGTAGCTGAGAAAAATCTGGAAAGCTCCATGACGATCATCGGGCAGAACGGAAGTGTTAAGATAGGCGGACAATATATGAACGAGGTGGAAGTGTGTAACATTCCGGGTTACGAAATGCCGGAACTGGAACCAACGAACCCGGGGAATGATTACGGAGCTTACAAAGGATCAGCGGCAAACCATCATTATGTGATCACCAATGTGATTGATACGCTGAAAGGCAGGACCTCCGCTACGACGAATGCGCTGGAAGGGTTGAAAGTGGTAGAAATTATTGAACGTATTTATAAAGTGAGAAATGAGCAGCTCAATTTACAATAGATTAGTAGCCAAAGAAGCGAAGCTGGCTGTTATTGGTCTGGGGTATGTCGGGTTGCCGATCGCATTGGAATTTGCAAAAAAAATCCGGGTTGTCGGGTTCGATATCAACCGGGAGCGCGTGGATATGATGCGCGGTAAAAAAGATCCCAGTAATGAATTGGAGCCCGGGGCTTTTGAAGGGTGTGATATTCACTTTACTGCTGACATCAATGACCTAAAAGATGTCCGGTTTTTCGTGGTTGCAGTTCCAACTCCGATCGATGATGCCAACCTGCCTGATCTGAAACCGTTGCTTGGAGCTTCAACAACAGTTGGACAAGTACTGAAAAAAGGTGATTACGTGGTTTTTGAATCTACTGTTTACCCGGGTTGTACGGAAGAAGATTGTATTCCGGTACTGGAAGACCTTTCCGGCCTGGAATTTATGGAAGATTTCAAGGTTGGTTACTCACCGGAACGAATCAATCCGGGAGATAAGGAACATACATTGCAGAATGTGGTGAAGGTGGTTTCCGGATGCTGTGAGGAATCTCTGGAAGAAATTGCGAAAACTTATGAATTGGTTGTGGAAGCAGGTGTTCATCGTGCTGCATCCATCAAAGTAGCCGAAGCAGCTAAAATTATAGAAAACACACAGCGTGATGTCAATATCGCGCTGATCAACGAATTGTCAATCATTTTCAATCGTTTGGGAATCGATACCTATGATGTGCTGGAAGCCGCCGCAACTAAATGGAATTTTCTGAAATTTTCACCGGGACTGGTTGGCGGACATTGTATCGGCGTGGATCCGTATTACCTGACCCACAAAGCACAGCAAGCCGGGTACCATGCAAAAATCATCAACAGCGGACGTTATGTGAATGATTCCATGGGCTTTTACATCGGGAAACAAACGACGAAAAAGATCATTGCGCAAGGTAAGCACATTCAGGACGCAAAAGTATTGGTGATGGGTGCAACTTTTAAGGAAGATGTTTCCGATATCCGCAATTCGAAAGTAATTGACTTAGTGAATGAATTGAAATCCTTCCAGGTAAAAGTAGATCTGGTTGACCCACACGCATCTTCCGAAGAAATGGAGCATGAATATGGCGTTGGTTTGGTTGAAATCGGAAAGAATTATGATGCGGTTATCGTTGCGGTAAATCATCAGGAATACAAAAACCTGGATGAAGCGTACTTTAAATCGCTGATGAAAGACGGAACAGGCGTTTTTGTGGATATCAAGGGAATTTATAAAGGAAAAATCAGCGGTCTGGAATACTGGAGCTTATAGAAATCGTCATTTATCCGGCAAGAGATATAAAATTAGGACAAAATATTCTTTAAATTAAGGAACATTTTGTCTGTTTAGGGGTATTTGTCCCATATTTGTCCCGATATATCAGGCAACCATAATTTACTTTTGAAGTTTATCATTCTAAAACTGCGTGGAACAATGGTGTTCAAAAGTCTGTCAAAATCAATCCGAATTTGTTTGCTGACTGGTTTGGGAATAAGCTCTCATACTTTTGCCCAATGCAATTGGACAACTGTCTTCTCGGATTCGTATGAATATTCAACTGTTATTCCATATATCATTCCCGGAACAACTTATCAAAATACGCCGCAAACTTATGCGGGCTGTGTTCGCACTGGATCCCAGGGAATGTACCTGAATATTGTAGATAATTATACCGGACAAATTTACCTTCAGCCGTTTACTAATTTATGCGTAGGCCAGTCATACCGTTTTTCGTTTTCGACCAGAGATGCCTGGACTGGAAACGATAACCTGACATTTAATATCAGAGATGCTTCAGGAACAGTTATTCTGACACAGAATGTGCTTAACGGCCCTGTTTGGAATGATGTGACGATGGCGGCATTTACTGCGCCCACTTCAACAGTTTCCTTTGAGATTGTGACCAATATTCCGGGCGGAGCAGGAAACGATGTTGGGCTCGATGACCTGGTGCTGGCAATTTGTAATCCTGTTCCGTTGACAGCTACCTTGAATGCCTGTATGGGATCCGGAACCTATAATTTGTTTTCGCAGATTCCCGGAACAATGCCGCAAACAGGTGTCTGGACAGGACCTTCAGCTTTAACAAATGGCTATCAGGGAACATTCACTCCAGGTACGAATACAAACGGGTTATATACCTATACCATCAGTAACGGAACCGGTTGTGGTGATTCTACTGCACAAATCACGGTTTCTCTGACCAATACACCGTCTCTGAACCCGTTTGCAAATGTCCAGGCTTGTACATCGTACACTTTGCCCGCCATTACGGGGATCACGCTTGCCGGAAATGAAAAATATTACACCGGCCCGGGAGGAACCGGAACAAGTTATAATGCGGGACAAACGATCTCCACCACTCAAATGCTTTATGTATATGGGGGTATGTTGGGTTGTTCCGGTGAAGAATCGTTTACAGTGACCATTTCACAGCCACTTTCCGCCGGTTTTGATAACGGAGCGTATTATTGCGGGCCGGGGCCTGTTATTGCGCTGAATAATTTCCTGTCTTCCGGGGCTTCTGCATCCGGAATCTGGAGCGAAACTACCAGTCCGGCATCCGGACATTTCAATGCTGCAACGGGCTTGTTTAATACTACCGGACTTACACAGGGAATATATACCTTCAGTTACCAGACTCCAGCAGTTGGTACTTGTCCGGCAGATAATGCCACATTCACTATTTCTATCGGGAATATTCCGTCTGTGAATCTGGGACAGGATACAACCTTGTGTACGGGGCAAACGATTACCCTGAATGCAGCCACTTCCGGGCCTTATGATAGCTATTTGTGGAATAACAATTCAGCGGCTTCAACCCGTTTTGTGACTAGCGCCGGAACTTACAGCGTGAAAGTCGGGAAACTGGGAAATAACCAGATCGTAAACGGTGACTTTGAATCGGGGAATACGGGCTTTACGACCGGTTATGTGGTGGGAACCGGAGGAACTTACGGATTGCTTTCGACTGAGGGAACTTATGCTGTTACCACCAATCCGTCGCTGGCGCACCAGGATTTTACCAATTGTCAGGATCATACTCCTGCACCTGGAACGCAGATGATGGTGGTAAACGGCTCGGGTACTCCGGGAACTAGCGTATGGTGCCAGAACGTACCGGTTCAGGTCAATACCGATTACCAGTTTGGGGCCTGGGTTTCCAATGCGTTAACCAATTCAAATGTGGCTCAGTTACAGTTCTCGATTAATGGAAGTCCGTTGGGAAGCATCTTTTCCACTCCGGTTATCGGTTGCTCATGGACGCAATTTTTCCAGACCTGGAATTCCGGGTTAAACAACTCTGTCCAAATCTGTATTCTGAATCAGAACGTAAACAATAGTGGGAATGATTTCCTGCTCGATGATATTACCTTTAAACCTATCTGTTATTCCTACGATACGGTAGTAGTGAATTACAGTGCTTATCCGGTGGTGAATCTGGGCGCTGATACAACGCTTTGTGAGGGTTCTGAGTTGCTTCTGGATCCTCATAATCCGGGAAGTACTTACCTGTGGAATAACGGATCAACTGACCAAACACTAAATGTAACAGCAGCCGGAACGTATTCCGTAACAGTTAAAAATGCGGCTCATTGTGCAAAAACCGATGCCATTGTGATTTCTTACGAAAATCAGAAGTATGCGGGTACTGACAGCTCTGCAATCTGGTGTGAAACCAGTGGGGTGGTTGATTTGAATACCTTGTTTTCAGCAGGAGTTACATCCGGGGGGACCTGGGTGGATATCACCAATGGTTTGGGAACGAACCTAACTTCTGCCGGAGCACTTACTGTCAGTGGGGCACTTGGATTGAATTCATTGGAATACGTAGTACACGGAACATATTGTCCGAATGATACGAGTCATTTCCAAATCCTGGTAAACAGCCAGCCAGCCGGGGTGAACCCAACCAGCCTGCACTTGTGTAACACAGCCGGATCAACAGTGGATTTAAACCCGTATACCAATGGATCAGTGCAAACTCTGATTCCTTACTGGATGGAAATCTCTGTTTTTCCGGGCAACCAGTTTGATGCTTCTTCCGGAGTACTTGATCTGTCGTTGCTTCCAAATGGAAGTTACGAATTTGCTTATATTTTGCCCGCAGATACTATGTGTGTGAATGACACGGTGAAAGTGACGGTGCAGGTAACAGAAAATCCGGTCGTTGCATTTTCTTCAGATGTAGTAAAAGGGTGTTTTCCGCTGGAAGTAGAATTTCTCAACGAAAGCACATCCAACCCGAATTCGGTAGTGGAATGGAATCTGGGAGATGGAACTCTGTTGAACAATCCTTCGATAGTAAACCATACATATACGGGAATTGATTGCTTTAATGTGACACTGACCGTTACGGCAGATAATTTGTGTACGACAACGAAGACTGTCACCGATATGATTTGTGTGGACCCTTTGCCGGTTGCTAGCTTTAATGTGAACCCGCAACAAGTGTTTTCATTCGATCCCACTGCTGTTTTTGAAAATACATCCGTGTTGAACAACCAGAATTTTTGGGATTTTGATGACGGGTTCAACTCGCAGGAAACCAGTCCGACACACCGGTTTCCGATCGGACAGGTAGGGGACTACAATGTACAGCTAATCGTTGTTTCCGACCAGGGATGCCGCGATACGACCTATCGGGTGATTATTGTGAAAGATCAGTTATTGTTTTATGTACCGAATGCTTTTACACCTGACGGAGACGAGCACAATAATATCTTCTTGCCGGTTATGACAGCTGGGTTTTCTCCTGCAACCTATGAATTTTACATTTACAATCGCTGGGGTGAGCTGATTTTTGAATCCAAAGATACTACAGCTGGCTGGGACGGAACTTATGGGGGAAATATGGTACAAGACGGGATTTATACCTGGATTCTCCGTTTCAGGGACGACGATAGTGATAAAAAGTATGAATTTACAGGACATGTGAATTTGATGCGGTAAGTCTTTGGCTGAAAAAGAAATAGTTTACATTTGTAAAAATCAGACTGAAACAAATTTCGCATTGAAACAAAGTTACCGGCACATAATCTTACTGATCTTTTTCTGTATTTCAAGTAATGCGTTGTTCGGGACAAAGCTTACTGCGGAAAAGGGAATCAATCAAATTCTTTCGGAGCAGAAAACCAGGGGGACTTCCTTTGTAAAGCTTTTTGAAAAATATACCGGTTCTGATTTTACCAGTCAGACCGAATGGATCCGTTTTCTGAAAAAGCTGGTCAGACAGGACCAAGTGTTTTCGGAACCGGATTATCCTGAGCTTTGTTTTTTGATTGGAGACCGGTTAAATGACGAACAGCGTTATCGGGATGCGTACTATTTTTTTTACATCACGCTGTGTGAAGAAAAAAATGTAAATACTTCTGATAAACCTTATCTGGCTGATTTTCATGAAGATTTGGGCCATGTTTATTATTTTTTCAGGCGTTATGACCTTTCTGAAAAACATTTGAAGATCAGTTTGCATCATCCGGGTGTTTCGGAAATCAGCAAGATTAAAATTTACAATACGCTGAGTTTGATTTACCGGGATAAACAGGATATGAAAACTTCGGAAATGTATCTTCAGAAAGCATATAATCAGGCAGTCAAGATAAACGATGAAGTGTGGATGGGAATTCTTTCCGGGAATCTGGGGTATATTGCGTTTACAAAAAAAGAAAACCAAAAGGCCAGGGAACTGGTCGAATTTGATTTCCAGGTAAGTAAGAAGAATAAACAACCCAATAGTGAGCTGAATGCCTTGGCACTATTGATTGAACTGGATTTGCAGGAGAATAAAATTGCGCAGGCTACTGAGAAGATGAAAAACCTGGATAGCCTGATGATACGGGAAACAAGCCCCCAGCTGCTGGGATTGCTTTACAGGACGAAAACAAGTTATTACGAGGAGACCGGTGAAGACAAAAAGGCTTTGGCCAATTTCAAGAAATACATTTCATATAAAGAAATTATGGATGAGGAGAGGCAGTTTCTGAATATTAAAAACGCTGAGTTTCAGATCGAGTTTGAGAAAAAACAAGGAGAGAATATCGTTTACAAAGAGAGGAAAAAAACGGATAATCTGATTATTTTTGGTCTTTTTGTGATCTGCTTGATTTTGGGCCTAACCAGTTTTATTATCATCAAGCAGATTCAGCATAAGCGTTTTCAAGACAAAGAAATCCTTACATTGAAAGCCCGGGAAATGGAAGATGAGCTGAGTGCCACGGAACGTGAAATGTGCGCTTTGTTATCCACGATTCTGGATAAGAACAAAGTGATCTTTGAACTGAGCGAGCAACTTGAAACTGCCAAAAAGAACCAGTACACACAGTCGGATTCCGAACGGGAAACGATGCTGAACAACCTGCAGTCTTTTTTGTTACTGACGGAGAATGACTGGATTGAATTCAAGCGTTTGTTTGAAAAACTGAATCCGGGCTTTTTTGAATTCTTTCATAATCGGTTTCCTGAAATAACTGCTGCTGAGATTCGTCTGGCTACTCTAATCAAATTAAACCTCTCGAATACCGAAATGGCTCGCACACTGGCCATTTCTCCGGACTCAGTCAGAAAGACCAATTTGCGCCTTCGTAAAAAACTGGACATTGAATCATCTGACGACTTGACACGTTTTATCAAAGCAATTTAGTTTAAATTTGACACGCTTTAAAGTTCTTATTATTAATCATTTAACAAAAAATGCGTTTGTCTCCTTTTTGTCTCAATAAACTTTTAGTAAAAACTTCAAAATTATCCATAAGTTAGCTAAAAATTAATCTTATGAAAAAACTTACTTTCAACAAAATGCGTAGGGGGATTCTGCCAGGCAGGGCCATTTTTGTGCTTGCAATGGCACTAATTTCTTTCTTTTCCCAGGCTCAGACCGTGACTACGAGTGTGGCGACGGGAGTAACTACAACTACTCAATTGCCAATATATGGCCTTTACGGCTATACGTATTCCCAACAAATTTATCTGGCATCAGATTTTAATACTGCGGTAGCAGGTCAGCCGAATTATATCACAAAAATTCGCTTTTTCAACGTTACAGGATCGTTGACTAATGCAAATTCCTGGACGGTTTATATGGGAAATACGGCTACTGCAAGCTTTGCTAACACTACTTCCTGGATTCCTTTGGCAAATTTGACTCAGGTATTCTCCGGAAATTTAACAGCTCCGGCCGCTAACACATGGATGGAAATCACATTAACGACTCCATTTTTATGGGATGGCGTAAGTAACGTAGTTGTGGGCGTTGATGAGAATACTGCAAGTTATTCAGGCATTACATGGCGTTCTCAAAGTACCGGGGCAAACAGAGCACTCTATTATTACAATGATGCAACCAATCCGAATCCGGCTTCACCGCCCACTGCAAGTTCGTTGTTCTCTTACGTACCTCAGGCGCAATTTGTCCATGTTCCCTCTGTATCGTGTTCAGGAATGCCTGCACATGCAACTGCAGTTTCTTCTGTTTCTACAATTTGCTCTAACTCACCTACACAGGTTGATTTTTCAGCTACTGGCATGTCATTTGTGACTGGCTTGAATTTCCAGTGGCAATTTAACAATGGGTCTGGCTGGGGAAATTACCCTACGGGTACTTCAGCAGTATTTTCTACTAATCCAACCGAAACAATTAATGCTCGTTTATTAACGACTTGTATTGCAACAAGTGATCAGGATATTTCAGAAGAAGTATCTGTTGTTGTGAATCAGGCTCCATCTGTTTCTGTCAATAATTCATCATTGGCATTTTGTTCGGGAACCCCGGCAGTGGTTACCGCCAGCGGTGCAGATACTTATACATGGACTCCTGCAACAGGCTTGAACGTAACAAACAACAGTACGGTAAGTGCAAACCCAGCGAATGTAACAACCTATTCAGTGGTTGGTACGGATCTGGCTGGCTGTAAGGATACAGCTATGATAATTGTTTCTCCGCTTTCTAAAATTGAGAAAACAGCATCCTATTTACCAACGTCGATCTGCTCTCCGGGTTCTCCTGTTACAGTAACTGCAAATGCTTCTCCGGCAGTAATCTATGGAGGAGGTGCCTACGAATATCGCTTCATCGGGGCAAACGGTGCGGAACTTCAGCCTTGGAGTTCAGGAAATACCTATACATTTACTCCTTCAACCGACAGTATTTACAAAATATACTATGATTTCCGTTCAACAACTTGTCCGGATGCAATCGACTCCAGTCTGGCATCTGTGATTGTAGGTTTCGGTGCAACAGCGAGCGTAGTAAATTACGATTGTAACAACCTGGGAGGAACGGTTTCTTTGAATAATACTTTCGGCCAGGTAACCACAAATACGGTTTATTCCAATCCATTTGCGAATGCTGCAACGGATTTGACGAATGTATCCCTGCAAGGTGTGGCTGCAATTACAGGAGGAAGAGCGGTACTGACTCCTTCCGCAACAGGCAGTAATGGTTCTATTATTATCACGGATCCGAACTTCCACCCCGGGACCAATAATGCAATGACTTTAAGTTTCAAAATGACTGCAGATCAGCCAATCAATGTATACGGTACCGGAGGTGCAGATGGAATTTCTTATTCCTTTGCAGATGATATTTCAAATAGCGGTAATCAGGATGGTAGCGGTTCCAAACTACGATTGATTTTTGATGCTGCTGATAACAGTCCAAACATTACCGGAATCTATCTGGTTTATGGAAATACAGGAGGTGTAAGTGGTACAGCTGTTACTCCGACTACTCCTTCAACAATCTATTATTCGTCTAATGCTGCTTCCTGGAAACTGGGAGTAGATGTTCAGGTAGTATTTACCATTGATGTATTCGGGAAAGCTGGTTTGACAGTTGGTGGAGCAACCATTTTCTCCAATGTTCAGATGCCAGCAGCTTATATGACTGCAAATACTGCGACTTGGAAACATGTATTCAGTGCATCTACGGGAGGTGACGCATTGCGCCAGGCAATCTCGAATGTGACTGTTACGGCTCCGGTTTCCTGGTTTGCACTGATCCCTTCAGGTCAAACACCTTCAACATGGCAGCTGGGAAGAGTATTTACGAACATACAGCCAGGGATTTACGATGTTTGGATGAGCAGTAATAGTACAACTTCCTGCGCGAAGAAGATCAAGACGATTGAGATAAAAAATCTGAATCCGCTGGTAGTACTTGGAAACGACACTACAATCTGCCAGGGAGAATCTCTGGTACTGGATGCAGGAAACGTGGGTTCTACTTACGTTTGGAGTAATTCCCAGATCACAACTCAAACAAGAACCGTAACACAACCGGGTGCATACGTGGTGTATGTAACAAATACGAGCGGATGTGTCGGTATTGGTTCTGTTAATGTGTCGGTAAATAACATTCCGAGTGCAAACAGTGCATTGTATGTTCAGAATAACACACCGACTTATACTTTCACGGTATTGAATCCGCAAAATGTTGATTCTTACTCCTGGAATTTCGGAGATGGATCTGCTGTCCTGGTAAATGCTCCGTCTACTGTGAGTCATACATACACAGTACCGGGACCTTATATGGTAACTGCAACGCTGACAAACGGATGTGGAACTCAAACCGTGATTCAGACGATCGTGGTGACCGGCACTGCAGGAATTGAGGAGAACGGAATCCAGGGATTGAGCCTTTATCCGAACCCGGCTTCTGATAAAGTAACGATTGCAATTCCTGAAACAACGGATGCATCTGCAACAGTTTATTCTGTGGATGGAACATTGGTCGCTACAATTGGAAAACTGGATGCTCAGACGGAATTGTCTGTTCGTGGCTGGAATCCTGGAATTTACTTTGTTCGCGTTCAGAGCGAAAGCAAAACAAGCACTATCAAATTAGTGATCCAATAATAATTGGAAAGGGAGGTGCAGGCAGGCGCAGTGTTCCTGCCTGCATTTTTTCTTTCCTTGAGAAAGGATCTGTCTGATGTTTGGGAAAATCCCCGGAATCACATGATATTTTGTGTAACTTTACATCAAAGAGCTAAATTTCTATGAATATTCTGGTTACGGGAGGTGCAGGCTTCATTGGCTCACACTTGGTTCGCTTGCTGGTTAATAAATATCCTGCGTATCAGATTGTGACTTTCGATGCCCTGACTTATGCGGGGAACCTGGCCAATCTGAAAGATGTGATGGCGGCTGAAAACCACCATTTTGTGAAAGGAGATATTACCTCTGAACAGGAGGTGAAGGCTGCTTTCGAAAACTATCAGATTACAGATGTCATTCACCTGGCGGCAGAGTCGCACGTTGACAGGTCCATTGAAGGACCAATGGAATTTGTTCACACCAATGTGGTCGGAACCGTAAACCTGATGAACCAGGCGCGGGCTTACTGGAAATCAGGCGAAGGACACGTATTCTATCATGTTTCTACCGATGAGGTTTTCGGATCGCTCGGATCGGAAGGTTTTTTTACTGAAGTTACTCCATATGATCCACGGAGCCCTTATTCGGCATCGAAAGCTGCTTCCGATCATTTTGTTTCGGCTTATTATCACACATACGGTTTTCCGGTTAAGCGCTCAAATTGCTCCAATAACTATGGAAGTAACCACCATCCCGAAAAACTGATCCCGCTGATGATTAACAATATCCTGAATAAGAAACCATTGCCGGTTTATGGTGAGGGGATCAACGTGCGCGACTGGCTTTGGGTGGAAGACCATGCACGTGCAATCGACCTGATTTTCCATAAAGGAGCAATTGGTTGTAATTACAACATCGGAGGCTGGAATGAGTGGCGTAACATTGACCTGGTACATGAATTGTGCAAGATCATGGATGAAGAACTCGGTAGAAAAGAAGGGGAAAGTGCAAAACTGATTACCTGTGTGAAAGACCGTGCGGGACATGATTTGCGTTATGCCATTGATGCAACGAAACTTTTTGATGAGCTGGGATGGAAACCGGACATCACGTTTGAGGAGGGATTGAGAAGCACCGTAAAATGGTATCTGGAAAACCAGGATTGGGTGAAAGAAGTAACTTCCGGAGCCTATCAGGAATATTACAACAACATGTACAATCAACGTTAATATGAGCCTGCTCGGTGTGTTTAAACATCGGAAGAAAGAAACTGCCGGTCTGGGAGGAACTTTACTGGTTGATATACACAACCACCTGCTTCCGGGAGTTGATGACGGAGCTTCTTCCATGGATCACACAATCGGGATGCTCCGGAAATTCGGGGAATTAGGATATCAGAAGCTTATTTTTACCCCACACATTATGTCGGGAGTTTACGACAATACAGCTGAAATCATTCTCCGCAAACTGGAAGAGGTCCGTAAAGTAAGCGCAGAACTGGGATTAAAACTCCGCCTGGAAGCATCAGCAGAGTATTATTTCGATGAAACCTTTTTTGAGCGGATCCGGGCCAAAGACCTGCTTCCTTTTCACGGAAACCACATTTTATTTGAATTTTCATTCAGGAATCAGCCTTCTCAGGCAGAAGAGCTTGTTTTTCAACTGAAATCCGCCGGATACCAACCAGTTCTGGCTCATTTCGAAAGATACCTCTATTATCATCCTTCCGTTGATGTAGCGCAGCAATTGCGGGATCGCGGCTGCCTGATCCAGGTCAACCTGAATTCCTTTACCGGACACTATGGACCGGAAGTGAAAAACCAGGCTATGCGACTTCTGAAAGCAGATTTGATTGATTTGCTGGGCAGCGATTGCCACCGGATTCAGCATCTGGAATTGTTGGAGAATTCCCTGTCGGATCCTGTTTTTCATCAGTTACTGAAGAAGCAGATCAAAAATCACTTATTTCTCTGAGAAACATTTGAAATCTCCCGTTTCGTTAAAATTATCTTTGGAAAGTTCCATTTTTTAGTCTAAATTTTCATTGAAAATTCATTTTGAATGAAATAATTACCTTGGTAAATAAATTATTTGTATACTTGCTGAAAATTGACGATTATGGAAAATTATCTTGGACTTGGTGTAGGCATTCTTACAATTATAACTGCCTTTTTAATACAATCACCATTCTTCTTCAGAACTTCATTAAGCATCACAATCGGTTGTTTAATTGTTACATTGACCAATGGATTTGAAGAAGATCCCTCATTGGATATGATTTGTTTTACCCTTTTGGGAATGGTGACACTGGGCTATCTGATCTCGTTGCTCTCCGCGAAAATCAGGAAGGTGGCACCTTATTTTGTCGGGCTTCTGGCGTTGATCCCGATCGGGGCGAAAGCAACTTACCAGGGTTTTGAAGTAAACTGGACTTTTGAAGTCGCCGTGTTTGCCATTATCGGGTCGTTGATCCCGCTTCTTGCTAAAATCAAGGATTACTTTGCGGTTCGCTGGTTTAGGGCAGACGGAAAGGAGTTTGATGCAGCAGTTTCACTGGTTTACTTCGGATTATTTGTGTTTGCATCCTCCTTCTTCGTGTCTACTTTTGGTGTGATTTTGCTGGCGACAGGTTATTTCAGTTCCATTATAGCACTTCGTTCAAACAGCGGTTTGCAATTGAGTGTGTTGCTTTTTGCTGTTGCCTGGATCCTTTTCTCCCTGAATTCGCTGGAAGGAATTTCCGATTCATTGCAAAAAGGAAATCTGTGGATGGGAATCCTTTCAGGTTTGGGAGCTTTGTGGGCGTGCAGATCTATGAAAAATGCCTTCCTGGGTTTGTTCATTCCAATCCTCATTTTAGGGGTTTTGATAAGCTTTGGTTTTATTAACGGGAATTTCGGAGGTACGCCAACTTTGTTGGGTGCGATCATCGGTTCTTCACTGGGTTTGGCTTTGGTGGAGCGGGCAAACACGCACAAACCGTTTCCGGGAATTCTGCTTCCGCTGATCCTGATTGGATTTACGAACCTGGTTGATTCTCTTTTCCAGCCGGAAAAACTAAAAGTTGAAACCTTACTGGATACCGGAAATGAACTTGCCAATCAAACGGGGAAGAAAAAAGATGTGATGGACATCCCTGCCATTGCATTAACAGATGGCGATGCAGGAGCGTGGAAAAGTGTTGCTGCGAATTCGAAACTGGAATTTGAAGTAGGTCCTCCGGCAGGCAGAACAGCCGGAGCAATTAAAGATTTTGCTGCGGAAGTACAGCTGGACAAGGCGGGAGTAATCAAAAGTCTGCAAGTAAGTATGAAGAGTGAGAGTTTAACAACTTTCAACAATATTCGGGATGAATCCGTTTTGAGTGAGGAATTCATCGAGTCGGAGAAATATCCGAAAATTACCTATACTTCCAGGAAAATTGAAAAAGTAGGTGAGGACTACAAAATTACCGGCGACCTGGATTTTGTGGGGATGAAAGTAGAAGTAATTGTGAACCTGCGTTTCGTATCCAAAGTGACCAAAAATGATAGCGAGATGTTGGTATTTGTGGGAAAATCCGTTGTGGACAGAACCAAACACAACATGACACCGGATGCGAAGATCGGCGATCTGGTGGATGTGACCTTTGAAGTAGCATTGGCTCGTTAGTAACAAAATGCTTGTTTATCCGGGCAGCATGTGAAGACAGAAAGTTGTATTTTTCCAGTGTGAAAGTATTCCTTCTCTGTCTTTTTTTTGTTGCTTCCGGTTCCTTTGCCCAGCAGGATTCCTCCTGGAATAAGCGATCTTATTGGGTTGCCGGGACCAGCATGGCAGTTGGAGGAGGGAGTGTTGCATTACTTTCCGCTATTTGGTACAAGGAATATCCCAAATCCAACTTTCATTTTTTCAACGATTCCAAAGAATGGTTGTACATGGACAAGTGTGGGCATGCGTTCACTGCTTACCGCCTTTCTGTGATGGAATATTCCGCCTGGCACTGGGCGCGGATGCCATGTAAAAAAGCAATCTGGCTTTCGGGAGGAATTGCCTGGACTTACCAGTTGTCAGTAGAAATACTGGACGGATTTAGTGCCGAATGGGGATTTTCCGTAGCAGATCTGACTGCAAACACCGTCGGTACCGCATTGTTCATCGGTCAGCAACTGGGCTGGAACGAGCAACGGATTCAGTTGAAATTCGGTTACAAGCCTTCTCCGTATGCTAAAATCCGCCCGGATGCATTGGGAGCGAACTTTCCTCAGCGACTGTTGAAAGATTACAACGCTCAGAGTTACTGGTTGTGCGTGGCTCCCGGAACTTTTTTCCGCGAATCCCGCTTCCCCAAATGGATCCAGGTTGGAATCGGTTACAGTATTGATGCGAAATTGCATGGTTACAATAATACTTACACCGATATAAGCACGGGAAAAACATACTATGCAAAGCAGGAATACGCAATTTCCCTGGATATCGACTGGGCACAGATCCCGGTGAAAAAGCCCTGGATCCGGAAAGTACTGAAACCTTTGAATACGATCAAGATTCCTTTCCCGGCCATTTTCTGGCGAAACGGTGTTTGTTACTTCGGAATGTTCTAAAAATAACAAAAACAGGGGTTCAGCATTGAAACCAATCGCAAGCAGCTGGAAGTGGAAAATCTGATATTTATAGCTGAAAAAATGATGTCTGGAGAGTGGGTTGGATCGGGGAGTGAATCGTAGTGCTCCCGTAGAAATAGCCGCTCTATTCCTTTAAATCCAGGTGGTTCGCAATATTGCGATATCGCGATTGACATTATCTATTCGTTATGTGCAAGGTGTTTTCTGTTTTGCCTTTTTAGTTTTTTCGGTTTCACGGGTTGTTTAACCATTAGTTATTGCATTTGGCAGCATCAGCAAAAAAGGAACTGATTTTTCATAGTTCAAATCGTCATAAAACAATCCAACTCGTGCAAGATTATGATAATATGCCTGAAGTTTTTTGTAGTAGTAATGTTCACTTCCTATGTACCAGGCCTTTTCTCCAAGCATAGTTGTCAAAAACCATTTTTCAAGTAATCGTCCCGTTCTGCCATTACCATCATTGAATGGGTGAATTTTTACAAACACCAAATGAATGAGTGAAGCATAGTAAAAAACTTGTTGTGGACTTAGTTTTTGTTGAATTAATGTTTCTAATTCCGACCAAAAAACTTCAAACTCTTTTTTTACTATCGAAGATAAAGCTGCCTCATATTGTATTTTTTGTGTTTGCTGTTCCATAATCAGTATATTTCCCGTTCTGACAATACCACGTTGGCTTTCAGGTAATAAGTGTTTGGTGGCAATTCTATGAGCTTCAAAAAAATTTTTAAGTGTCAACGTATTGTCCCTTGCAAATTCATACGCTTCAAATAAATCGTTTGGTTTTTCAGTAAGATTGGGTAAATATTCAATATCCTGTAACTTATGTTTTAGATAGCTGTCTATTTCCATTGTTTCTCCTTCAATGCGTGACGATGACATAACAGAGACGGCTGTATAAAAACGAAAACTTTCTACAGTCCATTCCCGTTGCTTTACTTGTTCTAATGCTGTTTCAATATTTATATCAAGCATAGAGGCATAAGTATCAAAATATTTATCTGTCAGTTTTATCATTTTATAATTTCTTTGCACGATTTATCAATCCCATATCAGGATTATCTTTTTGAAAAATGTGTTTTGCCCTGCATTTTTGAGCAAGAGTTCCAATTATTCTTTTATCATTTTCCTCTGTAGCTTTAAACTCTTTATTATAGTTCAACGTGATTAAAACATCTGATAGAAAAAAAGAATTTTTATCAAGTTCAACAATATATTCATCAATTACTTTATGCCACCCATTTGGTCTTTCTGCAATTATTAATTGCATTAACTCGTGTTTTATGAGGCTGTTTTTTTCGTCATTTGCTTTGTCTATCAATAAAGGTCCCATTTTACTTGAAAACAAATCATCTTTAAAAAATTTCACAACATTTGTAGGAACAGCAAGCAAAACAGCAAGTCTCTTTTGATTAACATCATCAATATTAAAATCATCTTCATCAAGTTCAAACGCAGCCCCTTCAAAAATAACATTACCCCTGTCAGCTAAGAGCGGATGTAAAATAATTAAGAGTTTATTAAGCTCATTCCAGCCTTGCGTTATTTTATCTAAAACGTCTTTTTTCAAATTAACATCCACAAAATCGCTATTTCTTAATGCTCTTGCCGTAGCAGAAATTTGTCTCATTAAAACTAAAAAAGAATAATCTCTAAATACAGAATTAATAACTTGGTTGTATGGTCTGATTTGGTTGTAGTGTTTATCTGCGTATTTGTCTTTTACTTCATCCGGTAAACCCGATGAAATCACGTTTTCTTTTAGCTTTTCTTGTTCTCTTTCTAAAGCTGGTACATCTGGATTCCAAGTGATAGATTTATATGGATTCAAATTATCAGGTATCTTCACTTTTTCCCGAACAACTTGTAGCGTTTCTACCAAGTCTTTATTTAAAATATTTAAAGCATCTTCTTTGTTTCTGTCTATACCTGTGTAAAATTCAATAATTTCCGGATAATCAATATAGCTACGGTTGTCATAAACCTGCTGTAAGAACGTTTTATTCATATTCATTCTATGAGCAATAAAATAGAAAACCCAATAAGTGTTCTTAAAATATAAGTAATTAGAAGTTGTTTTACCAAATATCGAATTATCAACTAAAGCATTCAAGAGATAATTCAAATCCAAATCAATTAAATTTGAATTGCAAAATTTTTTTAATTCTGTTTTAAAAAAATCTTCTGTAAAATAGAAATCGTTTTTCAAAACCAATAATTCGCACAAATAACCTAAAACAAACGTACAATCTTTTAAATCGGGTTTTTTGTTGTGAAATGTTGGAATTTCATATTCTTCAAAGATTGTATTTAAAATCGCTTCAAGTAGTTTTGTTCTGTTAATTGGGTTATATTCCGAACCTATTTTATGAGAAGCTCTTAAAATAGAGATGCAATTTTTAGGTGTTCGGTGCATATTTAAGATTTCCAAATCCTTTGTAACCTTATCAAGAACTATATTGTAATCCTCTGCTATTGATTTATTTTTAGAATAAGTTGTTACAATTTTTCGTAATTCATTTTGCGGAAGAGGTAACAAATAAAGAGACTTAAAATTACGCTTTATTTCAACCTTATCATCTTCTTGGGGGTTTAGAAAAAAATTGTTATCTAAAGTATTGAAAATTATTAGAGGAACATTTGTAAACTCATCAATGATATTTTTAATCATTTGCATAACTCCGTTTTCTTCAAAACAAACAGAATCAAGTAGAATGCAATCTATTTTTGTAACATCAGAAAAATAGTAATTTTCAATTTCTTGTTTTATCTGATTTACAATCTTATGTTTTTTTGTTTTTTTTGAATCAATGTAAATAAATATTTTACCATTTTTCCAAGCCTCACGCTTCATAAAATGAGCAAGTGAGGTTAATCCAAATTCTGAAGGTGCTTTTAGTACAATGTCTTTAGGATTTTTAATAATAGAATCAAGTTCTACTTTATTTTCAATGTTTTTGTTAGGACTTGTGGGAACTTCTCTTTTTGAACTTATAATTGGGTCTATCCATACAGGTGTTGTTTCATTATAAGTTTTTAAAGATTCTGACAAATCGTATTCCAAATGTTTAAGTACAACATCTATTTCTTTAATTTTCTTTTCTGCGTTTTCTATCTGAGCATGTTCTTTTATAAAAAGTTCCAACTTTTGGCTCAATAACAAAGAAAAATTATCAGTACCCGCAAAGTCAACATATATACCCTGCGGCGAGATGCTTGATTTAAATGTTTTTACTTTTTGAAATTGCTCAAAATCAAAATTATCGGGGTCAACATTTTCTTTACCGAAGAAAAATATTATTCTTGGAAATGGACTATTTTCATTTTTCTTTCTTTCAAGAGCGTCTTTAAATTCGTGTTCTGTTCCACTTCCTGCTTTTTTTGTAGCGTGTCCAAAACGGTTTTTCATAATACCAATGAACACATCGTAATTTGATTTTTTTATGTGTTCATCTATTATGTCTTGTCCATTTTTCCCCATATCTGGAAGCACATCGTATTCCCACATGAATGCTTCTAAACCAACACATAGATGTTTTGCAATACCTGCATTAATATTTTCTATGACTTTTTGACAAGCTTCTCTTTCTGAATTACAATCACCCGGTGATGAAATAAAGCACTTAAATATTTTTCTTGATTCCATTTACGACTTATAGTTTATGATAAAATTACTTTTATTTCAATACACTACGAACTGACTAAAAAATCAAAATAATTCGTGAACTACCTTGCCTATAATCAGTCATTTACATCTGTCTTTTGAAAGATGAACAGGTTAGATTTTAATTCTCAATTGAATGATCTGTCTTCTTTCGTGCAAACAATAAAAATTCCTTATTCCCATCGCCTCCAACAATCGGTGAATCAATGATTCCGACCACTTCAAAATGTGAGTCGCTGGCTGTCCTTTCGATTCGTTGCAGGATTTCCGGATAAACAGAAGCACTTTTCACAACTCCATGTTTGTTGAGGAATTTTTTTTCGAGTTCAAATTGCGGTTTGATTAAAGCAACCAGTATTCCGCCCGGTTGAACAAAACTGCCAGTGAAAGGAAGTACTTTTTCAAGGGAGATAAACGAAACATCGATTACGATCCCATCTACTGGCTCAGGAACATGTGCAGTAGTCAGTTCACGAATGTGTGTTTTCTCAATATTGCTGATATCCGGATTTTCCCGGATGCGCTCATGAAGCTGCCCGTGACCCACATCTACACAATAAACATGTGCAGCACCTTTATTCAGCAAAACTTCAGTGAATCCCCCGGTAGAAGCTCCCAGGTCGATGAACGATTTTCCTTCTGCAGAGATCCCGAAATGGTCAATAGCCTTCAAAAGCTTTAATGCTCCGCGTGAAACCCAGGTTAATTCTTCGTTCAGTAATAAAATTCGGGCATCCGGTGGAATTTTCTTCCCCGGTTTTTCAACTGAGATTCCATTGACCAGGACATCTCCGTTTTTAATCAGCTCTTCCCCTCTGGCTCGCGAAGTGACCAAGCCCAGGTTTACCAATAATTTATCCAAACGTTCTTCCATAATGCAAAAATAATAGATGCGTTTCAATTGCTTTGAATAATATTTAACCTGAATTTTCGAATATCAACGTAAGATAAAATTAATTTCACAAAGTTGTTCGAATATTCACCTAACTCTTGTGAAATCAGTACCGTATGCAACTATTTTATACATTATAACGTTTGGTTTTAAAAAATAATAATTTATATTTGTGTCACGTCTAAACTGAAACTGTATGAAACTGCTACTAAGTGGAATACTTGTATTGTTTTGCTTGTTTTGTTCTTTCGGGCAAATTTTTTACTCAAATGGAGCCATCCTTTCTATTGCTACCGGAGCGCTTGTTCAGGTAAATGGTGGTATGGAGCTGGCTCAGTCAACCGTGCTTACCAACCAGGGGAATCTCACGATTACTAAAAATTCAACGCTTTCGCTTCCAGGAACATTCCGGATCGGACCAAATGCTGCTTCCAGCGGAAATGGGGCTTACCTGGTCGAGCAGGACTGGATTAACGACGGAGTTTTTAATGCAGGAACATCAACAGTGACACTTTTCGGAAATACCCAGCAGTTCATTACTTCCTCAAGCGGGATTTCGACAACATTCAACAACCTGGTACTGACGGGAACCGGTGCTGGGAATAACCGGAAAAAGACCCTGAAGGGAGTAAACGCATCTACTGGTCCGACAGGTATTTTGCAGATCAATGCCCGGGAGCTCGAAACGCAGGCCAATACCTTTACTGTTCTGAATCCGGCAGTTGCTGCGGTGACTTATACCAATACATTCGGAGCGGAAGGTTTTGTGAGCAGCTTGCAGCCCGGAACTTTTATGAGAACTACAAACTCAACTGGAATCTATTTGTTTCCGACGGGATCCAGTAACGGAACGTTGCGTTTTCGCCCGATTGAACTGACTCCTCAGACGAATGAAAGCTCTTTGTATGCCGTTCGTTTCAACAATTATGACGCGAATAATGACAATTTTAACCGTGCCCAGACAGATGGAAATATGTGTGCTCTGAACCCGGCGTATTATCATTCCATTAACCGGGAGAGTGGTTCTGCACCAACGGATGTCCGTATGTTTTACATCATTGCGGATGACGGAGACTGGACCGGAATGGCTCATTGGAGAACTGCCAGTACAAATTGGAACGACATGGCCACAACAACATCCGGTATAAATGGAGGATTCACAACCCGGACAAAAGCCGGATGGAATTTTTCGAACCCGGGAGAACCTTATATTTTATCGACAGCTAAACTAGGGCCTCCGACCCTGAATTGTCCGATAATCTGCGAAAATTCATCCAACAATGTATTTTCGGTTACCGGGGGATCGGGGAATTTTCAATGGATCTTCCCTTCGAACGGAACAATCACGGGGGGGCAGGGAACTTCCAGTGTAACTGCAGACTGGACTACCGGAACCGGACAGGTTACCGTAGTAGACCAGGGTACGAACGGATGTAGCTCGCAACCGGGGAATTGCGCTCCGATAGTCAATCCTTCTCCTGCAGTGCAATTTACGTATACGGAGGACGGACCCAGTTACAGTTTTACGAATCAGACTTTCGGGTCAGTTTCCTGGAACTGGTTTTTCGGAGACGGGAACGGATCATCTGTTCAGAACCCTGCGCATACGTATGAAGACGGAGGAGATTCGTACCAGGTTACTTTAATTGTTACTAATAACAACGGTTGTTCGGGAAGCACTACCCAAACGATCGAAATTTTTCATGATATTGTGGTACCGAACATCATCACTCCGAATGATGACGGAACCAATGACTTTTTCCTGATCAAAACTGTCGGAATCAAATCATACGATCTGGTTATTGTTAACCGGTGGGGAAATACTGTTTTTACCTCCAGCGACCCGGCAGTGATCTGGGATGGAAAATGGAACGGACAGCCTGTGGATGACGGAGTTTATTTCTATAAATTACGGGCATCTTCTGCTTCTAAAAAATACAACTATCAAGGTAACGTAACAGTTATCAGAAACTAATCAAAAGTCTTTATGCAACAAAAACAGAACTTACTTGCTGTGTTCACCCTGATTTTCGGGTTGAATGCAGTTTATGCACAGAACAACGTAGGAATTGGAACTACAACGCCAAATCCGAATGCCGTTTTGGATATGCAATCTACCAGTCAGGGGGTTTTAGTCCCACGAATGACAACAGCTCAGCGAACCGCTATTGCGACTCCAACAGAAGGATTGTTGGTGTATGATATTGATGTAAACTGCTTCTTTTTCTATGAAAGTTCTGCCGCAGTTTGGCAAAGCTTGTGTAGTAGTGGTGTTATAGGTGCAACAGGTCCAGCGGGTCCTCAAGGTCCGGCAGGTGCAGATGGAGCAATAGGCTCAGCAGGTCCGCAAGGTCCAGTGGGCCCTGCGGGAGCAACTGGAGTAACAGGCCCTCAAGGTCCGGCGGGAGCAGACGGAGCAAATGGAGTCGATGGAATTAATGGTGCAGCAGGTCCACAAGGTCCGGCAGGCCCACAAGGTCCAGCGGGTCCTACGGGAGCAACTGGAGCAACAGGCCCTCAGGGTCCTTCCGGAGTAATCAACAAATACCACGTTTACAGTTCTGCTGCAAGAACAGGAGTAAATACGACTGCATTGACCGTACAACCGGGAATGACTCAAACATTTACTTTGGCGAGCCCTTCAACGGTGATTATTTGGGTAAGTATCGGAGCATTGAATACTACTTTGACAGCAGCAGGTTATTCAACTGTGGATTTTGTAGTTCACGTCGATGGAAACCCTTTGGCAAATGGCGGATGGAACCGGATGTTTATTACGAATACCTCTGCAACGACCGGTTTGTGTGTCGGAGCGTTGAATACGATGGTTACATTGCCGGCAGGAACGCACACCATCGATTTGAGAGCCTGCAGGTCCTCAGGAACATCTGTAGTGACTATCGGTGGAAACCCTTCTACGGATGTAAACCCGGGAGAAATGACAATTATGGTACTAAATTAATGCCGGATAAATCATGAAACGATTTTTGTTAATCATCGGATTGAGCTTGTGCTCGATATCAGCATTTTCCCAGCAGCAGGTTTCCAACCAGAAAAAAACAATCGCTGCCCCGGTTCTGATAGAGACGACTTCTTCACAGGAGCACATTTTGGACACGGTATTGGTAAACTCGATGAGTAGAACAGTCAGCCCTGCTGTGCAGGCGGAACCAGTCTCCCGGGAGAACCAGCCAGCTTCCAAAGGCCAGCCAGAACCGGTTTTGAATACAATGAAAAAAAAACCTGAATAGGTTGTTCAGTTAGTGAATAGAATAACAAAGAAAATCCAGTAGTTTTTGCTATTGGATTTTTTAGTTTTAAAGAGAATTATTAAGAATTGGATTATTCAATAACCCAATTAAACCGTTCTTTTAAAATGGAATGAATGCGATTTGTTACAGATTCATTTTCAATTTTCTGCAAGACATCTTCTACAAATGCTCCTACCATCAATTGGCGGGCACTTGCTTTACTCAATCCTCGTGCGCGCAGGTAGAAAATAGCTTCCTCATCCAGCTGTCCTGTTGTGGAACCATGCGAACATTTCACATCGTCAGCATAAATTTCCAGTTCCGGTTTGCTGTTGATTGTTGCATCATCACTCAACAAAACGTTTCCGTTTGACTGAAATGCGTTGATTTTCTGAGCATTTTTGCGAACATACACTTTCCCGTTGAAAACAGCCGTTGCTTTTCCGTCGATCACACCTTTGTACAATTCATTGGATTCGCAATTTGCCACTTTGTGATCTACGACCGTATGATTGTCCACATGTTGTGTTCCGTTTAAAATATATGCCCCGTTCAGGTGTGTTTCACAGTTCTGTCCGTTTACTTCAATTGTCAGGTTATTGCGAACCAAAGCTCCGTTTAAAGTAACGGTATTAATGGTGAAATTCGAATCTTGCTGTTGATGTACCAATTCGCTTGAAACCTGGAAGCAGGATTCATTTTCTTCCTGGAGTTTATCAATCGTCAATTTTGCGTTTTTCCCCACGCGGATTTCCGAGATCACATTGCTGAAGTTCTCAGTTCCATCCACTGAAACAGAGCGCTGAACGAAACGTACTTCTGAAAATGCTTCTGCAACCAATATATGATGCAGGTTGGAAAGCACATTTTTACCGGTGTTGATCTGGATGATTTCGATCGTTGGCTCAATCTGCATTTTAGCAGAAACATGCACGTATAAACCGTCAGTTGTATAGGCTGTATTGATAGCAGAAAATACTTCTCCTTCCAGTGGAATATCCGTGCCAAAAACAACGGTTTCAAGCGGATCCATCTGGGAAAGTGCTTCAATTTTCAATCCTTCCGGGTAAGTTCTGGAAGAAAGTGCCGCTGAAAAATGCCCGTTAACAAAGACATATTGCAGGGAATTTGTATCCAACACAAAGTTTCCGCTAACAGTCAACGGATTTTCCTGAACTGCGAAATAACCGTTTTTGATTTTTGCAACCCGTGTGTATTTCCAGGCTTCAGTTTTGGTTGTCGGAAATGGAGTCTGATCCAGCACCTTAAGTGCTTTCTGGCGCAACTCCGGATTCAGTACAAAAGATCCGTTCAATTGCCAGTTTATGCTTGCTGCTGATTCTTTTTCAATGATTTGCATCTGAATCTGATTTATTAATGAGCAAATTCCGCCTTAATCCAGTCGTAGCCTTTTTCTTCCAGTTCCAGCGCCAGCTCTTTTGGTCCTGATTTCACGATCTGTCCGTTGTACAATACGTGAACGTAATCCGGAACAATGTAATCCAGCAAACGTTGGTAGTGCGTAATCACGACAGTAGCGTTTTTATCCGATTTCAGTTTGTTTACTCCGTTTGCAACAATGCGAAGTGCGTCAATATCCAGTCCGGAATCCGTTTCGTCCAGGATGGAAAGTTTTGGCTCCAGCATTGCCATCTGGAAAATCTCGTTGCGTTTTTTCTCACCTCCAGAGAATCCTTCGTTTACAGAGCGTGAAGCCAGTTTGGCATCTAATTCCACAATAGCGGATTTTTCCTTTACCAGAGCCATGAAGTCTTTTGCAGAAATGGGATCTTGTTTGCGGTATTCACGGATTTCATTTAATGCAGTACGCAGGAAATTCACATTGGAAACTCCCGGGATTTCAACAGGATATTGAAATGCCAGGAACAAACCTTCTCTTGCGCGGTCTTCCGTTGCCATTTCCAGCAGATCTGCTCCGTCGAAATCAACGGAACCTTTTGTAACTTCGTACTCTTCACGACCTGCCAAAACACTGGCCAGGGTACTTTTTCCGGCACCATTCGGTCCCATGATTGCATGAACTTCACCAGCTTTTACTTCCAGATTCAGTCCTTTCAGGATTTCTTTTCCGTCGATTGACGCGTGTAAATTTGTGATCTTTAACATCTTATTCTTCAATTATGAATTGCTGAATTGTCAATTGTCAAGCTGAATACTGCGTGTCTGACAATTGATAATTAACGCATTGTCAATTCTTTTTTATCCTACTGACCCCTCTAAGCTAATGGTCAGTAATTTCTGTGCCTCCACCGCGAATTCCATCGGCAACTGATTCAGTACTTCCTTGCAGTATCCGTTTACAATCAAACCGATTGCTTTTTCTTCGGAAATTCCTCTTTGCAGACAGTAGAAAATCTGGTCTTCCCCGATCTTGGATGTAGTAGCCTCATGTTCAATTTTTGCACTCGTGTTTCTACATTCGATATATGGGAATGTATGTGCACCGCACTCATCGGTCATCAACAAAGAGTCGCACTGGGAGAAATTGCGGGCATTTTGTGCATTCTTATGAATCTGAACCAGTCCGCGGTAAGAATTGTGTGATTTACCAGCTGAAATTCCCTTGGAAATAATGGTACTTTTGGTATTCTTTCCGAGGTGAATCATTTTGGTTCCTGTATCTGCCTGTTGAAAATTGTTTGTTACCGCAACGGAGTAAAATTCACCAGTTGAGTTGTCTCCTTTCAGAATACAGGAAGGATATTTCCAGGTTACGGCAGAGCCCGTTTCGACTTGCGTCCAGGAAATTTTTGCATTGGTTTCGCACAATCCGCGTTTAGTCACGAAGTTGAAAACACCACCTTCTCCGTTTTTATCGCCCGGGTACCAGTTCTGAACGGTAGAGTATTTGATTTCTGCATCTTTTAGTGCCACCAGTTCCACAACAGCTGCATGCAATTGGTTTTCATCGCGCTGAGGAGCCGTACAGCCTTCCAGGTAAGAAACGTAAGAACCTTCATCAGCTACAACCAGTGTTCGTTCAAACTGCCCGGTATTGGCTTCGTTAATGCGGAAATAAGTCGAAAGCTCCATTGGGCAACGCACTCCTTTCGGAATGTAACAGAAAGATCCGTCTGTAAATACGGCGGAGTTCAGTGCTGCGTAGAAGTTATCGGTTGGCGGAACTACTGATCCCATGTATTTCCGCACCAGTTCCGGGTGTTCCTGAACTGCTTCGGAGAAGGAACAGAAAATGATTCCGAGCTCTTTCAATTTCGATTTAAAGCTGGTTGCCACGGAAACAGAGTCCATGACAAAATCCACTGCAACACCCGTCAGGCGTTGTTGTTCTTCCAGTGAAATCCCCAGTTTGGTCATGGTTTCTTTCATTTCGGGATCCACATCATCCCAGCTCTCGTATTTTTTCGTCTGCTTGGGTGCAGCGTAATAGGAAATGGCCTGGAAATCAGGTTTCGGATAAGAAATGTGAGCCCAGGAAGGCTCAGTCATTTCAGACCAGATTTTATAGCATTTCAAACGGTACTCTAACAGCCATTCCGGCTCATTTTTCTTAGCTGAAATAAACCGGATAATCTCCTCATTCAGTCCAAGCGGAGCTCTGTCCGATTCGATATCTGTCGTAAATCCGAATTTATATTCCGAATTTTCCAAATCTTTCGCTAAGTCGTTTTCTGTATAACCCATCTAAGTCTGCAATATTTATAAGGAGAAAGATTCACCACAACCGCATGTTCTTCCCGCATTCGGATTTGAAAAAACAAATCCTTTTCCGTTCAGTCCACCGGAATAATCCAGAGTGGTCCCGACCAGGTATAAAAAGCTTTTCTTATCGACAACCACTTTAATTCCGTTGTCTTCAAAAACTTTATCGTCTGCTTTTTCTTCATTGTCAAATTTGAGTTGGTACATCAATCCGGAGCAACCTCCTCCTTCAACACCAACCCGAATGAAATAACCTGCTTTTCCTTCGTCTTCCATCAAGCGAATAGCTTGTTTTCTAGCTTGTTCTGTTACTGTAATCATGACAAGTATATTATACTTTTATTTAGATTAATTTTAAATAAAGCCGCATTTCGTTGACAAAAATACCACATTTATGGTATTGGTGCAATTATTTTTTGATAATTATCTGGCGACAAGAATAAACGATGTGTTCTTCGTCAGATTGGAAAATGCAGTTTCCATTGATCTGGTGATTGTCAGCAGATGGGGGAACTTTATGGCTTGTATTTCCGGTCTCAGCGGGTATTGGACTGGTTTGGATGGCACAATTTAAATCCGGACAGGGAAATTCAGTTGATGAGATAGAGCCTTTGTAATGTTATGATTCAAACGATTGATTTCTTTTTTGTTAAGGATTGTAAGAAATTAGTTCTTTTAAAAGATAATTTTTAATTTTAGAACT
Organism: Fluviicola sp.; assembly: GCA_031260455.1. GTDB lineage: Bacteria > Bacteroidota > Bacteroidia > Flavobacteriales_D > Crocinitomicaceae > Fluviicola. Next base: position 29,199 of record JAIRJW010000028.1, read on the forward strand.
GTTACTACTTTGTTTATAGTGTTTGTGCTGAAAGGTACTGAATACTTGCAAACCGGATTAATTTACTACTACGTTATGAAAAAAATTGTTAGCCTGCAATTGTTTTTACTTATGTTTTCTTTCTCCGCTTTTTCTCAGGAAGGAACGGGTAATCAAGCAAAAATTAATTATCTCTATGTTTCCGAGCAATCGAAAACACAGCCTTTAAAAGTTGTTTATGATCTGATCGACCAGTGTTCGGATTCGGAACTTTTCAAACTTCGTGAACACTTCACTTACAAAGCGAGGGTTGAACCTACCGAAAAGAATAAAGCCATACTGGCTTACATCAAGAACCACAAGAATCAGAATAAATGAGAAAGTTGTTAATTCTGCTGACCGTTCTGTTGTGTTCAGTCGGCTATGCCCAGCCACCATGCGGATCAAATCCGGCTGCGGGAAATACCTGCAGCGCAGCTACGCCGGTTTGCGAGCTGAACGGCTACTGTGGAAATACTTCTTCAAGTTACACTCCCGATGCCTGGGA
>JAIRJW010000030.1 GCA_031260455.1 Fluviicola sp.
GGCACATCGGTTTTTAGTTGCAGTTTTTGGATAATCAATCAGAAAGTTGTTTTTAGAAGAATTATTTCCCGAACGTAATATTGCGTTTTTACATTTAATCCCCATAATCCGGATTTTCATCGGATTATGGGGAATGACAATTTTAATCTGGTCTTCGAATTAATCGTAATTACCTTCCAGATTCGCCAATTCATTCTTCGGAATACGAAATAATAAAAACAAACCGACAATGAAGAAAAATGCCACGGAAACAACAGAATAACGGATGGAATCGAATCCAATTTCCATCAACCCGAAAAACAGGGTTCCGGTAACAATCCCGATTTTCTCCGTTGCATCATAAAATGAAAAATAACTGGCGTTGTCTTCCGTTTCAGGCAAATACTTGGAATACGTGGAGCGAGCCAGTGCCTGGACACCTCCCATCACAATTCCAACCGTTCCGGCCAACAGATAAAACTCTGTTGGTGTTTCGATAACAAAAGCAGCAGAACAAACACCCAGCCAGATCACCAGAGAAATTCCCAGAGTTTTAATATTACCGATTCTGCCGGATAGGCGCGACATGATAAAAGCTCCCGCAGCTCCTAAAAGCTGGATCAGTAAAATAGCAATAATCAGTCCGCTGTCGTCGACTTTTCCATCTTTTACGGGCCAGTTGATTTCCTTCTTGGCAAAAAACGTTGCCATCAGCATCACAGTCTGAACTCCGGTGTTGAAGAAGAAGAAAGAAGTCAGGTAACGTTTCAGGCGTTTGGTTTTACGAAATTCCGAAAATACGTTTCTCAATTCTTTGAATCCTTTCCAGATGTATCCTTTTTCCTTGATCCGGGAAGAAGTTGTATTCGGCAAAACTCTGTATGTAAACTGGGAAAAACCAATCCACCAGAGTCCAACCAGTATGAAGCAATAAGCTACAGGCATTCCTTCTGTCTTATCAGGAGTATTCGGGTCGTCAAAGAAACTGAACGCCGGAGTAATCAGCAACAGACAGATAATCAGCAGAATCATGGAACCGAGATAGCCCATCGTAAATCCGCGGGCAGAAATTTTATCCAGGTCTTTCTTGGGAGCAATTTCAGGCAGATAGGAATTGTAGAACACCAGGCTGTTCCAGAAACCGATACTTGCGAAAAACAGGGAAAGCATGGCTATTTCCAGCAGACCATCACGCATCAGATCTGTGAAAAAATACAACGAAATACAGGATAGTGCGCCCAGATAGCAGAAAAACTGCAGAAAGCGTTTCTTATTACCACGATAATCGGCAATTCCCGACAAAAAAGGCGATGAAAAAGATACCACCAAAAACGATGCGGAAAGCACAAAACTCATCAGCGCCGAATTTGGAATATGCATCCCCATGAAATCAACCAGGACCTCCTCTCCTTTTCCAAGTTGAGACGGATCCAGCTCATCCCAGGGTTTTGCCGGGTTTTTCTCTGACAAATACTGTTTGGTTGTTACGGTATCATAAAAAATGGGGAAAATTGCGGATGAAATAACCAGGTTGTAAACTGAGTTTGCCCAATCATACATCACCCATCCCCTGATGATCTTTTTATCTCCTCTTTGTATCGCCATAGTAGAAAGCAGCTTTAATTTAAGCGGTGAACTGATTTACATAATCATTCAGATATGCAAAATACGATGTCAGGTTTCCATTCAGGTCCGTTTCAGATCCCCTTTCGATAATGTTATCCGGATCTTCTCCGAACAAATACGGGAAAACAGATTTGATCAATTCATTCCCGAAATCCTCAGAAGCATCTTTCGGCAATTCACATGGCAGGTTATCCACTGCCATCACGGTAATAGCATCTTCCTGTTTCCAGTCGCACTCCAAACCTGTCTGCGGGTCGTAACCATATATCGGGTCGGAAATTTTCGACGCGCGGATAGAAGACGCAATCGGCCCCTGAATATCACAGGAAACATCTGCAATAACCCGGATTTTATTCTTTTCAGACTTTAAATCGTCAGCGGTCAGGATAAACGGAGATCTGTTACTCCAGAAATGACAAGCAATGTAAATATCCGCCACTTCCGAATAACGTGCAAAACAGGATTCATAAATTTCAGGCGTTGTATAAAACTCCTGTTTACTGAATGGCTTTCCATCCCTGCGTTTGTAATAATCTTCTATTTCCAGATGGGTGAAAACCGGTGTATCAAACGTTTCTGTCAGGAATTCTTCCGGGCTTACTTCTGTCAGTGGGAGTAAATCCATGATCTCACGTGCGCCGTAACCTACTCTCCCGAAACCGGTCAGCACCAGTTTGGTATTTGCCGGAAGCACAACCTTGTGAAGCTCTTCTTCCATTTCTTTTCTTCCAGAACATTGATTTGCAGGTTTCAGCGCATAGAGATTGTTTCGTTTTCCATAAGCCAGCAAACCATTGTATGCGCCGACAATTCCTGCATAGCGCCCGAATCCGATAATACGTTTGTTTTCTTTTGATTTTAGAACTTCGTAATCGATCAACTGAATTTTTCGCTCTAAAATAGCACACAGCAAATCCCTGTTGTAAGGCTGCTTTTTGATCGTATGTGAAAAGAAAAGGTATTTTTTACCTGGGATAAGATCCGGAATATTCACTTCTTTCACACCTATAATGATGTCGCAGTCCAACAAATCCTTCATCACCTCAATTCCTTCTGCCTCATATTCTTCATCTTTGAAAGCACGAACTTCGCTTGCCTGCACCACCACTTTTACCTGTGGAAATTTCATCTCAACCAACTTACATTGTTTTGGAGTGAGTGGAACTCGCTTATCAGGAGGAATCTTGCCTTCTCTGATGACGCCTAATTTCACTTGATTCATGTTTGTTGTTTAATATTCTCTGATCGGTTCCGAAAGGAGAAAATGATCAATGAATTCTCTCACTACTCCAGCCCCACCATTTTTTGTTAATACAATATCTACTTCTTTCTTAACTTCCTGGACAGCATCCTTCGGGCAGGCACTCAGCCCTACTTCACGTATCACCGACAAATCATTGATATCATCCCCGATAACTGCCACCTGATCCAGTGAAATAGCCAGTTCTTCACACCATCGTTTCAAAATAGTGATCTTCTGTTCTCTCCCGACATATACATACCCGATCTTCAGGACTTCCATGCGGTCGCGCACCATCCTATCCGTAAATGCAGAAGAAATTACTCCGCACAAAAGCCCCTTTTCCTGTGCTTTCATGATCGCCATTCCGTCTTTTGTGTTGTATTTTTTGATCTGATCTCCTGATTCGGTGTAGTACATTCCGCCATCCGTCATTACACCATCTACATCCAGGATCAGTAGCTTGATTTTCGCTATCCTGCTTTTCAGATGATCGAAAATAAACAATGGTTTAAAGAGCAGAGAATAAAAATCCACTTCATACTCTTCCGCAATGGCTTCCAAATCCAGGACAGACAATTCAGTCACACTATCCACATCAAAATCTTTCAGCATCTGATAAAAATCGACCCCGAATTTTGCGCACAGTCCCTTTATGTTTTGCTCTAAAAACAAGACTATACCAATTTATATCCAACGCTGGAAGCAATCGGATTCAGTGTTTGTAACAACTGTGTAAACTCCCCGTGATTCAGCTGCTGAGCCGCATCTGACTTTGCCACTTTCGGGTTCGGGTGAACCTCAATCAATAAACCGTCAACCCCCAAAGCCACACAAGCTCTTGACAAGCCAGCCACTCCGTAAGCATACCCCATTGCGTGACTTGGGTCCAGGATTACAGGCAGGTTGGTATAGTGTTTCAACCACTCCACACCGCACAGATCCAGTGTGAAACGCGTACCTGTTTCGAATGTCCTGATACCGCGCTCACATAAAACAACGTTTCCGTTTCCTCCGGATAGTACAAATTCTGCCGCCTGAACGAATTCCTGCAGCGTAGTTCCGAAACCGCGTTTGATCAAAACTGTTTTTTGTGTTTTGGCGCACGCACGCAGGATTCCCTGGTCGTACATGGCCTTTGCACCAATCTGGATTACATCCGCATGCTCAATGATTTCGTCAATATGTGTTGCATCACGCGCTTCGGTGACAACGGAGAATCCGTATTCTTCGCGCATTTTGACCAGCAATTTTAATCCTTCCAGTCCCAAGCCCTGAAAACTGTACGGGCTTGTTCTCGGCTTGTAACATCCACCTCTGAGTGCTGTCAAACCTAAGGATTTCAACAAACCGGAAGATTGTCTGATCTGCTCTTCGGATTCGACGGAACAAGGTCCTGAGATTACGATCGTGTTCCCAGTTTTGCCTCCTACTGTCACATTTCCGATCTTTACTTCCCGCGTTTCCGGGTGATAGTTCCGTGATGCCAGCTGCATGTCGTTCGAAAATACCCAATGAGCTTCCGTTACCATTTCCAGTGCTGCCGGAAGTTCCTTCACTCCGGATCCGGTAACCAATACATTGATTCCCTGTGAAATCAGATGAAATGCCTTGTTTTCTTCCGCTAATCTGGCAGCATCAGCCGCATTGACAGATTGTTTTAAATGAATGATCATATTTCCCCTTTAATCAGGTTTACGAATGTTAGTATTCCTTTTGCTTTATTCTCCTGATCCACAACCGGCAAGTAAAGAATCGGGAATGCATATTTTTTTATCTGTTGCAGTAAGTCGTTGACAGTTGCCGTTTCCCGGATCACCAAAGGTTCCGGATTCATCATTTCAGAAATCGATTCCTGGTTCAGATTCCCTCTTGTGCGGATCAGACTTTTACGGATATCGGCATTCGAAATCAGTCCTTTCAGATCCGAGGTTTGGTTCGTTACCAAGATAAAGCCCAGTTTTCCCGATTCGATCCCGTTCAGTACTTCCAGTACGGAAGCATCTTCACCAATTACGGGCGCTTCGCTCAGCGGAATCATAAAATCCCGTACCAAGAATTGTGAATTTACATTGCGCTTGGTCAGATCCATTAGCGCGTGTCCTATACTTGGCGCATTAAATAAATAAGAGCCCGAAACGGAAGTATGAACTCCCATGTTTCTCAAAATAAAGGAAACTTCTCCGTTCACTCCACCATCCACATGCACGGATTTAGCCGGATATTTCTTCTGAAAATCACGGATTTTTTTAAAGTTCACCGAATCAAAAACGCCCCCGCTTTGCCCTGGAATCGTTGCCATGATTAAAATAAAATCAAAATCCTGAAACTGGTCAAACGCTTCGACCGGTGTTGGGGTGATAATTGCCAGACCTTTCTTCCCGGTGATATCGGCCGGAATTTCCAGGTCTTCCTCCAAGTCTTCCAGTTGGAAGGTCACATACTCTACGGGAACTTCCCGCAGCAAATCATAATATTTCGACGGATGCTTCGTTATGATATGCAGATCAACCGGGATATTGCACCACTTTCTGATCTGTTTGATATCTTCAAAAACCGAAGGATTATCATTACAGTCAACATGCAATAAATCCACGTGATGAGCTGCCAGATCCCGGATCGTTTCCGACAGGTCACGTTTCTTATCCGAATAAATCGAAGCCGATATTCTCATAAGGCAAAAATAAGGAAAGAATTCCCTTTAGAAGGCATGTTCATGGAATGATATTAAAAGAATTTGTACAAAAAACGACATATATTTTAACATCTTATTTATTTTCATTGATTTACTCTCAATAAAAACGCTGCTCATCTGTATTTCAAGACAGGAAACGCAGCCTTTGATCAGGTGTTGGGAGTACACAAAATCTCACTGCCAGACGCATTCTCCGCTTTGCAATAAACGAATAAATCCCATCCCGGATAAAACGCGGAATAATCCAGCCTATTTTTCCCAGCTGATACGGGAAGCGGAGGTAACTCAACACTTTCAAAGCGGCTGTTGAACGCTGATTCAATTGTTTTGTATCCCAGAAATAAAAGGTCGACAGGTCGATTTTGGCTATTCCCCGGTTCCTGAAAAATTCCGTTGCAAAATCACTTTGAAGTGCACAGAAATGAACTTCCCGGTTCTTTTCATTGTTCAGAATAAACTGCACGGTTTTATTACAAAAACCGCAGTCACCATCGTAAAAAATGATTGGTTTATTCATATAACAAAGATACGAAATAGGCAGAGAATCTTATTTTTGTGGAAATAAAAACTGTTCTAGGGTTTATAACCCTAGAAGGGTGGTTAATTATTTTTTGCGTATATTATTTATACTAAATCACAATAAGAATGAATTTTGGAATTTTACTTTCAGGTGCCGGGGTGTATGACGGAGCTGAGATTCAGGAAGCGGTTTTAAGTATGCTGGCAGTTTCAGAGCTGGGCGATTCATACACTTGTATCGGTGTGAACGCAGACCAGTTTCACGTTATCAATCACGTAACGGGAGAAGTCATGAATGAATCCCGGAACATGTTGGTAGAAGCTGCGCGCATTGCCCGTGGGAATATTGTGCAAATCCAGGATGTTCAACCTTCCGATATCGATGCGCTAATCATTCCGGGCGGATTCGGAAGTGCTAAAAATTTCACCAAATGGGCCTTTGAAGGTCCGGACGGAAGTATTCTGCCTGAAATAAAATTACTTCTGGTAAACCTGATAAATATCGGGAAACCAATTGCGGCACTATGCGTGAGCCCGGTTGTTTTGGCAAAAGCGCTGGAAGATTCTTCCATTCACCCGTCTTTGACAATTGGTTCCACCGCAGCACCTTCACCCTATGATATTGCGTCTTTTTCTCAAGGATTAGAAAAAACCGGCGCTGCCACAGTATACAAAACAGTTCAGGAAATTCATGTCGACCTGAAAAACAAAATCGTAACCGCACCTTGCTATATGATGGAAGCAAACATCAGCGATATTTGGAAAAATATCCGGCAAGCCATAGGCGAATTGAAAAAACTGGCAACCACCACATTATGATTCCGGATTATGAAACCCGGGCAGCTGCCTGTCAGGTATCGGTCAGTCATATCAACCAGCGCTTGAAACTGATCGGCTGGTCGCGGTTGCTGACTTTACTACTGGCCGTTTTCTGTTTCTATGAGTCCAAAATTCGCCTGGAACTATTTTTCATGGGTGCAGGCATCCTGTTCCTGGGAAGTTTTATATTCCTGGTTTTCCATCATTTCCGGGTAAAACGAAAATTAGAGGTTGCAACAGCTTACTTATGGCTGAACGAATCCGAAAACCGCTTCGCAACAGAGGGAATTCCTTATTATCCGGATGGAAAGGAATTCATCGACCCGAATCATCCGTATTCTTTTGACATAGATTTATTCGGACCATATTCCCTGTATGAACATCTGAACCGGACATCTACTGTCACCGGAAAGGAAAAACTGGCCGGGGCACTGCTTCACACTCAATCGAAAGACGCACTGGCCCGAAGCCAGGAAGCTATTCGTGAGATTGCAGAAGACTTGGAATGGCGGCAAGCTTTCCAGGTTTACGCCAAATTGGGTGAAGACACAGCTGAAATCAGAACGTATATCGAACACTGGCAGGATTCCAGGCAGTCAGTTTCAATTTTCTCAGTCATCCTGTCTTTTTTAATGCCTCTGGCAGGTTTAAGCACTATGATCCTGCTTTGGCAAACTTCTCGGGTTTACTGGTTCAATGTCGGGGTGATTTTACTTGTGGTCAATATGTTACTTTTCGGATTGGTACATTCCCAGATTCGCAAGGAAATCGGGAAAACGAAACGAATCGGAGCAGCTTTGGCTGCTTACGGCAAAATGCTGCAATTGGTTGAGAACAGAATGTGGAAATCGAAATACTTGCAGGAAATTCATCAAAAGATTCACTCCAAAAACCAGCCTGCCAGTTCCTTACTGAAAGAAGCTTCGCGCATTTATGAGAATCTGGACAGTATCAACAATGGAATTGCAGTATTTCTGCTAAACGGAACTATCCAGTTTCACGTGCATATTCTCAGACAACTCGTCCGCTGGAAGAAACATCACCGGGAATCGGTCAGCCAGTGGATTGAACAGATTGCAGAAGTGGAAAGCATTCTTTCTTTCAGCAATTTCCAGGTCAATAACCCGGAATACCAGTTCCCGGTTCTCTCAGATAAATCCATTTCTTTCGAAGACCTGGGTCATCCGCTCATCCAAAAAACAACACGGATCACAAATTCCGTTTCCTTCGATCGGGAACGTTTTGTAATACTGACCGGGTCTAATATGTCAGGAAAAAGTACTTTTTTAAGAACACTGGGAATTGCTGTAATCCTGGCAAATGCAGGTTCTGTTGTTCCTGCAAAAAACGCTTGCTTCCACCCGATTCCTTTACTTGTTTCCATGCGCCTGAGTGATTCACTGTCAGAAAGCACTTCCTATTTTTTCTCAGAAGTCAAACGGCTCAAGCTGATCATCGATCATTTGAATAGCGACAACGCTTTCGTACTCCTGGATGAAATCCTGCGCGGAACAAACTCTGACGACAAGCAAAACGGAACCATCGGAATTGTGGAACAAATGGTGCGCCTGAATGCCATCGGGATGATTGCAACACACGACCTGGAAGTTTGCGAAACCACAAAAGCACATCCTGCATATTTATGTAACAAATGCTTCGAGGTGGAAATCCGGGACAACGACCTGTTTTTTGATTATATCCTGAGAGATGGCATTTGCAGAAACAAAAGTGCAACATTCATTATGAAAAAATACCAGATAATCTGAATGCCTCCATTTATGAACCGGTTGAAAAATAATCGTAAAAATGCCATTGGCTCCGGTTTTACCTGGCTGCAATCAAACTACGGAAGGATATTCAAAGCTCTACGAAACAGAAAGTTAAGTAAAATCATATAAATAATTTGTTCACATCTTGTTAATATTTCCACAGGAAAAAGACTGGTTTTTCGACGAATCCGTGTACTTTTGCACCAAAATAAGTTACCCTCAGGGCAATACAAAAAGACATTTTATGGATGAATTTGGTAAACGAGGAAAAAACGCCGATTTGAAAGCAACTATCGGATTAGAAAATCTCGGTAACGTATTCTGGAATTTAACGCCAGCTGAATTGGTAGAAGATACTATCATTAACGGTCAGGGTGTTTTAACGGATACCGGAGCAATTGCAATTGAAACTGGTGAATTCACCGGAAGATCTCCGAAAGACCGTTTTGTTGTTCGCGATGCAAAAACAGAAAACAGTGTTTGGTGGGGAGATGTGAATATTCCTGTTTCCACAGAGCAGTTTGATGCATTATACAACCGCATGAAAGCTTATTTGACAGGAAAAGACATTTACGTTCGTGATGCTTACGTATGTGCTGATGACAAATTCAGAATGAATCTCCGTGTTACCACTGAGCTCCCCTGGTCAAACATGTTTGCTTACAATATGTTCCTGCGTCCGACAGATATGGAGATCGAAAATTTCGAAGCGGAATGGAACATCGTTTGTGCTCCTGGTTTTAAAGCTGACCCTGCTATCGACGGAACTCGCCAGTCCAATTTCGCAATCCTGAACTTCACCCGTAAAATGATTATTATCGGCGGAACAGGATACACCGGAGAAATCAAAAAAGGAATTTTCTCCGTTTTGAACTACGTATTGCCACATGAGAAAAACGTACTTTCCATGCACTGTTCTGCTAATGTTGGAGAATCCGGCGACACTGCTATCTTCTTCGGATTGTCCGGAACCGGAAAAACAACTTTGTCTTCCGATCCGAACCGTCGTTTGATTGGGGACGATGAACACGGATGGTCTGACAATACGGTATTCAACTTCGAAGGTGGTTGCTACGCAAAAACAATCGATTTATCAAAAGAAAAAGAACCGCAAATTTACCACGCAATCAAATTCGGTGCGATCCTGGAAAACATCGGATTCCATGAAGGAACTTCGACACCGGATTATACAGATGCCTCTATCACGGAAAATACGCGTGTTTCCTACCCGATCGATTACATTGACAACATCATGGTTCCGTCTATCGGATCCGGGCCGAAAAATATTTTCTTCCTGACAGCTGATGCTTTCGGAGTATTACCCCCGATTTCGCGCTTGACGAAAGAACAGGCAATGTACCATTTCATGTCAGGTTATACTGCAAAAGTTGCTGGAACTGAAGTTGGTATCACAGAACCTACAACAACATTCTCCGCTTGTTTCGGGAAAGCATTCTTGCCGTTACACCCTGCAAAATATGCCAAACTTCTGGGAGATAAGCTGGAAGGAACCGATATCAAAGTCTGGCTGATCAACACAGGATGGTCCGGTGGCTCTTACGGTGTGGGAAGTCGCATGAAATTGTCTTACACACGTGCAATGATCACTGCTGCGTTGACAGGAAAACTGGACAACGTGGCTTATGATACTTTGCCGGTGTTTGATTTGTCTTTCCCTGCTTCCTGCCCGGAAGTTCCCGCTGAAATTTTAAATCCGCGTGAAACATGGACAGATAAAGCAGGATACGATAAAACTGCCAACCATTTGGCTGGTCAGTTCGTTAAGAACTTTGAACAGTTTGCTGCTGAAACATCTTCCGATATTCTGGCAGCAGCTCCGAAAGCAACTGTTTAAAATCAATTTATTAGTAATTTCCAAAAAGCCCTTCGTCAACTGGCGAAGGGCTTTTTGTTTCCTGAAAAATGTTAGTATTTCATATAGAAACAACCAGTTTTGATTTTTGGCTGCATTCCCGCAATCAAACTATAGAAAATCGTGAAAAACGCACGAACAAGATGAGATAAATACGTAAGTTTATGCACATGAGAGCACTTGTTTTATTAATCTGTCTCTTCCCGGTCGGGATAAAAGCCCAACTGGATTTTACTAAAATATCTGACAGTTCTTATATTTTTACAACTTATCAGACCCACAAAACGCGAATCTCTTCTCATGGCTTTCTCAAACTGACCAGTATCGGGGCGATCATGATCGATACTCCCTGGGACACGACACAATTCCAGCCCTTGCTGGATTCGGTCAAACTGAAATTCAACCTCCCGGTTGTTTTCGTATTATCCACACACTGGCACGAGGACCGCACTGCCGGACTGGATTACTACAGCAAAAAAGGAATTGCGACTTACAGCACTTACGCAACGAAAAACCTGTGTGCAGAACATCACCTGCCCCAGGCGGAATTCACATTCGAAGGAGACACTTCATTTCATATTGGGACGGTTTTTGAAACGTTCTACCCTGGAGCAGGTCATTCTTCGGATAATATCGTGGTTTATTTCCCTTCGGATCGTCTGCTGGTCGGAGGCTGTTTCGTTAAATCTGCCGAGGCTCCGGACCTGGGGAATCTTTCAGACGCGAACATCGGAATGTGGCGAATCGCAGCTAAAACACTAATCAAAAAATACCCGAAAGTAAAAATCGTTATCCCGGGACACCAGGAAATTACTCCGGGTAAAAAGGCCTTGAAACATACCTTGAAGCTGGCAAAGGAAAAGTATAAAGGCAGGCAACGGGACAAGAAAAAAACAAGTGAATAATGACGAAAACAGTATCGATTCAGGAAATTTTATCTGCTTACAGGATTAGGATTGGGGAAAACCTGCAATTTCACCTCCGTCAAATAGTCAATATTCCTCATAGTCACTTTCCGTTCAAAATGTAATTTGTTTGTTTCAATCTACATGTAATGTAAATCATCCGCCAATTGTTATGTGCCACAAGTTTTCAGTAGTTAATATTATATGTTATATATTCACAGATATTCAGGGTATTATCATTTTTTTATCCCAGGAACACCCCCAAAAGAACAAGTAATGTACACCCAAGTAAAACTGTTGCAAAAATGAATCCGAGTATTCCAAAATCATTACGGCGGTATTTTCCTTTATTTTTTTTAGTTCTGGCGATGGATATACTTCCAGAAACAAATGCAAGAAGAATGAATATGGCAGCCATGATGGCAAAAGGATAAGACAAAAAATACCCCAATTCAAAAAAAAGCATACTGATAGCGGCAAGCGAAAACCCAAATGCAAAAATGCCGAATGGCTCAAAATGCTTTTTTTGCTGAGGAGCAACCTCTTCATCTGATGGAGTAGCGGGGCTCAGTTTGTTCTGTTTTTTTTGAACGGTATACTGATCAGAGGAAACTTGCTCTTCGTAATTAATTTCCTTGTTATTGCTGACTTCTATTTTAACCGTTTTTAAAGTGTCATCCTTCCATGCAAGATTTTCGCTAACTGTAGCAACTATCGAACCGGAGGAATCATTTTTAGCTGAAACGAATGTTGATACGTTTTCGTATTGTACTGCTGGTTCTTTTACGGCAATAGCCTCATTTATTTTTTTCTTCCATTCGATATGAAACCCTTTACGGTAAATGCGTTTTTGAATAGTGCAATTACTCACTAAAAGTGCTATTCCAAGTAAACTAACGATCAATACTCTCATAATACAACGATTTTTTTGGTTATTACCCATTCATTCTCAATCCATTTGAGAAAAAGCTGCCTGCCTTTGCCTGGAACCCGGGTTTGAATACCCCTATTGCAGGAGTATAATGGTTATTCCATAGCTAATAATTCATTACAAAAGTGCCGTTCTCAACCCCTGCGTTCAAATAAATACTGTCTGTATGTGTTGTGATTACCCCGTCTCTGTTTACTTTCCATTCGTAAATACGCCAACCGGCAGGAACCTGGAAAGAGTATGGCGAAAGATATGAATAACAGCCTACTCTGTCACCTGCCCAGCCTTGCCATTCTGTATAAGATTGTCTTGACCGAAAATTCATTAAATCCCCCCCTTGGCAATTTATATTATTGATACTCAGATTCATATACGCACATTCTGCGAATTCAAAATTGAAATGTCCGTTTTGGTCAAAAGGACTGTCAAAAAACATGGTAATCTGTTTGTTGTAGCAGGAGTTTGGAGGTTCTGCTACCCGAACCGAATAAGACCTGTATGACTTGTCTCTCACAGTTACCTTAGCTTCACCATTTTCATTTAAAGTGCCGGAAGCTTCGGTTTTGTAGTGTTCGTTTCCATCCATACCGGTTTTGGAAGAATATACGCGGTACTCCAACCCTGCATACCTCATTCCGGTAGCTGCATTGGTTGCCGTAATGTGAATGGTGCGCTTCTTCCCACAGGAAAGAAGCGTTATTCCAAGTAACATGATCATGAACACTTTCATACCTCCCCTTTCAGTAGTTGATATCATACGTTCGATACTCACCCGGATTTAGGTAGATCGTATCGTGATAGGTATTGGTCACCCCGCTACGGGTTACTTTCCACTCAAAATAGTATTTTCCCATAGGAATACTTGAAAAATGATCTTGAATATACCCGTTGCATCCAAAAAACTCCCATCCGGTTGCTCCTAAGCTGTTTACCTGGTTACTTGTTTTTAAAATCATATAATCCCCCCCTGGCAATTTATATTGGTAATGTTTTGTTTCAAATACGCACACTCAGCAAATTCAAAATCGAAATGTCCATTTTGGTCGAAAGGGCTTCCGAAATACATGGTAATCTGTTTGTTGTAGCAGGTATTTGGAGGTTCAACTACCCGAACGGAATAGGTTCTGAATGGTTTATCCCGTAAAGTGACAGCGACTTCTCCATTTTCATTTAAAACACCTGTATTTTCCGTTTTATACTTCTCACCATTCGCCCCTGTGACGGAAGAAACCACATAATAAGTCAGTCCTGCATACCGTTCTCCGGTAGCTGCGTTGGTTGCCGTAATGTGGATGGTGCGTTTCTTCCCGCAGGAAAGAAGTACCGTTCCGAGTAAAAGTATGATCAACGTTCTCATAGCACGATGATTTTTTTAGTAATTATTTCTGTTCCTTCAATCCATTTCAAAAAATACACCCCTTTTGCTAACCGAAAATAGGACGTTTTTGTTTCTTTTCCAATTTTTTCGTTGTAAACAATAATCCCATTTATATCCGAAAGGAAGCACTCACCAGCTGCCCGTGGAAAAATGACAGTAAACAAATCGTTTGTTGGATTTGGAAATACTTGCAATTCGTTTTCTTTTTCCATTGCAGGAATGTCTGTTTCAAACCGGTCAGGGAGCTGGGTATCTTCTCCGTTTGCAGAACTGTTTCCGCCTAACGGATCCATGCCGCTTTTTTCTCTCGGACGTGAACAGCCGTCGCATTGTATGTATGCATGAAAGCGGCTGCC
>JAIRJW010000066.1 GCA_031260455.1 Fluviicola sp.
CTCTTGAAATGATTTCGGAGCATGTCCACGCTACTTGTCAGCAGTTTGGAGCTACGGCGGATCTCGATATTTCAAAAGGATATCCTTATCTGGAAAACGATCCGGTGCTGACTCATAAAATGATCGTGCGAAGTGAGCATTTTTTCGGGAAAAACTTGGTGGAAGAATTACCAATTCGCTTAGCGTCAGAGGATTTTTCCTTTTACGCCCAGGAAATTCCGGTTTGTTTTTTTCGTCTGGGGGTCCGAAATGAAGATTTAGGTATTATTTATGGAGTGCATCATCCGAAATTCGATATCGATAGTCAGGCATTAATTGTGGGAATGCAAGCCATGTGCCTGGCAGCTTTTGAATTATAGCCTATGAAAAAATGGTGTTTTGTTGTTCTGCTTTCGTTTTTTGCCGCTTCCTGTGGAGATGAAAAGAAAGTGCATGAAACGGAAGTGTACCGGATTCGTTCCGTGGGAATGCTTTCTACAACGGAATATGCACTTGGAAAGATCATCAAATGGAATGATGAAGGAGAATGGTATAAATTTGGAGACCGGAAGATTTTACTGAGCTGTAAGGCAACAGTCAAAGCCGGGATAAATCTGGGAGCGATCAAAAATGCCGACATTGAAGTGAAAGGGAATAAAATCACCATTCAGCTGCCTCCACCTGAAATTATTTCTTTTGAAATGAATCCGGACCTGATTCGGACAGAAATGACTGAGGTAAATGGCTTTCGGTCTGATTTTTCTCAGGAGGATAAGGAAAAAGTGCTGCAAAAGGGAGAAGAATCTATTCGGAAAGATTTGCAAAAATTGAATATTTTAGACGAAGCAGAGCAAAACGCCAAAATATTTCTAGTTGACTTTTATAAGAACCAGGGATTTGAACAAGTAATCGTACATGAAACTCCAAAGGATAAAAGAAATACAAACATTGATCATTAGGCTGGCGATTGTAGCATTGATTGCATTTGCCGGTTACTGGATTTATCACTTGTTTTTTAAAGGGAAGCTGGTAAATGATGAAATTATCCTGGATGAAACGCCTTTGAAGGTGGAACAAATCCGTTCTATCCTTGAATTGAATACACTGAAATTCCAGGATGAAGCAGTAGTTGATACGGTGGAATATTATAAGTCGAATGCGGAAGCGTTTTTGGGATCGCTGGATAAACTCATGGACATTGACCAGGTGAAACACGGCCTTAGTGGAAATGGGATCAAGAGACGTTTGACGTTGATCATGAAGGGAGAACTGCTTTATGGTGTGGATCTGAAAAGGAAGGATTTCCAGTTTATTTCGAAGGAAGATTCATTGATTATTGTAATTCCCAAACCGGAACTGCTTTCTGTATCGCTCAATCCGAAAGGGACAGAAGTGTATATCGAAAACGGGGAGTGGAAGGATTATGAACGGGTATATTTGCAGCGCAAAGCAAGGCATAAAATGATCGCTACTGGTGATCGGCTGAAATTACCGGAACGTGCCAAAGTTCCATTAGAGAAAGCCTTGAGATCTTTGGTGAAAACGAACAAAAAATTAATCATTAAATTTGAAGAGTAGATGCGGTTCATTACAGGAATTTTACTGATTGTTTTCGGAATTTCCGTTTCTTTTTCGCAAGCCGATACGGCAAAATTGCAGTTTGTCTTTGTAGGAGATATTATGCAGCACGGCGGACAGATTGCCGGAGCGTACAATGTGAAGAAAGACACGTATGATTACCGGGATTGTTTTCAGTTTGTCAAGCCGATTATTCAAAAAGGAGATATTTCCATTGCAAACCTGGAAGTAACACATGCCGGAAAACCTTACAAGGGATACCCACAATTTTCCGCTCCACCGGAATTGTCGGAAAGTTTGGTTGATGCAGGCTTCAATGTCATTATAACGGCAAATAATCACAGCTGCGACGGAGGATCAACCGGAGTGGTTAAAACGCTGGATGTATTGGATCATCTGGGAGTGAAGCATACCGGTACTTTTCGTAATAAAGAAGAGCGAGATAAAAACTATCCTTTGATAGTTGAGAAAAATGGATTGAAAGTTGTGATTTTAAATTATACCTACGGAACAAATGGTTTATCTGTAGCAAAACCTTTGATTATTAATTACATTGATAGTGCGGTCATGCTTGCAGATTTTGTGAAAGCGCGTGAAATGAACCCGGACCTGATTGTTTGTGCCTTGCATTGGGGTACGGAATACCAGTCGCTTCCAAATGCTTACCAGAAGAGTTGGGAGAAATTCTGCTACGATCAGGGGGCAGATATGGTTATAGGAAGCCATCCGCATGTATTACAACCTGTGGATGTGAAAGAAATAAAAGGAGAGAAGAAGCTGACAGCCTGGTCGCTCGGAAATTTTGTTTCCAATCAGCGCGACCGTTACAAAGATGGTGGAATGATCCTGATGGCAGAAGTAAAGAAAGCTTCAGGAAAGACTGTTTTGGGAAAAGTGGAACAGGTCTTTACCTGGGTTTATCCACGCCAGGAAGCAGTTGTGAAACCGTTTTACATTTTGCCTGAGTTCAATTACGCAGATTATCGGGCAGATTTCTTTGATCCGGAATCAAAAGATAAATACGATTTATTTTTTGCAGATTCAAGAAGCCTGTTTAAAGATCATTCGAAAGGTACGACAGAATTTTTGGTGACTGGTGATAAAGCGGTAGTCGGATATTACAAAAAACTGCTGAAAGGATATTATGCGCTGGAATATCCGGAACAAGTTTATTCGAGTGCAGAAATTATAAAACCTGCATTCAAACCTTTAATCCATAAGATTCTTGGGGCAGACGGATCGTATCACTGGGTTTTGGGGTATTTTGAAAAGGAGGCAGATGCCCGTGAGATTGCCCATGAAGCCATGATTGCAGAGCCGAAATACGTTTTTATTTCTCCAACTATTTATAAGCTTATTCCATGAAAACAGCACTGATCGTTGCAATGGACAAAGAACGAGGAATTGGGAAGAATAACAACCTGATGTGGCATTTGCCAGCAGATATGAAGTTTTTCAAAGAAACAACGAGTGGTCATATAGTCGTGACCGGGCGGAAAAACTACGATTCAATCCCGGAACGATTTCGTCCGCTTCCCAATCGTGAAAATGCGGTGTTGACCCGAAATATGGAATACGAGGCCCCTGGAGCGCTTGTTTTTGATTCTCTGGAAGCGTGTCTGAACCATTATGCAAACGAATCGGAGCGGATTGTCTTTATTATCGGAGGTGGCCAAATTTACAAGGAAGCGATGGAAGCAGGTGTGGTTGATGAATTATTTATTACGTATGTGGATCATCAGTATGGAGCGGATACCTTCTTTCCTGTTTTTGATGAAACAGATTGGAATGTGGAAATAATCGGGGAGCAGGAGAAAGATGAAATGCATGAAGCAGGTTTCCGGATTAAAAAATATACGAAGAAGTCCTGATCCGGGCCTGTGATTGTTCGCAAAATATCAATATCGCAATATTGCGAACCTTCAGTGTTTTCGGGTGATTCCAGCTCATTTTTTACGGATTGATGCTCTGAGAGATTGTTGAAACATTTTCCTGTTTTGTTTAAAACTGCCTTGCCTTGCCGTAACGAGTTGACTAACTTTGTAAGTTATGATCTTGTGTATTGCCGAAAAGCCTTCAGTAGCTAAAGATATTGCAGAAGTGATTGGTGCCAGACAGCGCCATGACGGTTTCTACGAAGGAAACGGCTATTGGGTAACCTGGACTTTCGGACATCTTTGCACGCTCAAGGAGCCACACGACTACCATGAAAAATGGAAGTACTGGAAACTGGAAGATCTCCCGATTATCCCGGAGAAATTCGGAATCAAGCTCATTGATGATTCGGGGGTAAAGAAACAGTTCTCAGTCATCGAAAAACTGGTAGCTTCCTGTTCGGAAGTCATTAATTGCGGGGATGCTGGCCAGGAAGGAGAATTGATCCAGCGTTGGGTACTTTCCAAGGCAAAATGCAGGGTTCCATTAAAACGCCTGTGGATTTCTTCCCTGACAGAAGAAGCAATCCGGGATGGATTTCAATCGTTAAGAGCTGGAGAACAATATCAGAATTTATATGCAGCAGGAAGTGCCCGGGCAATTGGTGACTGGTTGCTCGGGATGAATGCAACCCGTTTGTTTACCAAGAAATTTGGACAGGGAAAGGCTACGTTGTCGATTGGAAGGGTACAGACACCTACTCTGGCAATGATTGTCAACCGGCAGAAAGAGATTGAAGTATTTCGGGTGGAGGAATATTGGGAACTGAAAACCTTTTACCGTGAAACGGAGTTTTCAGCGACGATCGATCGCTTGCAGTCGCAGGAGAGAGCCGACAAAGGATTAGCCTATTTGCAGGAACACCCATTTGAAATTACTTCTTTTGAGCGGAAAGAAGGAAAAGAGGGAAATCCGCGTTTATTTGATTTGACTTCCCTGCAGGTAGAATCCAATAAGAAAATCGGTAATTCGGCGGAAGAAACTCTGAAACTTGTTCAAAGTTTGTATGAGAAGAAACTGATTACCTATCCAAGGGTCGATACAACGTATCTGAGTGAAGATTTACATCCGAAGATTGAAGGAGTCATGAAGGGAATGACCTATTATTCCCGTTTCACGGAATCGGTTCTGGCAAAGCCGATCCCGAAACTAAAAACTGTGTTTGATGATAAGAAGGTAACGGATCACCATGCGATTATTCCTACCGGGATTCAGTCAGGTGGAATCAGCCATCCGGAACAGCAGATCTACGATATGATCGCACGTCGCTTCATTGCGGCATTTTACCCGGAATGTAAGGTTTCAAATACCGTGGTTTTAGGTAAAGTCGGTCAGATTGAATTCAAAGCGACAGGGAAACAGATCATTGAACCCGGATGGCGGGTGGTTTGGGAAGAAACCAAAGAAAATGAGATAGAAGGGAAGAAATCTGTTGAAAAACCAGAACAAACGATGCCCCATTTCGTGGAGGGTGAGATTGGTCCGCATCAACCCTTTATTCACCAGGGAAAAACGAGTCCTCCGAAACCTTATACGGAAGCGACTTTGCTTCGCGCTATGGAAACTGCCGGGAAAATGGTGGAAGACGAAGAACTGCGCGATATGATGAAAGAAAATGGGATTGGTCGGCCAGCAACCCGTGCGAATATTATTGAAACATTATTTAAGCGAAAATACATTGAGAAGAAGCGAAAGAATCTCATTGCAACTTCCACCGGAATGGGATTAATCGATACGATTCAGAATGAATTGCTGAAAAGTGCGGAATTGACTGGACAATGGGAACGAAAGTTGCGATTGATTGAAAAAGGAGAATACGATCTGGAACAATTCAAGCGCGAATTGATGATGATGGTACGGGAACTCACAGATGAGGTTATTTTTTCTCAGGCTCCAGCCAGAATTCATCTGTATACTGATCAGTCTGTTGCAGTGGTGAAAGAGAAAAAGGAACGCAAAAAAGCAGAAAAACAAAGTATAACTGATCTGGATTGTCCGAAATGCAAGAGCCATAAACTGATAACAGGTAAAACAGGAGTGGGATGCAGTAATTTTAAGGTGTGCGGATTTATGATTCCGTTTGAAATCCTAGGTAAAAAATTAACCGAAAAACAATTAATCGATTTGGTTTCCAAAGGAAAGACATCCAAAATGAAAGGATTGATGATTCCCGGCTCTCATCAGGTGGTGGAAGGTTCAGTTGCTTTGGATGAAAACTTCAACATGACTGTTCTCTAAACATGCACCAGTTGCTGCTGAGTATATCTTTACGTGGCGTTAATACGGAATCTGGGGTTCCGTTTTCCGGAACTTCCTGATATTTCAGATTCAGTAAATCCGCCGAGAATCGATATTCCGGATCTCCGTCGAATGCACGATAAATGATAAAAACTCCTTTCCGGATGAACGAAATAGCATGTATTTTGAAAGGAATTTCGCAAGCTGACCCCTGCCTGCAATTACATATCCAAAAATAGCCCCTGTTGCTAAGGTTAACACCAATCAATCAATTCCTTTTCCAAAAATAGTGTGACTTCCGAGGCAGAGATATTTCAGTATTCCATCAATGTGTTGCAATGAAAATAGTGACTTCTGATTCGTCTCCTTTTCTCGAACGCTCATCGTATACTTCGTAATCATAAATGTAGCTTCTGTTGAGCTTTTTGTCCTGATTCCAGATTTCCTGCCAGATACGGACTACGGATTGGGGTAATTCTCCGGTAGCCAGGAAAGGTTGGAATTTTCCACCGGTAAAGGAACGACCAACCAATCCTTTCGGAATAGTATCCAGGGAATTTACTTTCAGTCCCAGGATGCACGTATATTTTCCGGTGTAATCTTTTTCGTAATCCGTATAAACACAGAGGATATCCTGATCTGTTTGGTTCGGAATTTTTTCCAGGAGATTCTCAGAAATGAAACGTTCCCACAAAGCTCCGATATCAGTAACCGCTTTTCCATTCATATTGGAGGTCACGGTCGAGATCCCGATTAGTTGAAATCCGTTTTGTTGTATCATAAAGCTACTTTTTGGATTGAAATTAATGAATTTCCCGGATTGACAAGTTTAATTTTAAAATAATATAATTTATTAATTATCAGTATTAAAATTGATTTTAATTAGTTGTAAACGAAAAATATTCGAAAGTAATTGATTAATTACCGAAAACAAAATTGGACCTGAATCAACTTTGCAACATCCAATCGGTTGAAAGCCAATCGAATCAGAAATTTTACAAACGTTTAAAAACAAACAAAATGAACACGCTAAAAAACAAAGTGAATTTAATCGGACGTATCGGAGCAAAGCCAGTGGCTCAGACCTTCGAAT
Organism: Fluviicola sp.; assembly: GCA_031260455.1. Lineage (GTDB taxonomy): Bacteria > Bacteroidota > Bacteroidia > Flavobacteriales_D > Crocinitomicaceae > Fluviicola. Next base: position 6,824 of record JAIRJW010000066.1, read on the forward strand.
CAGGAGCGAAGAAAGTACGCTTATCTGTAGCAACCAATGAACGGTTCAAAGATAAAAAAGGAAACTGGGTGGATAATACTCAATGGCATACGGTAATTGCCTGGGGTAAATTATGCGATCGTGTTGAAAAGGTATTGGATAAAGGATCTGAAGTTGTTATCGGAGGGAGAATAGTTAATCGCAGTTATGAAACCAAAGAAGGAGAGAAGCGGTTTGCAACGGAAATCGAATTGAGTGAATTCATGTTACTGAGTTCAGGAAAACAAGAAACAGCTAAATTTTAAGAGATGAATATCACGGCTAAACAGAATCAGATTTTGCATATGAATCATATAAATATTATCGGAAAGATCAGTTCGGATCCGAAAGTGAGTTTGCTGCCCGGAGGGCGTAAGGTTGTGAACTTTTCCCTTGCCACGAAAGAGCATTACCTGGATCAGGAAGGAAATATTCAGGTAAAACAGAATTGGCACCGAATGACGGCTTTCGGGAAATGGGTGAGTATTTTGGAAGAATTGTGCTCGAAGGGAATCAACGTGGCGGTGGAAGGTAAGCTGGTGAGTCGTTTTTACAGAACGGAATCAGGAGAACGGAAGATGTTCTCAGAGATCGAAGTGAATGATTTGATAATTCTGTAGAAATGCTGAGAAACCAAGTTACTCTGGTGGGGCGTCTGGGATCAGATGCCACCATTACTACTTTTGAGAATGGATCTGTGGTCGCGAGATTTCAATTTGCAGTGGATAGTTATCAACAACAGACTGAAGCAGATACCGCCTTTTACCGCATGTTTGCCTGGGGAAATACAGCGAATTTCCTGACGAATTATTGCCGGAAAGGGAATAAGCTGGCAGTTTCCGGAAGGCTTGTAAACAGGACTTATGTGGATAAAGACGGAAGTACAAAACGGGTTACGGAAGTGGAGGTGAGGCAAGTTGTTAAGTTTTAAGTGTCCCATAATAATAGTTTCTTAACGATATGCAGTATGCGGGGATCAATGGATCCCCGTTTTATTTATTCCGCTGAAGGATATTCTCAGCCACTCATCTTGTTTGCATAACGTTTAGAATTTTTTTTATTGAACCAAAGGATTTACGTCTAATTTTGTACCATCTAATACTTTGTGAGCATTGAAAAAAATTGTACTTCTGTTTTTTATCCTGGTTTCATATCTGGGGCATTCCCAAAATATGCAAATCAAGGCAAATGTAATAGACACGAATTCTCAAACCGTTGTAAAGAATGCGGTGGGTATTGTGAAGCGGGTTCGTGATTCTGTTTTACTGGATTTCAAGCGATCTGACAAATACGGTCACATGGAATTCAATCTTCCGGTTGACACTATTGAGTTCACCGTTATCCATCCTGATTATGGAGTGTTCAGGTCGTTTTTCTTCGGATCGAAGGATAATAATATGTTTATTATGGATACGCTGGCACTTCCGGATAAGAGTACCGCTTTGGACGAAGTACTGATTTATGCAAACAGAAATCCGATTTATTACCGGGGTGATACGTTGGTTTATGTTGCGGATTCCTTTAAGGTAAAAGAAAATGCGGTTGTGGAGGATCTGATTCGGAAGCTCCCGGGAATGACTATTGATGAGAAGGGTAAGATTAAAAACCAGGGGAAGGAGATTGGCCAGGTATTGGTTGATGGAGATGAATTCTTTGGAAATGATCCGACTATCGCTACAAAAAATCTTGCTGCAAAAGGAGTACAAACTGTTGAAGTATATGAAAAAGATGCTGAAGACGGGAGTGATGAAAAAGTTCAGGTACTGGATCTGAAACTCAAGGAAGAAGCCAAGAAAGGATATTTTGGAAAGGTCAATCTGGCTGGTGGGCTCGATAAGTTTATCCCCGTCAATCATGGCTTTTACGAAGGAGAAATGTTATTTAACGCCTATAATAAAAATCAGAAACTGGCAGTTTATGCTTTAGGGTCAAATACTCCTAAGACAAATATCAACGGAAACGACTTGTTCAAGTTCGGATTGTCTGACGGATTTGACTGGATGGCGGAAAATGATGATTTGCAATCCTATAACGGAAGTAGTACTCCAAATGAAAACCAGGGTATTCCATCAACACTTAAAGCAGGTTTTTATCTGGATCAAAAATTTGGGAAAGGCTCGCGTGTCCGGTTGAATTATTCCCTGGCACAATATAGTGTGACTACAAAAACAAGCAGCCGGTCTCAGTATTTGTTGTCCGACACATCGTATACAACAGATGCAAACAGCCTGACGAAAGAATCTTACCTGCAAAATCAGATAGGGATAAAATTCACACAGCAACTGGATTCGCTGACGCGTTTGGAAATTGAGCCTAAAATTACATTTAATAAAACGGATCAGAATTCGTTCTCTACGACAGAATTCCTGTCACAGCGGGATACGCTGACCCGTACCACAACTATCGATAATTCGACAGATGCATTTGGGACGAATCTCAATGGAACTATTCGCCTTTTTAAGGATTTCAAAAAGAAAAACCGAAAACTGATTGCCCGGTATAATATTATAGGAATCGATAATCATTCGAATGGATATTTGCATTCTGCGGATACCAATGCGATTACAAATGCTCAGAATTACCGATTCGATCAGTTGAAGGAAAATCGTAGTAACTCACTGGCACATACGGCTTATGCGGATTACGTGGAACCGGTTTCCAAACGATTTAAACTGGAGTTTGATTATGAGTTTTACAGAAACAACAACTCACAGCGTAAGACAACATTGAATCCGCTTAACGGAGAATTTGTGGAAGTAGATACCATATACTCCAATAAGTTCAAATCCGATCGCACCCAACACCGTTTGGGAGCATTCCTGATTTATGAAAATGCGAAGTTGCGCGTATCGGTTGGTTCGCGTGTACGAAACATCGATATTAATAATATGAACATTTTTACGGATTCGTTGATCAGGCAAAATATGAATAATGTTTTGCCACGGGTTGTTTTCAGATATAAGTTCAGTCAGACAACCCGTTTAATGATTCAATACAATACGAATTCCAGCCTGCCGTCTATCGATCAGTTGCAACCGGTACTGAATAACTCAAACCCGAACTTTATCCAGATTGGTAATTCAGGATTGAGACCGAATTATACACATACGATAACCGGAAGTTTTAATACCTGGAAAGGGTTGTCGGGATTGTATATTTACTCAGGATTCAGCTATTTACATATTAAGGATAATTTCAGTACAAATACCACGTTTACTCCTGTCGGAGGGTCAATTTCTCAGGCGATCAATGTGAAAAACTCAGACTTCCTGTATTACTGGGCCGGAGCCGGAATTCCGATTAAACAGGTAAAAGACCTTCAGTTACGGATCGATGCAAATGGAAATTTTACATCGAGTATGAACCAGATTAATTCGGTGAATAATGATACTCGGAATACCGGAATCGGATCGGATGTTTCCCTGAATTATAATGGTGATACGCTGCGTTTTGAAATAGGTGGCGGATTTAATTACAATATTCCTTATAATTCATTGACAACCCGATCGAACCAACCATATACGACGTATAATCTGAGAGCAGAAATCGACTGGACTCTGCCATTTAGGCTGGTTATTAAGTCGGATGCTACATACAAAATCAATACGGGACGTACAAGCGGTTATAACATCAATTACGTGATCTGGAATGCTTCGGTTCAGAGAGCGTTCCTGAAAACCGGGAACTTGTTATTCGGAATTGAGGCTTATGATATCCTGAACCAGAATATCAGTAACTATCGTACGGTAAACAATAACGTCATCGTCGATCAGAGAACAAACATCATTCGTCGTTATTTCATGGCAAAATTAACTCTTAGATTCAATAATTATAAAACAAAAGAAAATGATTTCAATGGCTGGAATTAGAATATATATCCTTTTGGGAATACTGTTTCTGGGAAGTTCTGCGCAGGCTCAGCTGGTTCGTGAAGGAAAGATCACTTACGAACGAAGAACCAACTTGTGGAAGATTTTCGATGATGACCGCATGCGTCAATTTGTGGGAGAAAAAAACAAGATCAAAGTAGATGAGTTTTCGCTTTATTTCAATGATACGGCATCTTTGTTTTCCTATATTGCCCCGGAACAACCAGATCCTCAGAGTTTTCTGACAATGAAAAATACAGTGTATAATTTATTTTCCAAAGGTCAGCGTTTCGTATACATGGACATGATGGGAAATTCAATGACTGTTGGTGATTCATTGAAAAAACATACCTGGAAGATCACGGATAAAACACGTAAGATTGCAGGTTATGAATGTACGCGGGTGATCTGGCAAAAAGATGATTCAACGCGCATTTATGCATGGTTCACGACGGATATTATCCCGACAGTTGGCCCGGAAAATATCCAGGGATTACCGGGAGCGGTTCTTGGTCTGGCAACGGAAGACGGAAGTATTGTTTACTTTGCGAAAAAGGTAGATATCATTGCTCCGACTCCGGAACAAATTGCACAACCGAAGAAAAAAGGAAAACAATATACCGAGGCGGAATTAATTGCTGAGTTAACACAAAAATTGAAGGGGCAACCATTCGGGGACCGCATCCTCACAGGAATGTTTTACTGGTGATTCGGGAAAGGATATTATAACTCTCTTTTTGTTTAACCGATATCGATAACGGTAAGTTTTGCAAATTTGAGCAACAGGGTTTTGGCCCCCGCATGTGGGAAGAAAATGGTTGCCTTGCGATCAACTCCGCTTCCTTCCAGTTTGGTTACTTTTCCTTTGCCGAACCGTTCATGTTCTACATTATAGCCGACTTTAATATCGATATTCGTATCACCTGCTCCGTTTTTGGAATTGAGTTCTGACATGCTTTTCAAGTTTCGTGGTGCGGAAGAGAGAGAAGAAGATCCCGGCATGCGGTTTAGTCCTCCTGTAAATGGTTGATCGAAGTTTCCGGAGCTTAATGAACGGCCTCTTGATTGAGGATCTCCATATACGGTTTCAAAACTCAGGTAGTTCGGATCAATTTCCGAAATAAACCTGCTTGGTTCGGATGTAATCAGGTTTCCCCATTGAAAACGGGATGCGGCGTAGGAAATGGTGCAGTTTTTCTCTGCACGTGTTACGGCTACATAAAACAAGCGTCTCTCTTCTTCAAGTTCTGTTCTGGAATTGACGGAAAGTTGGGAAGGAAACAGATTTTCTTCCAAACCAACCAGGTAAACATGTTTGAATTCAAGCCCTTTGCTGGAGTGAACGGTCATCAGGCTGATTTTATTTTTATCTTCTTCTTTTTCGTTGTCGGCATCGGTTAAAAGTGCGACATCAATCATGAAATCGGATAACGTTGCCGGTGTGTCATCTCCACTTTGTATCGTAAATTCCTTGATTGCCGCTAACAACTCCTCAATATTCTGGTAGCGTTCTACTTCCTCCGGACCCTTATCTTTTTCGGAATACAATTCTTTCAGAATTCCAGAGCTTTTGGCAATAGTCTGAGCCAGCTGATACGCATTCTGAGAATTTAGTTGAGCAGTGAAGCTTTGGATCATGGTGACAAATTCGGAGATTTTCTGCTTCGTTGGTCCGGGAATTGCAACCTGATATTTCCCGAATTCGGAAATGACATCCCAAATCGGAACGTCATAGTTATTCGCTGCAATGATGATATTCTCCCAGGACGTTTTCCCGATTCCACGTTTTGGGTAATTAATAACTCGTTTCAAGGCCTCTTCATCCCGTTGGTTTGCAGTCAGGCGAAAATAAGCCAAAAGGTCCTTGATCTCTTTTCGTTGATAGAAAGAAAGTCCGCCGTAAATCTTATACGGAATATTCATTTTTCTCAAAGCCTCCTCGAATGCGCGTGACTGGCGGTTGGTGCGGTACAGAATGGCAAAATCCGTCCAGTTACTGCTTTCCTGGTGTTTTACATCGAAAATCTTATTGGCAATGATCTTTCCTTCTTCGTTATCTGTCATAGCGCGGATTACCCGGATCGGATTCCCTTTGTCATTCTGTGTCCAGACGCTTTTTTTAATCTGTTCCTTGTTCTTCGAAATGATGCTGTTTGCGGCATCAACGATATTTTGCGTACTCCGGTAGTTTTGCTCTAGCTTGTACAAGCTGTAATCCGGGTAATCGTTCCGGAAATTCAGAATATTCTGGATATTTGCTCCGCGGAATGAGTAAATACTTTGCGCATCATCTCCAACCACGCAGATATTTTCATAAACTGCAGCAAGTTTTTTGACGATCAGGTATTGCGCGTAGTTCGTATCCTGATACTCGTCTACCAGGATGTACTTGAATTTATGCTGGTAGTAGGAAAGGACATCCGGGAAATCGCGCAAAAGCACATTGGTTTGATACAACAAATCATCAAAATCCATCGCGCCAGCTTTAAAGCATTTCATGGAATAAGCTTTATAGATTCGGGCCAGTTCTGGTCGCTGACTGATTTTGTCTTCCTCCATAATTTCAGGATTCATGGCATAATCATCTGCGGAAAGCAGGTTGTTTTTGGCAGCGGAAATCCGACCGTAAACCATACTAGGTTTGTAGATTTTATCATCGAGATTCAACTCTTTGATAATGTCTTTCAGTAAGCTTTTGGTATCCTGCGTATCGTAAATGGTGAAATTTTGAGGATATCCCAGGAGATCTGCGTTGATCCTGAGAATGCGTGCAAAAACAGAGTGAAAGGTTCCCATCGTGATGTTTTTTGCTTCGCTTGATCCCACGATTGAGCCGATTCGTTCGGTCATTTCCTTTGCAGCTTTATTGGTAAAAGTTAGAGCCAGAATGTTAAACGGGTCAATTCCCTGATCTATCATATAAGCAATCCGCATGGTCAGAACCCGTGTTTTCCCGGAGCCTGCCCCGGCAATAACCATTGTTGGTCCTTCAAAGTTCTCAACAGCAATCCGCTGATTTTCGTTTAATCCATTTAGATAATCCATGTAACAAAGATAGTAAACTATGGAGTATCTGCCGGTTGCAAATCCGCTGATAAGAGCGTTAATTTTGAACAAAACGGGATCTTTTCAGGGAATTTCGATGATATATTTTACAAATCAGACTTTGATTACTTCGCTATTGTTGTCTGTTCGGAATCAGTCAACACCCGGGGTTTCATTCGACAGGATTAATCCTGTTGCGATTGAATAATGAAAAAACGATGAATGTATATGGATTCATCGGGGGTAATTTTTCTTTCGGTGATTCCGGCGTTAAGATGCTGAGGATGGGATTGGTGCCCTGCTCCTATTTTGAAACAACGTGCTCTATATTAAAGTAATTTTTAAGTTGCCTGTATTCGGATTTGATGAAAATGAATTCTGGGTTTTCTGCAGGTTCATTCTTTTTGAACAGACCAGAATGCGGATTCGGTTTTAGTTTTTTGATTTTCATCAACATTAATTTGTTCAAAAACAGCACTTTTTTCGAAAATTACTTGCATTGTAAGTTTTTCTCTCTATCTTTGCACCCCTCAAAGTGTGGTCTTTGGGGTAGAAATATATTTATTAACAAACAAAATTTGAGTACTGTATGCCAACTATACAACAGTTAGTGCGCAAGGGAAGGACTGCGGTAGTTAAAAAGTCAAAGTCAGCAGCTTTGGATTCTTGTCCGCAGCGCAAAGGAGTATGTGTACGCGTGTACACCACTACACCTAAGAAGCCGAACTCAGCGATGCGTAAAGTAGCGCGTGTTCGTTTGACCAACGGTAAAGAAGTGAATGCTTATATTGGTGGTGAAGGTCACAACTTACAGGAACACTCGTTGGTTCTTGTGCGTGGTGGAAGGGTGAAAGATTTACCAGGGGTTCGTTACCACATCGTTCGTGGTGCGGAAGATACAGCTGGTGTTGAAGGCCGTTCACAACGTCGTTCTAAGTATGGAACAAAACGTCCGAAAGCTAAGAAATAATTAAACTTTTAAGAGATGAGAAGAAGAAAAGCGAAAAAGATTGCCATCCTCCCGGATCCGAAGTTTAATGATGTTGTAGTAACAAAATTCGTTAACAACCTGATGTATTCCGGTAAGAAGAATTTGGCGTTTAAAATTTTCTATGACGCATTGGAGATCGTAGATAAAAAAATGGAAGATCAGGAAGGATTGGAAGTGTTCAAGAAAGCATTGGAAAACGTAACTCCCTCTGTAGAGGTTCGTTCCCGTCGTGTTGGTGGAGCTACTTTCCAGATTCCGACTCCTGTTCGTGAAGGTCGTAAACAATCATTGGCTATGAAATGGTTGATTGGTTATGCTCGTAAACGTAACGAAAAGTCAATGGCAGGTAAATTGGCTTCTGAAATCATTGCAGCTTCTAAAGAAGAGGGTGCGGCTTTCAAGAAGAAAGAAGATACTTTGCGTATGGCTGAAGCTAACAAAGCATTCTCACATTTCAGATTTTAATAAGTCATGGCAAGAGACCTTAAATATACAAGAAATATTGGTATTGCTGCACACATTGATGCAGGGAAAACAACTACCTCGGAGCGCATTCTTTTTTATGCGGGTGTTAATCACCGAATCGGGGAAGTACACGAAGGTGGTGCAACTATGGACTGGATGGAGCAGGAGCAGGAGCGTGGTATTACCATTACGTCTGCTGCTACAACAGTAACCTGGAACTATCGTGGTCAGAAATACCACGTGAATTTAATCGATACTCCGGGACACGTTGACTTTACCGTAGAAGTAAACCGTTCTCTTCGCGTATTGGACGGGCTGGTATTCTTGTTTTCAGCTGTTGACGGTGTGGAGCCTCAATCTGAAACAAACTGGCGTTTGGCAAACAACTATAATGTTCCTCGTATCGGTTTTGTTAACAAGATGGACCGTCAGGGGGCAGACTTTTTGAATGTTTGCCAACAAGTAAAAGACATGCTTGGAAGTCATGCTTTACCTTTGCAGATCAACATCGGTGATGAGGATAACTTCAAAGGAGTGGTTGACCTGATTAACTGGAAAGGGATCGTGTGGAACGAAGCTGACCAGGGAATGACTTATGAGGAAGTTGAAATTCCTGCAAATATCATTGATGAAGCGAGAAAGTTAAGAAGTGAATTGCTTGAAGCTGTTGCTGAATTTGATGAAAGTTTGATGGAGAAATTCTTCGAAGATGAAAACTCTTTGACAGAACGTGAGATTTTGAATGCACTGCGTCAGGCTACGATTTCTGGAAAAGTTGTTCCGATGATGTGTGGTTCTTCTTTCAAAAACAAAGGAGTTCAGGCGATGTTGGATATGGTGATGGAGATTCTTCCTTCGCCGTTAGATGTTGAGGCAATTGAAGGAATCAACCCGAAAACGGATGAGCCTGTTACCCGTAAGCCGTCTTATGATGAGCCTTTCTCTGCGTTGGCATTTAAAATTGCAACTGACCCGTTCGTAGGTCGTTTGTGTTTCATTCGTGCATACTCAGGTAAATTGCCTGCTGGATCTTACGTATACAACACGCGTTCTGAAAGCAAAGAACGTATTTCCCGTATCTTTCAGATGCATGCCAATAAGCAAAATCAAATTGACGAACTGGGTGCCGGAGATATCGGTGCGGTAGTAGGGTTTAAAGATATCCGTACCGGAGATACATTGTGTGCTGAAGGACATCCGATCGTATTGGAATCTATGAGCTTCCCTGAGCCGGTAATCGGAATTGCTATTGAGCCTAAAACTCAGGCTGACCAGGATAAATTAGGTACCGGTTTGAACAAATTGGCTGAAGAGGATCCAACATTCCGTGTGAATACGGATGAGGAAACGGGGCAGACAGTTATCTCCGGAATGGGTGAACTTCATCTGGACATCATTGTGGATCGCTTGAAGCGTGAGTTCAAAGTAGAAGTGAATCAGGGTGCTCCTCAGGTATCTTACCGTGAGAACATCACTGCTGAAGTTGAACACCGCGAAGTGTACAAAAAGCAGTCTGGTGGTCGCGGTAAGTTTGCAGATATTTATGTGAGAATCTCTCCTCAGACAGATGCTGAGAAAACAGGTCTTGAGTTCATCAACTCTATTAAAGGAGGTAACATCCCGCGTGAATTTATTCCTTCCGTGGAGAAAGGATTCAAAGAATCTATGAAGAACGGAGTATTGGCAGGCTTCCCGGTTGAAGCGTTGAAAGTAGAGTTGATTGATGGTTCATTCCACGCTGTCGATTCCGATTCACTGTCATTCGAATTGGCTGCTAAAATGGCCTACCGTGAAGCATTGAAAAAATGTCGTCCGATCTTGCTGGAGCCGATCATGAAAATTGAAGTGGTTACTCCGGAAGAGAATATGGGGGATATCGTAGGTGACTTAAACCGTCGTCGTGCGATCGTTCGCGGTATGGATGATAAAGCAGGATCTAAGGTGGTTAAAGCAGATGTTCCGCTTTCTGAAATGTTCGGTTACGTAACTCAGTTACGCACCCTATCATCAGGTCGTGCAACATCTTCTATGGAATTCTCTCATTTTGCAGAGGCTCCTAAGAACGTAGCAGACGAAGTAGTAGCAAAATCAAATGGAAAAGTTTCCGCTTAATACAAACGAGTAATGAGCCAAAAAATCAGAATTAAATTAAAATCGTACGATCATAACCTGGTTGACAAGTCAGCAGAGAAAATCGTTAAGACGGTTAAAGCAACAGGAGCAGTAGTAAGTGGTCCCATTCCGCTTCCAACTCACAAACGTATTTATACGGTATTGCGTTCTCCACACGTTAACAAGAAAGCACGTGAGCAGTTCGAATTGTGTTCCTACAAGCGTTTGTTGGATATCTACAGTTCTTCTTCCAAGACTGTTGACGCGTTAATGAGATTAGAACTTCCTAGTGGAGTTGATGTAGAAATTAAAGTGTGATGATAATCCCATGTGGATATATGGGCACGGGATATGCTCGTACCCATATTTCACATGGAAGAATATACATCACTTTAATAGTTATAAATTAATAATTAGAGTAAAGTATGCCTGGAATTATTGGTAGAAAAATCGGAATGACTAGCATCTACAGTGCCGAGGGTAAGGCAACACCATGCACAGTAATAGAAGCTGGTCCTTGTGTAGTAACTCAGGTTAAAACACAAGATCGGGATGGGTATGAGGCTATTCAGCTTGGATTCGGAGAGCGTAAAGAAAAAAATACACCGAATGCATTGAAAGGTCACTTCAAAAAAGCGAACACAACACCGAAATCCAAATTGGTGGAGTTTAAAGGTTTTGATGGACTAAATCTCGGAGATGTAGTAGACGCAACACTCTTTGAAGAAGGAGAATTTGTTGGGGTAGTTGGAACATCTAAAGGTAAAGGTTTCCAGGGGGTAGTAAAACGTCATGGTTTCGGTGGAGTTGGGCAGTCAACTCATGGTCAGCATAACCGTTTGCGTGCACCGGGTTCAATTGGAGCTTGTTCTTACCCTGCTCGTGTATTCAAAGGAATGCGTATGGCCGGGCAAACAGGTAATAAACGTGTAACCGTAGAGAACTTACAAGTATTGCGTGTTTTGGCTGACAAAAATTTAATCGTAGTAAAAGGTTCTATTCCGGGACCTAAAGGTTCAACCGTAACAATTGAGAAATAATGGAAGTAAAAGTAATTGATAGCAAAGGAAAGGCTACTTCCAAAAAGGTAACCTTGTCAGATACAATCTTTGGAATCGAGCCAAACGATCACGCGATCTATTTAGATGTGAAACAACACTTGGCAAATCGTCGTCAGGGAACTCACAAATCAAAAGAGCGTAACGAAGTAGCAGGATCTACCAGAAAATTGAAAAAACAAAAAGGGACGGGTGGTGCTCGTGCCGGAAGTGTTAAATCTGGTACACGCGTAGGAGGAGGTCGTATTTTCGGACCACGCCCGCGTAACTACCACTTCAAATTGAATATTAAACTGAAGCGTCTGGCTCGTAAGTCAGCTTTCGCTTACAAGGCAAAATTGGATTCAATTGTAGTTGTAGAAGATGTAGCTCTTGCAACACCAAAAACAGCAGAATTCAAATCGATGTTATCGAACTTGAACTTGTTAAATGAAAAGGTGTTGATGATCGTAGGAGCAGGTAATGATAATATTTACCTGTCTTCACGTAACTTACAGCGCGTTAAGGTTGTATCTGCTGATTCCGTGAACACATACGATGTGTTGAACGCGAAGAAAGTTGTATTAACAGAAAGTTCAATCGAAGTAATCGAAAAGATTCTAAACTAATTGATGATGAGTACAATTATCAAAAAGCCAATCATTACAGAAAAAGCAACAGCTGCTAACGATAATGGCAGCTTCGCTTTTGAAGTGGATCGCAAGGCGAATAAATTGGAAATTAAAAGTGCTGTCGAAAAGATGTACGGAATTCACGTGGTGAATGTACGCACACTCACTTATGGCGGTGGAAAATCCTCTGTGAAATTTACAAACAGAGGTGTCGTTGAGCAACAAAGTCGCGTTTGGAAAAAAGCGATTGTAACTGTTGCCGAAGGAGAAACGATTGATTTGTTTAATAATTTTTAAGTAAAAACTGATGGGTCTTAGAAAATTTCAGCCTATTACTCCAGGGCAAAGACACAAGATCAACAGTACTTACGCTGAAGTAACAACCAACGTTCCTGAAAAGAGTTTGGTTGCGAAAAAAAGTAAGTCTGGTGGTCGTAACAATGATGGTCGTATGACCATGCGCTACATCGGCGGTGGACACAAGCAAAAGTATCGTATCATTGACTTCAGACGCGAGAAGCACGGTGTTCCGGCGGTTGTGAAGACAATCGAATACGATCCGAACAGAACTGCACGTATTGCATTGCTATTCTATGCTGACGGTGAGAAACGTTATATCATAGCTCCCGAAGGATTGAAAGTAGGCGATACAGTAGTATCTGGTACAGGTGCTACTCCGAACGTTGGAAACGCATTATTTTTATCCGATGTTCCTCTTGGATCTGTGATCCATAATATCGAGCTGCAGCCTGGAAAAGGTGGTGCAATTGCTCGTGGTGCGGGAACATATGCTCAATTGAACGCTCGTGATGGTCGTTACGCGATTATCAAATTGCCTTCTGGTGAGACTCGTATGATTTTGACTACTTGTATGGCTACAATCGGAGCCGTATCGAATGGAGAACATTCATTAGTAGTATCTGGTAAAGCAGGTCGTTCACGCTGGTTGGGTCGTCGTCCGCGCGTTCGTGGTGTGGTAATGAACCCGGTTGATCACCCGATGGGTGGTGGTGAAGGGCGTAACGCCGGAGGTCACCCTCGTTCACGTAATGGTATGCCAGCTAAAGGCTTCAAAACGCGTTCGAAAAAGAAGTATTCAGATAAGTTTATCATCGAAAGAAGAAAGAAATAAGGTATGAGTCGTTCGTTGAAAAAACCACCTTTTGTACACTATAAGTTGACAAAACGAGTGGATGAGGCACAAACAAGCGGAAGTAAAGCGGTAATCAAAACATGGTCCCGTGCTTCTACAATCACTCCTGACTTTGTTGGGTTGACGTTTGCCGTGCATAACGGGAATAAGTTTATTCCTGTGTTTGTAACAGAGAACATGGTAGGTCACAAATTGGGAGAATTCTCTCCGACGCGTAACTTTCGTGGTCATGGTGCTAACAAAAAGGATAAAAAAAGATAGTTTAAAATTCAAGTGGCATGGGCGCTAGAAAGAAATTAAGAGCTGATCAGATGAAAGAAGAGAAGAAGGCAACAGCATTCGCTAAGTTGAGCAATTCTCCGATTTCTCCCCGTAAAATGAGATTGGTTGCAGATCTTGTACGCGGAGTAGAAGTAAACAAAGCTCTAAACATACTGCAACACAATGCAAAAGATGCATCGTTAAGTTTATCTAAGTTATTGCGTTCTGCAATTGCTAACTGGGAAGCTAAAAACGAAGGCAAGAGCATTGAGGAAGAAAAATTAGTGGTGAAATCTATCGAAGTAGGTAGCGCAGGAATGTTGAAGCGTATTCAAACTGCACCTCAGGGTAGAGCTTACCGAGTTCGTAAAAGATCAAACCACGTGACTATCGTTGTTGATGGTTCAAAATAATTGTAAAGGAAAATGGGACAAAAGACGAATCCAATTGGTAATAGACTAGGTTTCATCCATGGATGGGAATCTAACTGGTACGGTGGAGATAACTACCGCGATAAAATCGTTGAAGACGATCAGATCCGCAAGTATCTTCACGCTCGTTTATCCAGAGCAAGCATTTCGAAAATCATCATCGAGCGCACCCTCAAGCTCGTTACCGTTACCATCAACACGGCTCGTCCGGGTGTGATTATCGGTAAAGGTGGTCAGGAAGTCGACAAACTGAAAGAAGAGTTGAAGAAATTGACGAAAAAAGAGATCCAGATCAACATTTTCGAAGTGAAACGTCCGGAATTGGATGCGCGCTTGGTTGCTGATGGAATCGCTCGTCAGTTGGAAGCTCGTATTTCATTTCGTCGTGCTATCAAGATGGCTATCGGTTCAACCATGAGAATGGGTGCCGAAGGTATCAAAGTGAAAATTTCAGGTCGTTTGAATGGGGCAGAAATGGCTCGTTCAGAAATGTACAAAGATGGACGTACTCCGTTACATACGTTCAGAGCTGATATCGATTACGCAGTAGGTGAGGCATTAACTACTTACGGATTGATCGGAATCAAAGTATGGATCTGTAAAGGTGAAGTTTACGGTCGCCGTGATCTTTCTCCGAATGTTGGAATGGCTGCGGCTGCAGCGAAAGGTGGAGCTCCTTCTGGTGACAGAGGAAACCGTCGTCCGGCTGGTGGAAAAGGTGGAAACCGTAAAAAGAAGTAAAAACACATTAAAATTTTCAGAAGATGTTATCTCCAAAGAGAACCAAATTTAGAAGAGTCCAGAAAGGGCGTAACCGTGGCGAAGCACAACGCGGAAGCACGATTGCGTTCGGTTCTTTCGGACTGAAAACATTGGAGCCGGGATGGATCACATCACGCCAGATCGAAGCTTCCCGTATCGCAGTTACGCGTTACATGAAGCGTGAAGGAAAAGTGTGGATCCGTATCTTCCCTGACAAACCTATCACATCCAAGCCTGCAGAGGTGCGTATGGGTAAAGGTAAAGGAGCTCCCAGCCACTGGGTGGCGGTTGTGAGACCAGGTCGTATTATGTTCGAGGCAGATGGAGTTCCTTATGAAGTTGCTAAGGAAGCACTTCGTTTGGCAGCTCAAAAACTTCCAGTAAAATGTAAGTTCATCGTTCGTAACGATTATGTTGTACCAGGAAAATAATTGAAACATGAAAGGACAGGAAATTAGTAAACTTTCAGTTGAAGATTTGAAAAAGCAATTGTTAAGTGAAACGGAAAGATTAACGAAAATGAAATTAGGGCATAAAGTAACTCCATTGGAGAACCCGATTCAGATTCGCGACGTTCGCAAGCAAATTGCTCGTTTGAATACAGAATTGAGAAAACGTGAAATTCAGGCGTAACGCTTGAAAGTAAAAGAAGCTTGAAATGGAAAAGCGTAATTTAAGAAAAGAACGTATCGGGGTTGTTACCAGCGATAAGATGCAAAAATCTATTGTGGTTTCTGTAGAAAGAAAAGTAAAACACCCGAAATATGGTAAGTTCGTAAAAAAAACTACTAAATTTGTGGCCCACGATGAAAATAACGACTGTAACATTGGTGACACTGTTAAGATCATGGAGACCCGCCCCTTGTCTAAAAACAAGAATTGGAGATTAGTAGAAATTTTAGAAAGAGCTAAATAATAATTAGTTGCAATGATACAACAAGAATCAAGACTTGCAGTTGCAGATAACTCCGGAGCAAAAGAGGTGCTGTGTATCCGCGTATTGGGTGGTACAAAGCGTCGCTATGCTTCTGTTGGAGATAAAATCGTAGTAGCTGTTAAGAGCGCAATGCCCTCTGGAGCCGTAAAGAAAGGATCGGTTGCCAAGGCGGTTGTTGTAAGAACGCGCAAGGAGGTTCGCCGTCCGGACGGTTCTTACATTCGTTTCGATGATAACGCATGTGTTATCTTGAATCAGGCGGGGGAAATGAGAGGAACCCGTATTTTCGGACCAGTTGCTCGTGAGCTTCGTGAGAACAATTATATGAAAATTGTTTCACTTGCTCCCGAAGTACTTTAATATTAGTGAAGTCATGCAAAAGAAATTACACATCAAAGTAGGCGACACTGTTAAGGTATTGAGCGGTGAGTCTAGAGGTCAGGAAGGAAAAGTTCTGACTATTGACAGAAATAAAGAGCGTGCTACCGTACAAGGTTTGAACATTGTTAAACGCCATACGAAGCCAAGCGCTTCCGAGCCGCAAGGTGGAATCGTTGAGAAAGAAGGTGGAATCCACATTTCTAACTTGATGGTGGTGGTTAAAGGACAAGCTACCCGCATCGGACGTAAGGAAAATGCGAAAGGAAAGTTAGTACGTTATTCTAAAAAATCAGGAGAGGAGATCAAGTAATGAGTTATTCACCAAGATTAAAGAAACAGTACAACGAGGAAATCATTCCCTCATTGACTGAGAAATTTGGGTACAAAACCATTATGCGTGTACCTAAACTGCAGAAAATCGTTATCAGCCAGGGATTGGGTGATGCGGTTGCCGATAAGAAAATCATTGATAATGCGATCGCTGATGTTTCCCGTATCGCAGGACAGAAGGCAGTAGCTACTACGTCTAAAAAAGACGTATCTAACTTCAAACTGCGTAAAGGAATGCCGATCGGTACGAAAGTAACCTTGCGCGGAGATAAAATGTATGACTTTTTAGATCGTTTCATTTCCGTTGCTTTGCCTCGTACACGTGACTTCCGTGGAGTTAATGCCAAAGGATTTGACGGACGCGGTAACTTCAACTTAGGAGTTAAAGAGCATATCATTTTCCCTGAAATCGATATCGACAAGGTAAGCAAGATTTTGGGTATGGATATCACTTTTGTTACATCAGCTGAAAGCGACGAAGAAGGAAAAGCATTGCTGGATGCCTTCGGATTCCCATTCATCAAAAAATAAGACAATGGCTAAGGAATCAATGAAAGCGCGTGAGCGCAAAAGAGAAAAAATGGTTGCTAAATATGCTGCAAAACGTGCAGAATTGAAAGCAGCTGGCGAGTGGGATAAATTACAGCAGTTGCCTGCGAACTCTTCCAAGGTTCGTGTACACAACCGTTGTGGTTTGACTGGTCGTCCTCGCGGATATATGCGCCAGTTCGGTGTTTCACGTGTTACTTTCCGTGAAATGGCTTTGGCAGGAAAAATCCCGGGAGTTAAAAAAGCAAGTTGGTAAAAGTCTATAATACCGGTCTCGTGAAAACGGGGCTGGGTTTGGAAACTCTGCCGAGTATTAATTAAAAAGATAAAAAGACATGTTAACAGATCCTATTGCAGATTTTCTTACCCGCATTCGTAACGCAAACGCTGCACGTTTGAAAATGGTAGAAATTCCTGCATCGAATGTTAAAAAAGCAATGACAAGTATTTTGTTTGACCAGGGTTACATTGCGAATTACAAGTTCGAAGAAGATGGAAAACAAGGAATCATCAAGATCGCTTTGAAGTATAACGCTTCTACAAAAGTTCCTGCGATTACCAAAATTGAGCGTGCGTCTCGTCCGGGGCTTCGTAAATATAGTGGTGCTGATAAAATGCCACGTGTATTGAACGGATTAGGTATCGCTATCGTTTCTACTTCCAAAGGTGTGATTACTGATAAAGAAGCAAGAAAAGAAAACGTAGGTGGAGAAGTACTTTGCTACGTATATTAATTAGTAATGCAGAATTGTGAATTAAGAGGAAGCCTCATAATTCACAGTTCGTAATTCAAATAAAACAATGTCAAGGATAGGTAAATCCCCAGTAACAATCCCGAGTGGAGTAGAAGTAAAGGTGGACGGATCGGTAATTTCCGTAAAAGGATCCAAAGGTACACTGGAGCAGGAGTTTGATACAACAGCTGTTTCTTTGAATATCGAAGGTTCCGAGGTCACTTTTAGCCGCGCGTCTGATGCGCCGGATCATCGTTCCAAGCACGGTTTATACCGCGCATTGGTTCAAAACATGGTTATCGGTGTATCCGAAGGGTACAAAAAGGAATTGGAAGTAATCGGAGTAGGTTATCGTGCTACTGCAACAGGACAACTGTTGGAGTTGTCTTTAGGTTATTCTCACCCGATTGCGATCGAATTCCCGAAAGAAATTAAGGTATCTGCAGATACTCAAAAAGGTAAAGCTCCGGTTGTGACTTTGGAGTCACACGACAAGCAACTTTTGGGTCAGGCTGCTGCCAAAATTCGTTCCCTTCGCAAACCTGAACCATATAAAGGAAAAGGTATTCGTTTCGTTGGCGAAGAGATTAGAAGAAAAGCTGGTAAATCTGCAGGTAAAAAATAATTTTAGAAAGTTATGGCATTTAGTAAAATTAACAGAAGAGCAAAAATTAAGAGAAGAATCAGAAAGAAAATTTCTGGTACAACTTCAGTGCCTCGTCTATCAGTATTTCGTTCAAATAAGCAGATTTATGCTCAGTTGATTGATGATACGAAAGGAATTACACTGGCTGCGGCATCTACTTACAAGAACAAAGCTGCTGAAAAGAAAAACAAATCAGAGCAAGCGGCAGTTGTAGGTAAGGAAATCGCTGAGAAAGCAGTTAAAGCAGGTGTAGAATCAGTTGTTTTTGACCGTAACGGGTACTTGTACCACGGTCGTGTTAAATCATTAGCTGATTCAGCTAGAGAAGGAGGACTTAAATTTTAATCATCATGGCAGCAATTATAGGAAACAGAGTAAAAGCCTCAGATATTGAGCTTAAAGATAAACTGGTAGCTGTGAACCGTGTGACCAAAGTAACGAAAGGAGGTCGTACATTCAGCTTCTCAGCTATCGTAGTTGTTGGGGATGAAAACGGTATCGTAGGTCACGGACTTGGAAAGGCGAAAGAAGTAACAGAAGCGATTACAAAAGGAATCGACGATGCGAAAAAGAACCTGATCAAGATTCCGATCCTGAAAGGTACGGTTCCTCACGCTCAAAAAGGAAAATTCGGTGGAGCAGAAGTTTTGTTGAAACCTGCTACAAATGGTACTGGGGTAATCGCTGGTGGTGCGATGCGTGCAGTTTTGGAATCCG
>JAIRJW010000010.1 GCA_031260455.1 Fluviicola sp.
ACACACGTTTACGGAAAAGAGGAAGCTTTTGAAGTAATCAAACGTGCAATGAACGATTACACCAGCAAATACGGAAATGCCAACGAAAACCTGGCTGCCACTTTAGAGAGATTGTTGGGATAATCCGAAAGCGCTTGAATTATTGAAAGTGTGGTGAAAATAATTTATTAGAAGTCGATTGGTATGAAAGTAAGGCCCGGTTTTTAAACATTTCATTACTTTTTGGAATAATTCATTACTTTTTCGAAATAAATAAGATTATTACTATAGGAAAAATCCAGATAAATGATTGGGCTTTTTTAGATATTTCTCCTTCTCAAGCAGATTTTTATTGTATTTTAGACTTATCAATTGTGTATGAGAATTCTGGCTGTCATTTACTTCGTGTTGTTCTGTTGTGTTGTTCATAGTCAGCAAACCATTGGGGATGACGTATTTGACTTTGGGAAAATTGGCTCCTCATCCAAACGCTATATTGATCTGACTATTGGGAATCCAAAACCTGCCAAAATCTACATTCTCCGTGTTGAGCACAGTCCGGAAGTGACTTATCGCCTTACTTCCGATCTCATTGCGCCGGATTCTTCCGTTCACCTGCGCTTACAAGTCAACCCGAAAAGAGCCGGAGCGTTCAATTTTGTAGTGAAGCTGCATCTGAGCGACCAAACCGATGCCCCGGTTGTGTATCATTTGAAAGGAACGCTGACAGAAGAACCCGACGGAGGAAATTATCTGACTCAATGCCCGGATTTCAATTCAACGCCGGTGAGTTCCAACAAAACAAGTGAGCTCGAAATTATTACGATCGACAAAGAAACCAAAGAGCGCTTGTCAAAAACAGTCGTCAGCATTATTCATAACGGTCAGCCGAGCGGCACATGGATTACCGGAAGACTTGGTATGTTCAGAGAGAAACTTCCACCCGGATTTTTCTACTTCATCGTGAGTAAAGACGGATACCTGACCAAAGAAGCAGGCGTTTATGTCGGACCGGAAATTTCCGAAATCACCATCCCGCTTTCAAAAGATCCGAAATATGCCGTACCGGTTCCAGAGCCGGAAGTAATTGATATTGCAGAAGAACTGCCGAAGCAGGAGGCCCGAAAAAAACTCGATCAGCAAATGGTCAGCGAAAAAATTGACACGGTTGCTGCTAAAGTCATCCCGGAACTGGCTTCAATCCCGACAGACAATTTCGATACAGATTACTTCAAAGATATCAATGTAGTCTTTGTACTGGATATTTCAAGCTCTATGAAAATGGGCGAAAAAATGGAACTCATGAAATATTCTCTGAACCAGCTGGCGGTGAAACTGCGACCACAAGATAAAATGGGCCTGGTTACTTACGCCAATACGGCAGAAGTATTTCAGAGTCCGACATCCGGCAATCACAAAGAAGAATTACAGCAATCCATTTCCAGCCTGAAACCGCTTGGAATGACAGCCGGAGGAAAAGGAATCAAGCTGGGTTACCGGGAAGTGATGAAAAACTACGATCCGAAGAAAGCAAATATGGTGATTGTCATCACGGACGGAGCTTTCAACAAAGACTCTGAAGATTACGAGAAAACAGTACAGAAATATGCCAAAGACGGAATCATTTTTTCAGTAGTCGGAATTCAAACCCGGGAAAAAGATGCTATTTTGATGCAACAAGCCGCAGAATTCGGGCACGGACGTTTTGTCCTGATCCAAAAACTGGCAGATGCCCATTCCAATCTGACAACTGAAATCCGAATTGCTTCATTCAGGTCAGCGATCAAATAAAATCATATTTTAAAAAGTAATACAAGATATTTTAAAACGCTATTTGATTCATAATTTAGTTATTAGCTTTGCTGCAGTTTTTAAATCAAACATGAATGAAATTCTCCTTCTTAAGGAAAAAGTGGTTCAAAATACCTTACACGATCCTCCTCTATGGCTTTGCAGCTTACGGTTTTATTCTTACAGTTACCTATTTTGCAGTTAAATTCAACTGGACAAACGAAAACGGATCGATTGACGCCAACAACCGTTATTTTGCAGAAATGCACAACAAATATAACCAGTCTTTCAAAGTCGACTCTGTATCCATGGTCAGGCACCGTTTCGAAGTATTGAACCGGATCATGCTCGTCAATGAATTCTACCCGAAAAACGCCGACTATATCTTTTCGGTTTACAACGAAAACAAGGATGAAAAATTGGCTTTACGCATGTTGGATGCCGTCGATCTGCAATTACTGAAAAAAAACAAAGCTTACCGGAAAGCAGTTTCGAAATGGAAACATAAACAGCAGAAAACATCTCAGAAAGCTACGGGGCTAAGTGTTTTCGAATGGATGAACATAGCCGAATGGCAGGATTTCAAACAAGCTGTTACCAAAGACAAAAAATATATCGATTCAGTGTATCACGTAACGGGTGTTGAACCAAGGCTGATTATTACTTGCCTGGTCGGAGAACAAATCCGTCTTTTCAATTCCAGCCGGGAATCCTATAAACGCTACATTGGACCGCTGAAAATGCTGGCACTGGAAAATCACCTTTCATACGGAGTTACGGGAATTAAGAACGGAACTGCAATCATGATCGAACGTTATCTGAAAGAACAAAACAGTCCGTTCTACCCGGGAGAGAAATACGAGGCATTGCTGGATTTCGATTCGATAACCAATTATACTACCAAAGCCAATGATACGCTCAATGTGAGATTACAACGCCTGGTTCAGTGGGAAAACCATTATTATTCGTACCTTTATACAGCTTTGTTCCTGCGGGAAATCAAAACACAATGGGAAAAAGCTGGCTACCCGATCGACGACCGCCCTGAAATTCTGGCTTCCCTGTTCAACCTGGGGTTCCAGCGTTCCGTTCCGAAATCCGATCCGGCTGTTGGCGGTTCAGTTTACAAAATCAAGGATATGGAATACACGTTCGGTTCGGTGGCTTACGAATTTTATTACAGCGGTGAACTCGCAGATGTCTTCCCTTATAAGAAAAAAAGTTTTGATGAACCCCGCACAGTCATTACGCCATCATCCCTTAAAACAAGGGAATAAAAAACAGTTACACATTAGCAGATTTCAAATAAAATTGCTTCTTTTATCAAAAGGACACTATTTGTATGAGAATCAGTAAGTACATTCTTACCGCTGACGATTACGGAGCAATTGACTACATTGATCAGGGAATCATCAAAGCTATCCGAATGGGGAAAATCAACTCTGTGGCTTGCTTTGCAGTACGCTTTGATCGAAACGGCGAAACTGAACTGTCTGAACGCATCCAGAAATTACTCGATTTAAAAAAAGAGGGATACAAATTTTCCATTGGCCTGCATTTTTGCATTACGGCTGGTTTTTCCAGCGATATAGACACGATTCTCTACGGAAACTCCCTCACAAAGCAGAACAAGCCGAAAAAAAGATACGATTTCAAATCTGCCGTGAATTACCGTTTCAATCAGGTTTGGCCCGACCACCTGGAAAAGGAATTGCGTTCACAGATCAAAACTCTCCAGGATTTACTTGGCGATGAAAAAATCGATTCCATTTCAAATCACCACGGGTTGGTTTACATCAACACTAATCTGTTCAGGCCATACGCCCGCGTTGCGGCAGAATACGGTATTCCCGTACGCTCTCCGTTAACCTGGCGCAAAGCGAAGTTAGAAGTTAAAAATTGGGATCGTAAAGTATTCAATCTAACAATCCGGGAAGGAGTCAAACTCAAAATGCTGGATCAGCTTCGAAACGCACTGGATTCCAAGAGTCGTATCAAGGTAGCGCAAAATCTCAACCTGATCTACCCAACTTGTCTGGTGGATGAATTCTATGGGCAGCCTTTCAAGCCAAACCTCGAATTATTATTTCAGACATTCGAAGAAGCTACGTTCAGCGCGGAATTCATGTTCCACCTCGCTGATGCGGAATATCGCCTGCAACATGGATTTAATGAAGATCAGAGCGATCAGATCCGGACGTATAGCGGAATTGACAGCAGCTACTTCAAATGGCGCGAGATGGAGTTTAATACCCTAATGAATACGGATATTTCAACCAAACCTCTGCGTACTGTTTTCAGGGGTCTGGTAGAAATTGACCGCGAAAAACCGGTTTGGATGATCAAAGCCGGAAAATAACTTTTCTGTCCATTTTCAGGAGCTAACAAAACGGAAAACAATATTCCGTTAGCTGCTTTCTTTTTAAATTAAAGAAAAATAACCGTTCAATTTGCCTGAATTCAAGCGAAAAAAGGCATCTTTGTGTTCGTTATTCTTCAACTCAATATCCAAGCTTATGATTCGCGTATTTTATACACACGAAAATGAACTGGTTTGGGAAAAATATCCTGAAAAAGTAGTGCTGGATCCGAATCGCAATTATTTGTGGATTGATCTGTTACACGCCAGTCAGGAAGAAAAACAGCATGTTTCTGATTTCTTCCAGGTAAAACTGCCAACTTATAAAGAAGCTGTCGAGATTGAGAGTAGTTCGCGTTATTCCGAAGATGCTGTCTCTATTAAAGCTAACAGCGGATTTCTGAAGGAAGAAGAACAACCACGGATTCACCAGGTTTCATTCCTTTTAAAAGGTAACACGCTTTTTACGATCCGGAACGTGGAGTTGCAATCTTTTGCCGAGGTCGTTAAGAAAATTAAGGTTTCTCGTCAGGATTTCATTCGTTCCGGTTCCCAGATCTGGGTTTTGTTACTGGAGACACGGATTGACCTGGATGCGGATTATATTGAAAGCCTAACCCGAATTACGAATGTCATCAACCGCAAGGTTCAGAGTTTATCGGATCCGGAGGAAAAAACACTTCGGAAAATTGCGGAATTGCAGGAAAATACCATCCTGATTCGGGAAAGTATTACGGATAAACAACGGTTGATCTCTGCTTTGATGCGCTCCCCTTTTATCAACCATGAAACGAGCGAACATCTGAGGGTTATTATGAAAGATGTGATGTCGCTGCTACAGCACACACAATTCAGTTTCGAACGTCTGGAATATCTACAGGATACGCTGATGGGTTTGGTAAACATCGAACAAAACAAGATCATCAAGATTTTTACAGTCGTTTCGGTAGTCTTCATGCCCCCAACCCTGATTGCAAGTATTTACGGAATGAATTTCAGAGCTATGCCTGAACTGGACTGGGATTTCGGTTATCCGGTGGCTGTGATCCTGATGGTGCTGTCTTCCGCATTTACACTGTACTTCTTTAAGCGGAAAAAGTGGCTTTAATTTTATCAGTAAAAAACAGATATTGAGAATTGAAAAGGGATTCAACATGCTCAAATCATCCAAATTCCCGTACAAGCATACAAGAAAAAAGGTGATTTAACTTCGCTCAACCACCCTTTTCGATAATAAACAGAATGCCTTGTGTTATTTGGTAACAGGAATAGTCGCTGTTATTTTAATGTTGTTTTCAACATCTCCTCCTGATTTCCCTACATTGTAGGCAAAGCGGTCAATACTGAAAGTCGCAGCAAATTTTCCTTTACTTCCGGATTTGCTGAACGTAAACGGGATTGTGACCTCTTTTGTCACATCTTTCACCTGCAGTTTTCCTTTCACGGAATAACCCGAAGCTGTTTTCTCAAATGAAGAAGAAGTGAATCTGATGTTCGGATACTTCTCTGCATCGAACCATTCATCACTTACCGCATGTTTGTTTTGCAAACCATTTCCGGTATTGATTGAATTCACATCGATGGTCATCACAAATCTGGAAGCAGCAAGCTTTGCCTCATCAAAGCTGATCGTTGCCGTAAAGGTTTTAAAGACTCCGTCTACACCTTTTGCTGAAAATTCGATATTGTAATCCTTCGCCACTTTCCAGGCCGGAACCTGTATGAACGCAAATACTCCCCCGATCAGGAGGAGTACTGACATAAAAAAAGCTGTTTTCTTCATGCATTATTCTTTAACCAGCTCTAAGTCACAAGTTATTTTAACTTCGTCACTTGCAGCTGTTACAGGAGTTGTTGTTCCTACGCCGAAGTCCATTCTTTTGAACGATCCGGTCATTTTGAAGCCGCTTACTTCTTTTTTACTCATCGGATGAGTGATTGTTCCGTTGTAAACTGCGTTCATTGTCACTTCTTTCGTTACTCCGTGCAATGTCAGATCACCTGCGATGATGTATTCATTTTTTGATTTTGGAGACTTTGTGAAAGATTTGCTCACATAAGTAAATTTCGGAAATTTCTCTGCATCGAAGAAATCAGCACTTTTCAAGTGACCATCGCGCATTTCGCTTCCTGTGCTAATGCTGCTGATATCTCCGGATACTTCTACTTTTGCATCGGAAAAGTCTTCTTTTGTTGCTGAAATTTTCACTTCGTAACTTCCGAAACTTCCATTCAGATCAGAAAGCCCCATATGCTTTACTGTAAAACCTAGTCGGGAGTGCACGGAATCCGAAGACCAAATAGAAGATGTTGCAACTGTGAAAGATAGCATTAATCCCGCGAAAGCAGCTGCTACAATTGTTACTGGACGTTTCATGTTTGTTATTTATTTGTTATTATTTAGTTGTTTTCAATTTCAAAAAAAACGGAACCAAAGCCAAAAAAGAAAGTGTCGGGAAGAAATGCATCGGAACTGCCAGGCCCGGAAACATTTCAGGGAATTCCACATCCAAAGGCAGTTTGTATCCCAATACACTGATCACACTCACAAAACTCAGAATACAGTAAAGTACATTCAACCATGGTATGAGCACCGTTTTTTTCAGTTTAGTAATGATTACATATCCCATTGCCATCAGCAGGCAACCTAAAATACTTGACAGCACAATTCCGGTAATAGTCAGTACACTACTAAAATTGATATAAAACGCTTCACTGTAAATTTCATTGTACGCAATACACACTCCACTGGATAAAATCCCGCTGGTCAGTCCCAATAGCAATCCTTTTGTAAAGTTCATATCATTTCTAAAGCGACAAACTTACTACTATGAATTGTCTTTCCCTACAAAAAAGGCTTTTTATAGTAGTATACTAGAGTATAGTTACCCGGGTGAACATTTACCAAGACAAAACCCGTTAGTTACCTTTCAGGCAGATTTTTTTGCTGAGTTTATGAAATTTAAACAGGCTCTTAGATTCAGCCAGGATGCGGGAAGACATTGTTTCCTCCTTTTCATAGTGCAACAGCATACGCGGAAGAAAAGCAAAAAATACCAGGTGCTGCATTCCATTTAACACTACATTTACCCCAACAATTTGAACTGCTTTGAGCAAGATATTAATCATTGATGATGAAGAGAAACTCCGGTTGCTGCTGACGCGGATTATCAGCCTGGAAGGATTTGAAGTGATCCAGGCGGGCGACTGTACTTCGGCGCTGAAGAAACTGGAACAATACGAGATTGATGTGGTACTCTGTGATGTGAAACTGCCCGACGGAAACGGTGTGGAACTCGTCAAACAGATCAGGGAGCGCTTTCCTTTACCGGAAATCATTCTGCTCACAGCCTACGGAAATATTCCGGACGGCGTTCAGGCCATCAAAAATGGCGCATTCGACTACATCACCAAGGGTGACGACAACAACAAGATCATTCCGCTGGTTTACAGTGCTATGGAGAAAGTTGAGTTAGCCAAACGGGTACGAAAACTCGAAAAACAACTCGGTGAAAAACATTCCTTTGACAAGATAATCGGTTCATCCAAAGCCATTACACAAGCCACAGAACTGGCAAAAAAAGTAGCACAAACCGGCGCAACCGTGCTTCTGACCGGGGAAACCGGCACAGGTAAAGAAGTCTTTGCTCAGGCCATTCATCAGGAAAGCGCACGAAGCAAATACAACTTTGTGGCCATCAACTGCTCGGCTTTCACCAAAGACCTGCTCGAAGGCGAGCTGTTCGGACACAAGGCAGGAGCCTTTACCGGAGCAACGAAAGATCAGAAGGGCCTGTTCGAAGAAGCACATAAAGGAACCATCTTCCTGGATGAAATCGGGGAAATGCCTCTGGAATTGCAGGTTAAACTGCTCCGGGTACTGGAAACAGGCGAATTCTTCCGAATTGGGGAAGCGAAACCGACGAAAGTGGATGTGCGCATTATTGCTGCTACAAACCGCGATCTGTCGGAAGAAGTGAAAAACGGACAATTCCGCGAAGATTTGTTCTATCGCATTTCGGTATTCAGTATCCAACTCCCGGCTCTGCGCGAACGCAATTCCGATATTTCTTTACTGGCAGAGCATTTTGTGCGAATATTCGAAGTCAAAATGAATAAACGAATCTCTGGCATCGAAAAAGAAGCTTTGGAAGTATTGAAGGCACATTTCTGGAAAGGAAATATCCGTGAACTGCGCAACGTGATCGAACGGGCGGTAATCTTGTCTTCCGGAAACAACATTGGAGTGAATCAGCTACCAGTTGAATTGCAAAACAACCAGACACCGGAACGAAAAAACAAACAACTCTCCGCTTTCGAACTGGCAAGCGCCGAAAAGCTCCATATTCAGAAAGTAATGAATCACACCAATGGCAATAAAACAAAGACAGCAGAACTACTGGGCATTGCCCTCACCACACTCTACCGCAAATTATCCGAATACGGAATCGAGTAATCTTTTTTCAAAATACTAGATCCTACCCTTTCAAAACGATAGGGTTTTTGTTTGTTCCAGAAACAACAAAATACGCTATTCACCTGTTACAGAGCATATTTGGTTTTCTCAAACCATAACGGAACAGCATTTGACATAGAACAAAAAAACAAAAGCAGTTCTTATGAGCACCATTCAACAAGCAAACGCCCGGGAAGTTGAACACCTGGAGTGCGAAACAAAAAAGGCCATTTTCCCGGGTTCTGTGATCCTGGAAATAAATTACAACTGGAGCAAAAGCTACCTGGATTTATTTCCCGAAGGGCCGGAAAAAGAATATTGCCAGCAAACCGGGGCAAACGGTATTTAATCCTTATAAAATCTCAAAACATGATCGCATTATTGTTTGTATCAGTTGCAGTGTTTGGTTACTTGCTCTATGTATTGGTCAAACCAGAAAAATTCTGATGAAATATCTATAAAAATCAAATTCTGTAAACCGCCAAAGAAGAAAATACAAGTTTTTGGAAGCGAAGCGTCGTCTGAAAAAAATGTTATGCGGGACACGGAAAGCCAGAGAATTTTCAGAATCATCCTCTAAATTCTCATGCAAGGCAAAATAAAAAGAATTCAAAGAGTTCAACTTTTGAACTTTAAGGTAAAACTAAATTAAAATAATCATGAATACAGAAATATCCGGTATCATCCTGATGTTCATTTTGGTGGTTGCACTTGCACTGCCTTTCGGACGCTACATGGGAAAAGTACTGAATCTCGAAAACACTTTTCCAGATCGCATTTTCAACCCGTTAGATAAGATCTTTTACAAATTGGGAGGGGTTGACACTTCCAGGGAAATGAACTGGAAGCAGCACCTGAAGGCACTCTTGCTCATCAACGCACTTTGGTTTATCCTTTCAATGCTGATGCTTACGAACATGGGCTGGCTACCGCTCAACCCGGATCACAATCCGTCAATGCGCTGGGATCTGGCTTTCAACACTTCTATCAGTTTTGTTACGAACACAAACCTGCAGCACTATTCGGGAGAAAATGGCATTTCTTACCTCGGGCAGATCGTCCTGATGCTCTGGCAGTTTATCAGCGCCGGAACCGGAATTGCCATCTGCGCGGTGCTTTTCCAGGCAATGAAAGAGCGAACAACTGATAAACTCGGAAATTTCTACGTCTATTTTGTGCGTTCCTGTACGCGAATTTTACTTCCGGTCGCCTTCATCAGTGCTGTGATTCTGGTTTTTAACGGGACACCGATGACTTTTGAAGGAAAAGATCACATCACCACGCTGGAGGGTCAGCAAACCGAAGTGAAACGCGGACCGGTAGCTGCATTTGTAACCATCAAGCACCTCGGAACAAACGGCGGTGGTTTTTACGGATCCAACTCCGCCCATCCGCTGGAAAACCCAAATTACCTGACGAACACGCTCGAAATGGTCACGCAAATGCTCATTCCCTTCGGGTTGATCTTTGCATTGGGTTACATCCTCAAACGACGACGCTTGTCCTGGGTGATTTTCGGAGTAATGACGACCGGGTTTCTGCTGTTGGTCATCCCGACCGTTATAACGGAAATGAATGGAAATCCTGCAATCAGTCACATGGGAGTGAATCAGCTGGCCGGAAATATGGAAGGAAAGGAAGTTCGTTTCGGGAGTGCTGCTTCAGCTTACTGGAGCATTTCCACCACGGTGATTTCAACCGGAAGTGTCAACGCAATGCACGACAGTTATATGCCAGTCAGCGGGATGAACCAGCTACTTGGAATGATGGTCAACTGCTTCTATGGCGGAGTCGGTGTCGGAATGCTTAACTTTTATGTTTTTATCATTCTCGCGGTCTTTATCAGTGGGTTAATGGTGGGGCGCACGCCTGAATTTCTCGGTAAAAAAATCGAAGCGCGGGAAGTCAAAATTGCAATGCTGGTTGCTTTATTGCATCCTTTGTTGATTTTGGGGGGAACAGCTTTGTCAAGCTACCTCTATTCCACCGATCCGGTATATTACAGCTCCTGGCTGAACAATCCCGGACACCACGGATTCAGTGAAATGCTCTACGAATTCACCTCATCGGGTGCGAACAACGGAAGCGGTTTCGAAGGTTTGGGAGACAACACACCATTCTGGAACATTGCATGCGGAATAGTAATGCTCCTGGCCCGTTACCTGCCAATTATCGGGCCGATTGCCATCGCGGGAATCCTGGCAGGGAAAAAATACATTCCGGAAAGTAACGGAACTTTAAAAACCGACACTTCGACTTTTGGAATGGTGATTTTTGCGGTGATCGCCATCGTAGCAGCCCTGGCATTTTTCCCTGCTCTGACATTGGGCCCGCTGGCTGAATATTTCTCACTTCGCTAATCCATCAAATGAATTCAATCATGAAAAATAAACAAACATCCCTGTTTCAAAAAACTCACGTCATTACGGCATTAAAAGAAGCTTTTATGAAACTGAATCCGAAAATCCTGTTTCGTAACCCGGTGATGTTTACCGTGGAGATCGGAACACTGATTATGCTGATCGTATCGCTACTTTCTATCAGTAACGGAACGCAGAGTTCTTTCGGATATAACTTTTCGGTGTTCATCCTGCTGTTTCTCACGTTGCTGTTTGCCAATTTCGCGGAAGCACTGGCCGAAGCGCGCGGAAAAGCACAGGCAGACAGCTTGCGTAAAACACGGGAGGAAACCCCGGCAAAACTTGCAGATGGCAGAGAAATCCTATCTTCCCAACTCAAAAAAGGCGATATTTTTGTCTGCGAAACCGGAGACATCATTCCCTCTGACGGAGAAATTGTCGAGGGGCTCGCAACAATTGATGAAAGTGCCATTACGGGAGAAAGTGCGCCAGTGATCCGCGAAGCTGGTGGTGATAAAAGTTCGGTAACCGGCGGAACAAAAGTGTTATCCGACCAGATCAAAGTCGAAGTAACGGCAGAACCCGGAGAAAGTTTCCTTGATAAAATGATTGCCCTGGTGGAAGGAGCCAGCCGCCAGAAAACGCCCAACGAGATTGCTCTGACAATCCTACTGGCGGGATTTACACTGGTGTTTATCATCGTCTGCGTCACGCTGAAACCTTTTGCCGATTATGCAAATACGCCGATCACTGTCGCAGCCTACATTTCGCTCTTTGTTTGTCTGATTCCCACTACAATCGGAGGCTTGTTATCTGCTATCGGGATTGCGGGAATGGACCGTGCATTACGTGCAAATGTGATCACCAAAAGTGGAAAAGCCGTGGAAACTGCCGGAGATGTGGACGTGCTTTTGCTTGATAAAACCGGGACAATCACTATCGGAAACCGCAAAGCAACACACTTCTACCCACTCCATGGCATTGATGAAAACCGCTTTATCAGAGCTGTAGTTCTCAGCTCTCTGTCGGATGAAACACCAGAGGGAAAATCTATCATCGAACTGGCGGATGTAAATCCTGCGAGCTATACGATCAACAATCCGCGCTTCATCAAATTCACGGCAGAAACCCGCTGTTCCGGGATCGATTTTGACGAAACCCGCATTCGCAAAGGTGCTTCTGATTCTATAAAATCATTATGCACACAAGTGGGAAATTCATTTCCGACAGAAACGGAAGAACTGGTTCGGAAGATTTCAGGAAACGGGGGAACACCACTGGTTGTTTCGGAGAACGAGCAAGTGATTGGCGTGATTGAATTACAAGACATCATTAAACCCGGAATCCGTGAACGTTTCGAACGCCTGCGAAAAATGGGAATCAAAACCGTAATGGTTACCGGAGATAACCCGCTGACCGCTCAATTCATCGCGGAAAAAGCTGGCGTAGATGATTTCATTGCGGAAGCGAAACCGGAAGACAAGATGAATTACATTAAAAAAGAACAGGCCGAAGGGCGTTTGGTTGCTATGATGGGTGATGGAACGAACGATGCTCCGGCCCTGGCTCAGGCTGATGTGGGCGTGGCGATGAACAGCGGAACACAGGCGGCAAAAGAAGCTGCAAACATGGTCGACCTGGACAATGATCCCACGAAACTGATCGAAGTGGTGGAAATCGGGAAACAATTACTAATGACTCGTGGAACACTGACAACTTTCAGCATTGCCAATGACGTTGCGAAATATTTTGCCATTATCCCCGCCCTATTCATCACGGCTATTCCGGCATTACAAGGTTTGAACATTATGCATCTGAGCAGCCCGGAAAGTGCTGTTCTATCAGCGGTGATCTTCAATGCAATCATTATACCTCTGCTCATTCCACTTGCATTGAAAGGAGTGGCTTACAAACCAATCGGTGCGAGTGCCCTGTTGAGAAGAAATCTGTTTATCTATGGATTGGGAGGAATTGTCGTTCCTTTCATTGGGATCAAGCTGATCGATCTTGTCGTTTCATTATTTATCTGAAAATATCATCAAATAATCTCATTAAATTTATAACACAGAACTCATGAAAAAGAATCTCACAACAGCCATCCGGCTCACATTGGTATGTATCGTTTGTTTCTGCTTTCTTTTCCCGCTGCTGATCTGGGGAATTGCTCAAGTAAGTCCGGGAAACGGAAAGGGAGAAACAATTGTGGTAAATGGACAAAAACACTATGCAAATATTGGGCAACAATTCGTTTCGGACCGTTATTTTTGGTCGCGCCCATCGGCAGTGAACTACAATGCAGCGGGATCTGCCGGAAGCAATAAAGGACCATCCAACCCGGAATACCTGAAAACCGTTCAGAACCGCATCGATACTTTTTTGAAACACAATCCGGGGATCAGCAAAGAAGCTATTCCCGTGGATCTGGTTACAGCAAGCGGCAGCGGGCTTGATCCGCACATTTCGGTTCAGGGAGCGCTCGTGCAAATCGAACGCATTGAAAAAATCCGCGGAATTGACAAAACGGAACTCCGGAAACTGATCGAAAAACACACAGAAAGCCCGCTTTTCGGACCAGAAAAAATAAATGTGCTAAAACTGAACATCGCACTTGATCAAATAAACGAAACAAAATGAAAAAGAGATTAACCGTCTTGCTCACAGCAATTTCACTGAACGTTTTTTCGCAAACAGACAGTACCCGGTCTTCAATCAGGTTCAGCGGTTATATTGAAGTTTATTATGCATTTGATTTTGGCAATCCGAACGATCACAACCGCCCCGGATTCATGTATTCGCATAATCGTCATAATGAAATAAACATCAATTTGGGTCTTTTAAAAGCAGTATATGAAACAAAGAAAGTGAGGGCCAATTTAGCTCTTATGGCCGGAACTTATGCCAATGCCAACCTGGCTTCAGAACCGGGAGTTTTGAAAAATATCTATGAGGGTAATGTAGGAGTCAAGATTTCCAAAACCCGGGATCTTTGGATAGATGCCGGAATTTTTGCTTCGCATATCGGTTTTGAAAGTGCTATGGGAAAAGACTGCTGGAACCTGACGCGAAGCATATTGGCGGAAAACTCGCCCTATTACGAGAGCGGTGCCAAAGTTTCATTCACCAGCAAAAATGAAAAATGGTTTATAAGCGGTTTAATCTTAAACGGCTGGCAACGTATCCAACGTGTTCATGGCAATAATACACCGGCATTCGGACACCAGGTCACATACACTCCTTCTTCAAAAATTACGCTGAACAGCAGTTCTTTTATCGGAAGTGATACGCCTGACAGTTCCCGGCAAATGCGCTACTTCCATAATCTTTTCGGGAAATTCCAGATACACAAAAAATGGGGCCTGATTCTCGGCTTTGACATCGGGGCGCAGCAAAAAAGCAAGGGAAACAGAACATACAACATGTGGTACTCACCGATCGTGATTGCAAAATTCTCACCAACTCCAAAACTAAGTATTGCCGCACGAGGTGAATATTACAGCGATGCAAACGGAGTAATTATTCTATCTCCCACGCCCAATGGTTTTCAGACTTTCGGATATTCGGTAAATTTAGACTACAATCTGTCTGAAAATCTTGTCTGGAGAATTGAAGGCAGGGGTTTTGAAAGCAGGGATAAACTATTTACATTAAATGGTAAACCAAGCAGCAGCAATTATTCTGTAACAACCTCACTGGCCATTTCATTTTAATCCGGAATCCGGAAAAGTGTTCATTAAATCCCGTATTTCATGGAAGAAACCAAACAATCAGCACAGCATTTTCTTGATCTCATCAAAAAATCGAGACGAGGAAAGTTCAAAGTATACATCGGGATGAGTGCAGGGGTCGGGAAGACTTACCGCATGCTCCAGGAAGCTCATGCACTGCTGAAAAACGGCATTGACGTGAAGATCGGGTTCATCGAAACGCACAACCGGCCGGAAACACATGCTTTGCTCAGCGGGCTTCCTGTCATTCCCCTGAGACATTTATTCTATAAAGGAAAAGACCTCGAAGAAATGGACATGCAAGCCATCATCAGTCTGCGCCCGGAAATTGTGATTGTTGACGAGCTGGCCCACAGCAACATCGAAGGAAGCAAAAACGAAAAGCGCTGGCAGGATGTGATGGATATCCTGAATGCTGGCATCAATGTAATCTCTGCGGTAAATGTGCAGCACATTGAAAGTTTGAATGCGGAAATTGCCGGAATCACCGGGATTGAAGTGAAGGAGCGCATTCCAGACAGTGTTCTTGCCCTGGCGGACGAGGTCGTAAACATCGATTTAACAGCCGATGAACTGATTACCAGGCTAAAAGAAGGGAAAATCTATCCTCCGGACAAGGTGGAAGCTGCGTTAAACAATTTTTTCAAAAGCGGGCACGTGCTTCAACTCCGCGAACTGGCACTAAAAGAAGTGGCTTCCCAGGTAGAACGGAAAGTGGAAAATGAGATCACCAAACCGCACATGATTCGCCACGAGCGTTTTCTGGCTTGTATCAGCAGCAATGAAAAAACCGCACGAACTGTGATCCGGAAGACAGCCCGTCTGGCCAATTACTACAACAGTAAATGGTATGTGCTGTATGTCCAGATTCCAAAAGAAGACCCGAATAAGATTGCACTGGACAAACAACGGCATTTAATTAATAACTTTAAGCTGGCAACCGAGCTTGGTGCAGAAATTATTAAAGTGAAAAGCAGTTCCGTATCACAGAGCATTATCGACCAGGCATCTGACCGGAAAGTAACGACGATCTGTGTGGGAAAACCACATTTCAGCCTGTTCCGTATTATTGTTTCCACCAATATATTCAATAAACTCCTTAAGAAACTGACAGAAAACGATATTGACCTGATAATTCTTTCATAATGAAAATCAAGACGAAACTAACACTGGGAGTCGGGCTTCTGTTCCTGCTGATCCTGCTGCTGAGTCTGGTCGGGAGTATTTACATCAATGCCCTGAAACACGATTCCCGGAATATCCTGGTGGATAACTACAACAGTATGCTTTACAGCCGAATCATGCTTATGAGTCTGGAAAACGGGCAGGAGTCAGCTATTCGCCGTTTTGAGCAGAACCTCATCCGGCAGGAGCAAAACACAACGGAAACTGGGGAAAAAGACGCTACACAGGATGTACGCCGGGCATTCACACGCTGGAAAAAACATCCCGATCCGGTAGCCGCCGCCGAAATACGCGAGGGAATTTTCCGGATCATGGATATGAATATGCAAGCTATTCAAAGCAAAAGCGAGGTTGCAAAAAATACTGCTAACCAGGCAACAATCTGGATTGTCATCACCGGAACCTGTTGCTTTCTCATTGCATTTACCCTGCTGATTAATCTTCCCGGTTCGATTGCTAACCCGATTAAAGAACTCACTACCAGTATCCGCGCCATTGCAAGGGAAAATTATTCGGAACGGGTACACTTCGAAAGTCACAGTGAATTCGGCGAACTCGCACGTTCTTTCAACACGATGGCGAGTAAGCTGGAAGAATACAACAACAGCAACCTGGCGCGCCTGATGATGGACAAAAAACGAATTGAGACTCTGATTAACATTATGCATGATCCCGTTATCGGGATGGATAAAGACGGAAACATTCTGTTTGCCAACGAAGAAGCTACACGCATCACCGGGCTTCCGAACGAAAAACTGGTCGGACTGCCCGCCAAAGAACTCGCTCTGCGAAACGACCTCATCCGTACGCTTTTGCAAGATCTTCTTCCCGACCCGGTTTCCGAAAATGGAAAAAGCAAACCAATCAAGATTTTTGCAGACAATAAGGAAGGTTATTTTGAGAAGGAAATTCTGGAAATTGCTTTTACACCAACCGGTGAATCCACCGATCAGTTTGCCGGGCATGTCATCATCCTGAAAAACGTAACAGAATACAAAGAACTCGACTTTGCCAAAACCAATTTCATTGCAACTGTGTCTCACGAGTTCAAAACACCGATCTCTTCCATCAAAATGAGCCTGCAATTACTGGAAAATAAAGAAATCGGCGAACTGAACAGCGAACAGCATCAACTGGTCGGGAGTATCCAGGACGATATCAACCGTTTGCTCCGCATTACGGGTGAATTGCTGAACATGACTCAGGTAGAAAGCGGAAACATCCAGTTGTCTATTCTTCCTTCCGAATCTCTGGAAATCCTGGCAGAAGCCGTTCTCGCTACGAAAGCAAAAGCAGAGCAAAAACAGATTCATTTCGAAACGGATTACCCGAAGCCTCTTCCGAAAGTACTTGCTGACAGTGAGAAAACGACCTGGGTACTCACCAATCTTATTTCCAACGCCATTCAGTATTCTCACGATCACTCAAGTATCTACCTGGCAATCCGGGAAAGCGGAAATAAGGTCTTGTTTTCTGTCCGAGATACCGGACAGGGAATTGCCCCTCAATACAAAGACAAGATTTTTCAGCGCTATTTCCGCATTCCGGGTACCAAGCAGGAAGGAACCGGGCTCGGCCTGGCCATCAGCAAAGAATTCGTGGAAGCACAAGGCGGACAAATTACCGTTGAGAGCGATTTCGGTGCGGGAAGTACGTTTACACTGGTTTTGAATAAAGCGAACTAAATCAAACATGAAATCCATAATTGTAATTATTAAATCCTATTACCTTCAACAACCTAAATAGCATCTACTAAGGTAAAGCTACCTGCAAAATTTTTGTAGAAAAGACTTATCGTAATATTGCGATATTAAAATGTTGTTGAAAAAGGGGATTGAAAATATTTTTTCATACTATTGTGTGTATTTTAGAGATGTAACAAAATCCCTTTGGTCTTCCGTTACATCACGATTCGGGTAACACAGAATAGTAGATGATAACATTGCAGCAAAAAATAAAACATCTATCAAAACTTTTAATTGTTCTTTTGTTGAGTTCGTGCGCTTCAACAAAGATTATTGAACTTGGAGGTAAAGCCGCAACTACAGGGGCAGAGGTGTCACAAAAAGCCTTAGACATTTTTACCATCTTATCTCAACAAGCGGATATTGACAAATCCCAGCAGGATAAAATAAAAATCCTCACTCATCCAAGTCCAGCGACAATGACTTTACCAGATACTAAAACACAAGATTTTTCAAATCAACTTTCAGCACGAGTAAAAGCCTATCAAAATCTTTTAAACACCTATAAAGTTTTTACACTTTTGACTGATAATAAATATTCTGACAAAACCCAAGAAGCTGTTTCGGCATTACAAGAAAGTTATAATTCCATAGAAAAACTTCCTAACCTTCCAACAACTGTTTCGGAAAAATTACCAGAAGTTTCAAAATTGATTACACAAGCAATTCAGGCTAAGAAAATAAAAGCTCACAATCAAATATTGTTTAGTCTTACACAATTATATATAAAACTTTGGGACGAAGATCAAAAAATTTGGAATGACTATCTTGATAGAATTTATGATGACTATTCGACTGGATTAAATACAGTTGATTCAAAAAGATACGATTCAAAAAAGATTTCCGAATTATCGAAAGAACCTTACAGCGATGAAGCTACGATTATATTGATGTACCGACTTGAAAAACGAGATGAAATTACTCGGCAAAAAAATGCAATTAAAAAGCAGTTAAACGACTTCGGAAAATCGTTAAAGGAATTAAATAAAGTTCACGCAGAAATATCTAAATCAAAAACTGATATTTCAGACGTTACTAAAATGATAAATTCAATTGAAAACCTTTTAATAGAAAAATAAAATGGAAGGGCAATTAAAAACGGTATTGTCTGAAACTATTCGCGACTTTAACAGCAACAGGACATCAATTTTGAAATTGGCATTTGATAGCGGTGGCCAAGCTGCTGTGACCAAAGTAGAGCAAGGATATGATGCTTTACGAAATGCTTATTCTGAAATTCTTAGACGACAGCTTGACAAAAATAATCATCGATATGAAGAATTAGTAACTGCCGCCAATTCTGAAACAGAAAAGTTAAAAGCAAGCATAAATCAACTCAACAACATCAACGATATTACTAATTTGATGACAGCGGTAGTAAAATTTATTGGGCGCATTATTTAAAACTTATTATGGCACAAATGGAGTTACTACCTTTATCCAATTTTTTGCGAGTTTCTCAAATTTCTTAATGGGAGCATTTCGATTCTTCCTAAATTTATTCATTTATCATACCAGCTTTGGGATTTAGTAGTATCTTCTCTAACTAAGAAGTATATTGTAGTATCATTAACGTGTAATTATTTATAAATTTATACCTTCTACAAAAAAGCATAAATTTAAGTCAAAAGTACACTATGAAAATCCATTCCTTAGATCAATTGGTATTAATGGCATCAGAGCATGGAGGAAAATGCCTGAGCGAGGAACTCACTGATCCAATGTCAGACCATGCCTGGTGCTGTAAAAAGGGGCATACGTTTGATCTGAGTCCATTCCTGGTATCAAAAGGTGCCTGGTGCAAACAATGTTACAGAAAAAGAATTCCTGAAGAGCATCTCAAATGGCTCCAGGACTATGCCATTGAAAGAGGAGGAAAATGCCTTTCCACCGAATTTAAAAACCGAAGTACCAAAATGGAATTTGAATGCGCTGAAGGGCACAGATGGGAGTTACTTCCAACAACGTTATTTTATGATAAAACCTGGTGTAAAAAATGTGCAGGATTATACAAGTTAGATCTCGATGACATGAAACGGTGGGCTATTGAAAGAGGAGGAGAATGTTTAAGTGATGTTTACAAGGGAAGATATAATAAACTCCGCTGGAGATGCGGTTTGGGCCATGAATTTGAACAAACACCAAAATCGCTGCAGCGGGGATGGTGGTGCGTGGAATGCAGCCGAATTCAGGAAAAAACTCAATCGCTCGAACTGATGAAAAGCTGGGCAGCAGAATTCGGAGGTAAGTGTCTTTCCACGGTTTATATAAACTGTGCTTCTTCATTGAGATGGGAATGTAAAAACGGACACCCGCTCAGAAGAAACCGGGACCTTATCAAACAACGCTCCGATTGCGGCCAGTGCAAAGTTGAAGCATCCCGTGTAGAAAAACTGGAAGAATTACGCCAGTATGCATTGAAAAGAAATGGTAAATTACTATCAACTGAATATAAAAATACCAAGACCGTTCTTGAATTTGAATGTATGAAAGGACACCGGTGGAAGCCAACAGCTCATCTTATTTTTTATTCGAATACCTGGTGCCCGGAATGTAATATGGAACGATTACGCAGGGGGAAAAAGTCTGAAAACTCCACTAACTCATAACGAAAGCTGATTGAAACAACTGCAAGTATAACCTTGAAGGAAAATGCAAAACCAGGATTGTTTTCAAATTGGATTCTACTCCTGCTCTTTACAATAAAGCTGCAATTTCTTTCTGGATATCAACACCACAGCGCTCATTGTACCAATTCTGAAGATGGATTTTCACTTCTTCAAATGGCATTTGATTTTGCTTCATTTCACGAAATAAATCCTCACACCCAGCAGGTCTTGGCCCCCAAACGGCCAGGTCTTCTCCTGCTACATTTTGAATAACCAGTTTCGGAATGGCTTTCCCTCCGTTTGTCAGGTAATTTTGAATCCGGAACGGTTCGGCATCACGCAACTCCAGGTTTAAATGAATCAGCGGATTCAGATCTGCCAGCATTTTGATAAACGGCACAATGTGAGCTGCATCTCCACACCAGGGTTCTGTAATCAGGATCCAGTTCTGTGGTTCACTGATTTGTTTGATCTTTTCCTGTACCTGCGGAAGAAGAACTCCTTTTTTCAACCATCGGTTCATTCGCGACCAATTCAATTTAGTATAATCAAAATACTCTTTATCATTATAAGGTACCTGGTGGTCCGAAGCATGTAAAATATGTTCGAAAAGTTCTGTGTAAGTCTGAAACGTCATAAAAAATTATTTGAATACTACAAAAGTAAATGAAACAAGCCAATTCAGCGTTTTCTGAAAACTAAAAATCCGGCCATCAGAGCGATCCCAAACAGTGCAAACCAAAGGAAAACATTTTTAATAAAAGCAAAGGAAACAATCAGTGCCGGAACAAAAAAAATGACCAGTAAATGATATTTTCCCTGATGTTTTGTGCTCATGAAAAATGAATTTGATTGTTTATGGGGAGCAAAGATACGAAAAGGTTGGATTTTTCAATGAGATAATTACAAAGGTGTGAATGTAATTCCGCAATATTACGTCCAGGATTTCAGGGGTCAAAAATATGGGATGTAAGTTCCACTTTTTTGATAGTGGCTATCTATTATACTAAAATCATGACACCAGAAGACTCCAAAACGTAATTCCGCAATATTACGTTTAACATGCTCACTAGTGGGAAATACATTCAGGATTTCACATCATAGATCAACTCCGACAAACTCTCCTCCCGGAAATAAAACCGTGCAATTTCCTGCAATTCCCCGCTCGTCAAGCGATCAATACTCGCATACGTTTCCTGAATCGTATCAATCTGATTGAATAGCAATAACGATTTTCCCAAACCTTGCATCAAGCCTACATTCGAATCCAAAGAAAGCGCAATGTGCCCTTTCAACTGTTCTTTTGCTTGTTGCAATTGTTTAGAAGTCAAAGGAATTTCGCGCAACTTCTTCAATTCCGCATAAATGATCTTCATGGTTTTGGCGAGGTATTTCTGATCCGTCCCGAAGTAAATGGACCAGTAGCCCAAATCCGGATAAGGCGAATACTGCGCTTCAATATTGTAAGTATAGCCGTATTTTTCGCGAACAGATAAAATCAGACGGGAATTCATTGCCGGTCCCCCCAGTACATTCGTTAGCATTGTCATTCCGCGTCGGTGGTCGTTGTTGTAACCCGGGGCAATTCCCCCGATAATAGCGTGTGCCTGATAATTTCCTTCTTCTACCCGCTTCTTTACAGGTGTGTATGCATCAAATACTTTAGGAATCGCTTTGATTTTTCCACCTGGCATCGAACGGAAATACTTTTCCAGGCATTTCACCAGTGTACTCAGAGGAATATCTCCCACAAAGGAAAGAACAGTATTTTCGGTGAAAAAAAATTTACTGACATAGCTTGTCAACGCTTCTCTACCAAAAGATTGTACCGATTCCGGGGTCCCCAGGATATTATTTCCGAGCGGATGATTTGGGAAAATCAGTGCTTCGTAATCGTCAAAAATCTTGTCGCTGGGATTATCGAGATACGAATTCAATTCATCCAGCACGATTTCCTTTTCTTTTTGAATTTCTTTTTCCGGGAAATTGCTGTTAATGGTAATATCGGAAAGTAATTCAGCCGCACGATTCAGGTGTGATTTTACAAAAGAAGCATACAAACAGATTTCTTCTTTCGTCGTATAAGCATTCAGTTCCCCTCCAACCGAATCAAGCCGGGAAAGAATATGAAATGCTTTGCGTTTTTCTGTTCCTTTGAAAATACTGTGTTCCAGGAAGTGAGCAAGCCCAATCTCATGTTCTTCTTCAAATCTGGAACCGGCCAGAACTGTCACTCCCAGATGCGCCACAGGAGAATTTGCATGCAGATAAACCAATCTCAGCCCATTGGAAAGGGTATGAA
Organism: Fluviicola sp.; assembly: GCA_031260455.1. Classification (GTDB taxonomy): domain Bacteria; phylum Bacteroidota; class Bacteroidia; order Flavobacteriales_D; family Crocinitomicaceae; genus Fluviicola. Next base: position 22,512 of record JAIRJW010000010.1, read on the forward strand.
TATGAGGTAATAATTCAATCATTCTTTACGGATTCTTACGGTACAGCTCCCAGGAATTACCTGATTTCAGGTTAAAAACAATACGGTCGTGCAAACGGGAAAGTCTTCCCTGCCAGAACTCCACATTCAAAGGTTTGATGATATAGCCTCCCCAATGCTCCGGACGAGGCACAACATCCGGAAATTTCTCCGCAAATGCAACCACACGCTCTTCCAGTTCTTCCCTGGAGGCAAGCAACTCACTCTGATGAGAAGCCCAGGCTCCCAGTTTACTTCCGCGCGGCCTGGATTCAAAATAAGCATCGCTCATTTCTGCAGGAATTTTTTCCGCCAGTCCTGAAATACTGATCTGGCGCTCCATTTCCGGCCAGTACAACAAAGCATGAATTTTCGGGTTTGCTTCAATCGCCTTCCCTTTATCACTTAAATAATTGGTATAAAAAACAATCCCCTCTTCCAGCAATTCTTTCCAGTAAACTACACGGGATCTCGGGAAACCATCCAAACCAATCGTTGAAACAATCATGGCATTAGGTTCCGTTGTCGGTTTTTCGATCGCTTCTCTGAGCCAGCAGGACAATAATTTGAAAGGTTCATTTCCAAAATGCTCTTCCAATTTTCCCTGGTCAAACTGGTGATGATCATTACGGATTACTTTTAAAACATCATCCATCCGGGCTTATTCTTCTTCTCCAAACTGATCGTCAATAATACTCGCATCCTCGTCATCTTCCAGGTCGTCCGCATCAGATCCCGGTGCTGAAAACACCGTTTTCGTTCCCATAGTATGCTCTGCAACTTCTGATTTTACTTGCCGCTCGAACTCAACAGCAACGCGATCTTCAGACTCATCTCCAAAAGGAAACACATCCACAATCGGTGAAATGACAATAGAAGGAATGACATAATCGATCATCATCCCACCCAGGCTTTCTTTCAGACGTTCGAAAGCATCTTTTACGGAATGAGCAGTTACCAGGAAGTTTTGAGAAACTTTTTTAGCTTTTGATCCCTCTTCTCCGCCATCACCTCCGGATTCGTATATGATCTTGCATTTATACCAGATATCCGCATCTTCATAATGAAAAATATCGTGAAAATCCGTGCGGGAAATTCCCGTAACGATAAACTCTCCACGTATCAGACTTCCCAATTCTTCGTAGATCCGCGCTTCAGCATCCGTAAAAGTCATTGCTGCAACCAGATATGGTTCTGAAACACGTTTGAAAGTTCCATCTTCCAACTGCTTTGTATATTTAACCTTAATGGTAAACCAACTGTTCATTTAATCCAAATTTTAGAGAAGCAAAGATACGACTAATTCAAAAGGCAAAATTGTTTGGAAGTGAAAAGATTCAGTCTTGCCCTGCTAATTCATAATTGATAATTATCAATCGATCAACTATCAATCTTTTACCTTTTAATTTTTCAATTCTCCCTTCAATTAATCGCGATAGATCTGCCCGTTATACAACACCATCACAGCACGGTTCGGCAGCGTGACCATTACTCCGTGGCCATTGATAATGAATTCTGTATCGTTGATTGTTGTCACTTCCTTATAGGTTCCGGCAACCGAAGCACCTACTCCACCCATCAAAGTCCGGAATGCAACCACATCGTTTTTCATCAGCCATTCCTTTATCACAAAATTCGCCAGATTTTTCTTTTCACCTTTGAAATACTGGTAGGACCTGTTGGCATCTCCCCAAACGATCAGATCATCTTTTGCATCCCAGAATTGCGCATAGGAACTCAGTATTTCGTACTTTCCTTTCCCGTAAAATTTCAGATTTCCCTGTAAATCTTCATAAGCCAAAAATCCTCGCCCTGCCTTCACTTTCGGCGCCCGAAATTCTTCCACATCCAGGAATTCTCCATCCTGAAAAACAGCAAACGTACGAGTCTGCGGATCATTGAACCCTAAAATATCCGTTCCGGCAAAAAACTCATAATCCGTTCCGTTATAAGTTCCCAGATCGTAAATCTGTCCGCGGTAAAACACTTTATAAATATCTCCGTTATCCTTAAACACCAGAATATTATCTCCCTGAACAACTGGTGACGGAAGATCCGTTGTACTCTGAACCAGAGTAGAAATTTTTCCCTGGTAAACCACATTCAGCGAATTGTAGCGCGTATCCTGAAAAGTGATCAGAGAATCTGAAACCCAGTAATCGCCGCCAAAAGAGGTCATATTATGCGGCTTGCCGTTTTCGTAGTAAAACAACAACTGGCCGATATTCCAGGCAGCCATGTGATCCGAAATCTTAAACGTAGCTGGCTGATTGGTCATCAGACGGGAAAACGTTCCGTCGTAAATTTTAAAATCGCGCTGGTTGTTGTAATAGGCAATCACTTCGTCTCCGTATTCCAATCCCGTTACAGCCTGGTGGTCAACCTGGTTAAAGTACCCGTCTTTAAATGAATGAAAAAAATTGTTATAATCCATGTAGGCGAAAACCGTCTGTTTCTGAGCAAAAAGACCGGTTGAAACAATTAAAAAGCCAAAAGTCAGTAATTTCATGATCCGAAAATAACAAAAACCGTGCAACTAATTCCTATATCCCAGGTACCAAATTCCGAATTTTCATTTCTCACTTTCCAATTTTTTAACTTTCGACGTTTGAATTACCAAATATCAACCGTTTGTCCTGAATTTGCTCCAAAATTCAACTAATTGATTCAAAAAGCAATTTTGTTTTTATTTTCGTATCAAACTAGTCGAAAAATTCAACATGAAAAAAAGTCTTTTTACAGCATTGTTGCTTTCTTCTTCGATTTACGGCTTCTCGCAGGAGAAAGTAAAGTATGTCGAATATGATCTGGCAAACGGAATGCATGTTATTTTACATGAAGAGCACGCCACCCCGATTGTGGCTGTTTCGGTCATGTATCACGTAGGATCAAAAAACGAAAATCCTTCCAGAACCGGGTTTGCACATTTCTTCGAGCATTTGTTGTTTGAAGGTTCTACCAATATCAAACGCGGAGAATACTCTGAGTTGGTGGAGAAAAATGGTGGAGCACTGAATGCAAATACCAGTCAGGACAGGACGTATTACTATGAAATTCTTCCTTCTAACCAGTTAGAACTGGGATTATGGCTGGAAAGTGAGCGTTTGCTGCACGCAAAAGTGGATCAGACGGGTGTTGAAACACAGCGTGAAGTAGTCAAAGAAGAAAAAAGACAGCGTGTTGATAACCAACCATACGCTACGTTTATGGCAAACATGTTCAAGTTGGCATACAAAAACCATCCTTACCGCTGGGTTCCGATTGGAAGTATGGAAGATTTAAATGCTGCACAGGAGATTGATTATATCAATTTCTATCACACATTCTATGTTCCTTCCAACGCAGTACTTTCCATTGCGGGAGATATTGACATTGAGCAAACCAAAAAATGGATCGACAAGTATTTTGCGTCCGTTCCGAAAGGACAAGCGATCAACCTGTTCCGCGACTTCGAAAACCTTTCCGATGCGGATTTCAAAACAAAATACGGAATTGAGAAAAAAGCATTCGATGCAAAGAACTTCAACAACCCGACGGATGCAAAAGCGAAAGAATTACTAAAAAAATACAGCGCCATAACATGTGATATTCCCCGACCGAACCCCACATTCGAGCCAATTTCAGGAGTGGTAAGAGAAACCGTTTACGATAATATTCAGCTTCCTGCTGTATTTATGGGCTACAAATTCCCGAAAGAAACAGACAAAGATTTTGCTGCGATCGAATTTTTAAATGCCATTCTGTCTGGAAGTAATTCTTCCCGCATGAACAAAGACATCGTTGAGAAAAAACAACAGGCTGTTGCGGCTTTCTCTTTTGCATTCAATATGGAAGATCCGGGACTGGGAATCGTTGCTGCCATTGCTGCAAACGGTACTTCTGTTGAAGATCTGGAAAAATCATTGGATGAAGAGATCAAATCCATTCAGGACAGTCTGATTTCCGAAGAGGAATTCCAGGCGGTACGCAACCAGTTTGAAAACCAGATCGTAAGCTCGAACTCAACCGTTGCGGGAATTGCCGAAAACCTGGCTCAGAACAGAATGTATTTCGGAAATACGGAGCTGATTAACAAACAAATGGAAATCTACATGAGCATTACCCGCGAGGATATTCAGCGCGTTGCAAAAAAATATTTCACACAGAATAACCGTGTCATTTTATATTATTTACCAAAGGCAAACTAACAGAAATCAGATCATGAAAAAGTTAATTACACTTGTTGCTTTATGTGCATTTACAGGGGTTTACGGACAAATTGATCGTTCTGTAAGACCCATTGCGGCTGCGGCCCCGATAATCAATATTAAAAACTCGGAGGTTTTCAAACTGAGTAACGGAATCACTGTGATTCTCTCAGAAAACCATAAACTTCCCCGTGTTTCTTTCTCTCTGACCATGGGAGCTTCCCCGATGATTGAAGGATCGAAAGCAGGAACCAATAAACTGATGGGCCAACTGCTCACTTCCGGAACAATCAAGCGTTCAAAAGACGTACTGGACAAGGAAGTCGACAATATGGGAGCATCATTGGATGCAGATGGAGGTTCTGTTTATTTTTCCTGTCTGACCAAACACATGGAAACAGGTCTGGATATCATGCAGGACGTGGCGATGAACCCGGCTTTCCCGCAAAGTGAATTTGACCGCATCAAAAAGCAAAACGAATCCGGTTTGTTAGCTGCAAAATCAGATCCGAACGCGATGGCTTCCAATGCCGAGATGAAAACCGATTTCCCGAACCAACCGATGGGTGAAGTAATGGATGAGGCTTCCCTGGCTGCCATTACGATAGACGATGTGAAAAACAACTACAAAAAAGTATTTACTCCGAATGGAGCGTACTTAGTGATTGTTGGTGACATTGACAAGGAAAATGCAATGAAACTGGCTGAAAAGTATTTCGGAGCATGGAAAGGCGGAACAGTTTACAAAGAAGATTTCGGAAGCGGGTTGAAAGCAAATGGAAACCGCGTTATTTTCGTGAACAAACCCGGAGCAGTTCAATCTGTTATTTCCGTTACATTCCCGATCGAAATGAAGCCGGGAGCAAGCGACCAGATCGCTTTGAATGTAATGAACAGCATTTTGGGCGGAGGTTCATTCGGTGCACGCCTGATGCAAAACCTGCGTGAAGACAAAGCTTACACTTACGGATGTTATTCCAGCTTCGAAGTAACCAGAAATGGTAGCTGGTTCGGAACTTCCGGAAGCTTCAGAAACGATGTAACAGATTCTGCAATCACCCAGATTTTGAGTGAAATCAGCCGGATCAGTGATAGTTACGTAACTAACGACGAATTGAACCTGGCGAAATCTGCCATGGCGGGAGGATTTGCACGTTCACTGGAAAAACCGCAAACCATCGCGCGTTTTGCTTTGAACATCATCCGCGAAAACCTGCCAGCTGATTACTACCAGACTTACCTGAAACGCCTGGAAGCAATTTCCAAAGATGATGTACTGATGGTAGCCCAGAAATTCTTCAAAAACGGTCTCAACATCATCGTAGTAGGAAACGAAGACATTCTTCCCAAACTGAAACCTTTCGACAGTGACGGAATAATCGAAAAACTGGATCCGTTCGGAAACCCAGTGAAAGAAATGAAGAAAGCAGACATTACTGCCGATCAGCTCATCGAACGATATATCAACACGGTTACTCAGACAACTTCTGCCAAAGACCTGGCTTCGAAGATGAAAAAAGTAAAAACGGTTGTTAAGAAAATCGAGCTTTCTTCTCCTCAAATCCCGGTTACAATCAGCATGACGGATGTTTTTGTTGCTCCAAATAAGGAAGCGATGAAAATCGAAGCTCAGGGAATGGTGTTCCAAAGCTCTTTCTATGACGGGGTAAAAGGTTCTGAAATGAACATGCAAAGCGGTAAAAAAGCAATGACTGCAGAAAAACTGGCCGCAAAGAAAAAAGGAGAAGGATTATTCCCTGAAATTGCTTACAAAACTTCCGGAATGAAATACGAAATCAAAGGAATCGAAACCATCAACGGGAAAGATTACTATGTATTGGTAACCAATAACGGCGAGAAAGAATCTTTTGATTATTTTGATGCAGTAACAAACCTGAAATTCAAAACTATTTCCATCGTGAAACAAGACGATGACGTTATTGAATCCACAATCATGTTTGATGATTACAAGGCTGTGAACGGATTCCTGTTTGCACACAAACTGACTCAAACTGCCGGAGAACAGAGCCTTTCAGGAGTTGTTAAATCCATTGAATTCAATGGAGAATACGACAAGAAAATGTTTGAATAAACGAAACTTTGAGTAAACAAAAGGGCCTGACTTCAGTCAGGCCCTTTTGTTTTTATCTGTTATAGACACACTTTCAATAATTCAAGCGCTTTCGGCTTACCCCAACAATCTCTCTAAAGTGGCAGCCAGGTTTTCGTTGGCATTTCCGTATTTGCTGGTGTAATCGTTCATTGCACGTTTGATTACTTCAAAAGCTTCCTCTTTTCCGTAAACGTGTGT
>JAIRJW010000024.1 GCA_031260455.1 Fluviicola sp.
AATCAAATCAATCACAGACCACGAAAAAGATATAACTTTAGATCTCCAATAGAAATGTTTAACCAAAAGTTGCATTTATAAGTTGAATGTACGATTCAACTTGAATCAAGATAAATTCACGTATTTTTGTATCAGTATGTCTTATCCCTCATTGAATTTACCTCCGGCTCAGCTAAAATTGTCAAAAGAACAAGAGAAATTTTTCGTGTGGTGCATTATTCGCAGGAAGAAATTGCTGCTTACCCCCGAAGAATGGGTCAGACAACACGTTATTCACTATCTCATCCATTACAAAAAAACACCTGTCGAGCGGATCAATAGCGAGCATTTACTCAAAATCAACGGGCAAAACCGGAGATGTGATGTTGTTGTCACAGATTCATTCGGCAATGCCAAACTGGTCGTTGAATGCAAAGCACCGGAAATCAGCCTTGATGAAAAAGTGTTCCTCCAAACGAGTAATTACATTCAACAAAGTAAGGCTTCCTTTTTCTGGATGACTAACGGGATAAATCACGTAATTGCAGAATGCAGCAAACCCAGTATTTTTCTGGAGGATATTCCCGATTTATGATAAAAAAAATGAAGAATTCAAAATTCAATAACGAATTGATTAGCAGTTTTGAATTTAATTCACATATTTCGCATCCAGCTTAAACTCACTCGTGGTGTGGAAAGTCAGATCAGGATAATCTTTTTCAGCCATTTGCAACAGGAATGAAGTTTCAGCCAGGAACACCAGGTTATCATCCTTATCTTTTGCCAGATACTGCGCTTTCGCGCGCATAAAATCCTTCAGCTGTTCTTCATTATCGGTTGTAATCCAGCATGCTTTGTGGAAGTTTCGCGGCACAAAACGACATTTTGCTCCATATTCGTGTTCCAGTCGGTAGGCGATAACTTCGAACTGAAGCTGTCCAACCGTTCCGATGATCTTCCGGTTTCCGGGTTGCTGAATGAACAACTGGGCCACTCCTTCATCCATAAGCTGAGAAACACCTTTTTCCAGCTGTTTGGATTTCATCGGATCAAGGTTTTCCAATTCCTGGAATAATTCAGGCGAAAAGCTCGGAATTCCCTTAAACATAAAATTTTCTCCTTCGTTCAGCGTATCCCCAATCTTGAAGTTCCCCGTATCATACAAACCGATCACGTCACCCGGATATGCTTCATCGATCACACTTTTATCCTGTGCCATGAAAGACGTAGGGTTCGGAAATTTGAATTTCTTGTCCAAACGCACGTGGTTGTAGAAAGTATTCCGTTCAAATTTCCCGGAAACGATACGCAAAAATGCAATGCGGTCGCGATGCTTCGGATCCAGGTTAGCGTGAATTTTAAACACGAATCCGGAGAATTTCTCATCCGAAGGCTCAACGCGTTTCGTATCGGCATCTCTTCCTCTTGGTGACGGAGAAATGCGCACGAACGTATCGAGCAATTCTTTCACCCCGAAATTGTTTACTGCTGAACCAAAGAACACCGGAGCCACATCACCTGAAAGATATGTTTCACGGTCGAAAGGATCATAAACACCCTCCACCGTCTCCAATTCTTCCCGCAACTCGGCAGCCGGATTTTCTCCAACCAGTTTATCCAGCCCGGAACTGTTGATATCTGAAAGGGAAACAATATCCGTAGAAATTTTGGTTTTATTTGCTGCAAACAAGTTGATATTCTTATCGTAGATATTGTAAACTCCCTGGAAATAGTCACCCATCCCGATGGGCCATGCCAGCGGACACACCCGGATATTCAAAGAAGACTCCAGTTCATCCAGCAATTCGAAAGGGTCTTTTCCGTCGCGATCCATTTTATTGATAAAAATGATCACCGGTGTTTTGCGCATCCGGCATACTTCCATCAGTCGCCTGGTTTGTTCCTCCACCCCGTTCGCACAGTCAATGACCAGGATTACACTATCAACTGCGGTTAGGGTTCTGTATGTATCTTCAGCAAAGTCCTTGTGACCAGGTGTATCTAAAATATTGATCTGCTTTCCTGAATACTGAAAAGCCATAACGGAAGTAGCAACGGAGATTCCGCGTTGTTTTTCAATTTCCATGAAATCCGAAGTAGCCGTTTTCTTGATTTTGTTGTTCTTCACAGCCCCGGCAGACTGAATTGCTCCTCCAAAAAGCAGCAGTTTTTCGGTCAATGTTGTTTTACCAGCATCGGGATGCGAGATAATTCCAAAGGTTCTGCGCTTTTCAATTTCTACTTCGTTGCTCATACATACTTCCGTTTACGGGTGCAAAAATAGCTCAAAAATCACGAATGGAAAAAATACACCTGTTCAAAAGCCCGTTTCCTGATATCGGGAACCGGAATACTCAATCATGTTCTTTACAAATTATGACTTAAAGCGAAGAAATCCACAATAACAGCTTTATGATATAAAATTAACGGGCTTGAGGCTCAAACAAAAATCCAGGAATGAGACAGAAACTAACTTGACTGTTATATCATCTGTACAAGTAAAAACCGGCTGTCTTCCGGCATAAGCAGACCCAAAAATTTCAGATTTCAGGTATCTCAGTCCTCATATCTTTTGAGTTTTTCTTTTAACTGAACGTTTTCCTCCTGTAAGTGCTTGATAAAATCCTGCAGGTTTTTTATAATTGATTCGGGAATATTGTTACAAGTGCTAAATAAATTTCCCGAATTTTCTGCAAGGGTAGAGTTCTCATAGTTTATGGAAACCATTTTATCTTCCTCAAAAATAGCTTCTACAGGAACTTCAAGAATTTCAGCCATTTTTCCCCATTCAGAAGTGCTGATATTCATTTGTCCGTTTTCCCTGCGGTTATAGCTGGAAATATCCATAAACAAAAATTCTGCCATTTGGCTTTGGGAGTAGCCCCTGTTTTTTCTGGCTTCCAAAAGTTTGATCTTTTTCATAGGAATGGTATTGCACAAATTGCTGCAAAGTTGCGCAAAATTTGCGATTTCTACGCAAAAATCCTGATCCGGAAATTGATTTTCCTGTCAAAACGTGAATTGTGCAGGCGTTTTTGGTGTATTGCGCAAATTCGCAATAAAATTGCAAACGAAAACGAATGTGATAAAAGAACATGTTCTTAGATTAGTTGCCGCTAATAACTAGTAAATGTTGCAACAAAATTTTAGCCGATTTATGTGCTTGTTTATCGAGAAAAACAACCATTATTCAGAATGCCGACAAATACCAATGCAAAAAACAGATTAAAAGTCGGCAGTATTGTGTATTATTTAATGCTACTAAAATGATGAAAAAACTTTTATTTTTTGCAGCCTGCGGCCTGTCCTTCGGGCTGAATGCTCAAAGCCCGGGTGTGTCATCCATCCTCCAGCCATCAAGATCCGGTGGCTACATCTATTGGGAAGAGGCATCCGGAGCGAACTTTAAAGTCAACGTGTACCGCTTGCAAAACGGCCGCTATCAGTTGATTTCCTCCTACGGAACAAAAGACCATTACTTCCGGTTTAACAGCGCACAGCTGTTGTCTTCCGATTTGTTTTACACCATTGCAGTGTATGATCCAACGGGTACTTTGGTAAGTGAAGGCGAGCCAGTGCAAATTGGACCAGGCGCATCTTTGGGAGCCCAGTGCCACATGGATTGCAATGGCTTGCGCGAAGCTTACCGGCTTTCCCGGATGGTAAAAGGCGATGGAACTCATTATTTAATGGCTTCGGATGGAGCTGTTATGCAGGATGTAGCAACGGGGCTGTATGCACCGTATTATCAGGCCATTGATTCGATAAGTTATTACCAGCTTCCCGTTCAGCATCCTTATCGGGAAGCGGTGGCACAGGGAATAACAAATGAGCCGGATCCAGATGTACATTACATCAGAGCTCACATTAAAATCAAACCAACCACCCCAGGAGGTCCGTTTTTTGATGCACAGAATAATGTGATAACAAAAGGCTGGCTGGTAGAAAAGAAAATGGATAAATTTATGCATTTCAATGGTGCCAACACGGGGGCTTATGAATCATCTGACGAGTGGTGTGAGGCAAACATCGGGACGGGCACGAGCATTTTCAACGGCCATTTGAACCTGGCATCCGTAGCTCCGATTAATCCGTATACTTCCGGCCTGAGCTGGTTTTTAACCCCAACGGGAACAGATTCCCAGGGTCATCCCATCTACGTGGTTCCGGATAAATTGTCCTGCTCCACCATGCAGGGAGGCTCATCCGGAGGAACAATCTCTCTGGAAAGCATCCATAATTTCATGGTTGCCCTTGACTATTGCTTTGATATGGCCACATCGGACCAGGGAGGAGATCCCACGGACTGCCTCATTCCTGATGGCCCTATTGGAGGCGGGCTTGGCGGAACACTCAGTGGCCTGACGTTTGAATCCGTGGATAAGAAGCACGAAAACTACTTTCTGTCTGTTGATAATTCCGGTGGGAATCCTACTGTTACCGCAACGGACGGAAAATTTGTGCCGGGCCTGTACCGGATCAATCTGTTCTTAACGGATGGAAACATCATTCCGGTGTACCGGGTATTGGGTGTTCCGGAAATCCGGCGGGTGATTGATGTTTCCATTTCTCCCAATGCCATAGCTGGCTCGGTACTGAGATTCGGCATCACTGCCAGTCAGGACACCCCGGTGCAGATCCTGGTGCAGAAGCTGGATGGCACAACCGTCTATTCGGAATCGGTTAACCTGCCTGCAAAAGTTGAAATCAACAGGGAAGTATCCGTTTCTGGAGATATTCCTTACAAGCAACTGCGGGTTTCCGTGATCCTGGAAGACGGAACGGTGATCCAGGAAACGGCTTTAACGGAATAATTATCTTGAAGGGTCAAAAACATTCCGTTTTTGACCCTTTTTTC
>JAIRJW010000057.1 GCA_031260455.1 Fluviicola sp.
GGCACATCGGTTTTTAGTTGCAGTTTTTGGATAATCAATCAGAAAGTTGTTTTTAGAAGAATTATTTCCCGAACGTAATATTGCGTTTTTACATTTAATCCCCATAATCCGGATTTTCACCAGATTATGGGGAATAACAATTGCACAAAAAAAGGTTCCCGAATGGAGAACCCTTTTTCAAATCGATCGGAATTTAATATTCATCTTCATTAAATAAGAAGTCATCTTTAGACGGATAATCTGGCCAAATTTCTTCGATGCTTTCATATACATCACCTTCGTCTTCCAAATCCTGAAGGTTTTCGACTACTTCAAGAGGAGCTCCCGCACGGATAGCATAATCGATCAATTCATCTTTTGTTGCAGGCCATGGAGCGTCTTCTAAGTAGGATGCAAGTTCTAATGTCCAGTACATGTTTTTAGTGAAATTGTTGTTTATTAGCGCAAAAATAATCTTATTCCAAAAAAAAACAAGTGTTTTACCGACGATTGCGAAAAAACTTTGACGGGCATTGAAGATCAGCTAATTCGCGGTTTCCAGGGTGTTTCCACAGCATTTAGTTCGTGAGCCAGCTTGCGCGATAAAACAAAAAGATAATCGCTCAGCCGGTTCATATAAGCACTGATTAGCGGATTTACCTGTTCGGATTCACTGAGCTGTGCAATCAGGCGTTCCGCTCTGCGGCAAACGCAGCGGGCAATGTGGCATTGAGAAACAATTACGTTCCCGCCGGGAAGGACAAAGAACTTCATCGGAGGGATTTCAGCGTCCATAGTATCAATATGATTTTCCAGGAAAGTAACGTCGCTTTCGTACAATTCCGGCAGGGTCATTTTGGATTTCTCCGGATCGGCGGCCAGGTGAGAGCCGATTGTGAAAAGACGATCCTGGATTTCAATCAGTACAGCCGATTTGGCATCTTCATGAATCAGGTCGCGCAGCAAACCGACATAACTGTTCAGTTCATCTGTCGTTCCGTAACTTTCAATTCGGATGTGGTGTTTCGGTAAGCGCGTTCCGCCAATTAATCCGGTTGTTCCTTTATCCCCTTTTTTGGTATATATTTTCATGATTTTAAATGTAATTATTTTTCCCGCTGAGTTGATAAAATACGGGCAAATGAGTAATGGAATTTTCTTACATTTGAGAAAACGAAAGCAAAGCTTTGAAATTCATTACAGCTACTGAAGTTGTATTGATTCCATTTTGTTTTCGTATAGTTTACAATAACGGAAGGAATTACCGGATTAAAAAACACCAAAACAGAGTAGTATGAAAAAACAATTGTTAGTAGCAGCATGTACCGCAATTCTGGTTGCCTGCGGAACCGCAAAGAATAATTCGGCGAAGGTAGAATCGATGCCTTCGCAGGCCGATATTGACCGTGTAAAAGATAAATTTCCCGGCTATACCTTAAGTGATTTGAAAGATGGTAAAAAATTATACGAAGCCAATTGCGCTTTGTGCCATGGATTGAAAAAACCGGGGTCGGAAACGGAAGAGGAATGGAAAAAGATTGTTCCGCCGATGGTGAAGAAGGCGAACGGAAAGAATGGAAATGCGCTGGATGCTTCCGGAGAGGAGAAAATCCTTCGCTACGTGATTACGATGGGATCTGTTTCGAAATAAGAAAAGGTCTTGTGCCAGAATTTAGTTGACAGTTTAGACTTAAAAAAAATCATAAAATCAATCTGGGTGGAAAATTGTCCGCCCGGATTGATTTAAAACAAGCTGTTTTTAAAAATCTTCGGGCGAAGTACAAAATGTTCTTTCGTTTGTTCTTCTCTGCGCCACAGTAGCCCCATTCGCCCCAGGTCGATAGAAACGTGAAAACGCTCATCCGAAACCAGCTGCTGCCATAAATCCCACATATCATCGCTCCACCGGATATCATCGAGGATGAAGATTGTTTGACTGTGCGAGTGATTGAAAAGCTTGGCCAGATAGCTTAATGTTGCTTTTTTAGAGTGATTGCCGTCCAGGAAAATCAAGTCATACTTCCCAATAACAGGAAGATTTACGAATGCTTCAAAAGAACTGCAAATAGTTGTTATTCCGGATAAATTCCAGTAATCAAATTGCTGAAGCGCTCTGGACAGAATGGCATCACAACCCTCAACAGTAATCAGGTGTGATTCCGGATTTCCCGATTTCAGATGAATACTTCCCATACCTATGGAAGTTCCCAGCTCGAGCATAAGTGCCGGTTGGTAATGATGCGAAATCTTCCACAAAATTTCCCCGTAGAGGCCTTTGCTGCTTGCGTTTTTAGCCAGTTGTGCGACAGAACGGGTGCTTCCCATTTGTTTTGATCCGGCTCCCAAATCAATTATTTTGAAAGTTTCTCTGTTCTTTTTCAGGATTTGAAGCCAAATTTTTCGTGCATTGAGAAAATTTTTGTTCACTTTTGTCGTTAAACAATTGTCCACAAAATCAAAAACAAAGGGAGAGTGAATGCCATGTCTGCCTTTTGATTTGCGTAAAAACCCGAAAATTGATTTGGAGTTTTGCATGGCACAAAGAAACAAAAAACGCTACAGAAAGCATGCCTATGCTAAAAACTAAATTAGACATACAACTTGAGTGCTTACGTGCACCACAACCCGCATTACACCTGGTTTCTGCGTGTAAAATCAACGAAGGGATCATTGCTTTGAGCGAAGATAAGATTGATGAACTGGCGCAATCACTCTATCAGTCCGATAAGAAGATCACGTTTTTTATTCCTGCTTCGGGATCCGGTTCCAGGATGTTTCATTTCCTCTTTGAATTCCTGGATAACCCGAATGAAAGCAACAGCGGTTATGTGGAGCGTTTTTTGACACATATCGAAGATTTTGCTTTTTTCTACCAGTTTCCGGTATCTGTTCAGAAAGCACTGCGAAATAGAAGCATGGATCTGGATGCTTTCGTATCGTTCATTCTCAATAACAAAGGATACGGATTGGCTCACTTGCCAAAAGGACTGATTCCTTTTCATAAAAACGGACCTTTTTTGCTGTGTCCCATCCAGGAGCATGTCGTTCAGGGACAGTTGCTGAACCAGAATACCTGTTCATTTCACTTTACGGTCCAGCCAAAATTTCAGGAATATACTCAACGTCAGCTGGAATTTCTGGAAGGGATGACTTCCCGGAAATTTGATGTCGGTTTTTCCGTTCAGAACCCGGATACGAATGCCATTGCATTTGATGATGATTTCCAGCCGGTCGTATCGTCTGACGGAGATATTCTGACTCGTCCGGCCGGACACGGAGCCCTTCTGGAAAATTTAAATCACGTGGATGCAGATATGATCTTCGTGAAGAATATTGATAACATTCAGCATTACAATCATTCGGAAATGGCGGTCAGAACGCAGCGTATGCTCGGAGGACTGTTCCTGGAAATTCAGGATGAGGTCAACCGGCTTTTGGAAAATTTTTCGGAAGATGCCTGGAAAGCATTTAATAAAAGGTATCAGTTGTTTCACGATTCTGTAAACGATCTGCCTCAAAGTGAGAAAATGTTGCTGCTGAACAGGCCGTTGCGTGTTTGTGGAATGGTACGCAATGAGGGACAGCCGGGAGGAGGGCCTTTTTGGGTTGAGAATAATGGTGAAATTACTAAACAGATTGTTGAAAAAGCACAGATCAATCCGAAAAACGATCAGCTTCGCGTTATGGTTCAGAGTTCGCACTTCAACCCGGTGATGATGGTGTGTCAGGGGAAAAACAGCGATGGATCAAAAATTGATCTGAACGAATACAAGGACGACAACGCATACTTTAAAGTGACGAAATCCAATAAAGGACAAATCATTCACTTTGTGGAACTTCCCGGTTTGTGGAACGGTTCAATGGCTAAGTGGAATACGGTATTTGTAGAAATCCCGAGCGAGACTTTCAGTCCGGTGAAATCTATCCTGGATTTGTTGGATAAGTCGCATCAACCGGGATAAATGAGATAATTCAAAATGTAAAAAAGCCTTTTTTTGAATGCTGCATCTTGAATTAATACAACTTCTGTCGTTTCAACAGGTATTTCACTAAGACATCCTGGATTGGATCTTTGATGTCAATAGCATAAAAATCAACATGGTATTGAGTGCATTTTAAGCTCACTTCGTTGAAATATCTGTTGATCTCCGTGGTATACTTTTCTTTGATCTCGGCAGGTTGCAGTTTCATTTTCTCACCAGTCTCCATGTCGATCAGGTTGACAGGGTTGTGTCCCATGTTAAAATCGATTTCGGTAGATTTGTCCATTACATGAAACAGGATCACTTCGTGCTTGTTGTGCTTCATGTGCTGAATGCTTTGCATGAATTCATCCAGCCTGGAAGGATCATCCAGCAAATCGGTGAAAATGACGATTAGGCTCCTTTTGTGACACAATTCCGCTACATCGTGCAGGCAGGAAATGGTTTCTGTTTGTTTGGAATCCACAGCCTGGTATTCATGGAGCTGTTTTTCCATTTCATGCAGCAAAAAACGGTGGTGCGCGCCTGAAGATTTGGCAGGAGTATGCAGAAACAACTGGTTATGAAACAGGGAAAGTCCTACGGCATCACGCTGTCTTTTCAATAGTTCGGAGAGGGAAGCTGCTGCCAGAACGGAAAATTCCAGTTTCGAAAGATCGCTTTTACCGCTGTAATACATGGAAGACGAAACATCGATTACCATCTGGCATCTCAGGTTGGTTTCTTCTTCGTATTTTTTTGTAAACATTTTCTCCGAGCGCCCATAGAGCTTCCAGTCGATATGACGGGTTGATTCTCCCGGGTTGTATAAGCGGTGTTCGGCGAATTCGACGGAAAATCCGTGAAAAGGGCTTTTGTGCATTCCGGTGATGAATCCTTCGACTACTTGCCTGGCAAGTAATTCCAGATTCCCGAATTGAGCCAGCTGATCTTTTTGTATGGTAGACAACATGATTCAAAAATATGTATAAAAGTGTAAGTTTTCAGAAGTTTTACGAATTTTGGGAAAGTATTTCCAATTGGACTTTTAAGGGAGCTTCTTCCGGTTGTTCCCCAAAAGAGAAAGTCTACGGGGTATGGTAATCGCCGCACTGATGGGAAAAGAAACTGCGTTTCGAAGGAATACCAATTCACGGACAGGGCATTTTCGCGAAATAATTTTTCAAAAAAAGAGATTCCTGAAAAAATGATGTACATAATGCCTCTGACGATGAAGTAAAAGTACGATCCATCTATTATTCATATATGAATCATCAAAATACTTTTTGTAGATTTAGAGTGTGTTTAAATTTATCTGATTTCTTTGTTGTGATACAAAATTTAAATAAGCTCTTAGAAATAAATAAAATATCATGAAAAAGGTTTTAGTACTATTCTTCATTTTGTTGTTCGTTCTGAGCTCTGAAGCTCAGATAGGGAATGACAAGTGGAATATTACCGGGGAGATCACACTTCCGATGGGAATGGGGAATAAAATGTTCAAAAACTACCTGAATGGCTTGGTAAATGTCCATCCCAAGATCCAGTACAAACCGTTTAAAAACTGGTACATTGCTTTCGGGCCGAGATATATGTATTACAAAGTGAATGAATACCGGATTCCGTTTGAGCCGGGTGTCAGCAATGATTCTGTCTATAACCACAAAAAAGTGGCTTCAATGTCCGGAGGGATGCACGTTCTTGGGGGAGATGTTGAACTGGGTTGGACCAATTGGGTGGGGCCGCGCCTGGGGCTGGAATGTGGAGTCCGTTTTGGAGTGGCACAGCACTGGTTTGTTACTTCGGGGACGAGAAAATATGGCTCGCAAACGGTGACAGCTGCTTACATCGAACCGGCTGTTTCATTAGTACTTGCTGCAGACGAAGCAGTGGCTTATCGCTGGATCGTTGGATACAATTTTACAGGATATAATTTTCAGGGATACCGCATTGGCTCAACCTCTTCCGGCGGTTATACAGCCAAAGATTTGCGTGGTCCTGCACAATCGCTCCTGATTGGTTTTGCCATAAGCTATTACTTCAAGAACAAACGTTCGGATGTCTTTATTGATTCTTCCGGAGAATAGCCGTTCGAAAGATCATTTATATCAGTTTATTCAGTCATTTCCACCATTGACAGTATGGTGGTTACCATTCACCGATTTTCCGTAGTTGGTCTTGAATTTCATATCCAAATTTGCTGCTGTGTTTAAAAGAGGATTTAAGCGTATTATCCCTTGATTGACATGAAGGTTTACGTATTTTAACAATTAAATAAACCATATTTAAACAAGCGTTTAAAATTTGTGTTTAATTTTGTGGCGATTTTGAAGTTATGAGTAAAGAACTATCAACAGAAGAAAAAATCCGGGAAGCAGCAAAACGAGTGTTTGTTGAAAAAGGATTTGATGGCTGTTCTTCTCGGGAAATTGCCAAGGAAGCAGGGATGAATGTGGCTCTGGTAAATTATTATTTCTGCTCTAAAAAACAGCTTTTTAAACTGGTGTTTGAAACGGTGATGGAAGATTTCATGATGTCTACCCTGGAAGTATTCAAAAGAGATTTGAGCCTGGAAAGTAAAATGCGCATATTCATTGAGCGCGAATATGAATTTTTGACTTCACATCCGGATATTCCACGGTTTATTATTTCTGAGCTTGCAAGGGGAGATAAGTTTGAATTTGACCCGCGCCCTATCCTGGAAAAAATTGAGGCAACGGGAGTCTTCGAAGAGTTGACGAAAGCCCAGAAACAAGGAGTTATCCGCAAGATGGATTTAACCAACCTGATGATCCTGATTTCTGCAAACTGTCAATATCCATTTGTTGGAAAACCATTAATGAAGCACTTGAATAAGCTGGACGAAGATCAGTACACTGAATTGATGATGCTCCAGAAACAATACGTAACGGAAATGCTAATCGGATACCTGTTTATCCAAAAAAATAAATAATAAACACTTCATTTAAACAAAGATTTAAGATGAGAAAAGTTTTTTTAGGTGTACTCTTGGTTTTAGGAGTTGGAAGTAGTGCTTCGGCTCAGGTACTGGACCTTGAAACCTGCTTGAGAATGGCGGACACGGCGAATTTATCCATTGTTAATTCCAGATTGGACGTAGCAGCGAATAAAAGTCAGATTTTGTCTTATTTAGCTGCCCGCTTGCCGAAAGTCACATTTACAGGCGACTACAGGTATAATGCGATCATCCCGGGGCAGTTGATTCCTGCGGAAATATTTGGCGGAACGCCCGGAACGTATTCCAAAGTTGCTTTCGGAGTTCCATTTAATTTAGCAAGCACAATTCAATTGCAGCAAACGTTGTACAATCCACAGGTGAACTATGGGATCAACACCCTGAAAATTCAGCAGCAATTGATTGAAATTCAACAAAAGGTTACGGAGCGCGACAGTAAAAGTGAAGTAGCAAACGTGTTTTTCAATCTGCAGGCGGTAAACAAACAAGTTGCATTTATTGATTCCAACCTGATAAACATCGAAAAGCTGATCGGTAACATGGAGGCGATGGAAAAACAGCAGATGGTGATTAAAACAGAAGTGGATAAACTGCGCATCAACCGTTTGAATTCCGTAAATCAGAAACAGACCTTGCAGGCGAATAAAGACCAGCTGGAAATGATGCTGAAGATCCTGATCGGTATTCCGGAAGAGCAGACTGTTACACTTGCTTCGGATGACTTGGTTGAGAAATCAATTCTGGTAGACGGCGCAACGATTAACTACCCGGAGCTGGAACTGATCAGTGCACAAATTAAAATGAATGAAGAAGAGAAAAAAGGTAACAATATGGCGTATCTTCCCACTCTTTCGTTTGTAGCTGCTTACAGTTATACCTACAATACGAAGCCTTCGGAAAATGTGCGTACCGGGATTGAGTCGGCCTTTTTAGGACTGAGCCTGAACTGGACCTTATTTGACGGGTTGGAAAAACACTACAAGCAAAAAGTGACGAATATCAATCACATGAAACTGGAAAACCAGGAAGAGTTGACCAGACAGCAGTTGCACATGCAGACTGAAAATGCAAAGAAACAGATTGAAATTCAGGTCAATTCACTGGGAATTGCCCAGGAGCAGCTAAAACTGGCTCAAAGTGTATATAAACAAACAGAGTTACAATACAACGAGGGAACCGTTGATTCGAATGACCTGGTGAATTCAAGCAACAGCTTGCAACAGGCACAAACCAATGTGGTTCTTGCATACGTGAATTTGCGCCAGGCAGAATTAGAATATTTAAAAAACATAGGAGGAATTAAATAAATGATTTGTCCTGAATTTTGGATGATTTTGGTTTTTTCCTGCCTGTAAATCGATTAATGGTTTAGTATGTTCAAAGGGGTAAAAGCGTTTAAATGGAATTTTGAACCTTTTCAACCGTTCTTTGAAACAATCCGAAACTTCCATTCCGGTTTGAAAAAACGAATATCACCTGTTTTTCAGGGCATAGTATTAAATAAAAGTAAAAAAAGATGAAAAGAGTTATCACGATCATTTTAGTTGCTGTAGTTCTTGTCGGGCTGGTAGTTGTAAAATTAAAATCGAACCAGAAAGATGTAAAGGCAAAAATTTTTATCAATGATCCGGAAGTGGCGGTGTTGGTAAAAACATCTATTCCTCAGATGCACCAGTTTGAAAGTTCATTTTCTTATTTGGGAACATTTGATCCTTTAAGACAAAATGTAGTAGGTTCGGATGCAAACGGAAAAATCATCAGCATCAAATTTGAAGAGGGCGATCAGGTGGCACAGGGACAATTGCTTGCAAAAGTGGATGATGAAATGCTTCAGTTGCAATTGGACAATGCAGAAGTTGGTTTGGAAGGAAATAAAAATGATGATAATCGTTATTCCAGCCTGGTAAAAGAAAACGCTGTTTCCGGGGTTCAGGCTGAAAAATCCAGGTTGAGTGTTCGTTCAGGAGAAATTCAGAAGAAACAGATTCAGAAACAAATCCGCAGTACTTCCATTACAGCTCCTTATTCCGGTGTGATTACCAGAAAGATGATCGATTTGGGGTCTTTCGTAGGAAACGGAACACAGTTATTCGAGATCACGGATATTTCGAGCCTGAAACTGACTGTAAATGTTCCGGAGCGCGATGTGTTGAAGTTCCATGTCGGAGAGCAAGTGACCGTAAGAGTAGATATTTACGGAGACCGCGATTTCAAAGGAAAAATTACCAATATCAGCGTGGTAGCAGACAGAGCGCATAATTTCAAAGTGCAGGTAGAGGTTCCGAATCCGAAACGAGAATTGATGGCAGGAATGTACGGTTCCGTGCGCATCGGGAACAATACCAGCAAAACAGCATTGTCCGTACCGCGTGTGGCATTGGTAGGTTCATCGAAAAATCCTCAGGTATATGTTGTTCGCGGCCGGAAAGCATACCTGACAAATTTTACGGCAGGAACTTCTGACGGAGATTATATTGAAATAGTAGATGGTATTAAGCAAGGAGATATCATTGTTGTGAAAGGACAAGTGAATCTTCAGGACAAATCAAATGTTAAAACCAATTAATAGAAAAGGTCATGACATTAACGGAATTAGCGATAAAAAGACCCTCCTTCATTATTGTGATATTCACAATTCTGATCGGTGGAGGTCTGTTAAGTTATAATCAGCTTAGTTATGAATTGTTGCCGGATTTTACGGCTCCGATCCTGACTGTAACGACACAATATCCCGGTGCGTCACCTGCAACGGTTGAAACTCAGGTTGCAAAACCACTCGAAGATGCCTTGAGTGGTCTGGAAAATATTTCTGATGTAACTACTTTCTCTATGGACAATGCCTGTATTGTCCTGCTGGAATTCAAGGCCTCGGCAAATATTGATATGGCGCTGGAAGATGCGCAGCGTAAAGTAAACAACATTCTCAACGATCTTCCGGATGGGGCGAAAACACCTACACTGGCTAAGATTGACCCGAATGCTTCCCCGGTACTCCAGGTGAGTGCAGTGGCAACAAATATGGACGACCGCGATTTCATGGAATTGATGGACAAGGAGCTGCTGCCTCAGATCAAGCAAACAAAAGGAGTTGCTGAAGTACAGGTAATTGGTGGTGAGAAACGTGCATTCCGGGTGGATGTGGATAAAGATAAACTGAAACTGTATGGCTTATCGCTGGCTCAGGTGAACCAGTTGGTTGCTGCGGCAAATGTGGAATTCCCGACAGGTAAGTTGAAAAATGAAACGGAACAGATGACAGTTCGTCTGGCTGGTAAATTCCGGACGGTAGATGACCTGAAAAACCTGATCATTTTTACGGATGGTACTTCTTCTGTCCGGCTTGGAGATGTGGCAGATGTTTCGGACGGTTCGGAAGACATTACAACAGTGAGCCGTTTGAACGGATTGAATGGTATCGGTCTGCGCATTAAAAAGCAGAGTGATGCAAACGCTGTGGATATGGCGAATCTGACAAAGCTGAAGTTCAAGGAAATCGAAGAAAAATATAAAGACGAGGGAATTAAATTTACGGTAGCGACCGATACCTCTATTCCTACGATTGATTCGGTAAACGCGGTATTACATGATTTGGAGCTGGCGGTGATCCTGGTAGCGGTGGTCATGTTGTTGTTCCTTCACAGTTTGCGTAATGCGATGATTGTATTGATTGCGATCCCTGCATCCTTGATTTCTACATTTATTGCCATGTACCTGCTGGGTTATACATTGAACCTGATGACACTCCTGGCAATGTCACTGGTAATCGGTATTCTCGTCGATGACTCCATTGTGGTACTGGAGAATATCTATCGCCACCTGCAAATGGGGAAAGGAAGACGGAAAGCTGCTCTTGACGGACGTACCGAGATTGGGTTTACAGCGCTCGCAATTACGTTGGTGGATGTCGTGGTGTTCTCCCCGGTAGTATTTATCGAAGGAACGATTTCGGATATCCTGCGCCAGTTCTCCATTGTTGTAGTGGTTTCCACCCTGATGTCTCTGTTTGTATGTTTTACCCTGACACCTTGGCTGGCATCGCGCCTGGCAAAAGAAACAAAGCTCAACCCGAAAAATCCGTTCCAGCTCTTCCTGATCTGGTTTGAAAACATTGTGAAATCATTCACCGAAGGCTATGTGAAGCTGGTTGGCTGGTCATTAAAACATAAATTGATTATGGGATTGGGAATCCTGGTGCTGTTCTTCGCAAGTATGGCTACCATGGGCTTGGGAATCGTTGGTCAGGAATTTGTGGCGCAGGGAGATCAGGGGAAATTCATGGTGAAATTGAAATACGATAAGAGTACTACTTTTGAAGAAAACAATGCGACAACTTTGGCTATCGAGCAATTGATCCTGGCTCAGAAAGATGTGGTGGATATCGTATTCTCGAATGTTGGAGGGCCTTCTTCCGGGATGGGAGCTGCTGCTTTCGGACAGGAAAACCGCTCGGAAATCACCGTGATCATGAAGAAAGGGATGCAGAAAAAGTATCCGACTTTGAATTACATGAACGAGATCCGTGGAAAGATTCAGGATAAATTCCCGGGAATCGAGGTCAAAGCGATCAATATGGGAATGGTGGATTCTGAGGAAGCTCCGATTGAGATCTTCCTGTCGAGTGACAACCCGGACTTATTGATGAAAGAAGCACAGCGGCTGAAAGAACATATCCTGAATATTCCGGGAGCAAAAGATCCTGAGATTTCCACAGATGATTTCTCCCCGGAAGTTCGTATTGACCTGAATCGTGAGAAAATGGGGCAATTGGGTCTGCCGATAGCCAGCGTCGGAATGCAGCTGCAAAACGGTTTGACCGGAAATGATGATGCCCGGTTTGATGTTAAGGGAGACGAGTATGATATCCGTATCATGCTTGATAAAGTGGATAGAAGTAACGTAGATAACATCAACGAAATGACTTTCGTAACCAATGATGGAAAGCAAGTGCGCCTGGGTGAATTTGCAGATGTTTCGATAGATAATGGTTACGGTCAGCTGGAGCGTAAAAACCGTATTTCCAACACTACACTGAGATCTTACGTGTTGGGGACTGCTTCCGGTAACGTTGCGGATTCCATTGATGTATACCTGAAAAAGGCTCCTTTGGATAAGAAAGTGCGTATGACCTGGGGAGGTGAAGTAAAACGTCAGAAAGAATCCATGGGAGCATTGGGTACGGCAATGGGAATCGGTTTGATACTGGTGTACCTGATCATGGTAGCGCTTTATGATAACTTCATTTACCCGTTCGTCGTATTGTTTTCCATCCTGGTGTCGCTGATTGGGGCAATTCTTGCGCTTAACCTCACTTCTTCGAATATGGGAATCTTCACCATGCTTGGTATGCTGATGCTTCTCGGGCTTGTGGCCAAGAACGCGATCCTGATCGTGGACTTCACAAATCACCTGAAAGCGGAAGGGCGTTCGACCTACAATGCACTTCTGGAGGCCGTTCGTGAACGTATGCGTCCGATTTTGATGACCACTATTGCAATGGTGATTGGTATGATTCCTATTGCTACTGCAACAGGTTCAGGTGCTGAATGGAAAAACGGACTTGCATGGATTTTGATAGGAGGCTTGACAAGCTCAATGTTCCTGACTATTATTGTAGTACCAATGATGTACTATATTGTTGACAGATTACAGGCAAAATTCACAAAAAAGAAAATAAATCTTGAAGGGGAAGACGAAGCTACCATACACGGAGTGATCTGATATTAACTAACTGAAACAAAAAAATCCGGCAGACTATTTTGCCGGATTTTTTTGTAGTGTATATAAACTTCGTGTAAGTCACATTGGAATGAAAAGGCAAGCAGTTACTTAATCCCGCAACAAATAATTATATCTCCGTATCGTGTTTTCCAGCCCCAGGTAAAGCGCATCTGAAATTAATGCATGACCGATAGAAACTTCTGCCAGTTGCGGAATCTGTTGCTTGAAATAACGCAGGTTGTCCTGGTTCAGATCGTGTCCTGCATTCAGCTCCAAACCGAGTTCCGAAGCGCGTTTTGCAGCCAAAACAAAAGGCTTGATCGCTTTTTCCTGGTTTTCGGAAAATAATTCGGCATAAGGGCCGGTATATAACTCAATGCGATCCGTTCCGGTTTCAACTGCGTATTCGATATTTTGCAGATCGGTATCCACGAAAACAGAAGTCCGGACCCCCCAGGATTTGATCCGGCGGATAATATCCTGAAGTACTGCCAGGTGTTCTTTGGTATTCCAGCCAGCATTACTTGTCAAAACATGTGGCGGATCGGGGACCAGCGTAGCCTGTGCAGGACGAATGGCTTCGATCATCTGCATGAAACGCTCATCCGGATATCCTTCGATGTTGAATTCTGTTGTGACGACTTTAGACAGATCCACTACATCTTTTCCTGTAATGTGCCTTTCATCCGGCCTCGGGTGAACAGTAATTCCTCCTGCTCCGAAACGCTCACAATTGATCGCTGCCTCAACAACATTCGGAGTGTTTCCTCCCCGTGCATTTCGGATAGTGGCAATTTTGTTAATGTTCACGCTTAACCTGGTCATAAGAATCTCTCTTTTTTATTTGAGTCACGAATATACTGAGGATTTACGTGTGTCGCTTGTTAAAGTTTACGAAACGATTTCACTTTATCTGGGAAGATTTGAGAAGTTTGGCCATTGAACTCCCCGGATTCGGATTGGGGAGTCTTCCAAAGGAAGATCTGAATGATTTTTTCACAACTGTGTTTCCTGAAGTATTTGATCTGGTGCAAAACGGGAAACTGAAATTACACACATGGGGTTCTGCTTTCCGAAATTGAAACAGCCTGGAATGAGAAGCTGAACAGAAGTGCCGGACTGGTGATTTTGACAGATTAAATTTTCACAAAGTTTTCACTTATTAGCTAGGTTTTTACTACTTTGGCGCATATTATCATGACAGCAAAAGAAGTAATTACAGACGAGATTCCCCCATTAATGCATACAGATTCAGGGGAGAAAGCATTGATTTGGATGGAGGAGTTCAAAGTCTCCCATCTTCCGGTTTTGAAAAATAGAAATTTTGTCGGATTGGTTTCCGAAAATGATATTTTGGATAAAAAAGATCTGGAACTACCCCTGGATGTGCTTTTCGATCATCTTCCGCGACCATATGTTTTTGAACATGCACATATTTACGAAGTGCTGGCGAAGATGGCAGAACATCGTATTTCGGTATTGCCGGTACTGGACAGCAACGAAAACTATCTGGGATGCACCAGTGTGTACCAGCTGATGACTTTGATAGCAAACACGACAAGCATCAAAGAAGTAGGGGGAATCGTGGTACTGGAAATGAACAGCGCAGATTATTCCCTGGCACAGATAGCACAAATTGTGGAAAGTGAGAATGCGAAGATTCTTTCTTCCTTTATCATGTCATCTTCATATACTACGAAGCTGGAAGTCACGCTGAAAATTTCAGAAGTTGATTTATCCCGCATTATCCGCTCCTTTGAACGTTATGACATGACTGTAAAGGCAAGTTTTCAGCGTTCAACAGACCAGGATGACTTGCAGTTCAGATATGATGCACTCATGAATTATCTAAATATTTAAGTATGAGGATTGCGGTCTATTCGAAGAAAATCACAAAAGCGGACATTCCACTGTTCAAACGGTTTGAAGCCCAGGCTCAGCGTTTTGGCTGGAAATTGGTTTTAGAGCGGGGTTTGAAAGAACAGCTGGTAAAAAGGGAAGGTCTCTTTACTGGTGCGGACATTTTTACGCGCCACGAGGATTTTCACCATGGAATTGACCTGGCCTTCAGCATTGGAGGAGACGGAACCTTTTTGAAGACGGTATCGTATATCCGTAATTCGGAAGTTCCTATTTTAGGAATAAACACGGGAAGATTGGGT
Organism: Fluviicola sp.; assembly: GCA_031260455.1. Classification (GTDB taxonomy): domain Bacteria; phylum Bacteroidota; class Bacteroidia; order Flavobacteriales_D; family Crocinitomicaceae; genus Fluviicola. The sequence continues at coordinate 14,799 of JAIRJW010000057.1, forward strand.
TTTTTGGCGAACATCAGCGACAACCTGTTTGAAGAAGCCCTGGAACTGGTTCGTCAGAAAAGATATGAGCATGAACAGCGTTCCCTGCTTCGGGTTGAAACCGAACACAATTTGTTTGGAGCGGATAATGTGGCTATGAACGAGGTAACACTTCTGAAAAAAGACACCTCTTCCATGATTACGGTCAACACGCTGCTGGATGACAGGTATCTCAACTCGTATTGGGCGGATGGATTGATTATATCGACTCCGACAGGATCAACAGCATATAATCTGAGCTGCGGAGGACCTATCGTTACGCCTGGCTGCCAGGTACATATCATTACTCCGATTGCTCCGCATAATTTGAACGTGCGCCCGATTGTCGTTCCGGACAATTTGCCCATCAAACTGAACGCTGAAGGACGTGAGCGTTATTATTTACTCGCATTGGACGGAAACACCAAAAGTATTCGCCAGAAAGAAGAAGTTTTGGTCAGAAAGGCGGAATATATGATTAATGTGGTTAAATTAGAGGACACGAATTTCCTGGATACAATCCGCAACAAAATGTCATGGGGGAAAGACCAGAGAAACTAACGTTTTAAAAATGAAATCAAAAAGAACATCACTTGCGGATATTGCCGAAAGTTTAAATGTTTCAAAATCTACCGTATCATTTGTATTGAATGGAAAAGGAAAGCAATTCAATATCAGTGAAATGACTCAAAAGTTGATTCTTGAAAAAGCAAAAGAACTGAATTATGTTCCGAATTACTTTGCGAAAGGATTGCGGGAAGGGAAAACGCAGACTATTGGTTTGGTGCTGGCAGATATTTCCAATCCCTTTTATTCGGAATTGAGTAAGGCTATTCAGGAATCGCTTTATGAAAAAGGCTACAGTTTGTTCATCGTTTCAACAAATGATGATGTGACGATGGAATTGAAACTGATCCGCGATTTGATTCTTCGTTCTGTTGATGCACTGATTATTGCTCCATGTAATGGAATTCCTGCGTTGAAAACGGTTCTGGATGAAACGCCGATCCCGGTGGTTTGGGTAGACCGTATCGGGGATGAATTTGCCGATTTCGTGGGAGTGAATAACTATCTGGAAGCTTCTATGCTGATCAGACGTTTTTCCAGGTTGCCGAAGAAGGTAGGAATCCTGCATCCGGTACGTTCTGATGTTATGACAATTCAATTGCGCATTGACGGAACCAAATCTGCATGCGAAAAACAGGGAATTCCTTATGAACTGGCAAGCCTGACTGAAAATGCAGCCGAAAGCGTGGAATTGGTTAAAAAACTGATCGATGGCGGAGTGGACTCCCTTGTGGCATTGAACAACAAAGTAGCGCTTCATGCAATCAATGCCTTGAATATTCTCAAAGTAAACATCCCGGATAAAGTACGGATCATCTCATTCGATGACTCGGAAGCATTCTCTTATTTTGCTCCTCCGGTAACGGCATTGAGCCAACCTGTGGGAGATATCGGCAAAGAAACCGTGGAACGTCTGATGGATCGTTTGAAAGAATCTACGGAAAACCGGAAACACCTAATGATGGAATGCTCGTTTATCGAGCGCGGCTCACATTAACTGTGCTTATTCATATATTACCACATTCTTTTATTAAAAACAAAAAAGCCGCAGACAACTCCACGACTTTGTACCGGTAACAGATGTGTTAGAATTTCTTCTTTAACAAAGATATTTAAGGATGTAACCACTTCCAAATTAATTTACTAGTTCGTACGAATTATTCGGCAAGCGTTAAATTAATTACTATGAAGGCTTGGAAATAACCACATGAGTAAAATATTTCAAGTGTACACATGTTTTTTATTAAACATTCCACTCTTATTTGGTTAAATCTGTTTTTTTCTTTAAAAACAGGCAGCTTCTTTGTTTTAAATTCGTTACTATTAAACCGAATTTGTAAAATAATTCATTACTATGAGATTACTACTACTAACGCCAATGGCTTTGATTATTGGTATGACTACTGCTTATGCACATACTGGCGTTGTGCATGGCACACTTGTGTGCCGGGTTTCATTACCTGATACATTGTCTTCGGACTCACTTCAAATGTTTTACAGGCAAATTGACCGGCTTTCCGTTTTTGATCTGAAAAAAGTGCGGGAATCTTATATCTACAAGAACCGAACGCAACCTTCCGATCAGAACAAGCGGATTTTGCTGTATGTTGAAGAAAGGCTAAAAATTGCCAAATGAGAAGGCTGGTACATTTACTTGTGTTTATGCTGATAAGTTTGTCAGGGTTTACACAGCCACCATGCGGATCAAATCCGGCTGCGGGAAATACCTGCAGCGCAGCTACGCCGGTTTGCGAGCTGAACGGCTACTGTGGAAATACTTCTTCAAGTTACACTCCCGATGCCTGGGA
>JAIRJW010000038.1 GCA_031260455.1 Fluviicola sp.
GCTATGCAACATCGTGGAGAAATCGCAGAACAAGCAATCAGACAAAGTGGGTTCCCCATTACTGTCATTGCCAGAAAACTGAAAAAAAGCAGAAGATGGATGTATTTGATGTTTGACAACCCCCAGGTTGATCTCGAAACGATCCTGTCAATCGGGAAAATTATTCATCATGATTTCTCGGACGAAATTAAGGAGTTGAAAACGATCAGCAACTCCATATTTGAAGACCTCAAGCATTCATATAAAGAATCATCAAAAGAATACTGGAAAAACAAGTACCTCAAACTGCTGGAAGACTACAACGAGCCGCTAAAGAAAGTAAACGGTAAATAATTCCGGATGATTTTTAATTGAGAATTTGTCATTTTTAAAACTTTATTTCCTGTAAACTCCCTGTTTGAAAATGCTTCGGTCAATGCGCATCCAGCCAGTTATCAGCCAATTCCATTTCTACCTCCATCGGAACAGATAGCGAAATGGCGTTTTCCATCGCTTCCTTCACCAGTCGTTTCATGATTTCCTGCTCATCGTTGTGCACATCGAAGACCAATTCATCATGCACCTGCAGGATCATCCGGGATTTGACCCGTGCTTCCTTCATAGCTTTGTCAACCGCAACCATGGCCAGTTTGATAATGTCTGCAGCAGAACCCTGGATCGGTGCGTTTACAGCATTTCGCTCAGCAAAACCTCTCACAACCGCATTGGCAGAATTAATATCCGGCAAATAGCGGCGGCGTTGCATAATCGTTTCCACATAACCGTTTTCCCGCGCATCCTTCACAGCTTTGTCCATATAGGTTTTGATAGCCGAATATTGCGTAAAATATGCATCAATGATTTGTTTTGCCTCCGTTCTGCTGATTCCCAGGTTTTGAGAAAGCCCGAAAGCTGATTGCCCGTAAATAATCCCGAAATTCACCGCTTTGGCAGCACTACGCTGATCTTTTGACACTTCTTCCAGTTCCAGATGGAATACTCTCGCCGCAGTTGCCCGGTGAATATCCAACTTGTCTTTAAAAGCCTGAATCATATTGGTGTCGTTCGCCAAAGCAGCAATAATACGCAATTCGATCTGGGAGTAATCCGCCGACATCAGCTGATAATCCTTCGAGCGTGCGATAAATGCCTTCCGGATTTCCTTTCCGCGCTCACTTCGAATCGGGATGTTTTGAAGGTTCGGGTTATTCGAGCTCAAACGGCCTGTTGCCGTAACGGTTTGCATATAACTTGTATGCACTCTGCCATCGACCGGATCTTTCATCATCGGAAGCGGATCTACGTATGTCGATTTCAGTTTTTTCATCTGGCGGTAATCCAGGATCAGCGGAATGATTTCGTGATCGTTTTTATGCTGTTGCAGAATATCTTCCGATGTGGCATACTGCCCCGTCTTCGTTTTTTTCGCTTTGGAAGAAATTTTGAGATGTTCGAAAAGCACGTCTCCCAATTGCTTTGGAGAATCTACATTGAAATCGATTCCGGCCAGCTCCTTAATCTTTTTCTCCAAAGCCACAGTTTCCTCAGCCAGTTGCCGGGAATACGCTTCCAGGTGAGGAATATCGATCGCAATGCCTTCTTCTTCCATTCCGGCCAGCACGGAAACGAGCGGCATTTCCATTTCGTAAAACAACTTCTTCAGATGATTTTTCTCGATTTGCGGAGCAAACAACTGCTTTAACCGGAACGTAATATCAGCATCTTCACAAGCGTAATCACTGATTGCTTCCGGAGGCAGATCACCCATATTTCCCTGACCTTTTCCTTTTTTACCGATCAGAGATTCGATGCTGATCGGAGTATAATTCAAATAGTATTCCGCCAGAAAATCCATTCCTTGCTTAGCTTCCGGCTGGATGAGGTAATGTGCGATCATCGTATCAAACAGCGGGCCTTCGAATCGTACTCCATAACGATGCAATACCTGCATGTCATACTTCATATTGTGCGCAATCTTTTCGATACTCTGGTGCTCAAAAAAAGGTTTGAACTCAGCTACAACCGTTTGTGCCCCCTGCCGGTCTTTCGGAACAGCAACGTAATACCCTTCACGTTCCCTGAATGAAAAAGACATTCCCACGAGATCGGCATGCAGTGCATTGACACTGGTTGTTTCGGTATCAAAACAAACAGACTTTTCTTTCAGTAATTTAGTTAGTAAAGCTTTACGTTCTTCCGGCAAAGTAACCAGGTGATAAGAGGGTTTCTCCGTTGCAATGGTCTTCACTCCACTGGTTGGCTGTGCTTGCTGCACTTCTACCAGGCTTTGCGTGCCGAACAAATCCAGCTGCCCGTTTTCATTTGCTGTTGCAGTCACCACAATTTCTTCTCCCGTAATACGCTTCGCCAGGTTGCGGAATTCCAGGTCGGTAAAGACCTCCAGGATAGCATCTTTGTCCGGCTCTTTTGTTCTCAATTCTTCTGTGTCGAATTCAACAGGAGCATCCAGGATGATCGTAGCCAGAAGTTTGGAAATAACTCCCTGATCTCTGAAATTGATTATATTTTCTTTCATTTTTCCTTTCAGCTGCTCCACATGTTCGAACACACCTTCCATCGATCCGTAATCAGCAATCAGCTTTTTCGCTGTTTTTTCCCCGACACCCGGAATTCCTGGAATATTATCAGCTGCATCCCCCCACAGTCCCAATATATCAATGACTTGCATCGGGTCTTTCACTTCAAACTTTTCACAGACTTCCTCCACACCCATAATCGTCGCAGGATCTCCGCCACGCCCGGGTTTGTAAATAAAAATATTCTCGCTCACCAGTTGCCCGAAATCCTTGTCGGGAGTCATCATGTAAGTCAAAAATCCTTCTTTTTCCGCCATTTTGGACAATGTTCCTATCAGGTCATCTGCTTCATATCCTTCCACCATGTACATCGGGATGCGGAAAGCTTCAATTACACGTTTAATCGGTTCAATCATGCTTCGGATATCTTCCGGCATCTCTTCCCGGTGAGCTTTATAGTCAGCAAAATCCACATTCCGGTTGGTAGCTCCTCCCGGCGGATCAAAAACCACGGCAATATGAGACGGTTTCTCCTTGTTCAGAATGTCGATCAGCGCATTGGTAAACCCGAACGCAGCAGAAGTGTTCTGACCTTTCGAATTCACACGCGGATTTTTTGCAAATGCGAAATAAGCCCGGTAAATAAGGGCAAAAGCATCCAGCAAAAACAATTTTTTATCTGATTGTGGAGTAAGCATACTTTTCAAGAATTGTGAAGTACAAGTTTAAGTCAATTTCGGCAATTTTCAGGTATATTTTCTTTTGAAAAAAGGCCTTTGATAACTGCAAAGAAGTAAAATCAGGCTCACCGGGAAGGAAATCTTTTCAGGAATGGGCTAGCCCCAAAAGCGCAGAGACACCGGGAATCTTTCGACAGTAATCCACTCATTGATGCGAAAAGCAGCTATCAGTTTCATCCCAACAAAAAACGGACAAATTTACAAGACCAAAGTTCAGAATAACAAAGAAATAAAACAACCGCATCCGGAAACAGAATCCGGTTTCGGTACCTGGAATAACCTTGGCCGGTTCGGAGATAATGGTGGAAATATGTGCTCAGTGCAAAACTAAAACTGTATCTTTGCTTCTGATGGAAAACACAAAACGACCGCTCATTTTTGTCACCAATGACGACAGTCTTCACGCGAAAGGAATTGCCTCTTTAGCAGCTGTTGCCCAAGAGTTTGGTGATGTTGTGGTCATTGCGCCCGACAAACCTCAGTCCGGAATGGGGCACGCCATAACGATCTCACATCCGATTCGCCTCACACGCTCCGGTATTTTTGAAGGAATTGAAGCCTATTCGTGCAGCGGAACACCAGTGGATTGTGTGAAACTGGCCGTATATGAAGTATTGCACCGCAAACCGGATTTAGTGCTTTCGGGGGTGAATCACGGACTGAACTCATCGACCAACGTGCTGTATTCCGGAACAATGTCGGCAGCTGTGGAAGGAGCAATGGAGCACATTCCAAGTATCGGGTTTTCCTACGGAGATTTTGATTCCGATGCGGATTTCTCTGCACCAGTGTCTGTTGCAAGGCAAATTATTCCTCAAATTCTTCAAAACGGCTTGCCACAGGGAGTTTGCCTGAACGTCAATATTCCAAAAGGTCCTGCCAAAGCATTGAAGGGAATTGAAGTATGTCGGCAGGCTTATGCATTCTGGGAAGACCGTTTCGACAAGCGCCTGGATCAGTTTGGAAGGCCATATTACTGGCTCACAGGAAGCTTTTACTCCCGTGAGGACGCAACAGATACCGATTTACATTTCCTCGATATGGGGTACGCAACGATTGTTCCTACCCAATTCGATCTGACGGCACATAACGTAATTAACGATTTAAAAAAGTGGTTTTAAATGAAACGAAAATTCTCCTGGAACATACGGGTAACGGTCGGAATGATTATTGGTTTGCTCTCTCCAGTCATTATTGTTCCCCTCACTGTAGTTGTTATATCATGGGCGCAGAATTTTTACTTTTCAGTTCTGTGGGATAAGTTTTTCAGTGATCTGGCAGTGATGAGTAAATTACTTTCGCTTTCCATTATTCCGAACCTGATCTGGTTCTATGTGTTTCTGAACAGAGAGCGTTACGATCTGGCACGTGGGATTATCATTGGTTCGGCGCTGCATCTTCCGTTCATTCTTTACGTCAACCTGCTGCGTTAATGGGGAAGAAATTGTATATTATCTCTGGAGAAGCCTCCGGAGATTTGCACGGTGCAAACGTAATGAAAGAATTGTTTGCTCTGGAGCCTGATCTGGATATCTGCTTTTGGGGTGGTGATAAGATGCAGGCAGTGGGCGGAACGATGGTCAGGCACATCCGGGACCTGGCTTTTATGGGATTTGTAGAAGTGTTGAAAAACCTGCCAACCATTCTGCGCAATATTCGTTTTTGCAAGGAAGATATCCTGGAATTCAAGCCGGATGCTTTGTTACTGATTGATTATCCGGGATTCAACATGCGCATTGCGGAATGGGCCAAAAAGAATCACATCAAAGTTTACTATTATATTTCGCCAACCGTTTGGGCCTGGAAGGAAAACCGGGTACACAAAATCAAGCGGGACGTGTTCAAACTCTTTTGCATTTTCCCATTTGAAGTGGATTTTTACCGGAAACATCACTATGAAATTGAGTATGTGGGTCATCCCTTGCTGGATGAAATCAAACAATACCAGCAGCAATCGGATCAGCAGCTGAAACTGCAGCCTGGAGATTCCGGCAAACCGGTCATTGCGATGCTTCCTGGGTCGCGAAAACAGGAATTGCGAACCAAACTTCCGGTGATGCTTCCTTTGGTGGATCTTTTCCCGCAGTATCACTTTGTTATTGCAGGAGCGCCAAATATGGAGCTTTCTGTTTACCAGGAACTGATTGGTGACAAACCGGTTGAAATTGTGTACGGACAAACGTATCCGCTTTTGCAACAAGCCGAGGCTGCAGTGGTTACTTCCGGGACTGCAACGCTTGAAACCGCTTTGTTTGAAGTTCCGCAGGTGGTTTGCTACATTGGTAATGCCATTTCTTACCAGATAGCAAAACGCCTGGTTAAAGTAAAATATATCTCCATTGTGAACCTGATTTTAGATAAGCCTTCTGTAGTGGAACTGATTCAACACGATTGCACGACCGAAAAACTGGCAGCTGAACTGTCAGCGGTGATTCAGGGCGGTGAAAAGCGAAAACAGATACTGGATGATTATGCGGACTTAAAAAATATGTTAGGAAAAGGAGGTGCTTCGAAAAAAGTTGCACAATCCTTGTTGAAAACTATTTAACTCCGAACCAATTTCCGTTTGGTAGGGAACTAATTTTGTAGGATGCTGCGCTTCTTCGTGCTCACAGGGTTTATTTTTCCGGCTCTCGTATTTTCTCAGCAAATGCGGATTGGTGTCCTGCGCGATTATTCCGTTCAGCAAATCGTTTTTGATTATTCTGACGGAAGTTACAACGTTTTTGGGGATACAACCCTGTATGCAACCCTGCTTCCAAGTGAATTTGCCGATTTGTCCGTGACGAACGAAAACCGGATTTCATTGAAAATCGGGGTAAAAGAAGTAGCTGTTGTCTCAAAAGTAGTGTTGGTGGCTACCAGGTTGAATCAATCGCTGATTTATGCCACCAAATCACCTGTAACCAGGGAACGAAAATACAAGGATGATGTGGAAATTACCGTCCAGAACGGCGCTCTGACAATTGTAAACTTGGTGGATATCAATAATTACCTGAGTGGTGTGGTGGAATCCGAAGGAGGAGGAGGAAGAGAAATCGAATACTACAAGGTTCAGGCTTTAATGAGCCGCACGTATGCCCTGAAATACAAAAACCGGCATCAGAAAGAAGGTTTTGATCTGTGCGACCGCACACACTGTCAGGCCTACCACAATCAATTACGCCTGAACCCGATGATTGATTCGGCTGTAATGAAAACCGAGGGAATGGTGATGGTGGATCAGAATAATGACCTGGTTGATGCCTATTTTCATGCCAATTGCGGCGGACAAACTTCCGAGCCGGATTACGTCTGGAATAATAAGATTCCGTATCTGAGTACTTTTAAAGACACATTTTGTATTTACACCAAACAGGCAACCTGGGAAAAACGCATTCCGCAAACCGAATGGATGGAATACCTCGTCACGACCTTTCATTATCCGGTGAACGATTCCGTTTTAGGCCCGATGATTTATACGTTTAACCAACCGGACCGCTACGCGTTCTATCAGTATCCGTGGCTGGGAATTCCACTGAGAGACATCCGTGAACACTTCAACCTGAAATCAACTTTTTTCAATTGCTACCCTGAAGGAACCGATGTAGTGCTGCGGGGGCGCGGGTACGGACACGGAGTGGGACTTTGCCAGGAAGGAGCGATGAAAATGGCCAAATACGGGTTCAATTATGTGCAAATTGCTCTGTATTATTTCCCCGGAGTGAAAGTGGTGAACTACCCCGAGCAGCAGTACTTCAATCAACGTCCGAAAATTGCGGAAATCGACTAATTAACAATTGCGAACTGATAATTCATTCTATTTATACGTGATTACAAAAATATCCTCGTCGTCTTTCTTGAACATTTTTTCTTCCCTGGCTAGTTTTTCCAGGTAAGATAAGTCCTTGATCTGCGATAAAACATATTTCGTTTCCTTCAGTTTCAGTGCCATTTCCGATTGGGCGGAACGAAGCCCTGAAAGTTTTTTATTCTGGTTGATAATCGTGAAAATATCCACTTCGTCCAGGAACAGGTTATACACCAGAAAAATGCTTATCGCCAGGATATATTTGTTTTTAAATACGAACAGATACTTTTTCATGTAGTGAAAGTAACGAATCACTCAACAGCATTTTCGGGTCTTGTTAAAGAGATATCCTCCCGGGAATGTTAATAGCAAAAATTCCTTTGCATTCTTTCCATCTTTGATCTTTGCAATTTCATACTTCGATATTTTTTAGCGCTCAGACTGAAGGGGTTAATTGATTTAAAACTGAAGAAAACCGGTTATTTCGTTTTTGGCTTTTGAAATTTTTTAAATGAGAAATACTGCGCTTATTGTTTCATTACAGACATTTCCCAAACAGATCATTTCCCGAAAGCACATAACATTACTTATCATTAGTATGATATTTTACCGGATTACACAGGATTTGATTCGCGATGAGCAAAGAACGACCTGTCCCCTGGCTTACAAAAATGAATTTGAAAGATCATAAAATATAAGATACTTGTAAAAAACGTCACATTATATTTTATAAAATTCATGCTGAAACTAACAATACCAGATTCCTTAATAACAATTTCTCACTTAAAAACCCCGACAAAAATCACATAAAATCCAGATTAAACTCCTTGTCCAGCAGCAAGTTTATTTCGCACATTTGTAAAATCTGGCAATAAAAAATACAGCCTGGTTTTATCATTTTATAAACTACGAAAAAAGACTTATGAAAAAAAGGTACTATTCTACTACTATTAAAGCAATTTTGCTGCTTCCTGTTATTACAGCAACAAACTGGGGATTCTCCCAGGAAGATTCTACCAATGTGCTTCCTGCATCTGGTAATGTAGGAATTGGAGTTTTGAACCCCCAAAGCCTCTT
>JAIRJW010000039.1 GCA_031260455.1 Fluviicola sp.
TTTACCGGAGATCCTCCCTGTGGGGTACGAATGGTTTTTGTCTGATCTGATCTCCCGCCATAAACATAAGACGCTCTTATAAATGTCACGAAGATAAGACCGAATAGCAGTTTTAAATACGGTAATGTCATAATGGTTAGTTTCTTAAATAAATCCGTGCAGTGATTATTCGTTTATCGGTTCAGGAATCGTGGAAAACTCCGTAGCAGCTATCCCCAAAATGGAGAGAAATAATGTTATGTTATTAGCATACAATATATCACGTCTTTCGGTTAATTCCAAATTTTAGGGCATTTTTTTGAATTTTATTTTTTTGACCCCAGTGTCTAATCTAAACAGAGGCCCTGTATAGATCATAAATAAGTCCGATAATTAACGGAAGAGAAGGAATATGGTGACAATGCTACGGAGCATTTCAACAAAGAAGCAGAGATTGATGGAGGAGGGTTTATCTAACTAAATAATCTTCTGTTTCACGGATAATTCCCGATAGAAAGAATTGGTCAGGGAATTCTACATTTGTCATGAATCTTTCCGCTTCAAATCACTTTTTCAATTAGGATTTCAAAAACCAGTGTCGAATTCGCCGGAATTTTATCCAGATTGTCGTCCCCGTAGCCCAATTGTGGTGGTACAACTAAACGTAATTTCGTTCCTGCAACCTGGTTTAGTAATCCAAGTTGGAACCCACCGATCAGGCCTTTCAGGTTTGCTTCAAAGGATTTCCCGGGTTCCGTCTGGTCGAAAATATTTCCGTTGGTCAGCATGCCTTTATATGAAAGTGTTATTTTGCTTCCTGCCTGAATTTTTTCCGTTCCCGTACCTTTCTCCAATACTTCAAGGATCAGCCCGCCATCGACTACCTCGTAGTTCCAATGATGTTTTTTTGCATAGCTTTCAGCTTCGGAATTGAAACTTTGTTTTTCTTTTTCGGTGTATGTATTGCAAGCCGTAGCAAACATCACAGTTAATAATAAAAGTGTGAAATTCCGCATGTGTATCAGTATCGAACAGGTGTTACTTCATATCCTTTTTGGCGGAGCAGTTGAATGACTCCGTTGAAACCGCCCAAATGTCCGGATCCTACAGCGAAGAAACAAGATTTGTTTTGCATCAGTGCTTCCATTTTCGGAATCCAGTTCTGGTTTCGTTTGTTCAGGAGCTCTTCTGAATAGCTTCCTAAGTCGTCGCTTTCCAGGATGATTTTCGACAGGTTTTCGAGGTCTTGCTGGTGGTAATACTGCACCATTTTTTTGAACGTATTCCGGCCATCTTCGGGTTTGCGAACGGTTTCCATAATCATCCCAGCCATTTCTGCCGGTGGAATCTTATCGAAGATTGATAATTGATAGGTCGTGGTTTCAAGGCCCGTAACAGGAATTTTATCGTGTTTGGCTTTGTTCTCAATTTCCATATCCACCAAGCGGATTTTGCCTGTGATCATTCCCTGGAAACTGATCTGAAGAAGGATAAATGGTTTTCTTTTTTCAAATTCTTTCTCGAATTGCTCGGGTTTAATTCCCAGTAAACCGGCTCCCCATTGCAGAACGGAATCTTTTTGTTCCGGTGTAAAGATATCAAAGCAGGAACCTGAATCCAGAGTCATCAATTCAGTCAGTGCATTCTGATTCTCGTATAAATCAGATACTTCAAGAATCACTTCATCTGATTTCGCAATAATCTTATCCAGTTTTTGGGGGAAATAATACAATGAATCGGGGATTATATGGATTGTTCCGAAGAGGTAGGACACTTTTTTATCTTTCCTTTTGATTTGGTATAATAAGGAATTGTCTTGCCCGGATACAAAACCAGATAAGAATAAAAAAATGACAGTCAGAAATTTCATATTATTCGTCAAGAGTTATTTCAGCCAGATAATGATCATCTTCTTCCATTACGCGGATTGCTTTCAGTCCAGCTTTTTTAGCCGTTTTGAATAAGTTGTCAAAATCAACGTAAAGCCAGTCAAACCATGGGCCTTTTTCTTTTTTGTATTTCATCTGGAAACGGAAATTCCCATAGTATTCGGTGTTCAGATCCACCCATAGAGCTCCGTCTTCATCTTCGTACAAATAACGGATGTCGGATGAGTCACACAGGATTTTCCCCCCGGAATTTAACAGTGTTTTTGCATGAATCAGTGTTCTTTCCAGGTTGGAAAGCTTTCCGGCAATTCCGATTCCGTTCATCAGCATCAGGATTGTGTCGTATTTTTTGTCAGTCAGCGAGAAGAAATTTTTTCGTTCGGCATTTAAACCATTTTTCTTCAGGAAATCTACTGCTCCTTCCGAAATATCAATACAATCCACTTTCAGCCCCAGGTCCTGTAAATAGGAAGCATGAATTCCTGCACCCGCACCCACGTCAAGTACATGGCCTTTCGCCAGTGAAAGGGCTTTTTGTTCTATTGACGGCATTTCGTCATACTTTCTGAAAAGAACTTCAAGCGGGATAATATCATCTTCGCAAATGTCAGAAGAAACAATAATGTCTTCCGGTTTTCTTTTTTTTGCGTATTCCTGGATGGCAAATCCAATCGGATCACCGTATTTTTTTTCGTTGTTCATCTTTTTAATAGAATTATCAATTATAATTGTTCATTAAGTCATTGATAATTAAAAAATTAATATTCGTATTCCTCGTATCCGCTTCCGAAGTCTTCGTCATCATAATCATCACCGAAATCTTCATCAAAATCACCGAATTCATCTTCTTCGTCCTCTCCGTAGAAAGTATCTTCCCGGATTATTTTTGAATCTTCGGGCGGAGCAGTTCCTACAGCCAGATCGATCTGCGGCTTATCGGTTGTTTCCTCTGTGCGTTCCTGTAATTCGATCAGGAAAATCCACATGCGCAGAAAATCGTAAACTAAAATGATTTTCTGATCCGGGACTTCCATAAAATCGGCTAGTTTTACCTCCGACATTACGCTGGTCAGTTCCTGGTCTTCATCTGAATAGCTCATGTCCATCAGGCTGATCTCATGCCCTTTGTCCCACTCATCATTCGACATAAAAAACGAACCCATTTCCTTTCCTTCGAAATTGAAAGCATTTAGGATGGTTCTGTATAATGTTTCAAAATTTTCATCTTCATTTATACGGATGTCGCGAAAAATTTCCTGATCTTTTTCGGAATCCAGTAACATGCGAAATTTAAGTGTACCCATGCATTTTTTTTTCAAAGATAGTGTTATTCAAAATGGAAAATTCAAAAGTGAGAGGAGAAGTCAAAAGAGAGAATTGAAAAGGAGACTGAGCGAAGTAATTTTTCAATTTTCACGTCTCACTTTTCACTGCTGTTTTCAAACCAAGTTCCTTTCCGATTTGCAGCATCAGTTTCTTTGCCGTTTCCAGATCATTCGGGATCTCTCCCTCCAGAATGGCCTCTTTAATGCGTGATTTGATGATCCCGATTTCCCCACAGGGATTCAGGTTGAAAGTTTTCATGATCAGGTCTCCCGAAACCGGTGGCTGGAAATTCCGCACATGATCTTTCTCTTCCACGGCTTTTAGCTTTTCAACCACGAGTTCAAAATTCTTCTTGTATTTTTTGACCTTAAATTCGTTTTTGGAAGTGATATCTGCATTACACAATATCATCAGGTCATCAATATCATTTCCGGCTTCAAAGAGCAAACGTCTGATCGCTGAATCTGTCACAGTGCTTTTAACCAGCGAAATCGGCCGCAAATGCAGACGTACCAGTTTCTGAACATACTTCATTTTGTGGTCGAGTGGTAATCTCAAGCGGGCAAAAATCTTCGGAACCATGCGTGCACCAAGCTCTTCGTGTCCATGAAATGTCCATCCGGCTTGCGGATCGAAGCGTTTTGTGGGAGGTTTGGCAATATCGTGCAAAATGGCTGTCCAGCGCAACCACAGGTTATCTGAATGAAGTGCTGTATTGTCCAGTACTTCCAGTGTATGGTAAAAATTGTCTTTATGGCTTTTTCCTTCACGGGTTTCAATGCCATGTAGTGCAATCATCTCCGGGAAGAATTGGTGCAGTAGCTTGGTCGAATTTAACAATTCAAACCCGCGGGAAGGTGTTTCTGCAAGAATGATCTTGTTTAATTCATCTGTGATTCGCTCCCTGGAAATGATTTCCAGGCGGGAAGAATTGTCCAGGATAGACTGCAGGCTGTTGATTTCGATCTGAAAATTGAGCTGTGTGGCAAAACGTATGGCGCGCATCATCCGAAGCGGGTCATCCGAATACGTGGTATCCGGGTCGAGAGGTGTACGCAGAATTCCTTTTTCCAGGTCTGCCAGTCCGTTGAAAGGATCGATCAGGTTTCCGTACGTTTCCGCACGTAGATCTAAAGCCAGTGCATTGATGGTGAAATCGCGTCTTTTCTGGTCGTCGCTTAGCGTTCCGTCTTTTACGATCGGTTTACGTGAATTCCATTGGTAGGATTCCTTTCTGGCTCCCACAAATTCCACATCCAGGTCTTTGTAGTTGAATTGCGCCGTTCCGAAATTTTTGAACAGGTT
>JAIRJW010000050.1 GCA_031260455.1 Fluviicola sp.
AAACACGGCTAAACGGAATTTCAGGCAATAAAATACACATGGAGTAAGGAGTGAACCTTACTCCATTATGCATAACCTAATTAACTCTATGTGTTGTTTTGACTACTTTAAAACAAAACGATGTAAAATTAATTGTCATTTGTTTTTGTATCATCTTCTTTTTTATTTTATCAAATATTATTTACTAAAAAATATTCATCAATAAATTCCAGTTATCGATGCAAAGAATTGAAAAAAGAAGTCTTATTCAGTAATTAAATTCGTCAAACTGATTGTCATTATTTTAGAACATCATACTTTTTATAAAGCCACCCTGTTTCGAACCATCAAAAAAGTGGTGATAAATACCAGGTTCCCAAGTCCGAGAAAACCATGATCGAACACAAAATCGGAAAGATTGCCCAGTAAATCGGACGAATTGAAAGAAAACAAGAGCATCCCGGTAAAGAAACCCGCCCAGTGATACCATTTTCCGCGATTGATCAGGGCCGCAAACAATAGCCAGATCAAAGGCAGCGATAAAAGGAAATGTTCCGTATCGGTAATAAAGAAATTAGGAATGAAAGCCGCAAAAATAACGGACCAGATCAACGAAATTTCGGATGCTGTTTTCTTTAACCGGTAGATGTCGTTTACCATAAGAGTCGCGAGTAATAAAAGGCAAAGCAATGAAACAAGCCAACCAGCTGGAAATCCCGTGTGAATGCTTACAAGTGAACCGACCGTATTGAAACTGGTCAAATATTCTCCGTGTGCTGCAATGCTTTTAAACCAATCTGTCCAAAGGATCCAGTTTTCTTTGAATCCCAGGTGAAAAGCAGGAACCAGAAAGAAAAAAATGCCCAAACTCGTCATAAGCATAATGGTTTTCACCCGTTTGTTGAAAATGAGTGGTAATAAGACCAGGATCATAATGGGTTTCAAAACGATCATTAAACTCCAGTAAATGACCAGTGGAATTTCTTTATTGTTCAATAACGCTCTCAGTCCCAGGTTGAAAAATAATAACAGTAACAGATTAATGTTGCCCAAATGCATTTCACGGGTAATATGAATGACAACACAGGCAAAAAGCAAATAAAGCATTCCATAGGAAACCTTTCTGGATCCGAAAAGCGGAAATCGTTCGGTCAGCATCCGCATATTCATCACAGAATACATGAATGCGAAGGATGATAACAAAATGTGGATGATTTGCCCGGTTTTGAATGAAAACAAAAGCTGGGGAGAAAAAAGATACAGTGTAAATGGGGGGTATTTGAAGTGTCCTGTATCGAGTCCATAGTTGTGTTTGTATGGATTGTTTCCTGCAAAAAAGTCGTGAGTAGCATCGTAATACACCCGGAAATCATTCGTCCAGAGCCGACCGTTCAGTGATTCCATAATGACAAATAAGGCACAAAATCCTGCAAAAAAAACAAGGAATATCCAGTCTGGTCTGGTAATTGTTCTACTATTCTTTTGGTGCACCACGGAGCGATTTCTTGTATAAAAGTAAGCATCATTTACAATTCTGAAGTGAATTTTTTAATCTAAAGAATTCCTCAAGGCTTGTCCCGGGGTTGTTTAATAACCTGTTCATAAACTTTCCTAATTCTTTCAAAGCCTCCCTCAATTTTAGTTAATTTTATAGAAACTCAATATAGCCCCTATGTTTGACTGGGAAGATGATAATGACAACTTTGAAAATCACCTGAATGATGATCTGGCGCGTTTTGAGGCGCAGCTGGCAGCTAATTCGGTTGGCTTTTTTGATAGTGACCGCCTGGAAGCCATCATCGATCATTATTTGATGAACGGAAACTATTCCAAGGGCGAGTTGGCGGCAGAGATCGGAACACAGCAATATCCGTTCAACAGTTTGTTCCAGATTCGCAGAGCTCAGGCATTGTCCGGTCTGGGAAAACTGAAAGAGGCTCTCGAATTACTGGATGTCGCAGAGAAGACCGATTCCGAATACATGGAATTGTTTTTGACAAAAGCAACCATATTCAGTCAGCTGCGGGATAGTAAAAGAGCAGTGGCATTTTTTCGTCGTGCCCTGGAACTGGCAGATACGGAAGAGAAAGATGAAATTTACCTCGATCTGGCAACGGAGCTGGAGCAATTGAGAGACTTCAAAACAGCTGTTGAAGTGCTGAAAGAGGCCATGAAGTCTAACCCAAAGAACGAAGGAGCTTTGTATGAGCTTGCTTTTTGTTTTGACCAGTTGGGAAACAATGCGCAGGCAATTCAGACTTACAGGCGTTTTCTGGATGATAATCCGTATTCATTTACAGCTTGGTACAACCTGGGGAATACCTATTCCAAAGAAGAAAAATACCAGGATGCAATCACGGCCTACGAATATTGTGTCGCAATCAACGACCGGTTTTCTCCGGCTTACTTCAATATGGGGAATGCACAACTGACCCTGGAACAATACCACGAAGCAATCGAATCCTTTGAATTGTGCATTGAAATTGACGGAGATGATCCGCTTACGTATTGTTATTTGGGTGAAGCGAACGAGCAATTGAACAACCTGGGAGTTGCCTGGGATTTTTACCAGAAAGCGCTTTCACTGATGCCAACTTTAGCAGAAGCATGGCTGGGACTTGGAATTGTAAAAGATTTACAGGGACAGCCGAAAGAGAGTTTGCATTATATTGAAAGAGCACTTGAGCTGGAGCCGGATATGGATGGTTATTACCACGTGTATGCAGGTGCTCTGGAAAATGCCGGATTGCTGGAAGAAGCAGAAAAAGCTTACCAGGCTTGTATGACGCTGGAACCAGGTAATGAAGACTGTTTTTTCGATTATGTCGACTATTTGCTGGAGCATCGCCCTGGGGAAGCGAAAACTTTCGTAGAAAATTATATCCATAAACACCAGCTCTTTTTTTCTGTGTTGCCGGTTATTTACCTGAATTGGGTATCCGGGAATATGGAAGGTGCTAAGTTAGTGCTGCTTGAGTCTTTCAACAAAGATCCTGAAAAAACAAAAGATGTTTTTATTCGCTATCCGGAATTGGAGGATGTCCAGGAATTAGTAAATTTGACTCGCTCGTAAGAGATTTAGCTGGCATAGTTTCAATTACCAATTGTATCAAAAATGAATTTTAGTTTATCTTATATTCCGGAACGAACCAGACAACCCCGGAAAAATGGGGTCACCATGATGATGGACAAAGGCTTAAGTTTGAATGAGGCGGAAAATTTCATTCAGGCGAGTGGTCATTTAGCGGATATCGTAAAGTTTGGTTTCGGAACAGCGTATGTTACAAACAGCCTGGAGGAAAAGCTCAAACTATATCGTTCTGCAGGATTGAAGCCTTATTTCGGAGGAACACTTTTTGAGGCATTTTATGCCCGTGGACGTTTTGAAGATTATTTGCGGTTGCTGGATAAGTACGACCTGGATCTGGCTGAAATTTCGGATGGTTCGATTATCCTGAATCACGATGAAAAACTGGAACTGATTCACCGTTTGTCTAAAACCAGAACGGTGCTTTCGGAAGTTGGCTCCAAAGATTCGGGAATCCTGATCAGTCCGGGAAGATGGATCAAAATGATGAGCTCCGAACTGGAGGCAGGATCCTGGAAAGTGATTGCGGAAGGGCGCGAAGCTGGGAATGTAGGAGTTTTCCGACCGAACGGTACTGCCCATACAATGCTGATTAATAAGATCATCGCCAAAGTAAAACCGGAAGATATCCTGTGGGAGGCACCGCAGAAAAACCAGCAGGTTTGGTTTATCAAATTATTCGGCGCCAACGTAAATTTGGGGAATATCGCTCCGAATGAAGTTATTCCGCTCGAATGCCTTCGTTTGGGACTGAGAGGAGATACCTTCTTTGATTTTCTTCCGGAAGATTATGCGCTGCGCCTGAAACAGGTTAATTCAGACGATCCGGAGGAGGAAGAAGCATAAGATGTTTCGGTCAAAAATGGTATTGAACGGACATGCTGGCCCTGTTTACGCGGCTTCGTGGGATGGACACTTTTTGTACAGTTCTTCCGGGGATCAATACGTTACGCGCTGGGATCTCATATCCTCTTTACAGGATTCGTCTTTTACCGTGAAGCTGGAGTATGCGGCATACGCCATCGAAGCAAAACAAGATCATTGTTTTATCGGTTGTACTGATGGTACTTTGCTGGCAGTCCATACACAGCAGAAAAACATCCTTTGGGAACACAATTTCTTCGGAAATGCATGGTTCTCTCTTTTCATTGATACGAATCAAAACTGGCTTATAGCCGGAGATTCCGAAGGAAACCTGTTGGTTTTGGACCTGGAGTCGGGGAAACGGATTTTGCACCTGCCGCTTGCAGCCGGGAAAATCCGGGCAATTGTCAGGAAAGACAAGCAGTGTTTTGTCAGCACGCAATTGATCGGGATTTTGGTTTTCTCTTGTGATACCTGGAATGAAACTGCCTCCTGGGGACCGAATGAACTGGGAAGTAACACCATGTATATTGATGAAATTGCCGGTCGGATTATCACAGCTGGAAGAGATGCTCATATTGTTATCAGCGATCTGGATTTCCGGGTTGTGAAGCGTATTCCGGCACATTATCAGACCATTTATAAACTGATTGCTGTAGGGAATCAGTTTGTAACCGCTTCTCTGGACAAAACCATCAAAATCTGGAACTGTGATTTTTCACAGGTGGAACAGCGCATAGAGTTGAGGCAGGGCGGGCACAACCGTTCGGTAAATGGCGTCGTACAAATCGATGAATATACTTTTGTGAGTTATGGCGACGATAAGAAACTGATCGTATGGCAAAAAGAACCACCGGTTTATTGGTCTGAGAATTGATTCTGAGAAAGAAATTTCATATATTAGTGTCATTATGGACAATAACTTGAATTCACTATATCCGCCAAAACCCTTTTTAGAAAAGGAGCCGATCCGTCAGGGACATATTGCTGTGACGGTTTTTTCGATTTTGCTCTTTGCTTTGAGTTTCCTGCTTTTTTTTGACGATCAGTTTATTTTCCTCATTGAGATGATTGCCGTACTGGTCATTCATGAAGGCGGACACTACCTGTTCATGAAACTGTACAAGTATGAAAATGTACGTATGCTCTTCGTTCCGTTAATGGGAGCTTTTGTTCACGGACATAAGGATTCATACAGGCAGCGACAAAGCCTGGTAGTGGTTATGGCGGGACCTTTTCCCGGAATTATCATTGGGATTGCACTTTGGCTGCTTGGGATGAACTACCAGGTTCACTGGATGATTGAAACGGCACTTCTCCTGTTTGCAGTCAATATCCTGAACCTGTTGCCGGTATTGCCTTTGGATGGAGGACGCATGTTGAGCATCCTGTTTTTTGAGAAAATTGAATTGTTTCAGGTTGTGTTTTCATTCATTTCATCTTTGGTGCTGATCGGAATCGGGTATTTCATGGATTGGTACGTGATTATGATTTTTGGATTCCTGATGGGATTTCAGGTCAGAAGCCTGCACCGTCGTTACCTTATTCATAAAGGCTTAAAAGAAGACGAGGTCAATTTCAATTCGACTTACGATAATCTTTCCGACCGTTCATATTATTTCGTCAAAAATCATGTGTTGGAACACACTCCGGGGCTGAGAAGATTTGTTGAAAATATGGAAGGAGAAGATACCAAAACTGTGGTAGCCAACGAAGTGAAGAATATGCTTGTTCCTCCGATGGAGCAGGATATTACGTTTCTGATGAAGACAGTGATTTTGATAGCCTGGATTTTGGCTGTTTTTGGCCCGGTTTACCTGATGTGGAGCCAGAATCTTTTTAATAAAATCTATGCAGTTTAAGATCGGACAAAAAGTTTCTCTTTTATATGAAAAGGGAGAAGGCATTATTTTGAACCTGGAAAAGAACCGTGCGCTTGTTTCTGATGATTCGGGATTTGACCGTTGGTTTCCTTTCAATGAACTGGTATATATTCATTCGGAAAAATATGCGGACGATGAAATGACGATCCCGAAAGAAGACACAGAACCGGAAACAACCTTCCGCGTATTTCAAGAACGAACCGGGACTAAAAAAACGCGTACTGTTTGGGAAATAGACCTGCATATTGAAGAAATCCTGGAATCGATACAAGGAATGTCGAACACCGAAATTTTAATGAAACAAATGGCTGAATTTCGGGCTATGTTCAAAAAAGCCAAAAATCAATCGGTATACAAACTGATCGTGATTCATGGAGTGGGAGAGGGAGTTTTGAAAAACGCAATCCGTACTTATCTGTCACAACAGGACCAGGTCGAAGTGTACGATGCCGATTTCCTCGAATACGGGAAAGGTGCCACTGCTATTGAATTTCACCCGAATTGGTGAAGGAATGGAGTCTGAATTAACTTGACTGACATAAAACCACTGGAAAGAGGCGGCAATTTATCCGGATTATCTCCGGAATTTTCTCCTCTGACTTTGGTGATTTCATAGCTGGTTTCGCTGATTTTTTCCGCCACTTTATTTGTGATATTCCTGGTATCTCCCCTAAATTTAGAAAATCTGCTACAATCAAATTACCTGGATATACTTATTCCCTTCTCGTTTATTTTTAATTTACTGATTATTTTCTTTCGCAAATATTATCTGCCGGGACTCCCGGGTAAGAGTATCATTTGCACAAACAGTAAACAGAATCTTCCGTCCCGAAAGCAAACTCGCCCTGGTGCTCCCAGAAATAGTATTTTCCGTCTTTTGTTTCGTACTTCACACCACTTGCTGCGCGCGCCTGTTTCATATCATATTCTCCGTTTAATGACGGACTCTTCACAAATACCTTGATTTTGCTTGTACTATCACCTGAAATAATGGTAATGCTTTCCTGGAAAGTAACTTTGAAGTGGTTTTCACAGTTGAATTCCATATTCCGGTTCTTTTTGATGGTACGACCGGTGTTTACGCAAGAGACCAATGCACTTGCAGTAATTAAAATGATTATCAGATATTTCATACAAACATTTTGATTAAAAGCATATCCTGTACAAAAATGCAGATGGTCTGTTTTCTCAAAACAGAGCTGTTTTCAAGACTTTGTAAAGGACTGCAGAGACTTTTCAAAATCATCATCTAAATTCTCGTACGGAGTATAAAGATACGAAAAAGTGCTTTTCAGACGAAAAACAGAACAGGTTTATTCAAATGTTTTGGTCATCACAAAATCATCCATTACAAAACCGTTCCCAATATCCAGTACCTCTTCGCAAGCAATAGAAAAGCCGTGTTTGCGGTAAAAATCCACAGCTTTATTGCGTTTGTTCACGTTCAGATGAAGATGCGTGTTTCCGCGAAGCAAAGCTTCCTTTTCGATATGCCTCAGCAAAATTTTCCCGGCTCCCATACCTTGAGTATCCGGAAGAACATATAATTTGTGAATCCGTGTAAAACGAGCTTCGGGGTAGTGGTGTTCAATACCACAAAAACCGATGGTTTTTCCATCTTTTTCAGTAAGCCAGAAAGCCTGGTTAGGATCCAGAATTGATTGTTCGATATTGGAAGTACTGTACATTCGGTCAAGCATATACCGGATTTGTTCAGAAGTAATGATTTCTTTATAGGAAACGGGCCAGGTTTTTTCCGAAACTTCCTGAATGGCAGGTATATCATTGAGTGTTGCTAAACGTAAAGTTATCATGATACTAAAGGTCTTTTCCAAAGGAATACATATCGTTGTGATTGAATTCGATTTTGTCCTTGACGTGTTTGATTGTTTTAATCAAACCAAAAATGAATTCGTCACAATGCTGATTCAGCCATTTGAAACCATTTTCGTCCCCATCAATGGCAGTGGAAGCGTGGTAGAGGAATTCAAATCCGTGAATCTTCAGCCACTGCTGTGCGCTTTCATTGCCTTCGGCAGCGTTGATAAAAGCCATTAAATGCGGATAGCCGTTTTTCATGAGCCAGTTCCGGGCTTCTTGTTTCAGCAGGATAGCCTGGTTCATGAAGAAAATTTCTTCATATCCGTTTTCATGGAGGAATTTTTCCAATTCCTGGTGCCCCTCCAGGGCTTTAATCCAGGCCAGGATGATTTTGGTCGGGTAGTTGAATTCTGCAAATTCGATATTCGCATTTTTCGTTTCTACCTTCTTGCGCTTGCTTTCCAGGGGTTCTTTTCCGAATATGCGTTTAAACCAATTCATCAGGCAAAGAATAAATAGGCAATCAGAATTGCGGCTATTGCACCTGCAAGATCGCAAAATAATCCGGCAGTTGCAGCGTATCGCGTCTTTTTTATGCCAACGGAGCCAAAATAAACGGATAACACATAGAATGTAGTTTCGGTGCTTCCCTGGAAAGTAGCAGATAAATTACTTACAAAAGAATCTGCTCCAAAGTTTGTCATGTTTTCAACCATCAATCCGCGGGCACCAGATCCGGAAAAGGGTTTCATCAGCATGACAGGCAAGGCATCAATGAATTCGGTTGATCGTACACCCAATTCAGTAACCAGCCACTTCAAGCCGTTCATCAGGTCAGATAATGCACCGCAAGATTTGAACAAGCTGACAGCGCATAACATCGCTACCAGGAAAGGAAGGATGTTCAGGGCAACCTGGAAACCGCCTTTTGCACCTTCGACAAATGATTCAAAAGCAGCAATTCTGCTCTTGACAGCCATAATAATGAAAAAGGTAATAAAGCTAAACATAATGGTGTTGCTCAATATGCGCGAAAGAAAGTTAACCTGCTCGGGATGAGCGTTCAGATACCATAAAAGAAGGATGATCAGAGAAGTCAGTCCCCCGAGATATGCCAGAATCGTTTTGTTCAGTAAATTGATCTTTTGACGGATTGCCACAAACAACAGGCCGCCAAGCATAGCAAAATAGGTTGTCAGCAGAATCGGGATGAAAACTGATGTCGGGTTGTGAGAACCGGCGCTTGCCCGTGCAGCAATGATCGACACAGGAATAATCGTCAACCCGGATGCATTGAGAACCAAAAACATGATTTGGGCATTGGAAGCCTTGTCTTTTTCCGGATTGATTTCCTGCAATTGTTGCATTGCCCTTAAACCCGCAGGTGTTGCAGCGTTGTCCAGTCCAAGCATGTTGGCGGAAAAATTCAGCATAATACTTCCCATTGCCGGATGGTTTTTCGGAACTTCCGGGAAGAGTTTTGAAAAAAGCGGATTGACCAGGCGTGACATCACATTTACAGCACCGCTGTCTTCTCCGATTTTCATCAGTCCCATCCACAAGCAAAGAATTCCGGTCATCCCGATTGCCAGTTCGAATGCTGCTTTAGCCGTTTCAAAAAGCCCGTCCATCATGTGTTTCAGAATCCATGTATCATGCCAGAAGATTAACTTTGAAAACCCCATCACAATGGCGATGACAAACATTCCAATCCAAACTCTATTCAATACCATAAACCAAAAATCGGGATTTAATTATTGCCTGAACGATTGCTGCTTTCGCAAATATGAACAAAGTTTTCAAGAATGACGGCGCCATGATTTCCGGATACTTCCGGGTGGAACTGAACTCCGTAAAACGGTTTATCCCGGTGCATCATGGCTTCGTTGACAGTGGCATCAGAAACAGCTACGTGGATGAAATCCTTCGGGATGCTGACGGCTTCGCAATGATCTTCCATAAGTTCGATTTCGGAAGGAAGTTTGTCAAAAAGCGGACAACCTGCAATTACTTCAACGGTTTGCCAGTCGCGGTCCTCCCGCTGGCGGTTGGAAATTGCTCCGAAAGTGAGTCCCAGCATCTGGTGACCGAAACAAATCCCGAGGATGGGTTTTTCTTCTGTTTTGATCCATTCGAACTGCTTCAGGTATGGCCCGGTATCAACTTCTGTGATCAGGATTGGTGCCCCGGAAATGACGAAGCCCGATGCATCCGGATGCTGTTCGCGCTGAAAATCGAAAAGAGGCACAACATGTGTGTCCATGTACTCATAAACAATGGATTCAATCAAAGGTGTTTTGGAGCTTCCGCAATCTATAATGACTATCATGATTCAATGTTAGCGAATGACAAATGAATTGGAAGTAAGGCTCTGTAATCAGAGGTCCAAAATTCCGATTCCCTGGCGAATAATCTCAGGTGCACCGGAGGTACAGTCCACAATGGTAGAAGCATCCAGTTTTCCCGGTCCCCCGTCAATGATAACGGCTACATCGTCATCATAACGTTCGTAAATAGCGGCAGGATCCACGAAATAATCCATGATTTCATCTTCTGCATCATGCAGGGATGTGACAGCCATCGGGTTGCCGAGTCGTTCTACAATTGCCTGAACAATCCTGTTACTCGGAATCCGGATTCCGATTTCCTTCTTACTGGAATCGAATAGTTTTGAAACCTCATTGGTTGCATCAAGGATAAAAGTGAAAGGTCCCGGAAGCGACTGCTTCAGCAGGCGGAATATATTGCGGTCCAATTGCTTTACATATTCAGAAACCTGGCTTAAGTCTGAGCAGATAATGGAAAAATTGGCTTTCGAAAGTTTCACATCTTTCCATTTTGCCAGTTCCGCCAGTGCTTTTTTGTTCATGACATCACATCCGACAGCGTAAACTGCATCAGTCGGAAAAATAATAATGCCTCCTTTTTTTAATTCGTCAACGACTTGTTGAATCAAACGATTGTCGATATTGTCCGGATTGATTTCTATAAACATCTTATCAAATTTACTTGTTATAAATCTAGTCAAAATTCGCGGATTTCGGAGCAGAACAGGAGTTCCGGGTTTGGAACACAGTTTGTATTGTAATGGAAAATTGAAAAGATCCGAATGGATTCATCCCTGATAATTAACCGTTATCGGTTCGTATGAGCAAGCGGTTCTGTCTTTTCCAATTTTAATTAAAATGTATCTTTGCGAAAAATATTCAAAATGAAAGCGTTGATTTTAGTAATAATCTGCTTTTTAGGTGGAAGTGTGCATGTCCAGCTGGATCGCAAATCCATTTACACCGCTTTGGCGGGTAATTCCAAAGAGTTGGTTCAGAAACAATTGGATGGGCTGAAAAATGCAAAGGAATCTTCAGAGGTGAACGCATTTAAAGGTACTTTGCAAATGAAGGCTGCACAATTTCAGAAAACCGCGAAAGAAAAAATGGAGCTGTTCAATGCCGGAAAGAAAATGCTGGAATCGGAAATTAAATTGAATGACGGAAATGTGGAATACCGTTTTTTACGATTACTGATCCAGGAAAATGCGCCGAAACAACTGAAATACAATGGAAACATCAGTGAAGATGTTACAGCAATTATTGCAGGTTACGGTAAACTGAAAGAAGCAACGAAGGCTGCCCTGGAAGCGTATGCGAAGAAATCTGCGTCGCTGGGCGGACTTATTTAATTGAAAACCGGGAAGTGGGAGAATTGAAAAGATTCGATCAGTTCAATTCTCCCTGTTTATATTCTCAACGGTCAATTATTGCACATCTGCTTTTACTTTTAATATGGTAATGCGCGGTTCCGTATTAGCTGTAACGGTGATCGTTTTTTCGATGACACCTTTTCCGTTTGGTTTGAACCCAACCTCAATGTTGTCTGATTTTCCGGGTGCAATCGGACCTTCCGGTTTGCTGGGAGTCGTACAGCCGCAGCTTGCTTTCACATCCGAGAGAACCAAAGGTTTGCTTCCGGTATTTGTTACAAGGAATGTGCAGTGATTTTCTACTCCTTCTATTACTTTACCAAAATCATGTATTTCTTTATCGATTTTCATGGTAGTAACCGATTCCGCTTCGATGCGTTGCTGCTCTTTCAATTCTTTTAAAGCTTTTTCATTCGCCTTAATCGTTTCGGGATCATCAGCAACTTCTATCACAAGCCCGTCTTCGTTTTCTGTTTTTGCGGCGTGGTTCGAACAAGCACTCATTGCTCTGCCAATCAATAAAAGAGCAATGAGGAAAATATT
Source organism: Fluviicola sp. (assembly GCA_031260455.1). Classification (GTDB taxonomy): domain Bacteria; phylum Bacteroidota; class Bacteroidia; order Flavobacteriales_D; family Crocinitomicaceae; genus Fluviicola. The sequence goes on from JAIRJW010000050.1 coordinate 11,879, forward strand.
TTTTTTCATATTAGTTTAATGCGAGTTTTTGTTTGTCGTATTCATGTGATTCAAGCAACTGGATTGCTTTTTGCAGAATTTCGTTCTTTTGGTTATAAATCTTATAAAAAGCTTCAATCCCGAAAAGGTCGTTGGCAATAGTCGCCTTTAAACGCAGTTCCATCAGGTTTTTACTGATTTTGTACTGCTCTTCTTTGAATTCGAAGTCTTTGTTTTCTTTTTTATTGTAAGCAAAGAATTCATCCATGAGTTTTTTGTCCGCTGTGAAATTGGCAATGAACTGATCCACTGTTTCGTATTTTTTATTCAGCTCATCCCTGTTTTTGTCTACGTATGACAGCGGAAAATTATTGAAAGAACCATTTTGAATTGTTTTCCTGTACAAATCTGTGATTTCCGAAGTATCAATCGGCACGAAGAAATCCGGCATAATGCCGCCGCCGCCATAAACTGGTCTTTTGGTGATTCGCGTTTCGAATTTCAGTGAATCCGGAAGTTTAATGCTGTCGATATGTGTGAATTCGCCGTGCATGAACCGTCTCATGTACTCGTTTTTGTACTCACTGATGTCATCATAAGGTCGTTGAATAAAACGTCCGGAAGGAGTAAAGTAGCGTGCAATGGTCAGGCGCATCTGGGAACCGTCGGATAAATCAATTGGCCGCTGAACCAGTCCTTTTCCATAGCTTCGTCTTCCTACAACCAGTCCTCTGTCCCAATCCTGAATTGCTCCGGACAAGATTTCAGAAGCAGAAGCCGAGTTGTCATCAATCAGAACGATCATTTTTCCTTGTTCCCAGGAACCTTTTCGTCCTGCATTCAAATCCTGGCGTGGTTGTGCACGACCTTCGGAATAAACAATCAGTTTATTGTCGGACAGGAATTCGTCCGCGATTTGTTGCGCAGCGTAAAGTAAACCTCCGCCATTACCCTGCAAATCCAGGATCAGACTTTCCATTCCCTGGCTTTTCAGTTTTTCGACTCCTTTTTTTATCTCCTCATACGAGCTGCGGGAAAAAGAAGTCAGTTTCAGATAGCCGATTTTCGGATTTACCATGTATGCGCAATCCACAGAGTTTACCGGAACTTTGTCGCGGGTAATGACGTAACTGACCGGTTTCTTTTGAGCTTTTCGAAGAATATCTACGTGCACTTTGGTTCCTGCTTCTCCCAGGAGTTTTTCACGTACCTGGTTATTTTTCAGGCCTATTCCGGCAACATTTTGTCCGTCGATAGTCACAATTTTGTCCCCGGCACGGATTCCGAGCTTTTCAGACGGGCCACCAGCAATGGTTTCAACTACCATCAGCGTATCTTTCAGGATCTGGAAACGAACACCGATTCCAACAAAACTTCCGTCAATAGCCACGTTGGCTGCTTCTACTTCCTCTTTCGGAATATATACGGTATGCGGATCCAGTTTTTCCAGCATGCCCACAATGGCCGCATCCATGAGTTTTTTATCATCAACAGGATCTACATATAATTTGTCCACATACATGAAAATTTCATCCAGGCGTTGCCCGCTGGTCGGAGATTTAGGTTCGGCCGGAACTTTTTGGGCTGAGGATACAAATGAATAAAGGCTTAGTCCAAGTGCCAGCAAAATAGGATATTGTTTCATACAATTTTCTTGAGAATACTAATATACATATAAAACATTCAAACAGCCCGCCAGGTACGTTCGAAGTTTTGTTTTGCTGTTAAAAAAAGATAATTTGAAAGAGAGTTACGAACAATCCGGTGTTGGTCTTTTATCCAGGCTTTGAAGGAGCACTTTTTGTAATTTTAAGACGTATATATCAGCTATGAAGCAAGTAAGAAATGGATTGCTAGTAATCTGTGTGGGTTTTCTTTCGCTTATATCGTTTGGTCAGGTAAAGGCTTTGGATAAGCTGGAAATTTTGTACGATCAGGGGCATTATAAGATGGTTTTACGCAGAGCGGGCCGGTTGCTGAATCAACCGGATTACGATTATTCCTACAAACCGAAATTTTATAAGAGTTTGGCTTTGTTTCAATTGGCTGACGAAGGGATTTGGGGGAAACTTCATCCGAAGGCGCTCCAGGAAGCCCGTGAATTGTTCAGCTCGGTACTGGCCTCTCCGGATGGAGTCAGTGTGTTTAATACACATCTGAATCACGTTTCTCAACTGAAAAGAGATCTGGTTCAAAAGGCTTTGGATTATAAAGCAGAAGGAAAACAGGATAAATACGATGAGATTCAGCAGATTCTTTTCGGTTTGTTTGACCGTATTCCGGATCTGGATGTTCCGGGAAAAATTCAACCGCCGGTGGTAGATGCACCTGAAATAAAAGAAACGGCGGCAACTTCCAAAGAGCGTGAGGAAATCGTCAGATATGCTAAAAAATATTTGGGAGTTCCATATAAATGGGCGGGTGCAGATCCGGATGGTTTTGACTGCAGCGGATTCACCACTTTTGTCATGGGGGAATTTAAAGTGACTTTGAGCAGAAGGGCGGAGGATCAATACAACTCATCGGTGAAAGTGAAGGAGAAAAATGCTCAGAAAGGGGATTTGGTGTTTTTTAATAACGGTTCGGGAATTTCCCATGTCGGAATTGTCGTTTCTGCCAAGGGCGAGCCTTTAACAATGATTCATGCAAGTTCCAGCAAAGGTGTGATTATTACCAATATCGAAGAATCGGAATACTGGCTGAAAAGGCTTTATGCGATCGGAACGTATGTAAAAGGAGAATAATTACACTTCATTCAAACAGGCTTTTCAACGATTTTATGCTTCATAACTCACCTTTTTAACGCTCATACTTTCCCTTTTGAAAGAAAAGTTTTTTCTTAAAGAAGAAATGTGGTTAATGATGCCGTTCTTCTCTTTTCGGATTGTACAGGAAAATGTTCATCAGTACAATCAATCCGGAAATGAGGGTACTGGTGAAACCGACACTCATCAGGTGAGGTGATTTCCGGATAAACAGGAATGCGATTAAGCCTATGACGAGTAAAAGCAATAATAACCATTTGGAGAAGAGGCGTCTCTGGATGAAACGGTTATTCAAATCCAGCAGATACACATGAGTTGCAGCCAAGAGGAACAGCATGTTCAGTCTCCAGGTGTTTTTGATTTCAGCGAAAGACAGTAAAAAAGAACTTAACAACACGATTTGTGCAATAAGCAAGCTGGTATTGATAATCCGAAAAGTTCGGGAACTGATCCTGCTGACAGTCAGAAACTGGAAAAACAGAAAAACACAACTGATGAAGTAGGGAAGAATCCTGGTCAGTTTCCAGGAAAACTCGCTCCAGCCCAGGTAGAGTAGGGTCAGGAGTGCCAGAAATGCCCAGGCAAGTAACGAAGGCCATTTAGCTTTCATGTGAAGATGTTAAGTATTTCACCGCAAACACGGATTTTGCCCACTTGATCCGCATTGTATTTCCGGTTACCGAAAGTTCGTTGTATTTCTTGTATTGCCCTTCCATTTTTGATAAGAGTAAAGTATCAGTAGTTTATTTTCCGGCTTTTTTCTGTTGCGCAAACCAGATTCCACAAAGCCCGGGCACCCACATTGGCATCCCAGTCGCCTTCTTTTCCGGGAGCTACTTCATTCAGGTCAAACCCGATAATTTTTCGCCCGGATTCTACCAACTGGAAAAACAGATAATTGATCTGTTCCAGGTCGAATCCACCCACAACAGGAGTTCCCGTATTCGGACAAAGTGCCGGATTCAGTCCGTCGATATCGAAAGATATGTAAACTCTTTCCGGTAGTTCGTTCAGAATCATCGCAACTTGTTCTTTCCAGGTTTGTCCTTCAAACTGCCCGCGTTTCAAATCCCAGTCGTAAAAGGTTTTAACTCTCGGATCCGACCCGGAAAGCTGCACTTCCGAATGGGCGATATCACGGATTCCCACCTGAACCAGCTTTTGCAGGTTATTGCAGGATTGCAGCACATTGTACATGATGCTTGCATGTGATTGTTCAAACCCTTCGTAGGCTTCTCTCAAATCTGCGTGTGCATCAATTTGAAGAATTCCAAAGGGTTGACCAGCTTTATTTAAAGCTTCTATTAAACCTAGTGGAGTACTGTGTTCTCCTCCCAAAACGGCTACAATCTTTTTTTGAGCCAACAGCTTCGAAGCGCGTTCTTTCAGGTTTTTCCGCAAATGATCTGAAGTAGTATTGACTTTTTCCAGGATTTCGTGGAAGCCGGAATCAGTTTCCAGCTCTCCGCCTTCTTCCAGGAACCCAATGTATTGAACGGTATCGATACATAACTGGTCGTTGATTTGTTTCATTTCGTCCGAGACCGGAGTCATGAAGACTTGTGTATTCCATGCTTCCGGCAATTGCGGATGATAAAAATCCAGTTGTGTACTGGCATCCAGGATGGCTTTTGGTCCGTCGCTTGTTCCTTTGCCATAAGAAGCGGTTGCATCCCACGGAACCGGAATGATTACGATATGTGCGTTTTCTTCGCTTACCGGAAAACCGAAAATGTTTCCGTTTGCAATTCCGACACCATTTGGGTCAAACTTCTTCGAATTATCCATTAATGAGTGTTTTCACGAAGTTGGGCAATGCGAAGCTTGCTTTGTGAATATCGGAATTATAGTATTTCAATCCTTTTGCGCTTACGAATTCTTCGATCTGAGTTTCATTTGTAATTGCTTTTGGTTGAGCTGCTCCTTTCAGTCCGTACTGGAAACTCCACATTCCTGTTGGATATGTCGGAACGTAGAACAGGGAAACCGGTGCGCTTTCTTTTCCGAAAATGTGCTGAAGTGTGATGTTTAATTCTGTAAATGCCTGTTCGTTGAATTTCGGGGATTCTCCCTGAGCAACCAGGATTCCCCCAGGTTTCAGGATTCTGTGACAGTTTCTGTAAAATTCAACGGAGAACAGTCCCTCTGCCGGACCAACCGGATCGGAACCGTCTACAATTACTAAATCATACGTTTCGCTGGTTGCTTCTTTTGCAAAGGCAATTCCGTCTCCAACGATCAGGTTCAGTTTCGGGTCGTTGAATGATGCTGCGATTGAAGGCAGGTGTTCTTTACATGCTTTGATCACTTCTCCGTCAATTTCTACCATCGTTACTTTTTCCACTCCTTCGTGGCGCAGGAATTCACGAACGGTTCCACCGTCACCACCTCCGATCACCAGGATGTTTTTCGCATTTCCATGTGTGAACATTGCCGGGTGTGAGATCATTTCGTGGTAATGGAATTCATCTTTTTCGGTTGTCATGAACATATCATCCAATGTGAGCAACTTACCGTATTTCGGAGATTCCAGGATGCGGACGCGCTGGAATGGAGATTGCACATCGTAGAATACTTCTCCCGTGTAACGCAAAGACAGGGCCTGGTTGTCATCTTTATCCGTAAACCATACATTGCGGGTGTACATTTCGGGATTGGTCCACTCTCCGGCTTTCTGACGCATGGAAGAAATGTCAAAATTATTTCTGGTCAGTAACTGAACAGCTCCGCGCTTCATTTCCAAAGCGGAATAATTCTTGGCGCCGAAACATTCCTTCAGGTAATCAAAAGAAATCCAGGCATCCATTTCACCGCATGTAAACAAATCTACGGCAGCATAGCCGTATTCCGGCCATGTATGAATTGCCAGATGGCTTTCCTGAATTACCACTACACCAGAAACTCCGTAGGGAGAGAAATGGTGGAATGTAGAATTAATCACAGTTGCACCTGCTTTCAAAGCTGCGTCTACCATGTCGCGCTCGATTGAAGATACATCATTCATAATGTGCGGATCGCACCCCATAAACTCAACGAGAATATGACTCCCCAATGCATTACTCATCAGTTATTCAAAAATTAGTTAAAAATGAGGGGTAAAGGTACTGGTTTTAGCTGGTTTAGTGGTCGAATATGTAAAAAAATAATGCAGGGGTAAAATTGATATGACAAATGCTTTATCGTGAGGTAGTTAATGGATGAAATTTCAAGTTATGAACTATCGGACGTAATATTGCGGAATTACGTCCGGGTTTTGTCAGAGCCTGTTTAAATTTATCTGATAATCCTTATAACAACTTTATGATATAAGTATGAACTATCGGACGTAATATTGCGGAATTACGTCCGGGTTTTGTCAGAGCCTGTTTAAGTTTATCTGATAATCCATTATAACAACTTTATGATATAAGATTGAAACAGGCTCTCAGAAATTTTGAGCCGAAATCCAGATTGAAACCAATGCTACCATTTCCGCACTTTTCTCCAGATGCGGATGATGTCCGCAAGGAATCATTTTTCCGGTTCGGTTTGCATGTCCTTTCACAATAGAAATAACCTGTTCTTCAGTTCCGTACTAGTCGTTCAATCCCTGAACTGCTAAAACCGGTTGCTTGAAATCCTGTATTTCATTGCGAATATCCCAGGATCTGAATCCGGGAGAAAGCCAGGTATTGGCCCAGGCATAAAAAAGTGCTTCTGTTTTCTCTTTGTGAATTTTGTAAAGGCCGTTCAGTTTCCCGATTTTAGAAGCTTCAATAGCCGGGTGAATTCCAGTAAGTGTTTCGTTTTCCACAAAGGTATGAGCAGCGATGGTGACAACAGCCAGCAGATTTTTCAAGCCTTTACCTCCTAAAATGAGTGCAATACTTCCGCCATCGCTGTGTCCTGCCAGAATGATTTTTTGCTCCGGAATCAATACTTCCCTAAGCACTTCTATGGTCTCATCCGCATAGTGATGCAGGTAAGTGTAGTCGCGTTCCCCGGAGAGCACAGAGGATTTACCATGTCCGCTGCGTTCAATAACCAGTCCCGGAAGATTTAACGAAACACACAAATCCTGCGGAAAGCTTTTCCATTGAATAATACTTCCCAATGCTTCATGCAGAAATACCAATACAGGTCTGGATCCATTCAATGATCCCGCATTAATCCACTGAACGTTGATCTTCTTTGTTGCGAAACGAATAATTTTTTCCATTTTTGATTACACTTTTGAGAAAGATCCGGGAATATAATTCCTGAATATTAATTCTAAATTAGGAATGCCGGATTTGACGGGATTAAAATGGGAAAATGTGCTCAAATCAGATGTTAAATTCTTAACCTTTCTGGTTTTTTGGTGCTTTTCTATACTTTCGATTTATACAGTATCTGTATTTTTCCCCAATCCGGATTGCGTCTTTCAAATCAGTCTGTTCTTTTATCCTGATTAGTCCGGGTATATTTTGAAAACTGAATTGATGCAAAATTTTCATCAAATAAAAAAGGGAATTCGCGGTTAACGGATTCCCTTTGTTTTTTAGTATTTGTTCAAATCAGTTCTTTACGCGTTCTACGTAAATTCCCGTTCTGGTATCCACTTTAATAATCTCTCCCATATCAATGAACAGAGGGACTTTTACTTCGGCACCTGTTGCGATTGTTGCAGGTTTCATGGAGTTTGTTGCTGTATCGCCCTTCACTCCCGGTTCCGTATAAGTTACTTCAGAAATAATATACATTGGTAATTCCACAATCAGCGGAACTTCTTCGTTTGCATCATACAGGATATTACACACCATTCCTTCCTGTAAAAATGCAGGTTTTTCAATCATTTTTGCAGGGATTGAAACTTGCTCAAACGTTTCATTATTCATGAAAATGAAATCCGTATCTTCCTGGTACAAGTATTGATATTCACGGTTTTCAACACGGACGGTTTCAATTTTGTGTCCTGCGGAAAAGGTATTGTCGATCACTTTTCCCGTTTCAATTACACGCATTTTCGTACGTACGAAGGCTGGACCTTTTCCGGGTTTTACGTGTTGGAATTCAATGATTTGACTGATTTTATCATTGAATTTGATACACAGTCCGTTTCGAATGTCTGCCGTGGTTGCCATAGCTTTTCTTAATTAATTTTGGGCGCAAAGATAACCAAAAAAACATCCGAAATGCGATTGAAAAATGAACGTTTCATAAGATACTACCTTAAGTAACTGTTAGGAATGCTCAATTAAATCGATTACTTTTGTTGTCATTATGACATTTTTGCCTTTATTTCTCAGCGATGTTGGAGGTTCGGAGATCGTGCTGATTTTAGTCGTTATCCTGATTTTTTTCGGGTCAAAAAGTATTCCGGGAATTGCGCGTTCCATGGGGAAGGCAATTCACCAGATCCGGCAAGCCTCCGAAGATGTTCAGAATGAAATCAAGAAATCTGCCGGTGATGTCAAAATGGATTTCAACCTGCAGAATGTCATGAGAGATACGTTGAATGCCATTGAGAAGCCGATTCATGAAGAAGCAGTCAAAATGGATCAGATCATTCAAACTCCGTCGGAATTTTCAAAACCTTTCGGAATGGCAAATCCCTCGGCTCCGGCACCGATTTCCGAAACAGCAGAATCAGATGTAACTTCACCGGATCAGCAAGAGAGTTTGCTTCAAAGTGGAACAGAAGAAGCTAAACCGGTTGATTCCAAAAAAGAAGACGGCATCTGAGTTTCAAATGATTCATTGATCATTCGTAAGATTCGTACATTTTCAGGAATTATCCCTTGTCGTGTGAGGAGCTTTCATGGAATTTGAAACCTTTTCGAATTTCCGGGTGAGAGATTTCACCTCCCGAATTCCCGACTTCTTTCGCGAAATAGCATGCAACTACCCCGATTATCAGAACAATGACTGAAGCGGGAAGCGCCATCGATTTTTTCCGGAACTCCAGGAACAATGCAATCAATGCAAGGGCAAAGATTCCCCACATGAAAGGCATTAATTCTTCAGCATGCTCTTCGTGAATGTGAATAAGCGTTTTGACATCCTCTCCGTTTTCCAGCGTAGCCTGAATGGCGTCCGGACAATCCATGGAAATTGTTTTTTGTTCTGTCGCCTGTTTCACAATATCTTCCGCACCTTCCCCTGTAGCGGCTGAAATTTGCGCAGTGATACTGGCAAGGATGAAGATAAGTAGTCCGACTCTCCTGGCTACACTGGATTTTGCTAAAATTCCTGTTAGCAGGATAATGATTCCGAAAACGAGCCCGATAATGGGGAAATGATTAATGATTAAATGAGAATGTGCTGCGTTCATAATCCGTTAATTTACTCCGAAAATTACAAGAATTCTTGTAAATTCAACTTCTTTTCAGGGATTTAAAAGCTTATTTGTAATGACTTTAAATTAGCTTTCAGAAATTAGGGTGCCAATTGTTGTTCAATCAAAGAGCCGGTTGTTACTCCCATTCCACCCAATTTCAGGCCGACAGCGCAATGCGAATTGATTTTTTCCTCTTTGTCGGGCCCGCCTTTATAGATTAATTGCGTGGTTACCGATAAATTGACGGGAATACTTTTTGCACCGATAATTTTATTTTTTGCCGCTTCTTTTTATGTTTGTGCTTTGGAAATCAGGGGAGTATAAGGGGTCTTTGTAAGATCATAACATAAACCCAAAACGACACTTTATGTGCTGATTATAAAAGTTTTAAATAAAATATTTTTTTTAAGTATCACTAACAATTTAATTTGTTTTTTATAAATTTGTTATAATTAACATGATAATTGTAAGCAATTTAAACTATTTAACGCATTATGTGTAAATTTTATAATTTAGTTATTCTTGTTCTGATTACAGGTACAGTAAAAGCTCAAACCGGTGATGTGGGCGTAAACATTTCCGCTCCCAAAGCCACGCTCGACGTGTTTGCCACAACTACTACTGCTGGCCACGCTGAAGGTATCATCGCACCGAGACTCACCAGAGCACAGCTTGTGCTTAAAAATGCTGATTATGGCACGGACCAGAATGCTTCCATCGTGTATGTTTCCGATGTGTCGGGCGGAAGTGCTACAGGAAAAACTGTCAACGTTACCGTCTCAGGTTATTACTATTATGATGCCCTGGCAAGTGTATGGCGGGCGCTGGGCAGCAACGTTTATACTTTCACTCATCCGTCAGTAGGTTCAGTTGGGATTACAGTGAACGGCGGAACATTGCAAACTCTTTCTGTAAATGATGCAGACAGTGTGGTAGGAAATGAAATAACCGATGCCGCCAATGGCACGCTGGTACGCTCAGGCAGCGGCACTGCCGGTGATCCTTATCTGCTGGCACGCGCAGCATTAACAGGAGACGTAACCGCCGCCGCAGGCAGTAATACCACCGTTATTGCACCGGACGCGGTTACTACCGGTAAAATTGCCAACGGAACAATATTAGCCGAAGATTTGAACCAGATGGGAGCAAGTTCCGGACAGGTACTGCAATGGAACGGCTCTGTTTGGGCTCCTGCCAATGCTGCCACAACCGAAGTGGACGGAGTAATAGGCAATGAAATATTAAACGCCACTAATGGACTCACCCGCACCGGAACAGGAACAACAGCCGACCCTTTTGGCGTTAAACTTGGCGGCTCACTGAGTGAACCCACCACCATTACCACTACATCCGCCAACACATTGGCAATAGCAGGCTTGCAGACGGGTTCAAATGCCGATAGCGTTGTAACAATGGGTGCAGGCGGCGTTTTGCACAGAGTAGCCCCCACCGACCCCTGGTATCAAGCAGGATTAACCACACAAGCCACTGCCAACACGCAAAACATTTACCAAAACGGAAACGTGGGCATTGGAGGAGCCGGTCATGCAACCGCCATCACCCCTGCCGCCACTTTGCAGGTTCTTGGAAACCCCGGTGTCGCCACCTCTCTGGACGGTATTATTGCTCCCGTACTTTCAGGAAGTAATCTGGCAGCAAAAACTTACACCTCAGCTCAAAGAGGAGCTATCGTGTACATTACCGGAACTGTCTCTTTGCAAAATATCTCTGACAACCCCACGCAACTTGGTAACATTTACCAAATGGGAAATGGCTATTTCTTTTTTGACGGCACCCAGTGGCAACCATTTGCCCCTCCCGCCGTAGGCGGAGACCCTTTTGTTGGCAACGAAGTAATAGATGCCTATGATGGTACGCTTGTTCGCATGGGAACGGGAACAACGGCAAACGACCCATCTAAACTACGCCGCTCTGCCATTGGAATGACTGATGCTCTAAACGGCGTTGCGACAGGAATATATACCGGAGATGTGCTGATACCCCCGGGCAGCAGTATTGCCACCGTGAAGGGGATACAGTCACACCCCGTGTCTGCCGATGCGCCCAATAACGGAGATGTGCTTGTTTTCGATAACACCGTAACCCAGGACAACGTTACAGGCACGTGGGTGCCGAAGGCGCCAAACGACTGGCTGCTCACCGGCAACAACGGCATTACCGCAGCCAACTATTTGGGAACGCAAAACAACATAGGCTTGATGTTCAGAGTAAATGCAGGAACAGGCGCAACGCCCGCCGCCGGCTCCATAGCCGGCTACATCAGCCCGGCAGACAACGCTTCCAATTACAACGCCTTTGGGCTGGGCGCATTAGCCGCTAATACAGGAGTGAATAACAACGCATTCGGATTGAACGCACTTAAGGCAAATACTTCCGGACAAAGTAACAACGCTTTCGGCGCCAACGCACTTGCGGTAAATAACGGCAACAATAACAACGCTTTCGGGTCGGGTGCGCTTTTCTCCAATGTAAGCGGAACTGCTAACAACGCTTTCGGATACAATACACTTAGCGTCAATGATGTCGGAATTAATAACAGCGCTTTCGGGGACAACTCGCTTGCGCATAATCATGGCGGACACGATAATGTCGCTTTCGGTAACAACACACTTTCCGGCAATAATGCAGGAAATTACAATACGGCTGTGGGTACCGGCTCATTATTGGCCGGCGACCAAAGCTACAATGTGGGGATTGGCTATAACGCGGCAAGCGGCGGCTCCTCCAACATTGTGATAGGAGGCGGCTCGGCAGCAAGTGTGGTAACCGCCGCCGGCAGCAACCAGCTCAACATCGGTAACACGCTGTACGGCACAGGCGTAAACGGAGCACTAAACAACACCGCAGGCAAAATAGGTGTTAATACCAATAATCCCCAAAGCGCCCTCGAAGTAAACGGTGCAGCTACCAACACACCCGTTGCGAGCGTAACTACCGCAACAGCGGATTTTACTCTGAGCAACCTTGCCGCTACAAGCAATGCGGGTGCAACGGTTCTTTCGGGATTGAGAGATGGTGGCACTTACACGCTTGCCTGGACGGCACTCGGCACTGCTGTTACTCCGCCTACATTAACCGGAGGCACTAACAACGGTACAATAACAACGCTGAAAAACTTAGTGGGCATAGTCACCATAAAAACCAATACACAGAGTGTATTATTTACCATTATATGTATTGGCAATACTGCTTACGTTTCTGCAACTTTGTATAATTAAGAAAAACATTTAACCATGAAGGCATTAAGAAAAAAGGCAATGAGCCTTAATTCCTTAATGGTGTAAAGTTTTTTAAAAATGTAACTTTGTATTTCAGTATAAAACAGGAATCCAATGGAAAGTAAAACAATAGATAAAGCGACAAGCGATAAAATAAGTTTTATAACTTTCATTATCATAGAATTTGCAGAGGCATTTAAAATGAAAAAAAATGATGCCTACCAGTATTTGAAAAAATATGGCGGATTGGATTTTCTTTTTAAGCATTGGTGGGCATTGCATACTGATGATAAGTATTTTGCTTTGAGAGATTTACACGCAGTTTGTTATGAAAATGGAGGAAAGCGATGAAAGTATATCACGGAAGTTACACCGAAATTGTAGAAATTGACTTGTTTAAGTGCGAAAAAAATAAGGATTTTGGGCAGGGATTTTATGTTACCAAAAACAAAAAACACGCCGAAGAATGGGCGGAAAGAATCGGTAATCGCAATCACACGGCAGGCGTGATTACAGAATTTGAATTTGGTAAATATTTGTACCTCGAAAAAGATTTTAATATTTTGCGTTTCCCCGATTATACAGAAGAATGGCTTGATTTCGTTGTGTTAAATCGCAGCAACAAAGCCGATGAATCTGCGCACGAATATGACTTTATAGAGGGACCAATAGCAGACGACAAAATTTCTCGGCGTATATACGATTATCTTGACGGGATTGTTTCAAAAACCGATTTTCTGAACGAATTGAAATATCACGAGCCAACACACCAAATTTGTTTTTGCACCATAAAATCATTACAACTAATCAGCAAGCCCAACCGAAAACCAATCAGTGCGGTGGAAACTATTGTAGAATATATTGTAATGCAACTCGTTGAAGATAAAAAAATAACAGAAGAAGATGCGGTAAATATATTCTACAACTCCAATACTTTTGTTCAACTTACCAATGAAACCACCGAACTTTACCAAAAAGATTGGACGGAGATATACAAATTATTATTGAACGAACTGAAATTGTAAAAATGACAAAAGAAAGTCCGAAAGTCGGGAAGTCGGAGGTCGGAAGAATAAGTAAAAAGTTAAAAACAAAAAATCATAATAATCACATTAATCACAAAAATCATAGTTCAGACAACAAAAACAATTCGTGTAATAAATAAACAAATGAAACTATTACAAATACTAAAAACCGCCCTTGCCACCTGCATTTTTGCATTATGCGGCTACACGGCAAATGCACAGGTGGCAGGCACGTCGCACGTTGTACCGTATTACAACTTAGCGGGAGGCATAACCGCCTATACCAACGTGATATACGACTTTCAGTCAGTAACCATCTATTCCTATACCACAACAGGAACAGCTTATCTCTGGCGATGGCAGATGAGCCAGGACAGCATCAATTTTGTCGACATTGCCGGTGAAACTGCCGTCAACTGTACCCTTCCTGCTTACTATATCAACGATTTTGTTACCACAGAGCAGAGCAAAACACTCTATTTCCGCTGTATCATGAGCAACGGCACAATGGAAACAGGTGCGGACTTTGTGCAGCCGATACTGTTCGTCCGTACCAATGATACCACCCTTTACCCCACTGACCCTGCCACAGGCGTGCGCTACGTTGTCATCAACAGAGGATTGAACGGCGTAGCAGGCGGCGGAAAGGTTAGAATTGCCCTGTTCAATCTCGGACAGAACGGCACCGGCTCCTATATTAACGGTGCCCCCAACCCCGACCCGATGTTCAGCGATGCCGCAAATATAGGCAATCCCGACGACCTGGGCGACTTCTACCAGTGGGGGCGCGTAGCAGACGGACAGCAGCACGCCGTTTGGAGTAAAAACGCCCTCACCCGCGCCAATCAGATTACTCCTATGACGGGCGGCGGAAACACTTCTGCGGTGGGCGTGCCAACTATAAATAGCGGTGGTCCTTATCCCTCTTTAGATATCAACTATCAGATTCCTTCTACCGACCCGTTGTACTATGGAAAGCATATTGCCGGCGCCACTACGTGGGGCAGTACGGCTGCAAACAATTGGGGAAATACTGCTGTTGCCGGTAATCGTGCCGGCGCACCAAAGTCGCTTGCCGATTGGAGTTTTCCGCAAAATAATCCCTGCCCGAGCGGCTGGTTTGTTCCATCCTTATATGACTGGGCTGATATGTTTCAGAACAACGGAACCGGCAATGCATTCACAGGCGGCACTTTACCCATTACAGCCAACAACAACACGTGGGAGTACATACCTGGTTCGGTGGCGAACACCACTCAAGCCATAGGCGGCGTTGTTATTACCAACAACCTTACCGGCGCAAAAGTATTTCTACCCGGAGCAGGCAACCGCCACCAGCAGACCGGCGGACTACAGTTCCTTAACAGCCTCTATTACTGGAGCAGCACTTCAGGGAATGCCACTCAAAACGGTGGCCGTATGTCGGTTAACGCTGCCGGCGTCGTTGTCGGCGATAACACAGGAGCAGCCCGCGCACAGGGCTTTTGCGTGCGGTGCATACAGCTTGCGCCGTAGGGTTTGTTGTTATAAGTAAAAAGGTGAAAGCAAAAAGTCCGAAAGTCGGGGCAGATACAATATGCTCCTACTTCCGACTTTCGGACTTTTTTCTTTTGACTTTTAACTTTTTACTTCTCCTCCCGGTTATTCCACGAATTTGAGCGAATTACACGAATTGTTTTTATTTCATTAGACCTCTTTCATAATTCTTTGTGTTGCTTAGTGTCTTCGTGCCTTTGCGGCAAAAATGAGCCATGCGAGAATTGGTGTTGATTTAATGTGTAACAGATATTACAACTATTTACAAAAAACACACTACCGTTTTTTATTATAATTTGAATTTGTGTTTATTATTTTTTTTGTTATTAATATTAGAAAATATTTTTATTTTATCTTTAAAGTCGAAAAAACATAATTTCTGTGTCTGAATCTGCTTTTGTACTTACTGGCAAAAAGCATGGAAATTCCGGCAAACCGAAAAAATAAGATTAGATGGCGAAAAGAAAATTAGTTGTTGGCAGTATAGCCGCTTGCATATTTGCATTATGCGCAAACATGGCAAACGCACAGGTGGTTGGCACGCCTTACACTGTACCGTACAACGCCATAATAGAAGAACAAACCACCTATACTGATGTGATGTACGATTTTCAGCATCAGACCATACAAGCCTATAACGTTTCCGGTACGGCTTATGTTTTGCAATGGCAGGTGAGTACGGATACTACCGTTGCTGATAGTTTTATCGACATTCCCGGCGCGAATGCTCAGAACTACACCATTCCGGCTTACTATATTGATGGTTTTGTTACCACCGAGCAATCCAAAGAACTGTTTTTTCGTGTTATAGCGAACAATGGCACGAAAGAGGACATTTCATCTATAATGGGTATCTTGTTTATCCGTACCAATACTCCCGGCTACGGCATTGATACTACCGGCGTACACTATCTGACCATTAACATGGGATTGGGCGGCGTAGCGGGCGGCGGAACTGTCAAAATTGCGCTGCTCAATCTGGGGCAAAGCGGCACGGGAAGTCTGAATACTGACCCGCTTTACAGCGATGCCGCGAGAGTGGACGATGCTGCCGACCTGGGCGATTTTTACCAGTGGGGGCGCGTAGCAGACGGACAGCAGCACACGGTTTGGAGTAAAACAACTGCTCACGTCAATCAGATTAATCCTATGACGGGCGGCGGAAGCGCCACTTCTAAGGTGGGTCCTGCTCCTGTGCCTCCAGCCAGCTATCCACTTACTCCTGTTTTGGATGCCACAGGTCAGGTTGACCCTTCTGACCCGTACTACGGCTTGTATATTCCGGGCACCGGCTCTTGGGGAAATCCGGCTGTAAATGTTTGGGGAAATACTTCTATTGCCCGTGCCGGTGCGCCTGCTTCGCTTGCCGGTTGGAGCTTTCCGCAAAATAATCCCTGCCCCAACGGCTGGTTTGTTCCGTCTCTTTTCGACTGGGCTGATATGTTTCAGAATAACGGAACCGGTAACCTCACCGCCGGTACTTTACCCGTTACTGCCAATGGCAACACATGGGAGTATCGCGGTACTAACGCACAGCAAGCTATTGGCGGCGTAATCATTACCAATAACACCACCGGCGAAAAAGTGTACTTGCCGACAACCGGCAGCCGCCACCAGACTTCCGGAGGATTACAGTCTCTTGGCAGTCTCTATTACTGGAGCAGCACTTCAGGCGGGAACCCTAATCTGAACGCTACCCGCTTGACGGTTATCTATAACGCTACCACCGGTGTTACTACCGTTGCCGGTGATGGCGTGGGAGCATCCCGCTCAACGGGTATGTGCGTGCGGTGCATACAGAAACCCTGATCCGGTACCTGACATGACAGAACGACTGAGTACGGTATAAAGATATATCCGGAATGTTTTCCCTGTTATAAATATGTTCATCTGGTAAATAATGGTGTTACGGATGCGCTGATAAGGCAGTAACCGCATACCATTCCTGCATTGAGCAAAAATATCTATGGATTGCACGCAGATGATACAGATTTTTAAAACTCCAATGGAGATCAGAAGTAAACATTTTGTAACTTAACAAATATGGGAAACTTACAGGATAGTTTCTGGACAGTAAAGGGAAATCCGGATAATCTGCACATCCTATCATAAACTCAAAATAACACATTATGCACGGATCTATGAATTTTAATATAACATAATTTTAAAAATGCGACTAATAATTTTATTTTTTATAATAGTTACGTTTATATAATATATTTTAGATCTGTGATAATTAACATGCTTAGGTTGTAAGCAATTTAAATGATTTAACATATTTTATGTGCAGATTTTATAATTTAGTTATTCTTGTTCTGATTACAGGTACAGTAAAAGCCCAAACCGGTGACGTGGGTGTAAATATTTCCGCTCCCAAAGCCACACTTGATGTGTCCGCCATAACTACTGCTGCTGGTCATGCTGAAGGTATTATTGCGCCACGCTTATCGGGAAATCAAATAAAAGATAAAGACAACGATTATACTGCTGCGCAAACCGGAGCCATTGTTTATGCTACCGCACCGGTAAGTGTTGCTTCTGTCAAAACAGCCAGGATTACCACTGTCGGCTATTACTATTTTGACGGCAACATCTGGCAGGAAATTGTAGCCAACGACTGGCACATTACTGGCAACAGCTTTCTCCCCAACAACGACACCACCAAATTTTTGGGAACAACCAGTAACACGCCGCTCATTTTTAAAGTGAACAACGAACGGTCAGGATATATTGACGGTCAGAGTACGGCTTTTGGAGTGATGGCAATGCCTCATGAAAACGGCGTAGTTAGTCAGTCAACCATGAATAATGCTTTCGGGTATCATTCGTTATACTCGATTTCAGGAACGCTGGGCGCATTAACAGATGGTGGTAATGCCAATTTCGGTTCTTATAACAACGCTTTCGGCAGATATGTGCTTCAAGCCAACACCACCGGATACAAGAACAGCGCTTTTGGGGTGGATGTTATGTTTCGTAACACCACTGGCTATAAGAACAGCGCTTTCGGCACTCAGGCGCTCTATAATAACGCAACAGGCATTTTGAACAGCGCATTCGGAAACGAGGCGTTGAAAGGGGCGGGTGTCAACACTACCGGTAGCATGAACACCGCAGTTGGCGCTTTTGCACTTTATAGTGTCACATCAGGCAACAGGAATACAGCGTTGGGTGACAGTGCGGGCTACCAGCTAACCACAGGCAGTAACAACATAGCAATAGGTTATGGTGCGGGTATTGGCAGTACCAATACCACAACAGGCAGTAAAAATATTCTGATTGGAGATTTCGTTTATCTTTCGGCATCCAATGCAAGCAATGAACTGAATCTCGGCAATACCATTTACGGAACCGGCGTAAACAATATTGATACACTTAGTACTGGCAAAATAGGCATTAATACCAGAACGCCTCAAAGTACACTGGAGGTAAACGGAGCGGCTACCAACACAAAATCATACGATGCGGGGAGCACGGCAGACTCTACGATTATCGATTTTACAAAAAGTAACCTTGCCCATACGCCCGCTTCGGCAGGCAACGGTTTGGGAGGTAACAACACGTTTACACTCAACGGCTTGAAAGATGGCGGAACCTACACCCTTGCTATACAGGGTGGCACGTCAGGAATAGCGCAGTTTACAATATCTGGCGGCATCACACCGAAATCCGTAAATAACGGACCTACCATAGCAGGACAACATACCATTTACACCATCATTGTAATGGGAAATTACGCCTATGTCTGGATGACAACCGGATTTTAATTTTACAACAACACAATAAACCTCTAAGCAAATACAAGATGAAATTTTTTAAAATAGAAGTGATCGTGTTGTTAGTGTATCTGATGTCGCCGCAAAAAAACAGGGCGCAAGTGACAGGTACGCCCTATATACCACCACCCTATGTACCTTGCACCACCGCTGGCACCGACTTTTGGGTAAGTTTTGGAAAAAATTTTATTTATGATAACGCTGCCTCTCTTTTGCTGAGGCTGAATATATCTGCCGGTGTTACCACAAAAGTTACGCTCAATTTTATGGCAAACGGCACAACAACCGATTATATGATACCCGGAGGAACCGTATTGCCCATTGATTTGAATGCCGTTGTAGGCGGCACTGCTGCCGGAGACAGACGCAGTAACGTTTATCTGAGTTTACCGAATGTAAATACAGGCGCTTCTGCAACTCCTTTCATCTCTTCCAATACGCTGCACATTACCTCTGAAAGACCTATATCCGTCTATGCGTTCAACACAGGAATTCAAACCACGGACGCTACTATCCTGTTTCCCGTATCGGCATGGGGAAAAGAATATTACAGACTTTCTTACGTTCCGCTTAATTATGACCCCGACCAATATGATTGTGAAATGATTATTGCCGATGAAGACAGTACGAAACTTTTTTTGAATGGCTCTGCAACGCCGTTTACGACGCTTAATAAGGGGCAAGTATATTACAATCCCTCGAATGCCGACCTGACAGGCAGATATATTACTTCCAGCAATCCGGTGGCTTATTTCTCACATGTGTCAACTGCATTAGTTCCTGCATTAAGAAACTTTGCGGATATATTGTATGAGCAGATGCCTCCCGTAAACCAGTGGGGAAAGCGGTTTTTGGTGCCGAATGCGCTGCAGGAAGGCTTGAACACTCCGAATAATCATATCAGAATCATCGCTTCGCAAGAGACTACCACTGTTCATTATTCGGGAGCCACTTTAGTAACGGGATTGGGCACGCCCATTGCCGATAACGGCATACTCAACAAGGGGCAATGGTTTGAGCTGGAAATCGGTGGAACTGCCACTACCGGCAAATGCTTTATCCAAACCGACAAACCTGTGGGGGTTGCCGCCTATATGGTAGGGGGCAATGACGACAACAATACGTATATACCGCCCAACCCGCCACCGTCATACGGCTATGGCGGCGATCCCTCCATAGCATGGGTACCTTCCCTGAGTCAAACTATTCCGAGTGTTACCATTTCGCCGTTTTTATTTCCCGCAAACAGTTCGCCCAATACCCAGTTGGATGCCGCCAGTGCAAAGCATTATATGCTTATCGTAACGCCAACGAACACAAAAGAAATAACACAAGTTAACGGGGGGCAACTAGGTGCGGCCGGGTGGATAGACGATGCGGAATCGGGCTATTCATACTATCGGTGGGACTTTAATAATACCAACGATATAAATGAACCTTTCGTAGTATCCAATTACAATGGTGTGCTGGTATTCTGCGGTGGATTTGTATTTAAAGAGACCTATTATTACAATGCCGGTTCGGGAACCTGCGAGATTAATCAATAGGATTCTGTTTAAGTTCACGAGTTGAGGGGGTAATGGTTTACGGTTTTGAAAAATAAAACAGATTGTTTTTTACCGCAACGACAACAGGTACAACTCCTTCTCTGAGTACAACCCGTTTGACATTTACCACCGCCAGTGCCGTAGTGTAACTTTTGCAGATTAATACGTTATTGCCAATAAACTGACGGGAACAGTTTTTGCACCTGTAATTTTATTTTTTGTACGGTTTTTTGCCGTTTCTTTTTACGTTTGTGCTTTGATAATCAGAAAGGTAAAGGAGGAATTGGATGAACGTAAATCCAAAATAATATTTGATGCACTGGGTTTCAAATTT
This sequence comes from Fluviicola sp., assembly GCA_031260455.1. Lineage (GTDB taxonomy): Bacteria > Bacteroidota > Bacteroidia > Flavobacteriales_D > Crocinitomicaceae > Fluviicola. Next base: position 32,378 of record JAIRJW010000050.1, read on the forward strand.
TTATAATCGTATGCTTTTTAAAACACCACCGGAAAATGAACTTTTTTACCGATATTTGTTTGTAATAACTGAGCAAGTTTAAACCAAAATCAGATTCAGTTGTACCCTACAATCAGAATAAACTAAAAACATGAGAGTGAAGCTCCTTATTTTAATTTCTTTCTTTTTCCTGACTAATTGGGTGATAGGCCAGTCGGATGTGGTATTTTCTGTCAGGACGATCAATTACACTACCAGGAAGAAAGAGGCGGGGGTAGCGGTGAAACTGATGGAAGGAAGTACTGCGGTTGCTTCTTCCGTTACGGATGCAGCAGGTGAAGTCAAATTTTCGTTGAAAGCAGGAAAAAAATACAAGGTAGAGCTTTCAAAATCAGGAAAAGTTCCCCGAAATTTCACCATCAATGTCAGCGGAATTGACGATGAGTTGTTGCAGGGAAGTTCCAAGCCATACGGAGAAGCTGAAATCGCACTTTTTGATCAGCAGCCGAATGTGGACTACAGTTATGTTCAGAATAACCCGATCACGGAATTTTATTTTGACGGACAGAATACCTTGCTGCAATACGATGCGGTGCTGGCTGATAAGATGGCCAAGAAGATCGAGAAGATCATGAAAGATGCTGAAACATCTCAGAAACAGGGTGAGGCAGATTATAATTCGATTATCAAACAGGCTGATGCACTTTTCACAGCTAAGAAATACGAAGAAGCATTAGCGCAGTATGATGCTGCATTGAAAATCAAACCTACGGAGAAACATCCGAATGACCGGATGATTGAAATTGACGGAATCCTGAAAGCTGCCAAATCTGCCAACCTGGCCAATGCGCAACAGGATGGTGAATACAAAGCCTTAATTACGGCTGCGGATGGTTTGCGCGACCAGAAAAAATACCCTGAAGCAATTGCCCGGTACCAGGAGGCGCTGGCAAAAAAGCAGGAACAGTACCCGAAAGACGAAATCGCAAAATGCGAGCAGGCTATCGAAATAGCTAAGAGAGATGCTGAAAATGCAGCAAAATACGATGTGGCAATCAAAGCGGCAGATGGTTTTTACAACCAGAAAAGTTGGATGGCAGCCCGTGATAAGTATAAAGAAGCCTTGAAGCTGAAACCAAATGACCCGGTAGCAACAAATAAACTGGCAGATCTTGAAGGGAAGTTGAATGCACAGAAATCTGAACAGGAGAAAAAACAGAAGTACAATGATGCTGTGGCTGAGGGAGATGCTTTGATGGGTGAAGAGAAATGGGCTGATGCAAAAGCAAAATATACGGAAGCTTTGACGTTTGAAGCTTCTGCGACTTATCCAAAAGAAAAGATTAAGGAAGCAGACGCGAAGCTGGCTGAAATTGCCAAAGCGAATGCCTTAAAAGAACAAATTACCAAATTGCTGACAGAGGGGAATACCGCCATCGGGGAGAAACAATATCCGGTTGCGAAAGCAAAATTTGAACAGGTTTTGACCCTGGATGCTGAAAATGCAGAAGCAAAAACGAAGATACAGGATATCAGTAAGCTGTTGGAGCAGGAAAAAGCGAATGCCGATAAAATTGCGAAAGCGAAACAACTGGTTACCGAAGGAGATGCTCTGGATAAAGCCACTAAGTATGAGGATGCCAAAGCGAAATACCAGGAGTCGGTTGCTTTGATTCCGGATGTTGCGGTCCAGGCGAAAATCGATGCAATTGATGCAAAAATTTTAGCTGAGGGAAAAAAAGCAGAACAAAAAGCGAAATTCGATCAGGCTATTGCGGATGGTGATGAGGCCATGGCTGCATCCAACTTTGAAGCTGCGAAGAAAAAATACGAAGAAGCACAGTTGCTGGATGCTGTTTCAGCCGTTCCGAAGCAGAAACTGATCGAAGTAGAAAAAAAGATTGCTCAGGCAAATGCAGAAAAAGATAAAAACCAGAAGTATCAGGAAGCATTTAATGCCGGGATAAGTGCATTGGCTGCAAAAGAATATGCGACTGCAAAAGAAAAGCTCCAGGCAGCACTGGCAATTGATAACACGAAAACAGAAGCAAAAGAAAAACTTGCCGAAGTCGAGAAAATGATTGCAGATAATACACAGCTGGCAGCACAAAAGGAAAAATATGATGCCGCAGTAAAAGCGGGGAATGACCTGTTGGGACAAAACAAGTTGACGGATGCTAAAAAGAAATTTGAAGAAGCAGCGTTGCTGGATCCGGCTCAGTCTTTGCCGAAAGAAAAGCTGAAAGATATTGATGCCCTGATTGCAGCGTCAGATAAAGAGAAGCAAGTTGCTCAGTTATTATCAGAAGGAGCAGCTGCGCTGGGCAAAAAAGATTTGCCGGGAGCAAAAGGCAAATACCAGCAGGTATTGAGCCTTGATCCTTCCAATGCAACAGCATCCGAAAAAATCTCTGAAATTGCGAAGCTGGAAAATGATCAGGCAAATGAAGCTCAGAAAATTGCTGCTTTCGAAAAATTGAAAGGAGAAGGGATGGCGCTTCAGAACCAAAGCAAGTATGCCGAAGCAAAACAAAAATACCTGGAAGCAAAAGCAATCAAAACAGATGAAGAGGTTGAAAAGGCAATTGCCCTATGTGACAAGAAAATCGAAGAGGACCTGAAAAATGCCGATCTGGACAAAAAGTATGACGCTACTCTTGCTGAAGCGAAAGGACTGGAAGCAGCCAAAAAATATGATGAAGCGATTGCCAGATACAATGATGCATTAGCGATCAGGAATGAGCAGGAACCTAAAAACCGTATCAATGCAATTAAAACATTGAAAGAATCGGAAGCTGGACAACAAAAAATAGAAAAAGAATACCTGGAAGCACTCCAAAAAGGAGATGACCTCGTTGCTGAAAAGAAATACACGGATGCGATCCAGGCATACAATGTTGCTTTGGTGTTAAAGCCTGATGAGAAACTTCCCGTGGAAAAGGCGAAACTTGCAAAAAGCTTAGCGGAAAAAGAAACAAGCGATGGTGACATGGCTTACCAGAAAATTATTGATGTCGGGAATAAAGCTTTTGAAGAGAAAAATTACACAAAAGCCAAGGAAATGTTTAACCGTGCGGCAAATTTCCGGCCTGCGGATCAATATCCGAAGCAAAAGCTGTCGCAGATTGACGAAATTGAAAAAGTTGAGAAACAGGCTCAGGAGCAGCAAAACCAGTTCGTGAAGAAAATGGGAGAGGCAGATGCTCTGGTCAAAGCGGGCAAACCGGAAGAGGCGATTACCGCATATAAAGTTGCAAAGGCAATCAAGCCGGATGATCAGACTCCGGATCAGAAAATTGCAGAGCTTCAGACTTTGTTGGCAAATAAAGTTGATCCGGAAAAAGAGGCAAAAATGCATTATGACCAGGCAATGCTGAATGGGAATAATGCGGCTGCTTCCAAAGATTATAACGAAGCGATTTCCTATTATGAAGAAGCGTTGAAGCATCAGCCGAAAGATCAGTCTGCCCTGAACAAGATAGATGAAATGCACCAGATTCTGGATAATATTGCGAAAGAAAACGCTGCGAACAAAGAGCTTACTTCATTGATTGCTGCAGCCGACCAGGAATTTAACAATGGGAAATGGCCCGAGGCGAAATCTATATATGGTAACATTCTGTCGAAATATCCTTCCAATAATTACGCTTACGAACAATCTAAAAAATGTGAGATCAAGCTGAAGGAAGCAGCAGATGCGGATAAAGAGCGCGTTTACAGGAATCTGGTTAACAGTGCAAATGAAAAATTCAATACCGCGGATTACAAAAAGGCAAAAGAGCTGTATGAAAGAGCTGTGACTCAAAGGCCCACTGATCCTTATCCGAAACAAAAACTGAAAGATATCGATAACATTCTGAATCCGCCGGTTGCTCAAAAGAATGCTGATTCAGAACCCGGATCCGATTATGTTGAGTTGAAAAATCTGGGAGAAGAAACAGACAATTCATTGACCGAAGGAGCAAAAAAACTGGAAGAAGCATCCAGAAAGCGCAAAGGAAATATTTCCCAGAAGATGTATGAGAAATCGGTGAAGATTAGTGATAAGTCTGCTGAACTCAATGATAAGCAAAATAACCTGGCGCTTTCTGCCGACAGTACTTTTTCAAAGATTAAAATTGAGAACAGTGGGCGGGATGCTGCGGCCAGTGCAAAAGTTCAGAACAATGTTTCTGCAATGGATAGCAAAAATGAAGCGGTTATCAGAAGTAATGAAGAAAATGCAACCATCAAGGAATTGAATATTGCCAATCAGAAAGAACAGCTGGAAGCTGCCAGACAAGCAATGATTGTGACAAACAATACTCTGGATGGACAGGCAGCAGACAACAATGAAGTGATTAAAGCGTCCAAAAATAACCTGGGAGAAGCGAATACGAAAATGGACGCAGATAAATATTCCCGGATTGCTCAGAATGACAAAACTTATTCCGACATGAGATTGGCGCAGGAGAAAAACGTCATTGATGATACGGATCAGCGCCTGGCAGAAGAGAAAAAAGTACGGGAAGCTGAAATCAACCAGGCCAGAATCAATGGAGAAAACACAACAAAGTCGAACGAAAGGACTGTTGAGACCAGGGAAGTACTGAAACAAGTCGGGAACAATATAGCCGTGAAGACCGTGGAAGAAAAAAAACTGTCAAACAGTAACGATGCGGCCCTTAAGGAAATCGATAAAGCGAAGTATGAAAAAAATGTAGAGAAGAGCACTGCTCAGGTAGATAATGCGCAAAGATTTGCTGCAAGGAACGGTGAAACGGAAAAGATCGTAATGGGAGCGGTTTCAAGCCGAATGGATGAGAACAGGGAGAACACAACGCTGATTGAAAATATGAGGGATCAAAAGACCGAATTGGATCGTGCAGATTACAATAAAGCTTATCTCAAAAACATCGGGAACAAGCAGATCCTGGCAGAGAAAAGTAAAGAAATTGAAGACAAGGAAAACCTGCCTTCGATTGCTGTTGCTGAAAATAAAAAGAATTTGAATGAAATTCAGTTAAATGCTGCTCAGATTGAAAATGAGAAAGTAACGCAGAACAGCGGTAAAATTGCGGGTAATGAGCAGAAGATCAGAAATGTGCAATTACAGAACCAGAATAGTCCTCAAAATACCCAGGCAACAGATAATGCAACTTTGATTAAAAATTCCAAACAGGAAATGGGGACAACCAATCAGATTCAACAGGATAAAATGACGGATAAAGTCCAGGCAACTAAGAAAACGATCGACGATGCCGCTAAAATACAACCGGAAAAAGTTTCTACCGGTTCTTACGATGTTGATTTATCCAAATATAAGGAAGGAGTAAACCAGGAGCAGTTTGATCAGCTTGGTTCTGATGGATTGGTCTCGGCTGTTGTAACCAGAAGAGTGGTTGTTAAAAACGGAAAAGCGGATGTGTATATTCGCACACAAACGACGGACGCGATTACATATACGAAGAACGGACAGGGATGCACGGAATACACCTGGCAGAAGGAAACCCAGGATGCAAAACTGAAACGCAATTATTAAATGCTGGTCGTGTATGATTTACGTTTTTCATAGAAACGGCTTCCACTGCTGTTTCTGCGGTGCTACTGCCACCATTTCATAAAATCGCACGTTATATGCCGCTCTTTTTACTTTTATTTTCCAATAACCACTCAAATACGTTTTTGTGAATAATTCCTGCTTTGCTTTGCGGAAACGATTCGGTTGAGAGCAAAAATTTCGGATAATTGTCTTTTACCATTTTCAATGGTGTAAATTCTCGTTCTTCGGTTTCTGGACTTGAAATTTCCCACGAAACTTGATAATATTCAACCTTGCCATTACGATTTTTAACAGTAAAATCTATTTCTCTGTTGCGAAGTGTACCTGTCCAGACTTTATAACCTCTTCGCAAAAGTTCGAGATATACAACATTTTCCAAAATATGCCCTCTGTCTGCTGCTCTATCTCGCCCGACTAACACATTTAACAATCCTAAATCAACGAGATAATATTTTTCCAGTGTTGCAAGTTGCTTCTTGCCTTTAATATCGAAACGATTAACGCAATAAAACACAAAACTTTTGACCAAATATTCAATAAATTTTTCAACGGTGGTGTTGTGAATACTTTGATTATCTGCTTTCAATGCTTTGGCAATACTATTTGGGGAAATCTGACTACCAATATTGGCAGCCACAAATTTTGCAACATTTCCGAATGCTCGCTTATCATAAATTTTGTAGCGTTGCATTATGTCTTTTTCGATAATTGTCGCATACAAAGCCTCTAAATATTCGTAGATTTTATCAAAACCTTCTTCTCGTAATTCAACGCCTTTTGGCAATGAAGTTTCGTTTACATAATCGTAAAATAATGCCTCGTAATTCAAATACTTGTTGTTTGTGTCAATATCTCGAACTTTCAAATATTCGGCAAACGAAAACGGTAAAATTGAAATTTCAATATATCTGCCACTCAATAAAGTAGCCAGCTCGCCCGATAACAAATTTGCGTTTGAACCTGTAATATAGACATCTACATTTTCACTCGCATAAAGTCCGTCAACCATTTTTTCAAAATCCGCAATATTTTGAATTTCATCGAGAAAAATGTAATTCGGTTTGTCCGCTTGTAGCTTCGATTTTATTTCAAAATAAAGCGTTTCCCACGATTTATTCAGGTAGTTTTCGGGTAATTCAAAATTGTAGAATTGCGTTTGTTCGGGCATTATATTATTTTTCAGCAAATGATTTCTAAATAGCTCCAACAGCGTGGATTTTCCCGACCGTCGCAAACCTGTTACCACTTTGATAATATCTTTGTCTTTGTATGACAATAGTTTATCAAGATATTCCTTTCTTTCTAGTAACTTATTTCCCATCCTGCAAAAATGTGGTAAATTATTAAAACTTGCAATTTTTGCAAGTTTTAATAATTGTTCTTCTGAAATTTCCATATTGGATTTCTATTCTCGTCTCTTTTGACATGAACATTGTATGAAATACTATATGTTTAGTTTTTTTGATAAAGTGAAATGGGAAACTTAGTATCCTTTGGACGATCCAACTTTGAACTTAACTGCTCTAATTTTTCTGCGTTTAGAAGACTTTCAGTAGAAACTAATTCGCAAATATATTTGTAATATCAGAGGTTCAAACATCTTTGGGTCTTTTTTGAATGCAGGAAATCCACTTGCTAAACCAAATAATGAAAGAAAGACTGTGAGTAACTATTTTTACTCACAGTTTTTTTTTGAAGGGATTCCGGTAATTTCGGGTCAGTTTTAATTTCCAGTTTTATGAATGTTCATTTTATAGCAATCGGCGGAAGCGCCATGCATAATTTAGCAATTGCTTTATCCCGAAAAGGAGCTGTAGTAAGCGGCTCTGACGATGAAATATTTGAACCTTCCCGGACAAGACTGGAAAAACAGGGAATACTGCCTGAAGCAATCGGTTGGTTTCCTGAGAAAATAACTACTGATCTGGATGCCGTTATCCTTGGCATGCATGCACGGGAAGATAACCCTGAGCTTTTAAGAGCCAAGGAACTTCATATTCCGGTTTTTTCATATCCGGAGTATTTGTATGAACAAAGTAAGAACAAATACCGCATTGTGATTGGCGGAAGCCACGGGAAAACAACCATTACTTCGATGTTGTTGCATGTAGTCAATGCTTTGAATTTAAATGTGGATTACATGGTTGGAGCTCAGCTGGAAGGCTACGATTGCATGGTTAAACTGACCGAAGATGCTCCGTTCATGATTCTGGAGGGAGATGAATACCTGAGTTCCCCGATTGACCGCAGGCCGAAGTTTCACTTATATAAACCGAACACGGCGCTGATTAGCGGAATTGCCTGGGATCATATCAATGTTTTTCCAACCTGGGAGAACTACGTGGATCAATTCCGGAAGTTTTGTGAAGTGATCGAACCGAATGGAAAACTGGTTTATAATTCCGAAGATGCAACGCTGAGTGATCTGGCAAAAGAGATTGAAGGGAAGTTAGAAACAAGAGCTTATTACACGCCTCAATACCGCATTTCCGATTCGGGAACTGTAATGATTTACGATGGTAGGGAATATGAATTGCAGATTTTCGGTGCCCACAACCTGCAAAATCTGATAGGAGCGATGTACCTGGCAGAATCCATGAATATTTCTAATCATGATTTTCTGCAGGCTGTCAAAACATTCAAAGGAGCGGGAAAACGTTTGCAAAAGGTGGCCGAAAAAGGAACGTTCACTTTGTTCAAGGATTTCGCTCATTCACCTTCTAAGCTCAGAGCAACTGTTTCCGCAGTAAAGGAGCAGTATCCGTCCAGGACTGTCGTAGCATGTATGGAATTGCATACATTTTCTTCATTGAGAAAGGAATTCCTTCCGTTGTATGAGGGAGCAATGAATGCAGCAGATAAATCCCTGGTATATTTCAGCCCGGAAGTTGTGGCACACAAAAAACTGGATCCGTTGAGTATTACTGAAGTGCAGAACGCTTTCGGAGGATGTGTTCAAGTCGTGAATAACACTGAAGAAGTATTTCAGTTCATCCATGAAAAGAACTGGGACAACTCGGTGCTTTTAATGATGTCTTCCGGAAATTTTGACGGAATTGATTATGACCGGCTCGGAGAAGATCTCTTATCTGGGTTGCCTGAATAAAATCCTGCGGTAAATGATCGTCAGAATCAGGGAATTTAGCAAAGACAGCATCAGCATTGCCAGCAGGGAAATCGTCATGACAGAAGTCGGATTGTACCAGTTGCGGATGCTTTCACTTGATTTTCGAATAATTTCTTCTTTGGTAGATGCTTCAAATTCGGGTCTTTCAGCTCTGAATTTTTCCAACTGAACAGGATCATCAGCCATTTTTTTCACAGACTCCTGAATCCGGGCAATCTGGTGCTCGTTGTATCCCGGATCAATTTTAGCGTAGTACAAATAGATCAGTCCGCCAACAATAACGGTATAGATCATTCCGATTCTCATAGTGGATTTGATATCTCCCAGTGTGGTGCTTTCACTTATATTTTCGCGTCGTTTTTCAATGAGGCTTCCGATTGACATGGCTAGTAATAAGCACAGAATATTCCACATAACCTGGATTGGGTATTGTTCGGATGTCTGTAATATCTGCAAATAGAAAAAGCAGTATTTTCCTAAGAACCAAATACCTGCAAATAATAATGCAATTTTCGTTGATATACGCATAGTAAAGCTGAAAAAAGCCCCACTGAATCAGAGGGACTTTTCGTTTTATGAATTCATTGATACTAAAAACTCTTCATTGGAGCGTGTATTTTCCATGTGCCCCTTCACGAACTCCATGGCTTCTACCGGGTTCATATCTGCGATGAATTTACGGAGCAGCCAGATTCGCTGTAACACATCTTTTCCAACCAACAGGTCTTCACGTCTGGTTCCGGAAGAAAGAATATCGATTGCAGGGTAAATTCTTCTGTTCGAAATCTTACGGTCTAACTGAAGTTCCATGTTACCGGTTCCTTTAAATTCTTCGAAGATGACCTCATCCATTTTAGAACCTGTTTCTGTCAGTGCCGTTGCTAAGATTGAAAGGGAGCCTCCATTTTCAATTTTGCGGGCAGAACCGAAGAAACGCTTTGGTTTGTGGAGTGCGTTTGCATCCACACCACCGGAAAGTACTTTACCGGAAGCAGGAGAAACGGTGTTGTAAGCGCGGGCCAGTCGGGTAATGGAGTCCAGCAGGATGCACACATCGTGACCACATTCTACCATGCGTTTTGCTTTTTCCAAAACGATGTTTGCCACTTTTACGTGTCGGTCTGCCGGTTCGTCAAACGTGGATGCAACCACTTCCGCTTTTACGCTGCGTGCCATATCGGTTACCTCTTCCGGGCGCTCGTCAATCAGTAATACGATCAGATATACTTCCGGATGATTCGCTGCAATGGCATTTGCAACATCTTTCAGGAGCATGGTCTTACCGGTTTTCGGCTGAGCCACGATCATTCCGCGTTGCCCTTTCCCGATTGGGGCAAAAAGATCCATCACACGGGTTGACATGCTTTCTTCCCGGTGTCCGGTTAACTTGAATTTTTCATCAGGAAACAACGGAGTCAGGTATTCAAACGGAACTCTGTCGCGAATATACCCCGGATCACGTCCGTTGATGGAGTCCACTTTTACAAGCGGGAAGAATTTTTCGCCTTCTCTCGGAGGACGAATCGTTCCGCGAACAGTATCCCCGGTTTTCAGACCGAACAATTTGATCTGGCTTTGAGATACATATACATCATCCGGCGACGGCAGATAGTTGTAATCAGACGAGCGTAAGAACCCATAGCCATCCTGAATCACTTCCAGAACACCTTCAGCGGTCACGATACCAACCAGGTCGTAAGCTTCCTCATTGATTTTTTCTTCCTGCTGATTCTGATGATTGTTTTGGTTCTGGTGTTGTTGTTGGCGGTTTTGATTCTGGTTCCGGTGCTGGTGGTTATTATTTTGTTGATTCTGATTTTTCTGATTGTTATTCTGACGCTCCTGGTTTTTCTGATTATTTTGATTTTCGCCCTGGTTGCTGAATCGTTGTTTATTGTTATGATTATTCTGATTTTCCTGGCGGTTTTTATTGATAATACGTTCAAAAGGCTTGATTTCTGTCAGTGTTTGCTCTTCAGCTTTTTTCAGTGCTTCTTCCGGTTTTGGAGTATCTGTGTTTTCAGGCTTAACTTCTACCGCTTCTTGATCGGTTGCTGAAGAAATGCGTTTACGTTTTTCTCTTCCCAGCATAGCTGTTTCTACTGCCGGTTTCGCTTCTTCTGATTTTATTCCCGGAGTTTCCGGAGAAAATAAATCTGCAGCAGGGGCACTTTTTTCACTTTTCGGATCAGCAGTTTTTTTAGTAGCTTTTGGTTTGGCCGTTTTTTCTTCCATTGGATCAACAGCAGGTGTTGAGCGGGTTAAGATTTGTTCTGTCAATTCATTTTTTTTAAATGATTCAACTTTTCTGATACCGAGAGATTTAGCAATTTCCCTTAATTCTGGCAATAACTTACCGTCTAAGTCTATTTTATTCATATAAGATTGTGGACTAATTGTAATGTATTCGACTGAATACTTGCGAAAAGCAATGTGATTTCAATTACGATAATGCAATATTACAAATATTCCTTATACAAGCATAATGAAATTACTTTTTTTCGAAAAAAAAACCGTTTTGTTTTCATTTTTATCCTGTTAAATTTGTGCCTCAGCGAAAAAAACAATAGAATCCCCATGAAAATTGCCAGAAAACAAGTTCTCATCCTGCTGATTGCCTTATTCTATATCCTGTTGCTCATGGTATGGATTTTCAGAAAAGAAGTGGACCCTTTTGCCCTGGTTGCTCCGGGGGCGATTGTTGCAGGAACCGTTGCGGGTTGGTATGTGTTTCGGTCGCGGATGAATTTGTTGTATTATGTTGGGATATATGCTCTGACTATCTTGCTGTTTTATATTGAACGCATGGGAGGTGATGCTGTTTTTATGGGAGGACACGTGGTGAAATTTATCCTGACAGGAATGCTCATTGCCTTCTCCATGCGCAGTAAAAAATTGTCGTTGTGGATTTTTTCTTCGATGATCATAGGAGTAGAAGTTGGGTTGGATTTCCCTGAATTATCGTTGGAACTGAAGCGTTTCGGGGATATTTTTATTCGTCTGATCAAAACATTGGTAGCTCCATTGTTGTTTTCAACGCTGGTTGTGGGAATCGCCGGACACAGTAACCTGAAACAAGTGGGGAGAATCGGTCTGAAGAGTATTATTTACTTTGAAGTAGTAACTTCTTTTGCCTTGCTCCTGGGATTGGCCGCAATCAACCTGACGCAAGCGGGAAAGGGCATACAGCAGGTTGAGGTCTCCGAAAAAATGAAGGAGAAATCAATGGATTTGCTTACTCAGCTTGAGAAACCGAAAGACCATTTTGTGGATATTTTCCCGGAAAACTTTGCCAAGGCTATTGTGGAAAACCAGGTACTTCAGATTGTGGTATTTTCCCTGATTTTTGCAGTTGCCCTGAGTTTGGTACAAAATCTGAAACATAAGGAAACCATGTTGAACTGGATGGAGAGCCTTTCCGAGGTCATGTTCAAGTTTACTGACATTGTCATGTATATTGCGCCACTTGCTGTTTTCGGTTCCATTGCTTATACGGTGGCAAACTCCGGAACGGATGTTCTTGCCAACCTGATGAAGCTGGTGGTAACACTTTATGTCACCCTGGTTGTATTTATCCTGGTTGTTTTACTTCCGGTTGCTCTGGTGTCAAAAGTGCCGTTGAAAGGCTTTATTAAGGCCGTTACCGAACCGTTTTCTGTTGCATTTGCTACGGCCAGCAGTGAGGCTGCTCTGCCAAAGGCGCTTGAAAATATGGAGAAATTCGGAGTTTCCAGGAAGATTGTCGGTTTTGTAATCCCGACGGGATATTCCTTTAATTTGGATGGTACGACGCTTTATTTATCCATGGCGACGGTTTTTGTGGCCCAGATGAGTGGGATAGATTTAACAATCGGTCAGCAGATTTCTATTTGCCTGACGCTGATGCTGACAAGTAAAGGCGTAGCGGGAGTGCGCGGAGCTTCTTTTGTGATTCTCACTACCACGCTGACAGACTACAGGCATCTGGGAATCAGCGTGGAGAAGGCCGGGATTATCCTGGGAATTGACGCGTTGATGGATATGGGCCGAACTTCGGTGAATGTGCTTGGGAACTGTCTTGCTTCAGCCGTTATTGCCAGAAGTGAAGGAGAGTTGCTGACGGAAAAAAACAACGAATAACATTGGTCATTGCCCGTCTTTAATGTGCTTTTAGCTGATCTTGTCTAATAAAATATTGCTTTTTAATCGATTAATAAGCATTACTTCAATTTACGCTTTAAGTGTTTCGCCGTATAGTTATTTTCGAGTCGAATTAATTCTTCCGGAGTTCCTGTAAACTCAATACTACCTCCGTTGATACCACCTTCCGGGCCAATATCGATAATCCAGTCTGCAGCTTTGACAACGTCCATGTTGTGTTCAATTACAATGATTGAGTGCCCGTCATCTACCAGGCGATTGAAAGCAATCAATAATTTTTCAATATCGTAAAAATGAAGCCCTGTTGTTGGTTCATCAAAAATAAAGAGCGTTTTCCGGTCTTTCTGAGCTCCTTTGATAAGGAAAGAGGCCAGTTTGACCCGTTGTGCTTCACCGCCACTTAATGAGCTGCTGGATTGTCCCATTTGAAGATACCCCAGCCCCACATCTTCCAGTGGTTGAATTTTCTGTATAATTTTTTCATCCAGTTTGTCTTTTCCTTCTTTGAAAAAAGAAAGTGCGGATGAAATATCCATATTCAGAATATCTGAAATGTTTTTTTCACGATACAGCACTTCCAGTGCTTCCTGACGATACCTGCTTCCCCCGCAGGCTTCACAGGTCAGGTGTACATCAGCCATAAATTGCATACTGACAGTGACAACACCTTCTCCTTCACACATTTCACAACGTCCGCCTTCCATGTTAAAAGAAAAGAAGCCAGCTTTATATCCGTTGCGTTTAGAAGCATTTTGTCGTGCAAACAGTTCGCGGATATCATCAAAAGCTTTGACGTATGTCACTGGATTGCTTCTGGAAGATTTCCCAATCGGATTCTGGTCGATCAGTTCGATTTCGGAAATGCTCGCCAAATCTCCTTCTATGCGTTTTACATTCCCCTGATGGTCTCCATATTGACCTAAATATTTCCGGATTCCGGGGTACAGGATTTCTTTTACCAAAGTGGATTTTCCCGATCCGCTTACACCGGTCACAGCCACAATGCGGTTCAATGGGAAATCAACCGAAACATTTTTCAGGTTGTGCTCTTTTGCACCGATGACTGAAATTTTGTTTTTTCCGTTGCGGCGCTTTTTAGGAACCGGAATTTCTCTGACACCGGTTAAATATTGTGTCGTGAGACTGGTTTCATTTTTAGTCAGCTCATCGAATTTCCCCTGGAAGACCACTTCCCCTCCGAATTTCCCTGCTGCCGGACCAATATCAATAATTTCATCTGCATGCAGCATCATGTCTTCTTCGTGTTCCACAACAATTACTGTATTACCAATGTTCCGTAATTTTTTCAGAACGCCGATCAGCCTTTCTGTATCTCTCGGGTGCAGACCGATGCTTGGTTCGTCCAGGATATACATGGAACCTACCAGGCTGCTTCCGAGTGAAGTTGCCAGGTTGATTCGCTGTGATTCTCCTCCGGAAAGGGTATTTGCAGCCCGGTTCAGAGTTAAATATCCCAGCCCCACATCGCACAGGAATGAAAGTCGTTGCGTAATTTCCGGAAGAATGCGTTTGGTGATTTGTGCTTCGAATGAGTCTACTTCCAGATTTTGAAAAAACTCCAATGCTTTTTCAATCGGCATCAACACCAGTTCTTTGATGCTCAAACCACCTACTTTTACATAATTCGCGTCTTTCCGCAAACGGGTTCCGTGACATTCGGGACATAAGGTCTTCCCCCGGTAACGAGACAGCATTACGCGGTATTGAATCTTGTATGATTGACTTTCGATGAATTTAAAGAACCCGTTAATCCCGGAAAAGTACCGGTTTCCGTTCCATAGAACAGTCAGTTGTTCTTCCGTCAGTTCTTCCACTGGCCGGTGAATCGGGAAATCAAACTTCCGGGCATTTCGGATCAGCTCCTGTAAGTATTCTCCTATGATTTCCCCCTTCCAGGGAGCAACAGCTCCTTCGTATACACTCAGGCCCGGGTCGGGAATGACCAGGTTTGGATCGATACCAATAATTGAACCATAACCTTCACAGGTTTTACATGCTCCGAAAGGATTGTTGAAGGTGAACAAATGCGGAGTAGGTTCCACAAAACTTATATTGTCCAGTTCGAAACGATTGGAAAAGGAACATTCTTTCATGTTTTCCATCTGAATCACAGAACAGTCCCCGTGTCCTTCCATAAAAGCCAGTTGAATGGAATCTCCTAAACGTCCGGAGAAATCATTGTCCATTTTCTGGGTTACGACGCGGTCCACTACGATTTGAATAGTGTCTGAAACGGAAAGGTTTTTCGGATTGATATCCTCCAGTTGTTTCAGTTCATGATTGTGCAGAATGCGAACATATCCCTGCTCTTTCAGTAACTTCACAGACTTTTCAATGCCGTATTTTTTCAGGGACGGAAACGGAGCGACGATCAGCAGGCGTAAATCGGGTTTGAGAGCTGCTATATAATTAATGACATCTGTAATGGAATCTTTTTTGACTTCGTTTCCCGAAACAGGGGAGAAAGTGCGTCCGATTCGTGCAAAGAGGATTTTGAGATAATCGTAGATTTCGGTCGTTGTGCCCACAGTCGATCGCGGGTTATTTGTGATGACCTTTTGCTGAATGGCAATCGCAGGGGCAATTCCTTTGATGAAATCTGTTTCGGGTTTATCAAGTTTTCCCAAAAACTGCCGGGCATAGGACGATAAGCTTTCAATATAACGTCTCTGTCCTTCAGCGTAAAGCGTATCAAAAGCCAGAGAAGACTTTCCTGATCCCGACAATCCTGTTATAACTGTTAGCTTCCCGTGTTCGATTTTAACTTCCAGGTTTTTCAGATTATTAACCCGCGCTCCTTTGATGTGAATATATCTCTCAGACATCCTGCAAATTTCGGAAATTAATTACGAATTATGAATACCTGATGATTACAAATTGTGAGTCGAACTAATCCGGAACTATTATGAATTAACTTTTTCAGAATAAATTTTGTTTTTAGTGCGAAATGGCATATCTTTCGGAAAAATTCATAAGTGCCTATAGATAAAATTCTACTTTAAACTATTATTAAACAAGTGGTTAAATCCTTAAGAGTAGAGTTATGGCTATGAAATTTGTAGACGATCAGGTTCTCGTACATCATTATTTGGAAGGAAACGAACAAGCTTTTGAAGTATTGCTGATGCGTCATAAAGATAAGATTTATCGTTCTATCTATCATAAGATCAGAGAACGGGAAATTGCCGAAGATATTTTCCAGGAAACATTCGTGAAAATTGTTCAAACCTTAAAATTGGGCAATTATAATGAAGAAGGAAAATTTTTACCTTGGGCAATGCGAATTGCACAAAACCTGGTGATTGATTATTTTCGTAAACACGGAAGAATGAAAATGGTCAGTGAGCGCAATGCAAAAAGTGAAGATTTCAATATTTTCTCTGTTCTGAAGATGGATACATTGAATGTTGAACAAAGCATTTCGAAGGATGAGCTGGAAAAGCAATTGATTCAGCTGGTTCGGTATCTTCCTGAAAGTCAAAAGGATATTATTGAAAAACGCATTTTTCAGGATCTTTCTTTTAAAGATATCGCGGAGATGGAAGATATTTCCATTAATACCGCTTTGGGAAGAATGCGCTATGCGTTGATAAATTTGAGGAAGTTGATTGAGAAACACCAATTGGTTACAGATCTCGATTAATTGTTAGCTACCACATAAAATAGGAAATCCCCCGTCAGTTGACGGGGGATTTTTGTGTCCGGCAATATTTAACATCTTACCAGTCCGAAAAGAAATTCAAAACAGCTTCTAAGGATCCAAATCAGAGAAAATAGATCAATTTGTTTTGAAAGCGTGGAAAACAGAGTAAACTAAACGATTCATAAGATTATTTCATCAAAAAACCCCGACAAAAATCACATAAAATCCAGATTAAACTCCTTGTCCGGCAGCAAGTTTATTTCGCACATTTGTAAAGTCGGGCACTGAATGAAAAACACAGCCTGGTTTTATCATTTTATAAACTACGAAAAAAGACTTATGAAAAAAAGGTACTATTCTACTGCTATTAAAGCCATTTTGCTGCTTCCTGTTATTACAGCAACAAACTGGGGATTCTCCCAGGAAGATTCTACCAATGTGCTTCCTGCATCTGGTAATGTAGGAATTGGAGTTTTGAACCCCCAAAGCCTCTT
>JAIRJW010000058.1 GCA_031260455.1 Fluviicola sp.
TGTTTGTAAACTTGTATAATATTCATTTGCTGTGATTGTATATGACAATATTACAACACAGTTTTTACAATTACAAGAAATTTATAAATTATTTTACTGCTAATAACTATGACATAACCGAAATTAATTACCCTGATTCTTTTTATTTGTAATTCTTCATCTATATTTTCTCAGTTTGCACCGGCAACAGACACCAGCAAGTATGCTTCCTACCGCTTATCAGTGCGGATTGCAAACAATCGCATCAAAACTGACAGCACCAATGCAGAAGCATACCTGCAACGCGGATATTATCTGGATCTGCTGGGAGATTTTGACGGTGCACTGCGTGATATTGACAAATATTTGTTACTGCAACCAGCTAACCCGGTGATTTACAAATCGCGGGCAAAGGTAAACTATGAAAAGGGCGATCTCAACCAGGCAATCAGTGATATCTCCAAAGCACTGGAGCTGGATCCGCAATTTGACGATGCCCGCCAGGAACGCTCCACCATATATTACAAATCCGGAAACTTCGAAGCTTGCAAAGCCGACCTGATTGTCCTGCTGAAGAAAAATCCTGAAAACCTGGCATTGATTCTTTACCTCGGTTATTGTGAAACAAAGCAGGAGAATTTTCAGAGAGCCATCACTCATTTCCGCACCATTATTTCCAAAGATTCACTGTATAAGGAAGCGTATAACAACATGGGATTTTGTTATTACCGCATAGGAGACAACGTCAAAGCACTGCAAGCTATAAACAAGGCCATTCAAATCGATCCGAGATACCCGGAAGCATACGATAAACGTGCCCAGATTAAACTATCCGCCAATGATTACAGCGGTGCGCTGGAAGATCTGAACAAGGCGCTGATGTACAATCCTTTTTTAACGACTTCTCTGAGCAACCGGGCACTCGTGTTTCTTGATCTAAAAAAGTACAATGATGCTCTGGGAGATGCAAACCTGCTGCTGCAACTCGTTGAACCTACAGCCGAAATACTGGAAATGCGTGCTAAAATCTACAAGGAACTCGGCGATGTCAAACAGATGGAAGAGGATTTGAAATTTGCGGAAAAACTTAAAAAATAATTGGTTTAACTCTGATTAGTGACTGATATTTGTGAGAAAATCTGAGTTTTCAATCAGGAATTTAAATCATAAAATGATTTTACCGCATCCATACATTTCATTCCATCTATTGCAGCAGAAATAATTCCACCAGCATAGCCCGCTCCTTCTCCGCACGGAAACAATCCTTTCGTATTCACGCTCATACAGGTTTGCGGGTCTCTCGGCACAGAAACCGGGCTGGAAGTTCTCGATTCCGGGGCGTGCAGCACAGCATCATTGGTCAGAAAGCCTTTCATTTTGCGGTCGAAATCCACGAATGCTTTTCGCAATCTTCTGGTAATAAAATCAGGCAATATGGTATTCAGGTCCACGGATACAATTCCGGGCTGGTATGAAGACCGCGGAAAATCTTTTGATTTTTTTCCGTCCACAAAATCTTTCAACCTCTGGGCAGGTACAGCCTGGGTGCTTCCCGCAGCTTTCCAACATGCTTGTTCCACTTCCTGTTGAAATTTCAGGCTCACAAACGGATTGTCTTCAGAATATCCGGGTAATTCAACCGGTTCAACGCTCACCACAATTCCCGAATTGGAAGTCGGGTTATTGCGCCTGGAAGGAGACCATCCGTTGGTTACTACCTCTCCTGCTGCTGTCGCACAGGGGGCAATAATTCCTCCAGGACACATGCAAAAAGAATACACGCCTTTGTCTTCGGCCTGGGTTACCAGAGCGTAAGAGGCAGGAGGCAAAAAGGCATCATTCAGTCTTCCGTGGTATTGAATTTCATCTATCAGAGCTTGTGTATGTTCAACACGAACTCCTAAAGCAAAGGCTTTTGCCTGGATTTTGACCTGTTTATCCTGTAAGAGGCAGAAAATATCCCGTGCAGAATGCCCGGTTGCCAGAATCAATGCTTTGCAGGGAATTTTCTCCGCCTGATTGATCTCAATTTTACAAACTTCGCCGTTTTGAATTTCCAGACCGGTCAGTTTGGATTCAAAATGCACTTCGCCTCCATATTCCCGGATGAAATCGCGCATAGCGACAATAATCCGGGGCAGCTTGTTTGTTCCGATATGCGGATGTGCATCTACAATAATGTCTTCATGCGCCCCGAAATGAACAAACCATTTCAGTGCTTTCATCACATCTCCACGTTTTTTGGAACGCGTATAGAGTTTTCCATCGGAATAAGTTCCTGCACCGCCTTCTCCGAAACAGTAATTCGACTCGGAATTGACAAGGTGGTCTTTGTTCAGCCGCGCTAAATCTCTCCTTCGGGAACGCACATCTTTTCCACGTTCAAAAATAACCGGTTTCAAGCCCAGTTCCAGTGCACGCAAACCAGCGTAAAGTCCTGCCGGTCCAGCCCCGATAATATGAACAGTTTTTGAATCAGCACTTACTTTCTGTGGGGAAAAATCAGCATTAAACGGCGGTATTTTCCCATCCGGAAAGACCTCAAAACCCGCATTGATTTTAATTTCCCGCTTGCGTGCATCAATGGAACGTTTGCGCCATTTATAAACGAACGGATCATCCTTTTTCAGATTTAATTCTTTACAAATAGCCGCACGGATAAACGCATCATCTTTTGCTTCTTCGGGAGAAAATTGGAATTGTACCTGCATTTAGCCTTCAAAAATAAGTGAAAACCAAAGCACTTTGTTGTATAAACGATCAATTGGCAAGGATACCGGCGTATTATCCTGAATAAAGGAACTTCTGAAACTTTGGGAAAGCTTGACTTCAAAACCAAATTTGAAAAACGGAGCAAACCACTCCAGACCTCCTCCAACTTGTCCCTGAAAGTCATGTGCTTTGATTTTCACAAAAGGATCAATGAAATTTTGTGAAGCTTTCTCCTGCGACTGCAAATCATAGGAATACTGTCCGCCTATCAAAACGTAGGCTGCAAAATTATTGATTCTTAAAGTCCGGAATTGCAGCATCAGAGGAAAATCCAGGTTGGTGGAGTTAACCCGTTCTTCTTGCATCAGGTCACTGGTTTTGGTCGGATCCGGGTTGATGGAATAATATTGGATAGCCCGTTCCTGGAAAGACAAGGTCGGAATGAAGCGCAGACGAACAACCGGATGTCCCAGTTTTAAGGTTGTTACAATTCCCACCTGCCCTCCCGGCTGACGTTTCGTTTCCAATGATGTTATCCCGTAACTGGAATAGGCATTCATTGCCGGAATGGCTTTGAAATTGGCCATGTTTGCTCCAAGCATGAAGCCGAAATGAATCCAGTGCTCATCAAAACGGCGGTAATTTTTCGTTTTTTCAGGTTGCGCAAAAAGCGTTGTGGAGAATAAAATCCCGACAACTGCCATGCCCCATATTTTCCTCATACCTTTCAAACGTACTATGATTTTTTTTATTTTAAAAAATCAGTTCGAAAGGGTCAAAATGTTCAAAGAAGCTTTAACTTTTGAATCATTTAAACCTCTCAAACTACTTCACTCCCGAATAAATCGTTGCAATTCCCCCTGAAACCAAATGCGCGGCTACCTGCTTATAACCCAATTTAGTCAAAATATCTTTAAATGCTGCCCCTTCCGGGAAAGCCGCTACTGATTCCGGCAAATATGCGTATGCTTTGTCATCTTTCGAAATGCGTTTTCCAAAAAACGGAATGATGTATCTGGAATGAAAAGCATAATACTGTTTCACCGGGAATTTCTTCGGTTTGGAGAATTCCAGGATGATCAGTTTCCCTCCCGGACGAACCACGCGCAACATTTCAGAAAGCCCCTTTTCCAGGTTTTCGTAGTTCCGCACACCAAAGCCAACTGTCAAAGCATCGAAATAGTTGTCTTCAAAAGGCAGGTTTTCCGAATCTCCCAGTTTCATGGAAATGACCTTGTCAAAGCCCTTTTTCTTCATTTTTTCACGCCCTACTTCAAGCATTCCTTCCGAAATATCCATCCCGATAATTTCCGTCGGGTTCAGGCGAAGCAAACCGATTGCAAAATCACCTGTTCCGGTTGCCAGATCCAGAATGCGCTTCGGTTCAATTTCCTTCAGCATATTCACTGCTTTCCGTCTCCAGATGCGGTCGATCCCAACGGATAAAAAATGATTCAGGAAGTCATAACGTTTCGAGATTTTATTGAACATCTCTGCTACTTCTTCCTTTTTGGTTTTATCCTGGTTTCCGTATGGCTTTACTATTTTTTTCTCCATCTTTTTTAATTGAATGCCCTGTACGAGAATTTAGAGAATAATACTGATATTCTCATACATAACCTAATTGAAAAGAACTGCTCCGATCCAATTTTCACCTTTTCAATTTTAAATTTAGTCAAATTGTCTCCCTTCACACTCCTGTATTAGCTGATCCGGTTCGATACTCACCACTCCGCTTTTTTCACACACCAAGCCTCCGGCAAGGTTGGAAAGCTCGGCAATACTTTCGAGTGACAAATCTGCTGTCAGACACAAAGTTGCCATGGAAATCACCGTATCGCCTGCTCCGCTCACATCTGCAATTGTGCGAATATGTGCCGGAGTATGATATTTCGTTGTTCGATCCTGGATATAAACACCATGTTCCGAGAGGGTTACAAACGTCATGTCATTTCCCAATTTTTCTTCCAGCAAACTGACTGCCCGGTCAAACAGGTCTCTTTTCTGAAAAGTGCATGGAATTCCCACACCTTCCCGCAATTCTTTCAGATTCGGCTTGAATAAGGTAACACCTTTATAAGCCATAAAATTATCTTTTTTCGGATCAACCGCAGTAGGAATCCCATATTCTTTCGATAGTGCGATGATTCCTTCGATGACATTCGGAGTCAGCAAACCTTTGTTGTAATCTTCAAAGATAATCGCATCGATTTTTTCCGTCTCCAGTACTTTTTTCACCGAAATGAGGAATAATTGCTCTTCTTCGCTATTTAACGAATGGGTATCTTCCGCATCAATGCGCAATAGTTGCTGGTTATTTCCAATCACACGCGTTTTTACCGTCGTTCCCCGGTTGTTGCTTTCCACAATTCCCTCACAGGACATATTTTGCTCACGAAGCAACTCTTTGAGAACCTTTCCCTGTTTGTCAGCTCCTACAACTGCACACAAAACCGGGGTTGCGCCCAGAGATTGCAGATTCAGCGCCACATTTGCAGCTCCTCCCAGGCGTTGTTCCTGATTTTCCAGGCTGACGATCGGAACGGGTGCTTCAGGGCTTACCCGATGAACTTTTCCCAGCATGTAGGCATCAATCATGACATCTCCAACCACTAAAACACGCTTGGTTTTGAATGCTGCCAGTATTTCGTGTATTGTCATTTAGTTCAATTCTGCTAATGCGTTTGCAATGCGTTTCATAGCTTCCGTTAACGTTTCCTCCGATGCTGCATAAGAAATACGCATGCAACTGGAATCTCCGAAAGCTTCTCCCGACACCAGCGCAACTCCCTTATCCAATAAATACATGCACAAGTCTTCTGCTGAATGAATGGTT
Source organism: Fluviicola sp. (assembly GCA_031260455.1). GTDB lineage: Bacteria > Bacteroidota > Bacteroidia > Flavobacteriales_D > Crocinitomicaceae > Fluviicola. Next base: position 5,528 of record JAIRJW010000058.1, read on the forward strand.
GTTTTATCATGCTTTTTCCCGAAGAAGCTGGAAATATCCGGAAATACATAGAATGCTCCGCCCGGTTTATTGGATTTCACTCCCGGCATCTTATTCAATGCATCCAAAACCAGTGTGCGCCTGTTCTCAAACGCTTTCACCATATCTTTCAAAACAACTGGATCTGCATTGACAGCAGCAATTGTTGCTCTTTGAGCAATGGAACAGGTTCCGGAGGTAAATTGTCCCTGGATTTTATTACAGGCTTCTACGATGTCTTTCGGCGCACCGATGTACCCAACACGCCATCCGGTCATTGCCCAGGCTTTGGATACGCCGTTCACAGTCACAACTTGCTCTCTGACGTCTTCAAACTGCGCCATTGAATAGTTGTAACCAACAAAATTGATATGTTCATAAATCTCATCAGACATCACCAGGATATTCGGATTTGCCTTCACCACATCTGCCAGTGCACGCAATTCTTCTTTGGTATAAACGGTTCCCGTCGGGTTACACGGAGATGAGAACATCATCATTTTGGTCTTTGGAGTGAGCGCTTTACGGAATTGTTCCGGGGTAAATTTGAAATCGCTTTCAATCGTTGTAGGAACAACCACCGGAACACCTCCCGCTACTTTCACAATTTCTGAGTAGGAAACCCAGTACGGGGCAGGAATGATCACCTCATCTCCCGGATTGATGGTCGCCATCACCAGGTTAGCAATGGACTGCTTGGCCCCGGTCGAAACTATGATATTTTCGCGTTTATACGGAATCCCGTTATCGCGCTTGAATTTATTGGCAATTGCATCTCTCAGATCATCGTACCCGGGCACCGGAGTATAAGTCGTGAAGTTCTGCTCCATAGCTTCCGTTGCAGCTTGCTTAATGAAATCCGGCGTATGGAAATCTGGCTCGCCCAGGCTTAAAGAAATGATGTCTTTTCCCTGAGCACGTAATTCCCGGCTTTTTCTGGACATAGCCAGCGTTGCCGACTCTTCCATTTCCAATACGCGATTTGATAACTGAATCATAAAATTGCTTCATTAATTGTGTCCCAAATTTAGGGAATATTCAGCACAACAATACAACATTTCGGGAATACTTCGCTTTATGATAAAGGAATTATTCTAAAAAGAAATTATGTCCATTTTTTGAGCCCGACTGAAGTTTTCAGGCAATGACCGGCTATCGTCAACCCCGGATATTAATGATTCTTACGGACAGACCGGCTTCCGGCCTTTCGCAACCAGGATCAGCATGCTTCCTGTTTCATTTTCACATTAGAAGAAACTAAATGAGTTAAATCCGGTTAAAATGGTCATTTCTCTCCCTCTTTTTTCTAACTTCCATCCATCATTTAATGACTTGGCTATGAAACGGTTTTTTCTTTTCGGCGCGTTTATTTTTTTACTGATTAAAACTACTGAATCTCAAACAAATATCACGCATTACCAGGTAACTACCGGCATCGGGAAACAGGCTTCCAATCAATTCATCGTGTTACGAAGTTTTGAAAAAAATGGGATTCCGATGTACCTGGCTGCTGACCCTCAAACACTGGAAACACAAGTCATCCCGGCAAAAAACATGTCTTTCCAGGCAATAAAATGGAGTGATTTACAGAAAATGGATGCAAATTTACCGTATTTCAAAGCTTTGAACTCTGCTTCTATGCAGGCGAAAAGTTTACAGGATGCGGGAATCGCACACGGATATCCGGCTGAAAAAGGAATTACACTGACAGTTGATCTCTGTCCCTCCACCAAACCACTGGACCACAGCATTTTCACATCACTGATTTCCGAATTTGCAAAAATCGAACAACCGGTTCCAATCGGACTGTCTATTTCGGGAAAGTTTCTGAATACGCACGCAGCCGATATTCAATGGCTCAAAAAGCTGGAAACTGCTGGTCAGATCCGTATTACCTGGATCAATCATACCTACACACATTATTACAATTCCAAAACACCACTGCAGGAAAATTTCCTGCTGAAACCGGGAACGGATCTGAATTACGAAGTACTCCAAACAGAAATTGACATGCTTCAAAACGATTTGACTCCTTCCGTTTTCTTTCGCTTCCCGGGGTTGGTTTCGGACAACAGCATCGTGGATAAAATCATCAGTTACGGCCTGATCCCAACAGGCAGTGATGCCTGGCTGGCAAAAGGTCAGAATTCCGGTTCGGGTAGTATTGTACTGATTCACGGAAACGGCAATGAACCAGTTGGCGTACAAGATTTTATCCGTTTACTGCAAACTGAAAAAGAACAAGTTCTTGACAAACAATGGTTGCTTTACGATCTGAGCGAGAGCATTGGAGATGAATTTGAGAAGTAACTTATGTTCTAATGTCCTTTTCCACCGGAATAAGCCATGACTTTCTTAGCCCCTAAAGGTCAGACTAATTTGTAAAAACATTTTGTACGAACACCCGATAAAAAGCGTGAAAAAGAAAGAAGAATATAATATTTATGCCTGAAAAACCAGAGATAACATCAACGGAAATATTTTATTGCTTCCAGAAATCAATTTCAGTTTATTAAGTCTGTTTGCTTTTTATCCAAAATTTTATTTAACTCCAGAATATAAACATTCCTTCTACGGACCATTTTGGTAAGTTTTACAACTAATAACAGCAGTAGTGCTCCGCACAAAAACATGTATGCAATAATAATTTCTGTACTTTTTAAAACAGATTCCACTTCAATTTTAGCCAGTGAATCGATATCACTCATTATTCCTGACAGAGGCTCAGGTTCTTTCGTAAAATAAAAAATACTTAATGCCATTAATCCAATGGTCCCCAGGAATGAAAGTAATTGCAGCAGCAACATAACAAGAGAATTACGAATAGCACTTGGCTGAAATCGGCGAATTCCTTTGATTTGCTCCAGGATCTGTTCTGTTTTTTGCATGAATAATAAATTAGTCTCGCAATAATACAAACAAATACTATTCATAAATAGTATGTTAAAAATCTTATCTCCCTATGATCGTAAATCATTAAGAAAATTAATGCATCTCTGTTTTTTATGCTTCTGTTTAATTCTTTTCAACTTTTGAATCATTTTAGCTCCAGGAACTTTATTAAAGAGCTTTTAACTTTCACTATATTCGCACAAAAAACAAGAATTCACTTTATGAAACACATAGCAGTTATTGGAGCAGGTACAATGGGAAACGGGATTGCCCACACCTTTGCACAGTTTGGATATAAGGTATCATTGATCGATGTTGCTCAGGCTTCACTGGATAAAGGGCTGGCAACTATTACCAAAAATCTGGACCGCCAAGTGGCAAAAGAAGCCATTACAGAAGCAGATAAGGCTGCAACACTGGCAAATATTACCACCTTTACTTCTATGGAAGAAGGTATCAAAGGAGTGGAGCTGGTTGTAGAAGCAGCAACTGAAAATGTAGACCTGAAACTGAATATTTTCAAACAATTGGATGCCTTAACTCCTGAAAACGTGATTCTGGCTTCCAACACGTCTTCCATTTCAATCACAAAAATTGCTTCCGTAACGAATCGTCCGGAAAAAGTAATCGGAATGCACTTCATGAACCCCGTTCCGGTTATGAAGCTGGTTGAAATCATCCGCGGATATTCCACTACGGATGAAGTTACAAACCTGATTATGGAAACATCCAGGAAACTGAACAAGGTTCCGGTTGAAGTAAACGATTACCCGGGATTTGTGGCAAACAGAATCCTGATGCCGATGATCAACGAAGCCATTTACACCTTGTTTGAAGGCGTTGCAGGAGTGGAAGAAATCGACACCGTCATGAAACTGGGAATGGCGCACCCAATGGGTCCTCTGCAACTGGCTGATTTTATCGGACTGGATGTATGCCTGGCAATCCTGGAAGTATTGCACGAAGGTTTCGGGAATCCGAAATATGCACCTTGCCCGTTATTGGTAAACATGGTTACGGCAGGTAAAAAAGGAGTGAAATCCGGGGAAGGGTTCTATTCCTGGACACACGGAACAAAGGATTTGATTGTTGCAAACCACTTTAGAAAAATTTAATCAATTAATATAAATTCAAATGAAAATCAAACTAATCCTATCCTCCTTAATCATAGCAACAGGAACGGGAATTTCACAAACGGAAATCCCCAATGGGGTTTCAATAAGCGCCCCGTATAAAATATATGAGTCATATTACAGAGCCCAATTTGTAGTAAAAAATACGATGTATTCTCTTAAGTCTGATTACAAAAAAACACTTCTGCAAATACATAAAGGGGAAAATTTTGATTTACAATCCGTAAAAAAAATAGAAAGTATTAATGGACCATTAGTACCTACCCCGCTCATTTTCGGGGATAAAATTGGATTTCTAAGCAAAGTTTCCTCTAAAAAAACTCACGCGATTGAATACAATGAATTCGATGCGAGCTCAAATTCATTTCTACCTCCGGTTAAATTAAGCGAAAGCGAATCAAATTCTGATATTTACATTTCAAACGAAAAGAATTATTTTGCCGAAGTCACCGACAATCTGAAAGTAAGCTATGGATTATTACTAGGGAACAGAAAATTTACTCATGAAAAGATTCAGATGAGTTTTTCCGTATACGATTCAAACATTGAAAAAAAATGGAGTAATTCAATCACTTTTCCTTTTGACGACAGCCAATATGAATTGAATTCTATAAAGGTTACCAACAAAGGAGAAATTTTCTTGTTTTGCACCATCTATCAAAACGAAAAAAGAGAATTTTATAGCAAAACAGGAGAAAAAACAGCAGATCAGGTGTGCTACTGCATAACGAAGGATGGCGCAGCACCACTTGAACGTGCATTTTTATCCAATTTCAATTCGGCAACATCATTCTACTTTGTCAGTGACAAAGACGGAAATGATTACATGGCCGGTCTTTATCAGGATAAAGAAGACGGCTCCATCAATTATCAGGGATTTTTCTTATCGAAAATGGTCAATGGAGAATTTCAGGAAGCTGTCGGGTATCCTTTTGACAAAGAAGTTGTTGACCATTACCTTAAACCTGGAAAAAGCGGAACCATACAGCCATACAGCGGAACAGGAAGGTTAAGCATCAAAAATGTTCAATTTGGAGATGATAAGTCAGTTACTGTGTTTTTTAATCAAATGTACAGCTATATAAGAACTACAAAAGATGGCTCTTACCCTGTTTATATAAACCAAAATATATTTGTCTCTCATGCCAATCTAAACGGAACCGGGGCCTGGACTATAAAGTTGCCAAAAAATCAACAATCACAATATGAAAAAAGTGAGCTGGGATATTTTGAAAATTACACTCCGATGTACAGTTATTTATTATATGTCGATCACAAGGATAATTTTTCATTGCCTACGGACGAGACTCCCCGAACCCATCAGTGTAGGGCAGGAGGATTTATGACCGTCTGCCGGATTGATAATCATTCGGGAGAAATTGATAAAAAGCAATTATTTGATGTCAGTAAATTCTATAAGCATGGAATTTATCTATTGAGATTTGATAGTTTTTTGAATATTGATAACAAAGTAGTATTTGAAGCATACACTAAAATGAAAAAGTTTATCACGATTACAATTGACTACGAAAAAATCTTTTAACGTCAATCAAATAAATTATTCAAAACGGCAAAAACAAATATTGTTCTTGCCGTTTTTAGTATCAATCACGCAGTTTCAAACTTTTCTTCTAATTTAGTTCCAGCTAAAAAACAGATGTGAAATTATTCTCCGGGCTTCCCATTTTCAAAGACATTCGTTTCTGGATCTGCTTATTCTTCCTGATCCGCATGTATGGAATTACGAATCCGCCACTGGAAGTTGCCCATAACTGGCGACAAACCACAGGAACCATGGTGGCAAGAAACTTCTACGAAGAATCAGCTAATATTCTTTATCCGCGGGTTGACTTTGCCGGAGAAAAAACCGGAATTACCGGAATGGAATTTCCGCTTTTGAATTACATCAGCTATTGGGTATCGGAATTATTCGGTTACCAGCATTGGTATGGCCGACTGATCAACCTGGTCATTAGTAGCTTGGGAGCCTGGTTTTTCTTCCGGATCCTGGCACGCTACTTCAGCCGGGAAACAGCATTCAATGCGTCCATCATTCTGCTGGCATCTATCTGGTTTGCATACAGCCGCAAAATTATGCCGGACACTTTCGCTACATCATTGGTGCTTATCGGTTTTTTCTATGCCTGCAAGTATTTTGAAGATGCAGAAAAAAAGTGGCTCCACCTCACATTATATGCCGTACTGACTCTATTGGGCATTCTGGCAAAACTACCCGCAGGCTTTTTACTGGTCCTTTACGCCTTTTTCATTTTCAACAAAAACATTCCGGTCAATCTCAAAATCATTTTTTTCATCATCAGCGGAATCATTCTCGCTCCTGTTGCCTGGTGGTATTTCAGCTGGGTTCCTTATTTGGTGGAGAAATACCAGTTCTGGCATTTTTTCATGGGGAAACCGATCAGTACCGGAGCTAAAGAACTGATGGAAAACTGGAAAGACGGATTGAAACATTTTTACGATGCAGCATTGAAATTTGTCGGATTCGGAGCTTTTGTCATCGGGTTATTTTTTGCATTCAGGAAAGGAAATAAGTTGCTGCTCCGCATCCTGGGACTTTCTTTCGCAGCATTCCTGGTCATTGCATTGAAAGCTGGATTCACGTTCACGCATCATTCCTACTACATTATCCCGTTTGTGCCGGTAATGGCTTTGGTAGCGGGATACGGTATCAGTCAGTTCCGGAAAAAAGGCCTCCGGATTCTGTTCCTATTTTTCATTGTACTGGAAGGAACGCTCAATCAACTGCACGATTTCAGGATTAAGGAGCACGAGCTGGCTTTTGTAAAACTGGAGGCTGAAATGGATCATTTTTCGAAACGAACCGATCTCATTGCAGTGAATACCGGAGATAATCCTACTGCTGTTTATTTTGCACACCGAAAAGGCTGGGCAGCAAGCAACGATGAGCTTCTAAACCCGGCTTTCAGAGAATCAATCCGGAAAAAAGGCTGTAAGTACATCGTAGTCCTGAAACGATATCTCGGCGGGAATTTGTACCTGGAATTGCCGGTTGTGGTAAACAATGAAAACTGGATTATTTACAAACTTTAGCCTGGAATCGCCGGGGCTCCAACTCAAAAAGTAAACAAAATTACGGGTTGAATCTTCATATTGGGGGACCCCGGACTGGTTGACAGCCTGGAAATTGGGCACAATTTCATCCATCAGACACCTGGGAATTGCTTATGAAACCTTCTTGTACTGAAAGGAATAAAGAGCTTGTTAAAAAAAGGACCCGGATCAACTCCATATCTGTTATTCTAAATAAAAAGCAAGCTGGTATTGAATTTAGGCTAAATTTGCAGCTGGTTCATGGCTAAAAGAAAGGTTTCAAAGAAGCGTGTTAAACGCGGGGCAAAAAAACGTAAAAAGAATAAGTTCTTTTCCTGGGTGCTCATCCCGATAGGAATAGCAGCATTTATTTTCTTTTGGTACAAATCCAACCAGGTGGTTCAAACCTCTGCTCATTTCCATGAGATTATTCCTCCGGGTTATAAAAGTGTCGGGCTGGATGTTTCGCACCACCAGGGTGTGATTGACTGGGATTTATTGCTTACGGAAAAAGGCTTCGACACCATTATTGATTTCGTGTATTGCAAAGTCACCGAAGGATCGGATCATATTGATACCCAATGGCAACGCAACCGGGACTATTTGAATAAACACGGCATTTCGAACGGAGCTTATCATTATTTCAATCCGAAATCGCTTCCGCGACCTCAGGCTGCTTTTTTCCTGGCCAATTACCAGATCAGAAGTATCGATCTGCCTCCTGTACTGGATGTGGAAGATGAAGGTTTTTCCGACGAGGACCTGAGAACCAAAATTCAAATCTGGTGCGAAGAAGTGAAAAAGGCTACAGGCATCAAACCCATTATTTACACTTCACTGCATTTTTATGAGACCAAATTCCGGGGAAAGATGGATGGTTATAACTTTTGGATCGCTGCATACGACCGGGAACCAGAATACATGACAGACCGGGAAGTATTACACTGGCAATTTTCAAAATCCGGCAGGCTACCGGGAATAAGTGAAGACGTGGATCTGAATGTCAGTAAGCTGGACCTATATTAATTAATGTAAAATTCAAAAACGTTCGGCAAGAGAACTGTGCATTTTCAATTATTCCAGTATTGTCCTTCTCCGCCCTTCATCTGATGATAGGAACGCGTGAGATAGGCCAGTAAAATGCGCATTGCATCAAAAGCTTCTTCCGTTTCCTGGCTGATTTCCTTTTTCTGCAGTTTCAGCAGTAATTTCATATATAAGGCATGAAAGCAAACTTCCAGATGATTCATCCCCTTAAGGTTGGAATGTTCGATAAAATCCTCGATATAAGGAAGTGCTGTGGTATAAAGTGACCGGTATTTTTCATCGTTCACAACTGTAAGCAATGAATTGTGCAGATAGGATAATTCGACCAGGACATCCTGTAATTCCAGGCGGTGTCCGGATTCGGTAATGCGCTCCGACCGCATATCCCGGATCAGGCCGGAATACCAGTTACGGTATTGCTCCCGGTAAGCTTTATCCGGAAGATTAGGCTCTACAACTTCTTTCATGATCCGATCCAAATCAAATTGATATGCACGCATCAAATCCTCAATCTGATACATGTACAAAATGTATTCGGCAATGTTCTCCCTGAATTTCTGTTGCGCTATCAGCATAGTTTATTTCCCCAGGTCTTTATCCATCATTTCTTGTTCGTGGTTCAGGAAGTCAATAAACGAACGTGTTACATTCATTTTATCACTAATGAAATTAATTTGTCCACCCTGACCATGAATAAGCAAGATATCAATTCCATATTTTTCGCAATATTTTTTCCCCGCCACTTCAATCTTTTTAGATAATACCGTCAACGCTTCACCGGTCTCTTTTTCCAGCTGGGCACCACGTGTTTGCTGCATATTCATCAATTGCTCACGCAAACGCACGATTTCGTTTTCCAAACTTTGCATATCTGCTCCGGTCATCGTTCCTTCGTGCATATACTTTTCGTAATTCTGCGCCTTTTGCTCCAGGGAACGTTGCTTTGAAATCAGTTCGTTCTGAAAAGCTTCTCCTTTTTTAGTTATGCGCGTATCTTCATTTTTATAATACGTGAAGCCTTCTTTTAAACTGTCCGAATAATAAAATGCGATTTTCAACCCTTTGGAGTCTACCGTAGGAACAACCGGAGGGATTTCTTCTTTTGTTTTCGTTTCTTCTTTCTTATCCGAACATGCGAATGTTGTCGACCCGAGAATTAAACCTGCGGCAATAACCTGTCCTAATTTCATACTTATTTGTTTTTAAAAGCTTCTTCCCAGTCTGTTCTCATGGAAAGAAACCGTTCTAATGAGTTATGTAATAATTGATCCGTCACCATGCGCTTCACTTCTTCCACTCCACCATTCACATCCGCTTCCGCAATTTTGAAAATCTGTTCAAACTGACCCAATTCAATTTTAACGAGGTATTTTGCATTATACAAGAAAATCTGAATCTTGTAACGGGAATGAGGGATATCAGCAATTACACGCATAATACCGACAAAAATAATGAAATTGAAAAAAGAGGGACTTTTTCTACAGGATAAATTAATGGAGAATTCAAAATGAAGAAGTAAGCAAGTAATATTGAGAAGATACCATTGAAAAAATGAGCACTCTTGATAATTGATAATTAGCAATTAGATAATTATCAAGATTAGTTTTTCAATTTTACCTTTTCAATTCAAACGAATTCTTAGGCAACTACCAGATCGTTGTCCGTATACTCCCGGAAATCAAACGGAACATGAACCATAAAAGCATAATCCTGGCCCACTTCATACATATCCTCGTCGGATTGTCTGTAATACCATTCAACTCTCGCTTTTTTACCCAAATCAACTAACTCATTCAATTTGTAAAGCAAGAACAAAATACGCTTGGATGAAGTAATATTGAAATACTCCAAATCAATTCTCACGAGCGTCTCTTCCAGCGGACTCGCCATGTAAGTATCAAACCATGTTAAAACGACTCCCCAAAAAGATTCTGAATCATCCGGAATCGAACGTCCTTTGATTTCCATGATTCCTGTAACAGGATTAAAATCTATTAAGGGAGTTTGAGCAGTCGCCTGAATTAATAATGTATCCATTTCTCACTTTCGCTTCCGCAAGTTGTGAATTATTTTTCAAACGGCAAGATACTTTTCTACGAAAGATTTAATATTTTCGACTAAACAACTCAGTATTAACCGTAAAACTTCATATTAACACTTAATCATTTGTCAGGTGAAATCTCAGCAAATCTGCCATCGGGCTGGGCAGGCACTTCACAATAGTAATTCCCTGATTTTTAAATACTTCTTCAAAAATGGCCCGTTGTTCAAAACCATAGGTTCCGATGAAGGCAATCTGACCCGGATCGGGAATATTCAAAACGTAACGCTCTAAGAACAATTCCGCGTTTTTCCGGTGTAAAAAATCCAGAGGAAGATGAGCAGTCTGACGTGCCAAGTCTGCAATCCATTTTTGTGCATCCGCGCTGGCAAGCTTACTCAAAACGGATGGTTTCGATTCAAACAATTCAATCCAGGAAGTTTCCCACTCCGGCGAATCCAGTAAGAACCTTACAAGCAATTTTCCAAAGTAAAACCCGCTTCCCTCATCTCCAATCAAAGAACCATAGCCTCCAATCCGGTCAATAATCCTGTTTCCGTCATAATGCACAAGGATAGATCCCGTTCCCAAAATTCCCAGCCAACCAGGTTGTTTTCCATAAAGCGCCCGACAAGCCGCAAGTGTATCAGGCTGAACTTCTACCCTGGAAAAACCAACTTGCAGCAAAAAAGACTCCATTTCTTCCTGAACCAGCCCGGAAGCGCATCCTGCTCCGTAAAAATAAAGCGGGACGTGCAGACCTTTGAATGTTTTCTGCAATTCCTCCAGGATTTCCGCTTTCTCTGTAAAAGCATATTTGGGATGCAGGCTACGTGTCTGAAAAAATGTCGTTTCGTTATTTTCGTACACTAAAGTCCAACAAGTTGAACTTCCTCCTGAATCTGCAATAAGGTATTTTACATCCATATGCCAAATGTACTTTTCTTTTACACACAAATCCCTCAACGGGAGTCCGATTGAACAAAAGAATGCCTGTCCCCTCCCTGTTCCGGTTATTTATTCTGTCATTTACCGGAATTTTGTGGTAACTTGCATTTATAGTTATAGAGAAGGCATGAATCCTGCAGGGAAATATCGGATTTTAGAACAAATTGATGCAACTAAGAAACGAAAGTTTGCTGCCATTTTTCTGGCCGAAAGTAAACTATCAGGGGCTAAATCTATTCTGAAAACGGTTCAGAAACACGAAGACAATGTATTGGCACAGGAACGTTTAAGAAAAGAAGCGGCCTTTTCATTCGTTGTTGACGGACTTCCTGAAACAATGGATTTTTTCGAAAGCGAATCGGAAATTCTGCTCTTCAAATCCTTCCAGAACGGCATCACTCTGAACGACTACCTGGAGCAATTCAGTTCCAGGGAAAAGGCTTTGCAGCTCCTCAAAGTACTCGAACAACTGGAGCCTATCCTAGAGCACATTCACCAAAACCAGGTTTATCATTTGGATATCAAGCCAGGAAATCTCATCATTGACCCTTCAAAAGATTTGCGGGTCTCACTGATTGATTTCGGACTGGCTATCAATAAAAACGAACCGGACACCCGGAAAACGCTTTTTCCGTTAGGGTTTGCAGCTCCCGAATTACTTCTGAACCAGCTGGATCTGGTGGATCCAAGAACAGATTATTTTGCTTTGGGTATTACCTGCTGGACTTGTCTTCAGGGACACATGCCGTTGATCGATTCTAACCCGAGTATTACAACCAACCTGCAGCTGACCTACCCGCTTCCGAATCTCGACAATAAATACAAAGCTATCAGTCCTGTCCTGCAAAAACTCGCTGCCAAACACCAGTTCACTGTTCCCCCGAACAAGCTAAACCCGGAAGAGCAAAAAGCCGCTCTCATCAAAGGAATGGACAAACGGTATGCTTCCTATACAGAATTCTTAGCTGATTTTGAAAAGCAATTAACAAGCGGAAAAAAAAGCTGGTGGCCGTTTTAAGTTAAGAATCGGGAAAGGAAAAATGAAAAAGACCGCAAATTTGTAATCACTTAATTTTCACTTAAAAAAACAAATCTTTTCGATATCCGATACTACATCCGAAGTTCAGTGCTGAAACCTGTGTATTGGCACCTCCGGAAAGTTTCGCAGAACCTGCAGCAACAATTGCATACGAGAGAGAGACATCCATAAACAAGGTCCCGAAAGCAAATTGTTTTTTTGCACCTCCCTGTAAGCCAAAACTCAACAGGAATATGCTCCCTTTATTGGCATCACGAACGGTATAAGCACTTTGATCGATTGGCTCGGTCACCTTACTGCTCAGGCGATACAAGGAAAAATCAAATACGGTTCCGCCATAAAGCCCAAAGCCGTAATCAAAATTAGATCCGATAAAATACCTTCTGGTTCCTCCCTGAATCCCGAATTGGGTTACTCCGTTTTTCACTCCGACCGTCATTACGGAAGGGCTTGTTCCGAGGTTGTTAGCCTCCGCATAAGTTGAATCGAGTTTATTGTTCTTCAGACTGGCATAAGCGCGCACCAAAATGGATGCGCTCTCATCGCGCGGAATTTCCACCCCCAGATTCAACGTCTTGAACAACTGACCCGAACCGAATCCGTAATTCAGCCCCGGACCAGCCATCAACCCAATCTGTGCCTGCGAAGAAATGCTGAAAAACACAGCAATGACAAGAAGTAATATTTTTGTTTTCATGACCCTGTATTTAATTCTTTATATCTGAAACAATTCGCATGATGTGCTCCCGGAAGATAGCCTGTACTCATCAAAAATTCGTTTACAATTTCTCCTCCCACAAATTTAAAATGTTTTTTAAACAACTTGACCCACTCCTCTTTTGATTTCCCTAAGTTTCTGTCCAACCATGATTTAAAGCTACCAAATTCTTTTTGTATTAACAATACCTGCTGCGCATTATATATAACGGCATATACCTTCAGTTTATTTCGTATAATTCCTGGATTCTGAAGCAATTCATAAACCTTATCCTCCCGGTAATCAGCAATTTTCTCTATATCATAAACATCAAAAGCTTCTGAAAAGTTTGCTTGTTTCTTCAAAATCGTATCCCAGGACAATCCCGCCTGATTGATTTCAAGAACCAAACGCCCGAAAAACTCGTTATCATCTTCAATTGGCGTACCATAATGTAAATCATGATAGATTCGATGAAGATCATCTTTCGGTTTGGTTAAAACATAATCGCAATAACTCATTTTGCCGTTTTGATTGCTTATTTTTATCAAAAATAGGTATTCATGGCGGTATATTCATTCAATGGTTTCATTCCAGTTGTTAAAAAATCCAGTTTTATTCATCCTCAGGCAGTTGTAACCGGAAATGTAATTATCGGAGAGGATGTATATATTGGCCCGGGAGCTGCCGTTCGCGGAGATTGGGGACAAGTTATCATTGAAGACGGATGCAACGTTCAGGAAAACTGCACCATCCACATGTTTCCCGGTACGACCGTAAGGCTGAAAAAAGGAGCTCATATTGGGCATGGCGCGATCGTACACGGCGGAACGATCGGCGAAAACTGCCTGATCGGGATGAATTCGGTAATCATGGACGATGTCGTGATCGAAAACGAATGCATTATCGGGGCACTTTGTTTTGTTCCGGCAAACATGCATATTCCCAAACGCAGCCTGGTTGTCGGAAATCCGGCTAAAATCATCAAAGAGGTTTCGGATGAAATGATTGCCTGGAAAACAAAAGGAACGGCTTTATACCAGGCCCTTCCGAAAGAATGTTTTGAAACACTGATCCCATGCGAACCTCTGGAAGAAACCGAACCGAACAGGCCCAACCAGGAAAAGATGTATCAAACCTGGGAAACGATCAAAAAACTCTGATTTTTTCAAAAAATCAACCTGCCAAAAATCCCGGATCCCCATTCTATTTTACCTTTCGGGTACCCTGTCAAAAGATATTAAAACATCACTCCGCAACTCTTCTTATGCGAATCAATAAAAAAACCTCGTTCATCAACTGATAAACGAGGCTCTTCAAAGAAAATACCTATATAATTAGGCGTGTTTTACATTTACCGCCATTAATCCTTTTCTTCCTTCTTCCAGGTCAAACGTTACTACGTCGTTCTCATTTACTTTGTCAACTAATCCTGATACGTGTACAAAGTACTCTTTGTTTGACTCATCTTCTTTAATAAAACCAAAACCCTTAGTTTCGTTAAAGAACTTTACAGTTCCTTTATTCATATTCTTTTATTTAATGGACAAAGATGTAATAATAAATTGGAACAAGCCAATATATTTGAAAAAACATCCTGAAAAATAAAAATATCCCCGGAATTGGGGATATTTTTTCATTGATTTATCAATTCCTAAACCAGCATCATCACAGGGTTTTCCATGTATTGCTTAAACGTTTGGAGAAAAGCTGCCCCCGTTGCTCCATCAACCACGCGGTGGTCACAGGAAAGGGTTACTTTCATGATATTCCCGGCAACAATCTGTCCGTTTTTCACCACAGGCTCCTGGGAAATTCCTCCTACTGCCATGATACAGCTGTCTGGCGGGTTCACAATGGCAGTAAACTGCTCAATTCCAAACATTCCCAGATTGGAAATTGTAAAGGTGTTTCCTTCCCATTCTGCTGGCTGCAGCTTTTTATCTTTTGCTTTCTGAGCTAACACTTTCACTTCTTCCCCGATCTGAGACAATCCTTTACTGTCTGCGAAACGGACAACCGGTACCAGAAGGCCCTCGTCAACCGCAACAGCCACTCCGATGTGAACATGGTTGTTTCTGCGGATCACATCTCCCAACCAGGATGAGTTAATTGCAGGATGCTTGTGCAAAGACATTGCAACAGCTTTGATCACCATGTCATTGAAAGACACTTTTACTCCTTCCTGGCTGTTCATTGCTTTACGTGCCGCAATGGCATTGTCCATATCCAATGAAATCGTCAAGTAAAAGTGCGGAGCCGTAAACTTGGATTCAGCCAGGCGGCGCGCAATGGTTTTACGCATTTGAGAGATCGGCTCATCTATGAAAGGTTCACTCATTACCGCACCTGAAACAGCTGCAGGTCTTGCAGGAGCATCGTAAGGTACATAATGATCCACATCGCGTTTGGTAATTCTTCCGCCTTCTCCTGTTCCGGTAATGAAGCTCAGATCCACTCCTTTTTCTTCTGCCAGTTTTTTAGCCAGCGGAGAGGCCAGGATGCGTCCGTTTGATACATTCGACACAACTGGTACAGCGGCTTTTGGAGCTGTTGCAGCAACCGGTGCAATTACCGGCACTTTTTCTTCTGCTTTTTTCTCCGGTTCAGCAGCCGGAGTTGCAGATTCCGGTTCTGCATTTGCGATCAATGCTTTCACATCCTCGCCTGCTTTCCCGATAACAGCCAATAAAGCATTTACCGGAGCCGTTTGTCCTTTTTCAACACCGATGTGCAACAACACACCATCGTAAAAAGATTCGAATTCCATCGTTGCTTTATCGGTTTCAATTTCAGCTAACAATTCACCTGATTTCACCGGGTCTCCCACTTTTTTGTGCCATTCCGCCACAACACCTTCTGTCATGGTGTCGCTCAATTTGGGCATATATATAATCTCAGCCATCTGCGATTTTTTTCTAAATTAGATTCTATTAATATTCAATAATGTAAGGATAGTCCGGCTCTTGATAAACATCTTCGTACAAGTCGTCAGCATCCGGATAAGGAGAGTTTTCAGCGAATTCTACCGATTCTTCCACTTCTTTTTTCACCCACACATCAATTTCTTCGATTTCTTTTGCCGTCAACCATTTGTTGGATTGGATCATTTTCAGGCAGTGCTCAATCGGATCCTGTTCCATCCATTCCGCTACCTCTTCTTTCGTGCGGTATTTTTGCGGATCTGACATGGAATGACCTTTGTAACGGTAAGTACGGATATCCAATAAGGTTGGTCCGTCTCCTCTTCTTGCTCTGTCAACAGCCTCTTCGATTGCTTCATGTACTGCTTCAGGTGACATTCCATCTACCGATCTGGAAGGCATTTCATACGAAGCACCGATCTTAGACAGGTCTGTCACGTTGGTCGTACGTTCAACGGATGTTCCCATAGCGTAATTGTTATTTTCAATGATATAAACCACCGGCAGCTTCCAGTTCATGGCCATATTAAATGTTTCGTGCAATGCTCCCTGGCGGACTGCTCCATCTCCCATTGAAACAAACACAACGTTATCCGTTCCGTTATATTTTTCAGCAAAGGCAACCCCTGTTCCCATCGGGATTTGAGCCCCAACAATTCCATGTCCCCCCATAAAGTTTTTCTCTTTATCAAAAAAGTGCATTGAACCGCCTTTTCCTTTCGAACAACCGGTAGCACGCCCGTAAAGCTCAGCCATCAAAACCCGTACATCTGTTCCCAGCCCGATCGGATGTGCATGATCGCGGTAAGCTGTCATGTGCTTATCCGCAGGGCGCGAAGCGCTGACCGTTCCTGCAACCACTGCTTCCTGGCCAATGTATAAGTGACAAAAACCTCCGAATTTTTGCTGAATGTATAATTGCCCTGCTTTTTCTTCGAAACGACGCATCAAGAGCATGTCCTTATACCACTTGATATACATTTCTTTCGAGAATTTAGCTGTGCTTTTCAGCGCACTTTTATTTGTTGTTTTTGATGGTTTTGAAGCTGTTTTTGTAGCCATGCTTACCAATTTTTGCTTGTTTAACGGGCAAATATAAAAAGAAGTCGGAAGAAAGGCGACAAAGGTTTCATTGAAAATTCAAAATTCAAAACCGAGAAGCAAAAAATGAAGACCGGAACGAATGACCAGCGCTTTCCTTTTTAACATTGAATCAGTTACCCGCTGTGCTTTTTCAATTTTGAATTTTATAAATTATGTAGTTTTGTGAGAATTATATTTTTCAGAATGGTCAGGATTGGTTTGTTATCAGATACTCATGGGTTTCTTCCCGAACGCGTTTTTGAATTGTTTAAAAATGTGGACGAAATCTGGCATGCCGGTGATATCGGGAATCTGGCTGTTACCGACCGGCTGAAGGCTTTCAAACCTTTAAGAGCAGTTTACGGAAACATTGACAATCAGCAGATTCGTGCTGAATTCCCGGAAGATCTGAGTTTCCAGGTCGAGGGACTGACTGTTTCGATGACACACATTGCCGGAAGGCCCGGAAAATACAGCAAACATGCTTTGGAACTGATTCAGCGGACAAAGCCCGATATTTTCGTGTGTGGGCATTCCCACATCCTGCTGGTCCAACACGACAAGAGCAGGAACCTGCTTTGGCTGAATCCGGGAGCTTGCGGAAATAAAGGATTCCACCATATCCAGACAGCACTTCGTTTCCAAATAAATGCGGGTAAGATTGAACAAATGGAGGCCATTGAATTCGGAAAAAGATCGGACCTGAACAATGAAGACTGAAATTAAACGTTATTGCCACATATGAAAAACAAACTGAGACTGAGACTCATATTCATTACTTTATTTCCATTTGTTTCACCTGCGCAAACGGGAGGAATTCATGCCTTTCAGAATTTAAATTCTCAGTACAATGCCCGGACAATGGGATTAGGAGGAGATGCCATCGCGATCTACGACAACGACCAGAATTTAGCCCTGAATAATCCTGCAATTATGAATTATCAGATGCACGGAAGATTTGGGTTCAATCAATCTGTCATGACCAGCGGAGTGAATACTGGTGCGCTTACCTATGCCAGAAAAATGCATCGAACCATGGGAATGGTTCATTTCCGGTATGCCTCTTATGGAAAAATGGATCGAACAGCTATAGATGGAACAAACCTGGGAACTTTCACACCCGGAGATTTCATTTTAGGGGTGAGTGCCCGGCACAGTTTCAATGAACGTATGTCTGTGGGAGCAACTTTAAATTTCCTGTATTCACAACTTGATGCCTATACAGCATTCGGTACCAGCCTGGACATTGCCGGACTTTATCGCGACAGTGCCCGAAATCTCAATATTGTCGGAGTGATTAAAAACTTGGGAGTTCAATGGAAAGGATATACAAATATCAGGAATCCACTTCCACTGGAAGTACAATTCGGGATTTCCCATCAATTAAAGCATGCGCCTTTCAGAATCAGTCTGATAGCACAGCATTTACAGAAATGGAACATCTCTTATGTGGATCCGAATGCCAAACCGCGTGTTGATCCTTTGACCGGAGATACCATTCAGGTGAAGAACGCCGGATTTCTCGGAAACCTGGCCCGCCATGCCAAAATCCAGCTGGAAGTACTCATTGGAAAGAAATTACAAATCCGCACCGCCTTTGATTGGCAGCGCAGAAAGGAATTAGCCGTTACGGGACGAGGTGGTCTGGCCGGATTCAGTTTCGGAGCAGGAATGGCATTCAAACGCTTCAGTATTGACTATGGATGGTATATTTACTCGGTAGCGGGCGGACAACATGGTTTGACCCTGAATTTTTTACTTTCGAAAAAATAAGCAATAACCTGTTGAATTACAAAGGACTAAAACCCTAATTCAACTAAACCCCCAGTTATTCACCAAGATCTGTTAACATTTTTTTGTAACCTGAATCTGTATAATGTGTAAATTTGCCCAAACCAATAATAATTAAAAACATGAAAAAGTTAAGTTTACTTTTGGGTGGTGTGATCTTATCCACTGCTGTTATGGCTCAAAAGCCAACTGAAGGAGCTCCAATGTCTTTGGAAGGGACAATATCTGGCTTGGCAAACTTCGGATTTAACAATTCTTCTGTTACTAACCTGAACGGAACAACTAACGGTAATACTACTGCATCTATCGTTACTCCGGGATTGCGTTTCCGTTACTTCGTAACTGATAACATCGCAGTTCGTTTGTCTTTAGGGTTCAACAGTGCAAAAAGAACTGAGAATTTCTATCAGAATGAAAATGACAACTCCGGAGGTTCTGGTACTTATGTAACTAAATTAGGAACAACAACTATCGGAATCGGAGCTGAATATCACTTCAAAGGAACCGGAAGATTGTCCCCTTATGCAGGGTTGGATATCAACTTCGGTATGGGTAAATTCTCAACTGATGGAAAGCAGACAGACGGTAACACTTGGGTGAGCGCTGATTATGCTGAAAAATCTGTACAAAAAACAGGTGGTTTCGGAATTGGTTTGGTAGGTGGTACGGATTACTACTTCGTTGAAAACTTCTACCTGGGCGTTGAATTGGGTCTTGGATTCAATTCTTACACTATGAAAGCAGGAACTTCTTCTGTTACTATTGCTGGTGTTACAGCAGAAGTAAAAGGTAATGAAATGAAACAAAGTGGATTCGCTAACAACGTATTCGGACAATTCCGTTTGGGTTGGAGATTCTAATCTCAGAGCAATCTAACAAAAATATGAAGGGTTTCCGTCACAGTACGGAAGCCCTTTTTTATGCCCGGAAATGAAGGATTTCATTCTTTTCCGTTAAATTCGCAGCATGCATCCAGAGCAACATATTACAATTGCAATTGACGGCTTTTCTTCCTGTGGAAAAAGTACCCTGGCAAAAGCATTGGCCCAAAAATTACACTACACATTTATTGACACGGGAGCAATGTATCGCTGTGTTGCTTTATATGCTTTGAGAAACGGCTGCGTTTTGGGCCCGCATAAAATCAATCTATCCTGTATCGTTTCCTCTCTTCCGGAAATCAATATCCGGTTCGGAGACACGGACCAGCAAGAAAACAGAATTGTTTTGCTGAACGGAGAAGATGTTTCGGATGCGATTCGCCAGCTGGAAGTAGCCGATATTGTAAGTGAGGTGGCTGCTATTAAGGAAGTGCGGGAATCTCTGGTGAAACAACAGCAGGAACTCGGAAAAAACGGCGGTGTGGTAATGGACGGGAGAGATGTCGGAACCGTGATTTTTCCGCAGGCAGAATTAAAGCTTTTTATCACTGCCCAACCCAAAATTCGGGCAAAAAGACGTTTCCTGGAACTACAGGCAAAAGGAGAAACAAACAGTCTGGAGGAAATCCTGGAAAACCTGGAACACCGCGATCATATCGACAGCACCCGGGCAATCAGCCCATTGAAGCAAGCCGAAGATGCCATCGTTGTGGACAACTCCGAAATGGACCAGCAACAGCAGCTGGATTACGTACTGAATATTATTAAAAATAAAACAAACCTCCAGCACTAACTACAACTAGGTTTATTAATCTTTTCGCAATCTTTAGATAAACAGATATTCATCGAATATTAAGTTTTCTTCATCCAAATCAACAGTTTATTCATCCCGTATAAAACCTAATCTTTTATCAAATTTTTTTACCTGCGATTGTTTAAATTTGCACACCTATTAATTCGATCCAAAATTATGTTATCAATTGGAAAAATAACAGAAGAAATCATCGGAAGAAGCCCATTTTTGCGTGAGGCAATGACTGATGACCTGATTAACATTTCTTCGTTAGCACGCAAAATCAAACCCGAAATTGAAGAAGCCTTAGGGAAAGAAGTCAAAGAAGGAGCGATTGTGATGGCTATCAAACGCATGTCTCCAGGCCTTTACCACCGCCTGAACATCAAAATCACGAATATTATCGGTGAACTTGGAGACTTCTTGGTCCGTTCAAATTTAGAAGATTTCACTTTTGAAAATACCGAGTCGCTCCGCTTAAAACAGGCAGACCTGGTTCATCTCGTCAATTCCGAATCAGATATTTTCTACACGATTTGCCGCGGCGTCACCGAAACAACAGTAATCTGCTCTCAGAGCGTTTCTCAGCGTGTGGAAAACTTGTTAATCAATGAACGTTTGAAATCACATACACACGACCTGGCTTCTATTACAGTGAAATTACCAGCTGTAAATTCTGAGGTGTATGGAGTCTATTATTACATTCTGAAGCATTTGGCATGGGAAGGACTGAACATTGTTGAGATTGTTTCGACAGCAAATGAATTTACTATCATTGTAAAACAAGATCACGTTGACAAAGCATTTAAAGTGCTGATGCAGCTGAAAAGAGGAAAATAGAAAAATTGTAAAAAAGTCGGGATGAAAAATTTTTCATCCCGACTTTTTTCTTATACTATAATGATTTCACTCCGCCGGTTCCGTTCAAAAGCACATCGATTCCAAGCGGCGTTCCGGTATAGAGAATATTTCCCGACTCGGTAATGTAACCATGAATCACCAAATTGTTTGCATCGATTTTGATGTTTCCGACGGTTTCTGATGCCACATAAATGGAATCGCTGACCTGCAAACCAGTCACATCGCAATAGCTGTTGCTTTTAGCGCAAATACGCGCTGACTGGGTTGTTCCGGAAAGGGTGTAGTTACACCAGCCGTGGTTTGCTTCAGCGTCAATATACAGTGCATTCACTTTCAGGTTCACATCCCCTGCTCCATCGCGGGAATAGAACGTAAAATAGTCCGTATTGATCGCTCCGCGACAAGTCAAAGGCTCTGTTCCGACAAAACGGATATTGATCAGATTTGTGCAGTGAATTTCCGCAACGACCACTTTCTTCGCATTGCGCAAAAAAGTGCATCGATTCTTGTTTATGATTGTCAGCAAGCCATCGGATACTGTTACATCAATCAGGTTCAACAGGTTTTTCCCACCGGAAAGTACCACTTTGTTTAACGAATCCTGGATGATAACATATTCGACGTGTTCTCTCAGGTCTAGCCGATTGAAATCGTCCAATGCAATTTCCTTCGTAGTATCCTCGCCTTTAAATTTAAAACACGTCCTGTTTTCCGGTTTTTTACAAGCAAAAACAAGGATCATCGAAAACAAAAGCAACAAACTATTTCGCATGATATCTTGATTTATAGTTAAACGTATATCCGGCTCCGTATTCGATGTAATCGGCTTTTGCCCAGTTTGATTTCAGAACCAGATTCAGCAATAACCCGTTCCGGAACTGGTAACGCATCCCAACCCGGTGGTAGAATAAGTCATCCGGATTGTAACGGTCTTTGATATAAGCTCCCATCCCGATCACGAAGCGGAATTTATCCAATGGAATATTGTACCCGAGAAAGCCACCGATCTGTAGAATAGACCACTGTGTTTTCGGAATGTACTCCCGGTAGCCCATAATGGCTTGCTTGGAAATAATATCAAGTGCTATTTCCATTCCTGCCTTGGGTTTGAACTGTTTATGCAGCATGGCGCTCAGGGCAAAAACCGGATAGCGCTTCCCGCCTGTCGGGAAATTCTCTTTATCCGAAATGATTCCCACTAAAGAAACGTTCCAGCTCTTGAAGAACGGTACATGTCCAAACGCTTCCGGAATCATGCTCTGATGCTCCTCTTTTTTAAAAGTATATGCGTATCCCAAACCGATAAAGGGCATGTTTACTCCCAGATTGGGAACTTTACTTGCCCCGTTGGAAAAATGTGTCAGGTCCAGGCTGTAGATCAGTGCATGTTCCGGTCTGATATACCAGCGTCCCGTGACTCCCAGGCAAATAATGGCATTCAGGTAGGTGCTCATTGCCACATCTTTCGGATTTTTTTCCGGATCATACACTTTAGTAATCACTCCCAAACCTGCACCCAGTTTACAGGTAAATACGTATTTTTCACTTCGCGTCCAGGGAAATTCGATAAAACCGTATGCTCCGAAGCCATATCCTAAAATCTTCCTGTTTCCCAGGTTCGATCCGTAAAGCGTTCCTCCGATGTATGGGTTCCGGTATTCCTGGCTCCAGTTTTTGGACCGGATGCGCTTGCCGAAAGACAATTCTCCTGCAAAAATCCGGTCTTTTGCCAGGTGTCCCATTGTTCCGTGATGCGCTGCTAAAAAGCCCGATTTGGCCTTCGCTGAAAAAAACCAGTCATCCACCTTATTTTCCTGAGAATATCCCAAAATTGGCAGAAAAAAAAAGAGTAGTGTAAATCTCATAATTCAAAATTACAAATTTTGTTCTATGTACATTTGCAGTATGGAATTAGCTAATGATAATTTAAACCAGGATCCGAGATTACTGGCTTTTGAACGCCTGTTAAATATCATGGATGATTTGCGTGAAAAATGTCCGTGGGATAAAAAACAGACTATTCAGTCGCTGAGACATTTAACTATTGAAGAAGTCTACGAACTGGCGGATTCCATCCAGGCGAATGACCTGAAAGGTATCCAGGGCGAGCTGGGAGATTTGTTCCTGCACCTTGTTTTTTATTCAAAAATCGGCTCCGAACTGGGGACTTTTGATGTAACAAGCGTTCTGAACGGAATTTGTGATAAGCTGATTCACCGCCATCCGCATATCTACGGAGATGTAACCGCCGATTCAGAGGAAGAAGTAAAAGCAAACTGGGAAAAAATCAAACTAAAAGAAGGTAAAAAATCCGTTCTGGAAGGCGTTCCGAATACGCTCCCGGCTCTGATTAAAGCAATGAGAATTCAGGAAAAAGTCAAAGGAATCGGTTTTGAATGGTCTGAAATTGAAGACGTGAAAAACAAAGTCATCGAAGAATTTTCGGAATTGCATGAGGCACAGCAGACAAAAGATCAGGATAAAATCCTGGATGAATTCGGAGATGTGCTGTTTTCCCTGGTAAATTACGCCCGCTTCATCCATGTGAACCCGGAAGATGCGCTCGAATCGACCAATCAGAAGTTTAAAGCGCGTTTTCAGAAAATGGAAGAGCTGATTGCGGAAGCCGGGCAAAACATGGTGGAAATGCCTCTGGAAGAAATGGATATCTATTGGGAAAAGGCAAAGTTGATCCTTCGGAAAAGTGAAAAATAATAAACTTTGAGACAATAGACACAAGACATAAGACCAGCAGTCAGTCTGGGGTCTTTTGTCTCTCATCTTAAAGTCTCTCTCAATTACCATTAAAGCCCGTTTAATCAATAATCTGTACGTTTTATCATTTTTCAAAATTTTAGTTAGTTAATTAGTGTTAATTATGTAATTTCGGAACTTGATTAATTTCATGGTAAATCATATGAAACAAATACTCTCCTTATTTACATTTCTGACCATAGCAATCTATTCATTTTCCCAAGATCATACCATCCGCGGCTTTGTTTTCAACAACGAAAACAGTGAGGTAGTTCCGTTTGAAAAAGTAGTTCTTATTCCTACGGAAAAAACACAAGCTATTCTGGGAGCCAGTACGGATGTAAACGGATTCTTTTCAATCCCGAAAGTGGCAATCGGAACCTATCTGTTAAAGGTTCAGACAACTGAATTCAAAGAGTATAATAAAGAAATTGCTGTCCAGTCCAAATCCGGAACGACTGAGCTTCGTATCGACCTGATTCCCGTGGACGCAGTCGGGATTGATGAAGTTGTCATTTCTGCTGAAACAAAAGCAAAGACAACGGAGGTATTGATGTCAGTTGTAAAACTGGACAAGAAAGGACTGGAGCGCATTCCTGCAGTGGGAGCAGAAAATGATATCACCGCTGCCTTTTCCGTAACTCCGGGAGTTGTTACAACAGGTGATCAGGGAGGACAGCTGTACGTTCGCGGGGGAACACCGATTCAGAACAAAGTTTTACTCGACGGAATGACGATTTACAATCCTTTTCACTCTATCGGGTTCTTCTCTATTTTTGAAACGGAACTGGTCAAAAATGTAGATATCTATACCGGAGGGTTTGACTCAAAATACGGAGGACGAATCTCTTCTGTCATGGACATCACTTACCGTGACGGAAATAAAAAGAATTTCGGAGGGAAAGTTTCCGCATCCCCCTTTCTGGCAAAACTGGTACTGGAAGGGCCGTTGTATCGCGCTAAAGAAGGAAGACCGGGAGCAGGATCTTTTATCTTCTCTGCAAAACATTCCCTGTTGGATTACACAGCAAAAGACCTTTACCGCGGAGTTAACAATGGAAATGGTTTACCCTATAATTTTACGGATTTATACGGAAAACTGACGTTTGCAACCGGGCAAGGTTCCAAAATTTCGGTATTCGGATTCAGCAATACGGACAAAGTGAATTACAACGAATCTGCCGCATTGGATTTTCAGCAGGCAGGCGGAGGTTTGTCCTGGATCCTTTTACCGGGAGGAGGAAAAACTTTCATCAAAGGACACTTAACAGCTTCCAACTACAAAACTCACTTCGAAGAACAGGGATCTCAACCGCGAACCAGTTCTATTTTCGGAACAGATTTAGGCTTTGACTTCTCTTACTTTCTGAAAAATGAAAGCCAGATTGATTACGGAATCGGTATCAACATTTTCAAGACCGATTATCTGACGTATAATGAAATTGCTTCAAAAATCCAGGACGAGAACAACACTGTGGAAATCGGGGCTTACGTGAACTACAAATTTGTAACCAAACGTTTCGTTGTTCAGCCGGGGATGCGCGCTCAGGCTTATGCCAGTTTAGGCACGATTTCTCTTGAACCGCGTTTGGGAGTGAAATACAATGCAACAGACTTCCTGCGTCTGAAAATATCCGGAGGACGGTATTCTCAGAACTTTACTTCCACTTCTTCGGACAGAGATATCGTGAATCTCTTTAACGGACTTTTGAGTGCTCCTACCAATGTGCAGCAAACATTCATCACTGAAAACGGGAAAACAAAAAATCCGAAAAACGGAATTCAGTACTCCTGGCACGCAATTGCGGGAGCTGAGCTTGACCTGACCAAGAACCTGTCTCTGAACATCGAAGGATACTTTAAATACTTCCCGCAGCTGAGCAACATCAATATCAATAAGTTATATGAAGATGTTTCCCAGTTCGCGAAAGAAGACGATGTATACAAAAAGGACTTCCTGATTGAAAGCGGAAAATCCTATGGTGTAGATGTCTTGCTGAAATACACCATGAACCGGTTATTCCTGTGGGGAGTTTATTCTTACGGAAAAAATACCCGTTGGGACGGATTTTCAACGTACGCACCAATCTTTGACAGAAGACATAACATCAACCTGGTTGTATCCTATGCATTTGGTAAAAAGAAAGACCTGGAGCTGAATGTCCGCTGGAATTTCGGTTCGGGACTACCATTTACTCCAACAGCAGGATTCTACCAGCCTGAAACATTTTCCCAGGGAGTTACAACAGATTACACAAGCAGCAATTCTTCATCGGTTGGGGTGCTTCTGGGAGATTTCAACTCCAAAAGATTGCCAACATACCACCGCCTAGATATCACGGTTAAAAAGCAATTCAAATTTAAAAACAAAACAGAGCTTGAAATCATAGCATCTGTTACAAACGCTTACAACCGAAAAAATATCTTTTACGTGAATCGCGTAACGAATGCCGTAATTTACCAATTCCCGATCTTACCGAGTTTGGGAGTCAGCTATAAATTTTAACTTTTTCAGGATAAGTCATCGAATTATTTATTCCAGTGTTCAAACGCTTTTTTCTGGAAGGAATTCGGGTTTTCGATCACCTCAACACCATATTCCAGATAAAAGCTTCGCTGAACTTCCGGAAGAGCCAGTTCGATGATTTTTCCCTGACGAATCACTGTCAATCGCTTGTTCTGATCATCCAGGTAGGATAACCAGTTATCCAGATCACCATTCAGTTTGAAATCATTTACTGCGATAATTTCGTCGTTGAGCATCAAACCCGCCAGATCTGCCGGAGACCCGGGATAAATGGCCGCGACCTGGAATCCGGAACCAAACGGATGTGATTTAAAACCTGTTCTTCCTACTGAGTAACGACAGTTCGGCTTGTGTGTCAGTTCCAGTCCGATTGTTTCAAGCGCTTCGGTTAAAATAGCTTCAAAAGGTCGCGTTCCGTAGAAATAACCGGTGATCAACTCTTCGATTTCCGGACCCGCCAATTCTTTGAGCAAGGCAATATAATCATCTTCGCTCACGCCTTTGTTTCCCAGTGCGAAATTGAAATACAAACGTTTCATCAATTCATCCAGACCATGCTTATTCCCGGAATACTCACGGATTTTCACATCACAAACAAAAGCCAGCAGGCATCCTTCGGTGTAAATAGAAACTTTTCGTCCGGGCGCACCGACTGTGTACCCATCCAGCCAGGTATCATAGGAAGAATCTGCAACCGAGTAATGAAAACGACCAAAATTATCGAAATGCTTCTGCAACTGACCGGTGAATTCATGCAAGTATTGTTTCAAATCGAACACTCCCGACTTATACAACATCAGATCGCCCATATAAGTGGTTACACCTTCGCACAAGTACCCCAGTTTCGATAAGTTCTCCTTCTGGTAATCGTACGGGTACATTTCAATCGGGCGAATGGCTTTCACATTCCAGGCATGATACAACTCATGCGAAGAAACTCCAAGCAATTCGGTATATAAATGGCCAAATACATCGTAGGTTGGTCCAAGTGCAATAACAGTCGATTTCTGATGCTCCACCCCGTGATAAGCTTTATATGGAAGAATGTGAAACAGGAAATGGTAATGCGGAACCGGAAACTCCATAAATTTCTCGATCTGCTTATCCGTAAATGCTTTGAAGTCGTGGATTAATCCCGACCAGTCGATCTGGCAATCTCCCTGAAACCACAAATGAAAAATGGTTCCGCCGGATTCATATTGATTGTATTGCAGCGACGCAGAACAAATAAACGGTGAATCCGCCAGTTCATCAAAATCTGCAGCCCTCAGCACCATTCCTTCACGCTCCATCGAACATGCGATATTCCAGCTGGCAGGGATATCCAGATGCACTTCACAGGTTTCGTCCTTTTTTCCATTCTGATATACAAAGCAATTAACCGGATTTGAATAAAGCATTTCCTTATTCAGAAAAGTTGATCCGGCATTCAGTTCTGCCGCATAATAACTGTATTCCACCCGGATGGTTGATGTTTCTTTCACTTCGATTTTCCAGGAAGACAGATCTGTTTTATGAAAATCCACCACCTTTCCATTCATGTCAAACACTTTAAACCCTCTGACGTTCTTTGCAAAGTTCCCCAGTTCGTATCTTCCGGGTCTCCATTTCGGTAAATGGATAATAGCACCCGGTGAGACGTTTTCAAAAATAACTTTGAACTGGATATATTGCTGGTTTGCCTGTTCAATTGCTAAATGATACTTAACCATTTGATGAGTTTTTGCCCAAAATTAGGAATTCCTGAATGATTAAAGAATCTATTTTGAATTAGGAGGCATATTCGCATGGAATTAGCAAGAATTGATTAATTTCGTGCCGTTACCATTTATTGAGAAAAGAAATGAATTACGATATCATAGTTATTGGAAGTGGTCCCGGAGGATACGTGACAGCTATCCGTGCATCACAATTGGGTTTGAAAACGGCAATTGTTGAACGTGACGCATTGGGTGGAATCTGTTTGAACTGGGGGTGTATTCCAACAAAAGCGCTTTTGAAAAGTGCCAGTGTGTTTGAATACATTCAACATGCATCTGACTACGGAATTACCGTAAAAGATTCAAAAGCAGATTTCGGAGGAATGGTTGAACGCTCCAGAGGAGTTGCAAATGGCATGAGCCAGGGAATTCAGTTTCTGATGAAGAAGAATAAGATTGACGTAATCAAAGGTTTCGGAGTTTTGAAAGCTGGTAAAAAAGTGGATGTAACCGGAGAAGACGGCAAAGTAACCGAATACAGTGCTGACAAAGGAATCATTATTGCAACAGGAGCACGCTCCCGTCAATTGCCGAACCTGCCCCAGGACGGAACAAAAATTATTGGGTACCGTGAGGCAATGAGCATGAAAACACAACCTAAGAAAATGGTAGTGGTTGGCTCAGGTGCGATTGGTGTTGAATTTGCATACTTTTACAATGCAATCGGAACAGAAGTAATTGTTGTGGAATACTTGCCGAACATTGTTCCGGTCGAGGACGAAGAAGTATCCAAGCAACTGGAAAAATCATTCAAGAAAGCGGGAATCAATGTGATGACGAGTGCTTCCGTAGAAGCAGTTGATACTTCAGGAAAAGGATGTATCGTAACTGTTAAAACGGCAAAAGGAGAAGAAAAAATCGAATGTGATGTGGTCCTTTCTGCAGTTGGAATTCAGGCAAACATAGAAAATATCGGATTGGAGGAATTGGGGATTGTTGTGGATAAAGGAAGAATTCTGGTAAATGACTTCTACCAGACAAATATTCCCGGTTACTATGCAATCGGAGACGTGATTCCTACAGCTGCACTGGCTCACGTGGCTTCTGCTGAAGGAATCATCTGTGTAGAGAAAATCGCAGGACATCACCCGGAACCATTGGATTATGGAAATATCCCGGGATGTACATACTGTTCTCCGGAAATAGCATCCGTCGGTATGACTGAAAAAGCAGCGAAAGAAGCCGGACTGGAAATTAAAGTAGGGAAATTCCCGTTCTCCGCTTCAGGCAAAGCATCTGCTGCCGGAGCGAAAGACGGTTTCGTAAAACTGATCTTTGACGCGAAATACGGTGAATTATTGGGAGCACACATGATCGGTGCAAATGTAACTGAAATGATTGCTGAAATCGTTGCAGTCCGCAAACTGGAAGTAACCGGTGAAGAGCTAATCAAAACAGTTCACCCTCACCCGACAATGTCTGAAGCAGTGATGGAAGCGGCAGCGGCAGCGTATGGTGAAGTGATTCACTTGTAACATTCAATAATTGATTATTCAAGCCGTTTCCGTTTGGAGGCGGCTTTTTTATTTCAAAAAAGTGACTGCTGCCTGTTCCCATTCTCCAGAAGCAACCTATTTGGATAAAATATAAGCTCTTTTGTTCTCGAAAATGATGTGGTGCAGCTAATAATACTCAAACAAAAGCCACCCGTCACTGGTTGACAGGCGGCCATATTTTTATAATCCGTGAGATATTCTCTCCCGATCAGACAATATTTTCGTCAAGAAAACGGTTATCCGAAGCGATTGTAGCCTTTCCACTCTCATGTGTCATATCAATATCTATACGACCTAATTTCAATCCGCCATAACCGACCTGGTTCACAAAAACCGGTTTTCCTTCCTTATTCTGAAATTCCTGCATTGCTTCAAGGAAAGTATGCGTATGCCCACCGATGATCAGATCAATTCCGGAAGTGGAAGCTGCTAATACCTTATCAGAAACCTGGTTTGTTTTGTATTCATATCCCAAATGAGACAGGCAAATGACCAAATCACAACCTTCTTTTCTCAGCAAACCGGCTTGCTTCTGCGCTGCCAGAATAGGATCCTGGTAGGTCATTCCTTTCCAGTTTTCTTCCGGAACCAAGCCTTGAAGATCAACTCCCAGACCAAAAACCCCGATTTTAAAACCAGCTTTCTGAACGATCGTATGCGGCAAAACAACTTCCGAAAGCGGTGTTGAACTCAATTCATAATTGGCATTCACTACCTTGAACGAAGCATGAGTCAAAGCACTTTTATACGCTTCCATCCCGATATCAAAATCATGGTTTCCCAAAGTGACGATGTCGTAATTCATCGCTCCCATGGTTTTCATTTCGAGCACTCCATGAAACTTATTGAAATAAGGCGTTCCCTGGAAAATATCTCCGGCATCCAATAATAAAACATGTTCTTCCTGTTCCCTGATCTGTTTTATCAAAGCTGCTCTCCTTGACACCCCGCCCATATTCGGAAACTTTGGGTGATTCACCGGAAACGGATCAATGTTCGAATGTGTATCATTGGTATGCAGGATTACCAATTTACTTTGTTTCTTCTTTGCATTGATCAGCGACGGAGCAATTACAGCCGCTCCCGCTACCATACCGGTTTGTTGCAAAAATAATCTTCGTTCCATGTCACCAATTTATTCTTTCTTGAGCAAAAAAGGTAATTTTTTTCTCTTTTTTAACAGCTTCGATAATAAAATCACGAAGCAGGATATTAGTATCCAGTCGTTCCAAAGGGTTGTTAAAGAAGAACATATTGTCTCCTCCATCAGCTAAAAAATCGGAAGTCACCACCCAAAAATATTTTTTCTCCTTCACAGCAGCATCCGGAAATTCCAGTTTTCCTTTTACCAATGAAAAACCACCAATTGGTTCGCCGCCTTTTTCCTTCAGGCAGGCTTCCATTTCAGGGATTTTATCGGTCGACAATTTCAGATAAACAATCCGGTTATCAAAAGGCATCACTTTGTAGATATCGCCGATAGTGATCTGTCCTCTTGGTAAATCCGCACGCAAACCGCCAGTATTGATAAATGCAACCAGGGGCTCATTCCTGAACAGAATACTATCTTTCACCTCAGCGATCAGTTTATCACAAATCCAGAAGCCCAGTGTCGAATTCGGCCTTCCGGTTACCAGGTCAGTTGTTGTTTCGCCAATCACTTGACCGAATTCTTTCATCATTTCCCTGCGGTAAGGGGCAATCATGGAATCCATTTCGACAGAAGATCGGGTTGATCCGTCAATGGCCTGTTGCGCTTCCTTTACCTGCAAATGATAAGAGCAGGCTGTTACACCTGCTCCTGTTAGAAAAAAAAGAAAAACAATTATTTTCTTCATGTTTAGTTTTTCACAATTGATTTTTGAGCTTCACCATACGGCGTTCTCACTTTAACAATATATGAACCTGTTTTCAGGTCTTGAATATTCAATTCTACCAGAACCTCATTCATCCCGTTTGCAGATTTAACTACTCTTCCGTCTGCTGAAATAATTTCATAACCAGTAATTGTTGTTGCATCAACGTTCATTGTCAGGATATTCGTGACAGGGTTTGGATACAAAATAAATCCGTTCAATAAAGCCTCTTCCACTTTTGCCGTGCATCCCAAAGATTCATAGCTCATGTTTGTGAAGTTTACAAAACAAGCATAATTGGGATTATCAACAAACGGGTTTCTGTTTCCCTGAAGCGAATCTAAAAAGTCGTTTCTCGAAATTTCCCATGCATCCGGTAAATCCTGCATGTTCCACTGCTTCAAAATCGCCTGGTCTTGTCCATAAGGAATAGAACTGCTGATCGGATTTGGGAATCCCCAGTTGTTTCCGGATACAGTTGTGTAACAAATCGCTTCATACATCATCGCTCTTGCAGCATCACCTTTGTGAGCATCTCTCGGTTCAAAAACTCTGTTTCCGCTCGCGTCAAATCCGAATTTACATCCCAGGTAACCACCTGTTTGTGTAACAACTTTACCTAATGGGTAATTACTTCTTAATGCGTTTGCATCATTCTGGTTTGTAGGGAACAAATGGTGATAATCGTTATACTCAGGAAGCGCATCTGCAGGGTAACTCGGCATCCAGCTATGGCAATAAGTGTGCTCACGGCTGAAACCATTTGTTGTGAAATCGAATGGTTCTGTGTAGATCTTGTTTTCACCGCTGTAAACACAAGTAATCACACGACGGTCCAGTGTAGTATCTCTTGCAGCAAACAATCCGATCATCAGGTTTGCATAGTTGCTGTAAAACTGCATTTGATGCGGATTTGTCAAATTATGTAAGTCAGCAACAAACGTTGTACTGCTTGTTGAAATTCCGTTATAATAGTTTGCAGGCTGCATAGATCCCAAAGAAGTTACATGCCCTGTCAAAGGAGAAGTTATCAGATAGTTTCTGTATATTCCCGGTCCGTTATAAGCATATACCGTAAAGTAATAGTCTGTACCTGCAATGATGTTATTCGGGATAAATCCTGTAGATGTTCCAGAATAAACAACCTGAGCATCTCCAACAATATCTCCACGCTGATACACCGCACCATCAACAGGCGCACCTGTTATAGCTGAATCTTTTTTACGAAGTACAAGAAATCCTTCAGCTGCTGAAGCCGTGAACGATCCTGTAATACGGTATGACTTCACGTTAGAGAAAGTTAAGTTTGACGGTTGGGCTGCTGGTTCTGAAGCCAGGTTGCCACCGATTCCGTACAAATTAATAATATATGAAGCTTCATCCACATCATTGCTGTTGATTGTCAGCACTGCATTTCTGTTTCCTGCAGCTGCCGGAGTAAAGTTAACCGTCAAAGGCTGAACGGCACCTGCAGCAACTGTTAAAGGGAATAATGCAACCGTAAAATCAGAAGCATTTGCCCCGGAGACAGTTGCACTGGAAATATTCAGGGTATTTGCAGTTCCCAGGTTTTCGATATCGAAAACAAACGGAGTCATTGCAGAAACAAGAGAGCTTACTACTTGTGTACCACCTGTAACAATCGTTGTGTTATTGTACTTCACATTGATTTCCTGTTCAGGAGTTGCTGCACCGACCGCAATACCGACATCATCCAACCCAATGTTTCCGGACGCTTTGTTCGTGTAAATGAAACGAATGTAGCGCGTTGCTGACTGCGGGTTATCCGTATACATCTGGTAAGTTCCTGCAGGTGGTGCAGTATGCGTGTGAAGCGTCGTGTAAGTGGTACCGTTATCAGACTCTTCTACTTTAAAAGTACCTCCTGCGAAAGAGTTTCCTGTCAGGTAATAAGTCAATGCACCGGGACTACTTGCAAAGTAAATAATCAGGTAATCTCCCGTGTTGTCGAATTTCATTGCCGGAGGTGTATTTCCGGATGCAGTGTAAAAACTGGTACCGGATTCCGTCCATCCGGTAGGTAGGGTTGTTGTTGTAAAACTCCAGCTAGTCGGCAACACGGCCTGTGAATATGATAACACACTCATTAACAAGCTAAAAACCAAAGTGTAAACTATTTTATTCATTTGTTATTTATTTATATTCCTATTTTCAAACCAAAATTTAATCTTCTGCCCATTCCAACAAACACAATTGCTGAACTGGCATCGAAGTTTAATCCGTTTTGTGAATCAGTGATGTAAACTTTATCCAAAATATTCATAACTCCTCCGTTCAAAGTGAAATAAAGTTTAGATACTTTGAATGTATATCCGAAATTGAAATCTAACAATCCATAACTCGGCATTTTCCAGGATTCACGGTCTTTATTAGCTCCTACAAGCGCCAGAGGATCAAAATTCGCATAGTTTTTACCAAAGAATGTATATCTGATTTTTACATACAGGTTTTTGATAATTTCATATCTGAACGAACCTCCGATCTGCAATTGAGCAGCATCGCCTACATGTACATTTTTCGCGCTGAAATCAACCGAGTCAACCATCAGTCCATTGTTATCAATGATATATACCTTGGAGCCCGAAATTGTTTTCCAGTCTGCCAGTGTAAACACTCCCTCAAAATTCATTTTTTTGTTCAGGTTGTAATTGAAGTCAACTTCAATTCCTCTATGCAATGCATCCAGACCATTGATGTTATAAGAAAACGTTCCATCAGGTGTCACAACTGTCGGAGTATATTGAGGTGGTTTGTTTTTCCACAGTGTGTAATACAGGTTCACATTGGCAGCAAATTTCTTGCTTTTGTACCCGTAACCCAACTCAGCAGAAGCTACTTTTTGATTTCTCGTTTCCAAGAACGGCATATTGTTATTATCGAAAACGGTATTCATTTTAGGTGCAATACTCAAATACCCCACGTTTACAAAAACATTGTGATTTTTGGTAATATTATAGTTCACACCTCCTTTGATCGTACCTCCTAAAAACCACTTTCTGTCGGTAGTTGCAGCTCTTGCTTCAGCTGATTGATTGGTATATTTCCGACCATTATATACAACCGTATCTCCATAACCAACAGCCTGTCTCATAATCGTATCAGCAAAAACTAGGTCCTTTTTCTTGAAATAATCGATACGCTGATTACCTGTCTCAGAAAGTGAACCGGTCAGGAATGTTGACCACTTGTCTTTTTTGTACTCAACCTGTCCGAATGCTCCACCCCACATCACGATCGCATCATTGTAATAAGAAACCTTATCATCCACGCGTTTCATTGCATATCCAAGGTTTCCCAAACCTTTCGGCTGGTTTTTATCGGAATTATCAATTGCATAATCTCCTCCCATCAGATCGTAAACCGTCTGATAGTGGCTTCCCCGGTAATACCTGGCATCCAAACCAAAGAGTGTTGAAATGCGCTTATTCACCTTGTATGAAACAGAAGTAATCACTCCGACCCATTTATGGTCATTATTTGCAGATCTCAGGTAGTTGGAAGAAGAATGCTCGGTTGTACTGTACAAAGAGGAAATACTCGTCGAGTTCTGATCATAAATCTTCTGGAATTCATACAATCCGGTTGTTGTATCGCGGGCAGGTGTATTCTTCATCGAAGTACCACCTCCTTTACCGACAGACAAATACGCAATTGTTGTCCAGTTGAACTTATCGTTCGGGTTCCAGGAATGAGACAAATTGAACTGAGGTTTATGGAAGTAGTTCACTTTTTCATTAAACACATCCCCGTTTATCATTCCGTAATTCGGATTATACTTATTTCCGCGTGCTCCGATACTGGCGGTTGTGTAGTACAGGTTACTGGTGTTTCCCACAGAATCCAATTGTCTTGTATAATTTATCCCGGTTTGTTTTGCCAGTTTTTCATCTACTACAGAAACAGGCAGTTTTGTTGACCTTTGCCCATGAGACTGAGGGGCCCCATTCACTCCAAAGGTCAGCAAATGATGCTTTCCGAATTTCTTTTGAACTTTGAAGAAATAAGACCACGCATCATCAAATGTTGCATCAGCATAACTACTACCCCATTTTCTGGAACCTGCAAGGGAAATTCCCCAGTTTCCTTTCATCATCCCCGTATTCAATCCGAAAGAAGCTTTATAAAGCCCGTAACTATTTACTTCCTGTTTTACGTGAACACCAAACTTCTGGTCAATTCCTTTCGTCATGATATTCATAGTTCCTCCAACAGAAGTAATAGCCAGCTTTGACGCTCCCAATCCCCTCTGAACCTGAATAGTTTTGGTAATATCACTCAACCCGTCCCAGTTACTCCAATAAACCTGGCCATTTTCCATATCGTTCACAGGAACGCCATCTACCAGAACGGCAACATTTCGCTGATCGAACCCACGGATTGAAATACGGGAATCACCAGATCCTCCTCCCTGCTCGGTTGCATACACACCCGGCGTGGAATTCAAAATCATTGGCAAATCCCGCGTTCCCAAATCCTCTGAGATCTGTTTTGCAGTAATATTGGAAAACGCAATTGGGGTTTCTCTCAGTTTTGCAACATCACGAACAATTTCAACCTCATCAATGATGTTATCACTCGATTCAAGGGTAACGTTATGAACATAATCTGCATTACCTACCACCACCTCAGCCTTGTAATTCTCAAAACCATAATACTCCGCCGTAATGGTATGTTTCGAGTTTTTTACGACTTGGAACGCATATTTTCCATTAATATCGGAGATTGCTTTTATAGTTGAATCACAAACTACAACCGCATCGATTATCGGTTCATTCGTTTCAGAATCTGTTACGACACCGCTCAGCGTAACCGTTTCCTGAGAGAAAACGGCACCGCCGATGAATAAGCAAAAGATAAACAGCAAACTTTTCATAAACAGTATAAAGGCATTATAAAAATGGATAATTCCAGAATTATTCGATTATAATGCTTTGTTGAGAAGAAGATTTATCAGCAAAACTGATTCTTAACAAGTAAGTTCCTTTTCTCAGATTATTTGTTGCAAAAGAAGCAGATGTACTTTGGTCATTTTTATCTTCTTTTGACACTACTTTTCCAAGCAAATCAATCACCTCGACTGCTTCAATGGTATTGTTTGTGCTGATATAGATCAAACCGTTTGCAGATGCGGGGTTCGGGTAAATTGAAACAGTGTTCAGTTTATTTTCGGTTACACTTAAAAAACAGTCACATGTGTGAGATCCCAAGTGTGTCCATGTATCTTTAGGCAAAGAATCCCACTGCTGATTTACGATAAACGGATCTGGATTTACAGTTACACCTGTTTTAACAGATGACTTGCGAATCAACGTATGGTTCTCTGTCCAAACACGGCCAATTGAACCATCGTACGGAGGCTGATCTCCCCAACCATAAGCACTTGTCATTGCAGCATCACCGATTTTTCCCATCAAATCAATCATAGCTGAATTCTTGAACAATGCGATTGCATCATTTCCGTTCATATAAGTAGGAGCCGGATAAGCATGATCCAACTGGTTCGCCATTGCCTGCAAAGCTGGCGAACAGGCAGGAGAATTTGGCTGATCTGCAGTCTGACCATTCACAATAACAAATGTTGAATACGGCTGAATAGTTCCTGCCAGGTTCAAAACACCTCCGGCGTTAGAAGTATTCGCTCCGTTTGAAAAACGCTCAACTCTGTAACCAGATAAATCGATTGCTGCACCTGTCGGGTTATACAATTCGATTGCCTTATCGTTCCCTGATCCCTCAACATACTCAGAAATAAAAACTTCCGAGCAATTTTGAGCATGAGCAACACCAGACAACATTCCTAAAAAAAGGATTGCTTTTTTCATAACTTATTGATTATTAAATTTACAGATAAAATACTTTGTTCAGGTATAAGAAATCTCCTCAGCTTGACCACTGAAAAATAGCACCAGACACTTCGGGTGAAGCCTTTGCTATTATGAGTGAGTTTCATTTCTATTTCATTACACCAATTGTTTTATTTCCAGATGGTTTCAGTCTGCAAAACCACAGCATCAAGGAGAACATCCAAAAATTTCCGGGACAAAGTTACACCAAAATATCTATTCCAATATTACTTAATTATTAACAATCAGCTAAGGTTATGAACGCCGAAACCCCTTAAATCAAGGGCATATTACACAAGGTGTTAACTATTTTACACCTCTCATCCATAATTCACCTCTATACGGAACGCTTTTTGGTTATTTTTGCTCAAAACACAAACTAATATGAAATTTAAGTTATTCGTTTTCTTTATCTGGTTCGCCTCTTTTTCATTTGCCCAAAATCTGACTGTTGAAAGCATTTGGAAGTCGAGAGAGTTTTATCCGCGCAGAATTGATGGATTCACTGCTCTGAGTGACGGACAATCTTTCACCAAAATAGTGGAAGAGGGTGGAAAATACCTGATGAAGAAATACCAGTTCAAAGATTACAACGGAGCCGGAACCACCCTGGTAAACTTTTCTGAGATTCAATTCAACGGAAAACCGCTCAGATTTGACGACGGCAAACTGAGTAAAAGCGGAAAATGGTTGCTGATCCAGACAAACACTGCTTCGATTTACAGATACAGCTTTTCCACTACTTATTACATCTACAATATTCAAAGTAAAGAAACACACAAGGTTCATACAACGGAAGCTTCCCAGACACTGGGCACTTTCTCACCGGATGAAACCAAACTGGCATACATTTCCGGGAACAACCTCTTTGTTTACGATCTTATCAACCACACTTCCAGGCAAATTACGTTTGATGGCAAACAAAACAGTATTATCAACGGTACAACCGATTGGGTTTACGAAGAAGAATTTGCCATTACACAAGGATTCGAATGGTCACCAGACTCAAAATACCTTGCTTTTATGCGCTTTGATGAAACGCATGTAAAAGAATTCCAAATGGCAATTTACGATAGTCTTTACCCGGAACAATACACCTTTAAATATCCGAAAGCCGGAGAAGCAAATTCCAAAGTAACCTTCCACATTGCTAATACCGAAACAGCAGAAATCAAACCCGTTTCCCTGGGAGATTACGAATACCTTCCGCGCTTTCAATGGTCACCAATCAAAAATGAAGTATTCATTTCTACCCTGAATCGTCATCAAAGCCACGTGAAGTACCATTTGGTAAGTAACCCGGAAAATCCTTCCGACCGCGTTTTCTATGAAGAGCAATCCACTACTTACCTGGATGCCGATAACGTAATTTTATTAAAAGACGGAAACTCCATGCTGCGAACTTCGGATAAAGACGGATACAATCATATTTACCACCTCACCTTCTCCGGAACACTCACCCAGGTTACCAAAGGAAAATGGGATGTGATAGATCTTTACGGAATTGATGAAAAAAAAGGAACCGTCTTCTATTCTTCTTCAGAAAACGGAGCGATGAATAAATCCCTCTATTCCATCCAATGGAAAGGAAACGGAAAAACGCTGATCTCTGCCGCAACCGGATACCACGATGCGGAATTCGCACCGGGATTCAATTACTTTATCCGCACCAGTTCCACGGCAAATACTGTTCCGACGTACACTTTATGCGACCACACCGGGAAAGAATTCCAGGTTCTCGAAACCAACAAGGAACTTCAGCAGAAATTCGACGGTATGAACCTGAGCAAAAAAGAATTCATCCAGATTGACGGAGCTGTGGGCAAACTAAATGCCTGGATAATGAAACCGGCAAATTTCGATCCGAACAAAAAATATCCGGTTTATTTCAACGTCTATTGCGGGCCTGGAAGCAATATGGTAACTAACGATTACGATGGCCCGAACTACCTGTATCACCAGTTACTGACTCAAAAAGGGTACATCGTATTCTCTGTTGACACCAGAGGAACGCAGTTCCAGGGATCGGAGTTCAAAAAATCCACTTACCTGCAGTTGGGGAAACTGGAAACGGAAGACCTGATCGCTGTTGCCAAAAACCTGCAAAAGGAGTCGTATGTGGATCCGGACAGAATCGGGATCATGGGATGGAGCTACGGAGGTTTCATGACTTCGCTTGCAATGACCAAAGGTGCTGATGTTTTCAAAATGGGAATTGCTGTTGCCCCTGTTACCAACTGGCGTTATTACGACAATATCTATACGGAACGCTTCATGAGAACTCCTCAGGAAAATGCCAGCGGATATGATGACAACTCCCCGGTAAACTATGCTAACAAACTGAAAGGAAAATTCCTGCTGATTCACGGTTCTGCAGACGACAATGTACATTACCAGAACACCATGGAATTCATCACAGCGCTTGTGAAAGCAAACAAGCAGTTCGATCTGTTTGTCTACCCGAATAAAAATCATGGAATTTACGGTGGAAACACACGCAATCATTTATACACCATGATGCTGGATTACACTCTGAAAAATTTGTAATTCTTATTTCAGATGTTGTCAGATCCATTACCCGGACACTTATCAATACCGGAGTTATTCAAGTAATCAAATACGGCGATAGCTCCGGTTGAAATGAACTCACGGGGACACTTTTTCTGACAGCTCCCAGGGATTGCTACGCCTCCGTCTCTATGAATCCTGAATGTGATTTACTTTCCGGGCAATTTATTGAAATTTGATTTTTATTTTCAAACGCGAAGGAGAAAAGGCAAAGCTTTTGAAGACGGGGCAGACGTTACACGAGGTGCGAAGAGAGCAAAGTCCTGAAAAACCTCTGTTTCGAAAAAATGGCCACCTATATTTGCGTACATGGAAAAGATCTAAAACAAACACTTTCAAACTGTTATGTCTTCATCATTTTTATCCGTTTTTGAAGCTTTAACAAAGTATAACTATTTTGCAAAAAAAGATTTCAAGGGGAGGATTATCATATTCAATTCTTTATTAATTTAGTGCGGCTAATAAAAAATTAGATAATACTCTTACAGATCATCATGAGCAAAGTTGCGAAAATCGAATTAGACGGGAAAGTATATGAATTTCCGGTTGTACAAGGTACAGAAAATGAACTGGCTATTGACATTTCAAAATTGCGCCAGGAAACTGGATACATTACCCTGGATACAGGTTATAAGAACACAGGTGCTACTATGAGCGCCATTACCTTTTTAGATGGTGAAGAAGGAATTCTCCGTTACCGTGGGTATCCGATTGAGCAGCTGGCAGAAAAAGCAAGCTTCCTGGAAGTAGCTTATTTGTTGATTTATGGAGATCTTCCAACACAGGAACAGCTGGATGAATTTGCTTCAAGCATCAGAAAGCATACATTGGTTCACGAAGATATGAAACAATTCTTTGAAGCATATCCTGCCCAGGCTCACCCAATGGGAGTTTTATCTGCAATGGTTTGTTCACTTTCTACATTCTATCCGGAATCACTGGATCCTAACAGAAGTGCAGAGAAAAAGAACAGAACAATCTTGCGTTTGCTGGCAAAATTGCCAACACTTGCAGCGTGGTCTTACAAAAACTCCATGCGTCATCCATTCATGTACCCTAAGAACGAGTATGACTACGTAAAAAACTTCCTGTACATGATGTTTGCTATGCCCACTGAAGACTACAAAGTAGATCCGGTTGTGGTGGACGCATTGAACAAGTTGCTGATTCTGCATGCTGATCACGAGCAAAACTGTTCCACTTCAACAGTTCGTATTGTTGGTTCTTCCCAGGCAAATCTTTATGCTTCTATTTCCGCAGGAATTTCTGCACTTTGGGGACCACTTCACGGTGGAGCTAACCAGGCAGTGATTGAAATGCTGGAGAAAATACACAATGATGGCGGAGACGTGGACAAGTGGGTACTGAAAGCAAAAGACAAAGATGATCCGTTCCGTTTGATGGGATTCGGACATCGCGTTTACAAAAACTTTGATCCACGCGCTACGATCATCAAAAAAGCTGCCGATGATGTACTGGAAAAATTGAAAATCAACGATCCGTTATTGGATATCGCTAAAAAACTGGAAAAAGTAGCTTTGGAAGACGAGTATTTCAAATCAAGAAACTTGTATCCGAACGTAGACTTTTATTCCGGAATCATCTACAAAGCATTGGGAATTCCTTCTGAAATGTTTACCGTGATGTTCGCTTTGGGCCGTCTTCCGGGATGGATTGCACAATGGAAAGAAATGGCCGAAGGCGGGGAACCGATTGGTCGTCCCAGACAAATCTACACAGGAGCAACAAGCAGAAATTACGTTCCAATCTCAAATAGAAAATAATTTTCTGATTTATAGATACCTGAAAAAGCGGATGATTTTGAATCATCCGCTTTTTTTATTATTTCCATAATAATTCTTTTTGTTTATCGATATGGCAGAACGAGAACATCTGTGGCTTTACTAAAACGAATCCCAGCTAAAATAATGGAAAAGTGTTTTAGCGTGTCATTAACAAAAGTGATTTTTTGTTCAAAGTAGTTTAAAATTGATTAAAGGTTTAAATTTGCTGAATATGCATTTAGCTCTTATTACAGGCGGCTCGTCGGGAATTGGTTTTGCCATGGCAAAGGAATTGGCTCGCAAAAAAAAGAATTTACTCCTGGTGAGTAACCAGGAAAAAGAATTGCAGCAATGCAAACAGACTTTGGAGAAAAATTTTAATGTTCAATGTTTTACCTTATACAAAGACTTAACCGAACAAAACGCGGCGCAGGATATTTTTGATTACTGCAAACAACACAAGTTTGAAATTGACATTCTCATCAACAACGCAGGAATGCTGGTATTTTCGGAAGTTGTATCAACCGGCATAAAAAGAGTAAACGCCATTTTACAATTACACATTTATACACCAACTATGCTATGCCGCTTGTTTGGCGAAGAAATGAAACACAAACGCAGAGGCTTAATTTTAAATGTATCGTCTGTTTCGGCAGTAATGCCTTATCCCGGAATTTCTTTGTACGGACCAACTAAAACTTACATGCGTTATTTTACCCGCGCGTTTCGAAGCGAAATGAAAATTTATAACGTAACTGTTACTTGCCTCATTCCGGGCGCAACGATTACAGCTTTGTACGACCCAAACAAAATAAATCTTCAATTAGCAAAAAAACTGGGTATTATGAAAGAAGCTGAAAGTGTTGCTAAATCTGCAGTTTCGGCTTTATATAAAAACAAAGCAAAAATTATTCCGGGTACTTTAAATAAACTGACAATTTGGTTTATGCCGCTTATTCCCTCTTGGGTAATTTATCAAATTCATAAGCGCACTAGTTTGATAAAGAAAGGACATGAAGCTTTGGACTAAATGAACAAATTTACAACACTTGTAAAGTAAGATTTTATGGGTGATTAGGGATATTCAAATTTAATCTATTATGTTTTTAATCTGTCTATATCGTGTCGCCCGGAAAAGTATTTAGAAAGAACTTCAAGAGTAAGAAGTCGTCGAAACGCATATCCTCAAAATAATCGTCAATTACAATGCGGTTGATTTGTCCGCCCGTCGCATCAAAATTTAGGAAGTAATAGTTAAAGTCAGCCTTCTTACCTTCTAAAATTCCTTGAATCCTCAATAACTCATTCGAAGAACCTAAGACCGTTTCTTTCTTCTTGTTCCAGTTCTTCTCTTCAATGTATAATCCCGTTGGTTTCTTAATGGTCTTTCCCTCGAAACGAACCATGTAATTCAACGTGTACTTTCCTTCTGCGTTTAACGGTTTGTCATCCCGAAGCTTCACCCGGATTTTCGGCAACTCGTTTTCAATGTTCTTTTTCATTCCATTCGTTTATAAAACGAATATCTATGGCATATTCTGAAGGACAATGAAAAAAATCAATGAACGTAAATAGATTACGTTCAAAAAGTTGAAATTAGTATTTGATTTGTAGAATTAAATGATGATTAGAGCCATTGAGCATGCTTACGATTTTGAAACAGGAGAACGGTTTAGCATTTCAGAAAACACCAATTCCCAAGAGGAAAGATTTGCACTTCGTGAGGAAGTCCAACGGAAGAAAAGGTATTTCGAATGTATTGAATGCGGGCAATTTTTAACTGTCGTTGTAAGCAAAAAGGACTTTATCTACTTCAGGCATTTACCAAATTCGGAAGAATGCACACTTAAAAATGCCTCTTCAGAAGAAATCCGACTTTTCAATGAACTTTACGCTTCAAAGGAAAGTCCAAGACATAAATTTCTGAAAAACTTAATTGGAAATAAGCTTAAAGATTATTCAGGAATTACTTCGGTTCAAATCGATGACAAATTCATAGTGAGGGGGAATGAAAAACGAAAACCTGATGTTTACTGTAAATTCGGAGACAAAGAAATCGTTTTTGAAATCCAATTATCAGATTTGTCCATAAGTTATTTAACATCTCGACATGAGTTCTACAAGAAAAATGGCATATATCTGATTTGGATCCTTGATAAATTCGATCCTGAAAAGTCAACCCAATTGGTTCGAGATATAAAGTATCTAAATGAGTATCAAAACTTCTTCAAACTAGATGAAAAATCCGAAACTTTTAAATTGCATAGCAAATACAAGGAATCTTATGTAACATCTTTCTTAACGGTTCAAGATAAATGGGTTGCAAAGTCGGTAACACTCGATGAAGTGACTTTCAATAATG
This sequence comes from Fluviicola sp., assembly GCA_031260455.1. Classification (GTDB taxonomy): domain Bacteria; phylum Bacteroidota; class Bacteroidia; order Flavobacteriales_D; family Crocinitomicaceae; genus Fluviicola. The sequence continues at coordinate 49,719 of JAIRJW010000058.1, forward strand.
TAAACTACCAAGTTTTCTATTTAGATTATAAAGCGAATCGTAAACTCCATGAAGAAAAAGCCGAAGTTTTAAAAGAAGAAAAAAATCAGGCTGAGATAACAGAAAAGGAAAGAATCTTAAGTGAACAAGCCAATGTAACTGCTGCATCAATTAGAGACGAAATAAAAACAAGAAAAGATAAAAACGGATTGTATTTTGATGACATCACTTCAAAAATATCAAAGCTTTCTAACCTTGAATTAAAGGTACTTAATGAAAGACTTAATATTTCAGGAAAACCATCTGTTTCAAAATGGTTTAGTAAATCCGATAATTCCCAATTTATTCTTTTCATGCTAAAGTGTAAAGGAATTGATTTAGATGTAAATATTGGTTTTGAAAACAAAAGTTCTTTTCAAATTCTACACGAAAACCCGGTTCTTTTCCATGAATCGATTACGAAAGAAATGTTTAAGAGAGGTTATATACTAACCAATAATGATAAAGAATCTCCCACAAACGATACTCAACGTTATCAAATGATAGTTTATGAAATAGCAGAAAAATTGGAGCTAGATTCTGACATCGATCAAATTTTCGAGTCCAAGACTAACAAGCTCATTTTTATCATTGAATCGATAAAGCGAGGTCAGATAATAAATAGTGGGTTTAAATCTAATGATTGGTTAGCTTTTGGGAACAATCTTACCCAACATTACAATGACTATTGGGAATATTTAGAAAACGCTTTGAGACATTTTGAAATATGGAATAAAATCATTGAAATGGACAAAAAAGGTACTTTTCAAAACAAAGTTGATCTACTAAAATTCGACTTCCCAAAACAGAAAACAGAATTCAAAACATTGTTTGACAAAATCTATCCTGAACTGAAATAATTAAAAACTATGGAACATACAATCTTAGCTTTCCTGAAATTTGGGAATCTCAAAAACATGACGGACTTATTCAACAACGGAACCATCTACATGAATCCGATTCAGTACTTCCGAAAGATAGAAGATGCTGAATTAAGAGGAGATAAATATGAAGGTGCGACTGGGATAATTAATTCCACGTCCGGAAATTTCAAAATTCCTGGTATTGAACAAGAGTTCAATTTTCAGCACCTTCATTTGATTGAATCGTACGAAGAAGTAGTTGGAAATATTTACTCTTTGTATAGTATCTCTTCTAATGGTTTTCCGAATCCTTTGGATTTTAAATTAGACCAACAAAACGAGAGATTCGGCACACATTGCGTGATGATTAAGGACAATGCCTATTTTCTCAAAAGAAGAGAACTTCATTTTCGTCATGGGTTTATCGAATACTACGATAAGAAAATCAAAAGTGGAAAAGTGACCCTTTTTGAAAAACCTAAAGAATTTGAATATCAAAAAGAGTTTAGATTCTACGTTGAACATACCGAGATAGAACCATTAGTTATTCAAATAGGTTCACTAGAGAACTGCGCTCAATTAATTACAATGGAGGAAGCAATGTCGATTAGCTTAGGTAAAGGAGGGTGACGATTCTGTTTTTATTGTACTCCTCCATATCCTTTAAATCCCTTATTTCCGTTTTCTATTCGTCTTTCGAATATTTTCTACATACATTTGATATGCCTTAAGGTCTCGTCTTAAAGCAATGCCTTCTTTTGTTTTTTCTAAAATCTTCTTCGGAGCATCGATGTAATTATTGAATACGTCAATACCGGTAATATTTTGAAAACCTTTATACTTCGTCTTCCGATAACTTAACTTAAATCCACTGTCAGTTACAATTTCAAGTAAGGTTTGTAGATGTTCATTAAAGCATTGTGCAGAAGAAAAAGTTAAGTCATCAACATATCTTGTATAAGTTATTCCATTTCTATTACAAAACTCGATTAATCTATAGTCCGTTTCTAAGAACACAATATTAGACACATGAGTACTGGTAGGGCTTCCCTGTGGAAGCTCATACTTCCAAGTAGTGAATTTAGTAAGCCAATGACTGTAGTGGTTCGAATAACCCAATTTCAAAAACGTGTCAAAAACTCTTTCGTATTTGATACTTGGATAAAAATCTTGAAGATCGGTTGTAAATTGAAACTTTTTCCCTTGATGGGGTTTCGCATTTGTAATATTGCTTCTCTTCCTAACGCCTCCATGAATATTAGATGGCATAGAAACGGGTACCAATATTCTTTCTTTAATTGCTCGTTGGATAACTTTAAGTTCTTTCAAAGAAGGTCGAATGATTCGTTTTTTCTCCGTCCCGTCTTTGTACTTCTTACTTTCACCTGTAATCTTATCTTTCTTAATTTCTTCCCATTCTTTATAATAAGAATCAAGGTTTGAAGAAACCTCAGAAACCAATTCCTTTTTGATACGAATATTATGACAGAACTTTTTGAATTCTGACTTTTCAAACTCCGAAGAAATCACTTATTAATGCTTTTACTTTTGGACCAATATTTTCAAACTGTTCTTTTTTCTCAACAGGTACATCTTCCGAATCAATTGACATAAAAAAAAGAACCGGCAATGGAATTTCCAATTCGTCACTGATCACTTTTAAAGTAGACAAATTAGGTTCTTTCTTATTACCCTCTATTTGAGAAAGGTAAGTTTGAGTTATACCACAAGCCTTGGCAAACTCTTCTTGAGTCTGCCCCTTTTGCTTTCTATTATTTTTAATTACAGTTCCTAAATCCATGACTTGAAAAATTTAAGGAGCGCTCGGGTTAGTGACATACATTGACTTTCCGAATCCATGATTAAGAAAAATAACGAGCAAATAACTCTACGATTTTCTGAACTTCTTTACGAAGTTCCTTATTCGTTTTACCTTTCTTGTTTCTTAGGATTTGAAGTTTTTTCAATGCTTCATTCAAGATTAATAAATCTTGATCCGAGAGAGAACACTGGTTCTCAATGACAGCTTGCAGACATGCAATCAAGCTATCGATGTTTTGAGTTTGGCTAACTCTTCCCATAACTTATATAGATTATTTGTTATTGAGCACTATTGCCCTGCATTACAGCAATATCTACTCGGAAGAATTAGGTCGCATAATCTAAATGCGTAAACAATGTTCTCATACACTCACTTAAAATTCCTGCATTAAAAGACTTTAAAAGGATAAAGCATTAACGCTAAGCGCAATTATATTCATGTAGTCCAGTATCGCTATAGACTTTCGCCGTGTTAGGGGGAAGACGATAGGACGGACGCGTTATGAATGTTGTCTTTCCGCTAAAAACCCAAAAGGGTTGCCAATTGGCTATAAGTTGAACTTCATTTAGAAATTTGACCTCAAAACATTTTCAAAGAACGATGAAACAAAGATATAGAAATATTACTCACGGTTAATAAATCAATTTCCTGAACTTACCAACATTTTAAGTCGGTTATCAACAAATTTCACCCCCGTAAAACCCACGGGGGTTCTTTTCGGGTTGATAAAATGGGAGATTTAAAGATTTCGGAGGTTTTCGGGAATATTCCTAAAAGACAAAGTCCCCAAAGAACTTGATACTCTTTGAGGACTTCTAATTCCGCAGCCATACGGACTTTTCTTTAGTATTTCTAAGGCTTTCGCCTGAATGATCTAATAAAAAAGCCCCAATTTCTTGAGGCTTTTTAGCTTTTAACGAGTGCTTTAGTAATTGACATCATCAATAACCGAGCGGTCTGGACGGGACTCGAACCCGCGACCCCATGCGTGACAGGCATGTATTCTAACCAACTGAACTACCAAACCAATTTCTTTTCCCTTGAAGGAGTTAGCTACAGCTAACTTTTGAATTGTATATTGCTCATTTTGTTAAAAGCGTTGCAAAGATACGCACAAAATTCGATTCTGCAAGCGATTGAGCAAAAAAATGAATTTTATTTTCCGAATTTCCGCTCACGACTCGCAATCAGAAGATTAATCAAATATGTTTTGATTCGGTTAAGTCCAATATCAGAGCTTTCCCGACCAGTTAATAAGGTATTTCTACACTCTGTACATTTTTATAAAATGGTGAAGAAAGTCCGATTTTAGAGGGATTCACGGTATTTCATCTCCTCTATCCCAATTATTTCAATTCTAAAAAAGATTAAAAATATTTACCATGGTAATTAATTTGAAAATTAATATTACCTTTGCCTTATCAAATTATCAAAAGAAGGAGAGCAATAACATGAAAACAATCTTCCATTCAGAAAGCTCCAGAGGCCATGTCAACCACGGTTGGCTGAATGCAAAACATTCTTTCAGCTTCGCTTCCTGGTACAATTCGGAAAGAGTTCATTTCGGTGCCTTACGTGTATTGAATGACGACACCGTTTCACCGGGAATGGGATTCGGAACACACCCTCACGACAATATGGAAATCATTACCATTCCGTTGGAGGGAGCAATTGCGCATAAAGACTCTATGGGCAACAATTCGACTATCCAGGCTGGAGAAATTCAGGTGATGAGCGCCGGAACCGGAATTCAGCACTCGGAGTTTAACCCGAATGAAGACAGAGACCTGAAATTATTCCAGATCTGGCTTTTCCCAAACAAAAGAAATGTGGCACCACGCTACGACCAGCAAAAAATCACAATAGACGAACATCCCAACGAATTGGTTCAGATCTTGTCTCCAAACCAGGATGATGCAGGAGTGTGGATTCACCAGGATGCCTGGTTCAACATGGGGAAATTCACGGAAAACAAAACTGTTACTTACAAATTCAAGAATCCGAAAAATGGGTTGTACGTGATGCAGGTTGAAGGAAACTCCGTGATTGAAGGCCAGCAGTTAAATCGCAGAGATGCATTGGGAATAGTCGATACTTCCGCCGTAACTTTGCACATTACCAAAGACTCCACCGTCCTGTTGATGGAGATTCCGATGGAAGTGAAACTGTAAGGAAAAAACAATGAAGAGGCCATTCAAACGAAAATCGCGCAACATCATCCGAAAGTCCGAAAAACCTTGGAACAATTAGTAACAATAAAATAAATCTAAAAAACAACAATTATGAGTACAATGAAATGGGTGATCGACCCGACACACAGCGAAGTAGGTTTCAGTGTAAAACACATGATGTTTACGAAAGTCAGCGGAACATTTGACCAGGTCGATGCAACAGTAGAAGCAGAAGAAGGATTCAAAAACGTCACTATTCAGGCTCAGATCAACGCAAATTCAGTGAATACCAGAAACGAGCAAAGAGACGGGCACCTGAAAAGCGTGGATTTCTTCGACGTGGAACAATTCCCTTCCATCACCTTCAGGGCAACTGCAAATGAACTCAAATCAGGAAACATTAGCGGAGAATTCAACCTTCACGGAGTTACCAAACAGCTTCCACTGAAAATCGAGTTCCACGGGGAAGGAAAAGATCCATGGGGAAATCAGAAAGCAGCTTTCAGCTTCGAAGCCGAAATCAACCGTAAAGACTTCGGTTTAACCTGGAACTCTGCGCTGGAAACAGGAGGTGTTTTGGTCGGAGAAGACGTGAAATTAAGAGGAGAAATCCAATTAGTGAAACAATAAAGCTTCCGGAAAATAGTTTGATGAAAGACAGGTTGTTACAGCCTGTCTTTTTGCTTCAGGTATTATCCTGTAAAAAGAAGTACTGTAGTTGTTTGCGTTCCAATCGGCATTGTGCCTGCAAATGCAGCCACAGAAGCATCAGTCATACTAAGTCAGATAGGAAGAACAAACAGTAACAGGAGTTGCAGTTGCCTTAATTTTACCGTAATATTGGGAAAAGTATTACAATTCTGTTTTCCAATGAAAAAAGTACTTTCACTCGTGGTACTGGCTATTAGCTTGTACCACCATGGTAGCTCTCAAACCTTTTTAGGTTTCGAGTACAAACCGAATATCCCGGTAAAAATTGGAGGTACAACACTAAAAAATCCCTGGGCCGGAGGAATCAATTACGGGCAGTTTTCAACGATTGATTACAATTTTGATGGCTTGGATGACCTGGTAATTTTCGATCGCAGCGGAGATGAATTCGTCCTGATGCAACACGTTGTCAACAATTCCATCCATGAATATCAATACGTCTACAAGGGATACAGCTACTTTCCCGAAGACTGTAAATACCGATCCGCATTTGTAGATTATGATGCCGACGGAAAAAAGGACCTTTTCACATACGGAATCGGTGGAATCAAAGTATACCGGAATACCGGGAACGCCTCAACCGGCTTGCAATGGCAGCTTATCACTCCAATTCTCCAAACAGATTACAATGGTGATATCTCCAATTTATATGTCAGCGCCAGTGACATTCCGGCCTATGCGGACGTGGATTTCGACGGAGATATCGATATATTAACCTTTCACATCGGGGGACAAAACCTACTTTATCATCAGAACCAAAGCATGGAACTTTACGGGATTCCCGATTCACTAATCTTTGTTCTGAAAAATCAATGCTGGGGAAAATTCGGCGAAGACCCGAACGGTAGCGACCTATATCTGAATCAAACCGCTTATCCGTGCGAAAACGGAGATGTTCCCAACCCTGAACGACCTGAAGATATTCTGGCGGAAGAACTTGATCCGGAAAACGAAAGCATTACCCGTCACTCGGGTTCCACGATCCTGGCAATCGATATCAACAACAACGGAGTCATGGACCTAATCCTGGGCGATGTTTCTTATCCAAACATAACGCTGTTGATAAATGGCGGTACTGCTCCGAATACCAACTCTGCAATGATCAGCCAGACTCACGATTACCCCTCTGCCACAGCGCCGGCTCAGATGCAGTCGTTTCCGGCTATTTATTGGGAAGATGTGGATTTCGACGGCAAAAAAGATCTCATCATTGCACCAAATGCCCGAACGGTTTCAGAAAATCAAAACAGCGTGCAGCTTTTCAAAAATACAGGAACCAATGCACTTCCGAGTTTCGTATTCCAGGAAAACAACTTCCTGCAAAAAGATATGATCGATCATGGTTTGGGAAGCATCCCCGTTCTGGTCGACGAAAACGGAGACGGTCTGAAAGATTTACTGATAGCTAATTTTGTTCGGTACAAACCCACCCTCAATCTGGAATCCGTTTTCCAGCTTTACCGAAATACAGGAACGGCTTCAAGTCCTGAATTTACCTTAGCAGATAATGACTATTTAGGTTTGTCCTCCCAGGGGCTCGGATTGCGCATTGTACCTACTTTTGGGGACCTGGACGGAGATGGCGATCAAGATCTGGTCATCGGAATGGAAAACGGGAATCTCAAGCAATTCACCAATACTGCCGGAACCGGAAATCCGATGAGCTTCAGTTCGCCAGTGGCTGTTACGGACAATACCGGAACCGCAATTAATGTAATTGCTTATTCCTATCCGCAATTATTCGACCTGAACAAAGATGGATTGCTGGATCTCGTAGTGGGACGAAAAACTGGTGAAATTGCCTACTACCAGAATACGGGAACAGCTACTGCCCCGACTTTTTCGCTCGTCAGCAACAATGTAGGTCAAGCGGATATTTTCTCTGCTACTGACGCTTATGCTGCTCCTCATTTTTTTCGAGTGAATGACACCACTCATTTATTTGTAGGTTCTTACAACGGACGAATCAACTATTTCCGTTACATCGACGGGCACCTGACAGATGGCGATACTTTCAGCTTGTATTCCGATCACTTCCTGAACATGGATGTGGGACTTTATTGTTCGGTTTTCGTAGACGATATCGATGGAAATGGCTTTTTGAACCTGTTTGTAGGTCAGGACCTCGGAGGCTTGTTTCATCTCGAAGCGGATCCTTTAAGTACGGCTTTCGTTAATGAACTGCAGATTGAAAAAGAATTGGTGCTTTTCCCCAATCCGGGAAACCAGCTTGTGACCATTCTTTCCAAAAGCGGGAAGAATACCGGTCTGAAACTGGCTGCCGTCTATAACATCTTAGGGCAAAAACAAGAACTGGAATTCAACGGAACACAAGTCGATGTATCAAAACTGAGTCCTGGAACGTATTATTTCGTCGTGGAAACCAATGGAAAAACAGAGCATTTGAAATTTATCCGGAATTAGAACTTGTTTCAATTTTTCTGCTTTTGAAGACGAAACAGGGCAGTAAATTCATTATAGGATTTCAAGAATATGAATCCGATTCGTAATATTGCGAATCTTAGATTCAATTCATAAATGCAACTATCCGTAGTTGCTAAGTAAAAATCAAGGGAAAGAGAAGTTATTCTCTTTCCCAGAGATAAAAAGCTTAAATTGACTACCGACCAAAGTTG
>JAIRJW010000008.1 GCA_031260455.1 Fluviicola sp.
CGCGTTCATGGGGAGATCCGATCACGAAATCCAATGAATCGTATGAAGATCAGAAACGTGAATTGCTTGCATTTCTGACTGCAGCAAAAGCAGCTTCTGCGAACAAAAATCCGTGGACTCCATTACAATACAGCGCTCTCAGCGATTGTTTTACTGGTGAAAAACGCTTGTATTTCCATGCAGACCAGGCACAACAAATCAATGATATTCTGGATCTGGTAACGGAACTCGAAATCAAATTCCCGGTAATTGTGGGAGGATATGAAAGTTATCTGGTTGCAGACCGCCTGAAAATCAAAAAAATTCCGGTAATGATTGGCCGTTTACATTCTCTTCCGCAAAATGATGATGATTCATTTGATCTGCCATACAAACTGCCTTTCCTGTTACAACAGGCCGGAGTTCAATTCTGCCTGCAAAACGAGGGAGATATGGAAGCCATGAATGCACGCAACCTTCCTTTCCTGGCAGGAACGGCAATGGCGTATGGATTATCCGAAGAAGAAGCCATTCGCTCCATTTCGCTGAGTGCTTGTGAAATCATGGGAATTTCAAAGAATTACGGCAGTATTGAGATCGGGAAAAAGGCAACGTTATTCGGATCAAACGGCTCCGCCCTGGAAATGAAGGGAAATCAGGCTTCCGTAATTCTGATCAACGGGGAATTTGTTCCTGTTTCCAGCTTTCAGACCCGGTTGTATGAGAAATACAAAAAGAAATACGGAAGATAATAAGGCTGAAATCCGTTTTTCTTCTGCTATTCTCCTCAGAATATAAACAGTCACCTGGCATTTTAAGAAACTTTAACACTCCGTATGTAAGACAATTATTTAAATTTGTCAGCTAATATCATTTCATCTAAATCTTAAGTATAATGAAAAAACATTACTTACTGGTCACCTTATTATTTTCAGGTATCACATCTTTTTCCCAAAGTTTATCCTCTGCTGACATTGGTTACACTGCCGGTGAATCTTTCACTATGTATGCTTCTGACTATGTAAATCCCGAAACTTCAGGCACAGGTGTAACCTGGGATTTATCTTCTATGACAAACAACAACCAGGTTTCTGTTACAGTAACAGCTAACTCCGGTGGAACGTTCCCCAGTGCAACGACCAAATTAACTCAGTCAGACGGATCTATTCTTTATTATAAAATCACCAGTTCAATTATGGAATTGGTAGGTATAGATGCTTCAGGTATTGTATTTTCCTATTCAAATCCGGAAACTCACCTTCAATTCCCTCTGACAACAAGTACTAATTTCACAGATCAGTCTGCTTGTGATTTCACTGTAAGTGGATTTAATTTCTCGCGAACAGGAAGTATCCAGTCTGAGTATTCAGGCACGGGAACTCTGATCACTCCAGCCGGAACTTTCACAAATGTCATGCGGATAAAATCGACTATGACAAACACAGATACGTATATCGGAGGTACGTCCAGCTCATCAATTGTTTCCTATAACTGGTACAAAGCAGGTATTCATCATGAATTAGCAAGTGTTTCTGATATAACAGGAGCAACTACCGATCAAGCGGCATATTACACCAATGTGCCTGAAAACCTCGGATTGGAAGAGAACCAATTGATCAACCTGTCTCTGTTTCCGAACCCTTCAGCAAATTTGATCCATATCAGCTCTGATGAAGTCATTTCCAAAGTTGAGCTTTACAAGTTGTCCGGTGAACTGATGTTGGATCAATCAGTAAATGATACTTCCTCCGAAATAAATATTTCTGATTTAAATTCAGGCATGTACCTGATGAAAGTATATGGAAAAGATGGTTCTGTTTCCGTTCAGCGAATTATGAAGAGCTAATCTGTTTTTAAACGGTTTTTGAAATCCTTCCGCCAGAAACGCGGAAGGATTTTTTTTGATTTAACCTTTCCTAACAAAAGCTTCTTAAGAATTGAATCGGCTTTTTCAATTTTGTTTTTTATTTTTGTTAGAGAACATAAAATAAATTATCATGGCATTCGAATTACCAAAATTAGCATATGCATACAATGCATTAGAACCATACATCGATGCTCGTACAATGGAAATCCATTACACAAAGCATCATCAGGCGTATGCAACGAATCTGAATAACGCGATCGCAGGAACAGATCTGGAAGGAAAATCTATTGAGTTCATTTTACAACATTGCAAGGACAAGCCTGCAGTTCGCAATAACGGTGGTGGTTTCTGGAATCACAACCTGTTCTGGGAAATTATGGCTCCAAAGGCAGGAGGTACTCCAACAGGTGAGTTGGCTCAGGCCATCAACGATGCTTTCGGAACATTCGAGCATTTCAAAGATGAGTTCTCCAAAGCGGCAACAACACGTTTCGGTTCAGGGTGGGCATGGTTGTGTATTGAAGGAGGTAAATTAGTAATCTGTTCTACTGCAAACCAAGATAACCCAATTATGGGAGAAGGTTGCAAAGGAACTCCGATCTTAGGCTTGGATGTCTGGGAACATGCCTACTATCTGAATTATCAAAATCGTCGCCCTGATTATATCAATGCATTCTTTAACGTAATTAACTGGGAAGTCGTTGCGAAGAAATTTGCAGCAGCGAAATAATACCTATCAATATCACACGGAAAAACCCCGGTTTCCTGAGAAGCCGGGGTTTTTCTTTTTCTATTTCGCTTCAAATGGATTATTTGTAAAAAACAACATTCGTCATTCTTATCAATGAGTTTCCTTGTTCAACTGTTTTAAAATATAGAAGAAAATCATCAGCCAACGCATGTGCAGGTCACTAAATTACATACAGAATTTTTGAACTACTCTACTGCTTCAACAGCAACGATTTCCGGAGCAACTTTTTTCACTGCTTCCTCCAAGCCTGCTTTGATTGTCATCATACTCATGGAGCAATCACTGCAGGCACCAAGTAATCTGACCTGTACAACACCTTCATCGGTGATATCAACCAATTCCATATCACCACCGTCAGCATTCAAATGAGGTCTTAATTCACTCAACGAATGGTTTATTTTATTGGTTAATTCGGTTTTATTTAACACCATCTTTTTGTGTTTTTATTACTTTGCGTGCTTTGATCACGTTTACCTCGTCCACAAAGATACGCACTAATTCTTCAAAAGCGAGTGCTGTAGGTGTATTTTCCTGAAATACAGCTGGTCTTCCGGCATCTCCGGACTCACGGACTCCCTGCACCAAAGGAATGTGCCCCAAAAAGGTTTCATTCATTCCAGCCGCCAGGTTTTTCACACCATCTCTCCCGAAAATATAGTATTTGTTCTCTGGCAGTTCGGCTGGCGTAAACCAGGCCATGTTTTCGACCAGGCCAATGACCGGAACATTGATCGTGTCCAGTTTGAACATATTGACACCTTTCCGCGCATCGGCAAGTGCTACTTCCTGAGGTGTACTCACAATAACAACTCCATCCAGCGGTACCGTTTGTACAAGGGAAAGATGAATATCTCCCGTTCCCGGAGGAAGATCGATCAGCAGGTAATCCAGATCTCCCCAATAAGCATCCGTAAACAATTGAGTCATTGCTTTGGCAGCCATCGGGCCACGCCACACGATGGCTTCATCATTCTGAGAGAAGAACCCGATAGACAGGATTTTGATCCCGTAGCTCATCACCGGATTGATCATCGGTTTTCCGTCTATATCCAGCATTGTCGGGCGTTCTCCTACCACATCAAACATGGTTGGCATACTCGGACCGTAAATATCCGCATCTACAATCCCGACACGATAACCTGCTTTCGCCAGTCCTCCGGCTAGGTTCGCCGTAACAGTTGATTTTCCGACACCTCCTTTCCCGGATGCAATGGCAATGATATGCTTTACCTCAGGAAGGATCTTGCGGTGCGTTTCACGCGCTTCGGACGGCAATCCTTTCACCATACAAGTGATCTGAATTTCTTCCCCGAAAACGCGCTTCAAATTGAACTCTACCGCTTCCTGCATGCGTTTTCTTGCGTGGAGAGCCGGATTGGAAACATAAATAGTCAGTGCGATCTTCGAGTCCTCAGTCTGCAGATCCTCCACGAAATTGAGCGTCACGATATCTTTCTTTAAATCGGGTTCCAAAATCGTCCCCAACACTTCCAAAATGGCTTCCTTCGTCATATACTTGAATTATATTACAAAAATAATTATTCAAAAGGGAAGAATGAATTCCTGATCCAATAAAAAGTCCCCTGAAAATTCAGAGGACTTTTGCTTTATGGTCTTATTACCGGCGTTGTCGTTCTCGTTGGCGTGGTGGCCGGTTTAGTCGGCTTATTAATGATTGTTCCGGGTTTTACTGTTCGTATCTGCGTTTTTGTTCCGTTTTCATCATCCGTACTTCCTCCCGGGGCTCCGTTCGGCCCACCTGAACCTTTCCCCGGATTCGATTCATCGTTTCCATCCGCATTATTTCCATGTCCGTTATTCCCGTTACCATTTCCATTATTGGTTCCTTCCCCGTTTGTTGCATTCTGATTGTTTTCACCAGAACTCACACTAATCACACAAGACTTACTATCCGAGCCGGATGCATTCCGGGCTGTGATCACCAGCGGGAAAGAAACCTTAGATGAGGTAATATTCACAACAAAAGAGAAAGTCAGCACATTGCTTTCGATACTGGAAGAGAATTCAACATTTCCCCCGTTATACGAAATCCCTACCTGGCTTGCACTTGAAACGTACTTTACCGTTCCCGTAATTGTTACATTTCCTGCAGGGAAAACTGCCGGACAACGCACAGGGCTCGTCAGAGTAATAATCGGCGCAGGAATTACTTCCGGAGCATTGTAGATTACTGTTTTTGCATCTGTTGCCGTCCCACCATTTGTAACCGCAGTTGCAACGATCACGTTTGCTCCCTGTACATAACTTGCATTGAACCGGATTATCCCGGTTGAAGCTTTGAAATCAAAATTTGTAGCTATACCGTTTACAGTCACTGAAACCTGAGATGCGGAAGTCACACCGGTAGTTGCAATAAGGATTGTCTGAGCTGACTGATCCGTTTCCAGTGGCGTAATGGACGGACTGGTGATTTCAATCGTCGGAGGAGTAACAACAACGACTTCGTTTCTCAATACATTGAGCGTTTGAGCAGCTTTACCACATTTATTGACAACCGAAACTGTAATAGCATTAGCTCCCAAAACAAGGTTTCGCGACACTGTGAACACTCCTGTCTGCTGATTGTAAACAAAAGCAATATTCTGGCCGTTGTGCATGACAGTAATATTTTCCTGGTTTTCCGCATTGGAAATCGTTCCCGACATACTAAATGCATCCGAAGTAACAGTCGATCCATTCGGCGCAGAACTATTCGTAATTGTTATTACAGGGGGGATACACACATTTCTTGTGACGGTCCAGGTCAACTCTTTTGACCCGCACTCGTTTCTTACCACAGCAATAATCGTATGTGTTCCTTCCGTCAAGGTAATATTCATCGACATAATCTGAGAACCTTCATCGTATGTGAACGGAATAGCCACTCCATCCATTTTCAGCTCAATCTGTGAAGCCTGTTGGATTTTACTCAGGGCAGCACTCAGTGAAATCAACTCAGACTCTGTTGTCAGCTGATCAGAATCAGGCTTCAGATATGTAATATTCGGAGCGACACATGGCTGCTTCATCACAACAATTACCGTAACACTTGTGAAACCACAACTGTTTGTTGCTTTGATCTCAATAGAGTTCGAACCTTCAACCAATACCAGCAGTTTTTCAAATCCGAAAGTTCCCGCATCGAAAGTTCCCGCAGTTTGCAGATTTCCGTTTAGGTACACCTCGATCTGGTTTACCGATGTCACATTGCTCACAGTTGCCTGCAATGCAAAACGCGTTGCCTCAACCGTTGCGTTCTGCGTACCCGGATTCTTAAATGTAATGACCGGTTTGTTACACGGAACTTCGATTTTCTTGTAGGTCACTGACGTAGAAGCTGTATGGGTACCTCCCGCATTCGTACCTGTAATTTCAAACACGTTGTTTCCTGCATTCAGGTTGTGATTAAACGTCACTTCGTTCGTTGAAGGATTAAACGTCCAGAAGCCCGGATTCACTACCAGACCATCTTCTTTCAATACGATCTGAGATTGTGTTGTCACGTTCAGCACATGCGCTTTTACAACATATGTTTCGTTTGAAACAACTTGTCCCGGACTCGCAGGGTTGATAAATGTCACAAACGGAGGTTTGATCACTTCTTCACGTTTGAGGATGATCTGCGTTTCATCCGATGCAGTTCCTGCCGGATTGTTCGCCGTTATTTTGACGGTATTCGTTCCCAGGTTCAACGGAGTATTCATCTCCAGCACTTTGGTTGCAGTTGAATACGTAAATGCAGTTGTTACATTTCCGTTCACCAGCACCTGGATCTGTTGTTGATTATCTACATTCAGAACAGTTGCCGTTACATTGCTGTTGGCAACATTCACCGTTTGCGGGTTATTCGCAGGATAAGTAATCGTTACCACCGGAGGCAAAGTCGGATTCGGAACATGGTAACTGATCAAAGTAGTTTTCGAATCGGAACCTGCTGTATTCGTAGCTGTAATCTCAATCACATTCGAACCGTTCACTAATCCGGTTGTGAATTCCATCATTTCGCTGGATGCCGTATAGGTAAAGTTCGCAGAAGTCTGCCCGTTTATCTTCAACACGATCTGACTTGCGCTGGAAACAAAACGCACACGCGCTTTTACCAGGTAAGTTGCATTAAACGACGTAGCCGGGCTCACATTCGGATCAATAAATGAAACAACCGGAGGCTGAACCGTAACCAGTTTTCTGTATAGAATTGTTTGTGGTTCACTTGCCGTTCCTGCTGAGTTCGTTCCGGTAACAGTAATGATATTTGCTCCTTCAATCAGGTTTACAGGGAAGGAAGCCACACTGTTTACAAAAGTAAAGTTTGTAATGTTCGTCCCGTTTATATTCACATTCACCCCGCTCTGACTGTCCACATTCAATACTGAAGCCGTCACATTATACGCGGAAGAAGTCGTAGAATACGGATCCACATTCGGATTGGTGAACTGAACAACCGGAGGCTGTACAACTATTGCAGGTTTGTAGATGATCGTCGTTTGCTTCGAATCCGTACCATCTGTATTTGTTCCAGTAACTGTCACAACATTTGCCCCGGTAACCAGGTTCAATGTTTCGGTCACACCATTTGTTCCGGAATTGTAAATGAAATTCGGCAAGTCTGTTCCATTCAGAGTTACCTTAACCTGGTTTTTCTGAGTCACATTCAATACCGTTGCATTCAGGTTAAACACACTTCCGTATGTTTCCTGCGGATTTACCGACGGATTTGTAATGGTCACGATCGGTGGTTTCGGTGCCGGACGGTCATAGATAATAATCGTGGTAGCTGAAGCCATTCCCGCCACGTTGGTGCCTATTACTTCAAATACGTTTTGTCCCGGACTCAAAACCACATTACCGGAAAATTTATTCGTTTGCGCATTGTAAGCAAAATTGTTATTAACCGTTCCGTTCTGCTTGAAACTTACATGTTGTGCATCATCTACATTCAATACATCTGCATTCAGCGTGAACGTATTCTGCGTTACCGTATAAGGATTGATGTTCGGATTCACAAAGTAAACCACTGGCAGTTGAACCATTTGCTGCGACTGATAAATAATAGTTACCGTTTTACTGTCTGTACCGTATTGGTTGGTTCCGGTAGTTGTGACCATGTTTGAACCGGTAATCAGGTTTAGTATAGAAGTAATTTCTCTGGTAGATTCATTGTAATTAAAGTTCACCGGAGAACCGTTCAGCGTCATTGTAATCTGATCTTTTCCGCTTACATTCAACACTGTTCCTGTCAGGTTGAAAAGCGGGCTTTGAACCGTTATCGGGTTGGAAGCGGGATTCGAGTAAGTAACTACCGGCGGAGTCGGAGTTTCTCTGATATAGTTGATCACCGTCTGATCCATATCAGACCCGAAATCGTTCGTTCCGGTCAGCTCAAACATATTCTGCCCCGGTATCAAAGTAACTACACACTGAAAATCCTGGGTAGAGGGATTGAACGAGAAATTTGTAATATAATTTCCATTCTGGCGGAAAATCACATTCGAACCAGAACTCACGTTCTGAATACGCCCTTTTATGACATAACTGTTGGAATTAACTGTTGTTCCGGTCACACTAGGATTGATAATATCCACAACCGGAGGATTGTTTACCGTAGCAGGAGGCGTTTCCGGATTTGTTACAACCGGCTGGCGAACCGTATCCTGGTAAGTGACGTGTTCGTAATGTCTCCTGATATGGAATCTCAGATAGAAACTCGTATAATGATACCAATCGTTTTTGTATTTTCCTTTTGCCTGTACGTGACCGTCGAAACGATCATCCAGCGTGAAAGTCGTCTTGTGCTCGACTCCCAGTGAGAACCATTTTCCTACCTGGTATCCCAAACCGATTCCGACACTTGGCATAAAACGTCCCAAACTCGCAGGAGAATTCAAATCCGTTTCGAATTTCTTGTCCGTTACACCCTGAATCTCTGTCTGAGTATAAGTATTATTGGCCAGCTTAAGTGAATCGTACAAGTAAACAAACCCATCGCTTCCATACAAATCGCCTTTCGCACGATACCACGTATAGCCGATTCCTCCGAAAACATACGGGTCCCAACCGGTTCTTTCTCTCAGCTTATTAAAGTGGACGGCCAATTCGAGGCTCAATTCATTTAAGCGCGTCCCGAAATTCAAGACAACCGGAACTCCCTGGGTTGTATATTCGGAATAAACCGGATTTGCGGAAACATCCGCAGCCCCTGTACCGTATCCTTTCCATAATCCGGTCAAGTAGCGCAAGCGCAAATCAAAACTCAGCGGTTTTCCGTAATTGTAGCTGAACTGGTGTCCCAGAATGACTCCGTAACCCAGATTCAATTTGTACGGGACATCCGTTTTTGCCCAGGCTCCCCCGATGTTAAGTCCCCAAAACCAACGACTATCGTTGTCGTAATCAACTTTCTGAGCAAACAAGGTTGAGCCTAATAACAGACTTACAATTACCGCGTAAAAATATTTCATAGTCCTAAGTTTAATCTATTTTGCTGCTTAACCATCTTTGTGCCAAAAAAGCACAAAATCGATCCCATTTAACAAAATTGATAGGGCGAAACTACGAAAAATCGTTTAAAATATCCCTGAATGTATTAGCTTTACAATTACATACATGATCTCAGAGCATGCATTTTTCGGCTGTTAAAGTATTGTTAATATCATTTTTATGTACCATTGAGGGCTTTGCTCAATTGACAAATGATGCCTGTGCTACAGCTACTCCACTTTGTCCGGGTACAGGAATTACCGGATCGAATATTGGTGCAACTGCAACAGTCTGTCCAAATTGTGAAGACGATTTCACTTTTTGTTTCTCCGGGACCAACAGTATCTGGTATCAATTCACCACGAATGTAACCGGAGGTAATGCAGCTTTTACTTTTAGTAATCTGAGCTTCAATCTGCAGGCGAACAGGGGTGATCAGCTCCAGGCCACCATCATAGAAGCCGCTATACAATGTGACGCGGCAACTTACACAATGATCAGCAATTGCGAAGCAGGTTCAGCAGGAGGATTTACTTTGTCAGCGACCGGGCTTCCGGCAAATACAACCTATTATCTCGTTGTAAACGGAGCCAAAAACGGAAGCGCAACCCTCCCCGCCGAAGCGACATTTGACCTGACTGGTTCCGGAACCGGTTTTGACCGCCCTCCGGCAGCTCTTTCCATCGGCGGACCAACCGCAACAGTTTGTCCGCAGACTCCTACATCCTTCACCGCGTACCTCGCAAACTGCACCGACACCAGCGATTTTTACTGGTCTGTAAACGGAGTACTCAAAGCCGTTACACATACTTCTTTATGGCTTACCAGTGAATTACAGAATGGAGATGTTGTGTCGGTAATGTGCAGCTGCTTCAACATCTGTCCCGATACACTTAACTTTTCATACCCGACAATCAGCGTGGATCCGCTTACAGTAGATGCGGGACCAGATTTAACGGTTCAGGCAGGAGGAAGTGTGCAATTAAACGGAACGTCAAACGGAACAGACTTTATGTGGAATCCGACGCAAACACTAAATACTCCTTATGCCATTTCGACTTATGCCACGCCCCAGGAAACAACTGTTTACACCTTGACAGCATCAAATGCAAACTGCGCACTTTCAGATGAAATGACCGTATTTGTATCGGATAATCTTACCATTCCCGGCAGTTTTTCTCCAAACGGAGACGGACATAATGACAAGTGGATAATTGAAGGAATCGAGTTTTATCCGGATGCACAGGTTGTGATTTACGATCGTTGGGGGCAAAAAGTTGCTGATATTGCCGGGTACAGCCTGACAAAAGCCTGGGACGGAACCAACAAAGGAAAACCCGTTTCAGACGGAGTTTATTTTTATTCACTGGATCTGCGCCAGAACAACAATACCAAACCTTTAAAAGGCAGTATTACTGTAATCCGATGATAAAAAGCTGCCTGTTTTCCATATCCCTGCTACTGGTTTCGTATGCATATCCGCAACAAGTCGGACACATGTCTCAATGGATGCATCATCAATATGCAATCAATCCGGCATACACTGGGATCAAAACCTGCCTGGAGGTTCAATCGACATTAAGAGGGCAATGGATTAAAGTGGCTGGTGCTCCATACAGCGGCTGGGTTAGTGTGAACGCTCCGCTCCAGGCAAAACGAAAGAAGTTCTTAAGCGCGCGACATGGGTTGGGTGGATTGGTTTACATGGATCAAATTGGCCCGTTCCAGGATATTCGCGTGCAACTTTCCTATGCCGGGCATTTCAATTTTTCATTAGATAATCGTTTATCGCTTGGATTGGCCTTCGGAGCCAGACAACTTTCCTTTGACCTGGATAAAGCCAAACCGCTGACTCCCGATCCAACCATCAATGGAAGTGCTTCACAAATTTTGCCAACAGCCACATTTGGAGCCTGGTGGAACGGCAAACAATATTTTATTGGTTTCAGCCTGTATGAATTAATTCCCCAGAAATGGAATATCATCGGTACAGATGCCCGGTCTCAGATGCATGCCATGTTCACCGCGGGATATAAATATCAGGTCAGTCCAAGGATTGATCTGTATCCGGGAATGTATTTCGCTTACACTAAAAACACACCCGTTGAACTTCAGTTTCATGCCATTGCAGAGTTTCAGAAAAAATTCAATTTCGGGTTGGGCTTACGAAACACTGATGCACTGATTGCCATGGTTGGTTTTCGCTTCAAAGACAAGTGGAAACTAGGCTATTCTTATGATTTTGTCCTCTCAAAACTTCGTCCGAACACCTTCTATTCACATGAATTGACACTGTCGTTCTCCCCTTGCAAACAGCGTTCAGAAAGTACTTCAGGTTGCTTCGATTTTGATTAATTACCTCTGCTATTCAGAGTTCACTGTTTATAAGTATCTGTAATGCTTCCGGAAAACCGGACTTTTTCTTCCGAAATTTGAAAAATAAAGCATTTTTCAATGAAATTACAACTTTCGATACTTGCACTGGTTTGTTCATTAGCAGCTTGTGTACCGGCAAAAAAATATAACGAACTTCTTGAGAGAGAAAAAAATTGCAACGAAGAACTCAATAAATACAAGGCTTCCAGCATAGAAAATGAAGGAAAGGCAAAAGATTTACAAGTTACTGTAGACCAATTGCGAAAAGAAGTTACTAACCTCAAAAAAGACACTCTTGAACTGGGATCAAACCTGCGTTTCCTGCAATCCCAATACGACATGGCCGTTGCACAAAATGAAGCATACGAGCAGAAACTGGATCAGCTACGTATAAAAGGAGCAAAAGAATCCGCAACCTACCAGGCAGATATTGATTCCAAAAACCAGGAGCTTCAGCGCAAGGAAGATGCATTGAATACTTTGGAAAACGAATTAATTGCTAAAGAAAAACTGCTTCTGGAACGAGAAGAACGCCTGGCCGAACTGGAGGAGTTAATCAAGCGCAAGGATGATGCCATGAAACAACTCAAAAACCGTGTTTCGAGCGCTCTTACAGGGTTTGAAAACAAAGGATTAACCATTGTTGAAAAAGATGGCAGGATCTATGTTTCCCTGGAAGCTAAATTACTCTTTGCTTCTGGAAGTACTACTGTTGAAACAGAAGGAAAAAAAGCCCTGGTTGATCTTTCCAAAGTACTGGAAAACGAGAAAGACCTTGAAATCATTGTAGAAGGTCATACGGACACAGATAAACTGGCGAGCAGCTCGCATCCGAAAAACAACTGGGAATTAAGCGTTTTGCGCGCAACAGCAGTTGTGGAAATCATGATTGCAAACAGCAAGATGGACCCCGCTCAGCTGATGGCTGCCGGAAGAGGTGAATTTCATCCGGTTGACGCAGACAAAGCAAAAAACAGACGTATTGAAGTGATTATTTCTCCTAATCTGAATGAGTTATATCAGATGCTGGACGGCAAATAACCATACGTTAAACTTTCTAAAAAAGGTGCCTGAATCAGGCACCTTTTTTGCTTGAATTTTTGTACCTTACAAGAAACAAGTAATTAATAACAATGGGACATACATTAGTCATCGGAGCAACAACAAAAGAAGATCGCTACGCAAACAAAGCAATTCGCTCATTGAGAAATCACCAGCATCAGGTCATCGCATTCGGGCCAAAAAGAGGAACAGTAGAAGATATAGAAATAGAAACCGAATGGAATCCCAACTGGGAAGTTGATACGGTCACATTATACCTGAATCCTCATAACCAGGAAGCTTACATTGATCGGATTATTGCATTGAATCCCAAAAGGGTAATTTTCAATCCGGGAACAGAAAACCCGGAGTTCATAGAAAAATTAAACGCTGCCAAAATTCATCCCGAAGTAGCGTGCACCCTGGTCATGCTTTCAATCGGAAATTACTGAACCAAACGGGCTTTTCTCTATCTCTTCTATACTCATTTTTCTGAGTTTTATCAGATTGATTGTTCGGATCAACAAAAAGCCCCGGTTCCATGTCTCAGAAACCGGGGCTGCAATTATTTTTCAATTTTCTATAGGATTAGCATCGCATCACCGTAAGAATAGAACTTATATTTTTCTTTGATTGCTTCATG
This sequence comes from Fluviicola sp., assembly GCA_031260455.1. Lineage (GTDB taxonomy): Bacteria > Bacteroidota > Bacteroidia > Flavobacteriales_D > Crocinitomicaceae > Fluviicola. Next base: position 13,135 of record JAIRJW010000008.1, read on the forward strand.
ATACGCCTCCATCATCAGATCGTGGCCACAAAATGCAGAGATCATCATCAACAAAGTAGAAAGTGGCGTATGGAAATTTGTAACCAGACTATCGGCAATACTGAAATCGTATGGAGGGAAAATGAATTTATTTGTCCAGCCATCAAATGCTTTCAGCATGTTATCCGTGGAAACAGACGTTTCAACAGCACGCATAGAAGTGGTTCCAATGGCACATATCCGCTTTTTATTTCGCTTTGCAGTGTTTACAATTTCCGCCGCTTTCTCTGAAATAATAACCTGCTCGGAATCCATCTTATGCTTCGTCAGATCTTCCACTTCCACCGAACGGAAAGTTCCCAAACCAACATGCAGCGTAACTTCTGCAAAGTTCACTCCTTTCAGCTCCAATCGTTTCATCAGTTCGCGGGAGAAATGCAGTCCTGCAGTAGGAGCCGCTACAGCCCCCTCTTCTTTTGCATAAATGGTTTGATATCTTTCTTCATCCGCATCTTCTACATCTCTTTTAATGTATTTCGGAAGCGGAGTTTCACCCAATTCGGTAATCTTTGCTTTAAATTCTTCATAAGGACCGTCGAACAGGAAACGCAGGGTTCTTCCTCTGGAAGTCGTGTTATCAATAACTTCAGCAACCAATGAATCATCATCCCCAAAATACAATTTGTTTCCGATTCTGATCTTGCGCGCCGGGTCAACCAGTACATCCCAAAGAAGGCTTTCACGGTTCAGCTCTCTCAACAGGAATACCTCGATTTTAGCACCGGTTTTTTCTTTATTTCCGTACATTCGGGCAGGAAATACACGCGTATTGTTCATAATCATCACATCTCCTTCTCCAAAGTACTCAATGATGTCTTTAAACAAACGATGTTCTATTTTCCCGGAATCGCGGTGCACAACCATCAGTCGCGCCTCATCACGGTTTTCACTTGGGTATTCAGCAATCAGTTCATCCGGAAGGTCAAAACTGAATTCGGAAAGCTTCATTTTATTCATACAAGCTGTATTTTAACGCCTTAAATTCAAAAGAGCGCAAAAGTATAAAAAATCAGGCTATTTACAAAGGTTGCTCCTCAATGAATGCAATCCATTCATCCACACTTCTAGAATCTTTAACATCGTAAACTCCTGACTGTGTTCTTCTCAAAGCAATCAGGGTAGCACCACATCCCAGTTTTTGCCCGAAATCATGTGCTATTGAGCGAATATAAGTTCCTTTGGAACAGGAAATTTCAAAATCAATCTCCGGAAACCGGGATGCATCGATTTTAAAATCGGTAATTTCAATGGTATTCGATTTCAATTCTTTTTCGATTCCGGCGCGAGCATAATTGTAAGCACGTTTTCCATCAATCTGCTTTGCAGAAAACAAAGGTGGAACCTGCTGTTGAGTTCCCAGAAAACTCAGTCGTACCTCCTCCATCTGTTCTGCTGAAATTGTACCGGTTGGTTTATCAGAGTTGTAAGTTGTTTCCAGGTCATAAGAAGGAGTCGTTTTTCCTAAAAGAAAGGTTCCTGTATACGTTTTTGCATCCGCTGTCAATCCTTCGATCAATTTTGTGTGTTTCCCGATACAAATCACCAGCAAACCGGTAGCCAGCGGGTCCAAAGTACCAGCATGACCTACCTTCAGCTTTTTTACTCCCAGGCGTTTTTTCAAATGCCAGCGAAGCTTATTCACTGCGTCAAATGATGTCCATTCAAAAGGTTTATCCACCAGAATAGTGCTTCCTTTTGCAAATTCGGTAATCATGAAAATTAAAGGATTGTGAGTTGATAACCGGACAGAAGCAAAATCAGGATCAATCCTCCAAGAATGATGCGGTACCAACCAAATAATTTAAATCCGTGTTTATTCAAAAAACCGATAAATCCCCTGATCGCAATAATCGCAACGATGAATGCAACCACATTTCCGATAACCAGCAGGTTAATCTGCTCTCCAGATAAAGCATCATTCTTTTCAAAGTAATCCAGTGTTTTCTTAGCTGTTGCGCCCAACATCGTAGGCAAAGCCAGGAAGAACGAAAATTCTGCCGCCAGTTTTCGACTCATCTTCTGACTCATTCCTCCAACAATAGAAGCTCCTGAACGGGAAACTCCCGGAATCATGGCAATGCATTGAAAAAAACCAACTTTCAATGCATCCCAATACGTCATTTCGTCCATTTCATGAATTCTCGGTTTATTGAACCAGCGATCCACGAACAACAAAATAATTCCGCCTGCAAGCAACGAAACAGCAACTGCCATCGGGCTTTCCAGAAGCCGATCAATATAATCGGAAAGCAAAACCCCAAAAACAGCAGCAGGAATAAATGCTACGATGAGTTTCAGATAAAACTGAATGCTTTGAAAAAATCGTTTGAAATAAAGGACAAATACGGCCAGAATCGCCCCCAGCTGGATCATAATCATAAACAATTTGGTGAAATCATCATTTTCCACCCCCATTGCCGCCGATCCCAAAATCATATGTCCTGTTGAAGAAACAGGCAAAAACTCAGTCAGGCCCTCGATGAGGGCCAGAATTACTGCTTCAAGCCAATTCATGAATTATTCCTGAGGATTATCGTTTTTTGCTTTCTTCATGATCCCGTAAATCATCACTACAAACCCAGCAATAATCAGGATGGGTGAAACAGTGATTCGCACGGTTGAAAACAACTCTTCTGCGTGAAATTCGTTTGGATTATCTGATCCGCCCCCAATCATCAGGATATATCCCAGAATATTGATAGCCAACCCGACAAAAATGATTCGCAGGTTTTCTTTTCTAATTGGAAAGTCAAATTTATTGCCCATAGTAAAACTGAATGTGTGGCTAAATTAATATAAATCATCCAATTTCGCACGTAAATATTTGTTCAGTGCAAACCACGTGGAAACAATTGTCAAAACACAACCAATGACAAGCAATGAAGCGAAAAGCAATAAAATATCCAGCAATTTCAGATCGATTTCAACCACGTCCAGAATATTGTTCAGTGCAAAAAATACGGTCATCAGGAATGCCATTCCAATAATCCCGGAAACAACTCCCTGAAAAACAGCCTGTTTCAAAAACGGCCAGCGGATAAACCCGCTCGTCGCACCAACCAGCTGCATAGTCTTAATGGTAAAACGTCTGGAATAAAGCGCCAGGCGAATCGTATTGTTAATCATCGCAACGGCCACCACGATCAGCAAAGAAGCAACCAGCAAAATCAAAAAAGCAAATTGCTTGAATCCCAGGTTCACCTCTTCCAACGCAGCCTTGTCGTAATTTACTTCTGCCAGCATATCTGCATATTTTGCATTCAAGCGCGTTTCAATTTCTTTCATTCCTTTTTTCGTGGCAAAAGAGCTCACCGGCCGGAAATTAATAGTTGGCGGAAGCGGATTCTCGCCTTCGAAAATAGCCAGGATTTCATCTGAATTTTGGTCGGAACCCCTGAATTCCTCAATAGCGCGCTCCGGTGAAACGAAAACAACTTCCTTAAAGCAATCCCAGGATTTCAGTTCCTGCTCCACCTGTTTGATATCTGCGGCATTGTATTCCGATTTGAAGAACAAATCACCATGCAAATTCTCTCTTGCCTGCTTTTGCAATGAATCCAAACCGATCACACCCGCTAAAACCAGACCTATCATAAACAAAACCAACGAAATTCCGATTACTGTAGAAACGTAACTGGTTCGCAATCCTTTTTTTCCTGTTTTCTCGATTCCCTTACTCATCGACACGAAATTACTATTTTTTAGTCAGATGCATTTTTACTAATTTGAGAAGCTATCAACTAAGAAATGAACAAATTTTTATCTTTTTATAATTTTATTACCATGGTAAATAAAAAAGTGTATATTTGCCACAACATTAATTCAAATCTCAATGAAGAAAACATTTTTTTACGCAGCATCACTTGCATTTATCACTTTCGGAATGACAGCGTGTGGAGGATCAACAGAAGAAACCACAGCAACAGACACCGCAGTAACTTACCAATTGGATACAGCTACTACTACACTGAAGTGGAAAGGAAACTACGCGGATGGCTCACACTCCCATAACGGAACGGTAAAAGTTTCTGAAGGCTCTGTGGCTTATAAAGGAGAAACATTCGAATCAGGAAGCTTTAAAGTGGATATGAAAACAGTCAAAAGCGATTTGACTCCTGAAACAGGTTCTAACAAACTGATTGGCCACCTGAGCACAGCTGATTTCTTCGACATCGCTAAATTCCCGAATGTGGAAGTAAAAGTAAACAGCATTTCCAACAGCGAAATCGATGCTGTTTTAGTCGTTGCCGGAAAAGAAGTTCCTGCAAAAATGCCGGTAACAGTAAAGAAATCAAATAAAGAACTGACTGCAAAAGGAAAATTCACCATTGATTTCTCTTCCATGGATGTAGCTGGTTTCAAACCAAATCCTGAAATGGAAAAAGAGAAGCCAAATCAATACGTAAAGCCTGGAATTGAGTTCGAATTGAACCTGATTTTAAAAGCTGAAGCAACAAAAAAATAAGAGCAGATCTCCATAAATCTTTCAAGGCCCGATTTAATTGGGCCTTTTTTATTTTTCGGAAAACACCAAATCATAAACAGATTTTCACATTCCTTTTATTTTTGTAAAAAATGAATAACCAGATGAAAGTTTTCAAATTTGGCGGAGCTTCAGTGAAAGACGCCAATGCTGTCCGGAATGTATCCCGCATTCTATCCCTTTTTCCAAAAGAACAATTAATTGTGGTGGTTTCTGCAATGGGAAAAACAACCAACGTTATGGAGGAAATTGTTGATTTTTTGTGGAAACACAATGAAAAACGCTATCTGGAACTGGTGGAGGAATGTTATCAGTTTCACCAATTGATCGTAGCCGAACTTTTTCCTGAAAAACATTATTACATCCACCAGCAAATGGAAGAACTATTCGATTCCCTGAAGAATCGTTTTCATCTGCCCGTTTCCGATAATTATAATTTTGAATACGATCAGATCGTTTCGCTGGGCGAGGTTTTATCAACTATGATCGTAGAAGCTTTCATGAAAGAAGAAGGGCACCTGACAACCTGGATTGATTGCCGGAAAATTATCCGAACCAATCACGAATACCGCGAAGGCGAAATCGATTGGGCAAAGACAGAAGCATTGGTCAGCGAGCACCTGCTTCCACAATTTAAAGACAAGCGAATTACCATCACACAAGGGTTTATCGGACACACTTCCGAAGGTTTCACAACAACTTTGGGTCGCGAAGGCTCCGATTTCACTGCCGGAATCCTTGCATACTGCACACAAGCCGAAAGCGTAACAATCTGGAAAGATGTTCCGGGAATGCTAAATGCCGATCCGAAGTGGTTCGATGATACTGTAAAACTTCAAAAAATCTCATTTAAGGAAGCAATTGAACTGGCTTATTACGGAGCAACGGTGATTCACCCGAAAACCATCAAGCCGCTTCAAAACAAAGGAATTCCATTGTATGTAAAATCATTTGTTGATCCGAACGCAGAAGGAACCGTAATCCAGGAATCCATGGATTTTGATCACCTGATCCCGTCTTTCATCTTCAAAATGGATCAGGTATTGATGTCATTCACTCCGAAAGATTTCTCTTTCATCGTAGAAGAAAACCTCGGCGACATCTTTCAGCAACTGGCTTTTTATGGAGTAAAAATCAATCTGATGCAAAATTCGGCCTTGAGTTTCTCCATTTTATTTGACCGTTCAAAAACGGATCCGCTAAAACTGGTCAGGAAATTTAAAGACCAATACACTGTTCGTTACAATGAAGGGCTTGAATTGGTCACTATTCGCCACTACGATCAGGCAACTATTGACCGTGTCACTATTGATAAAGACATTTTACTGGAACAGCGAACCAGGCAAACTATTCGCATGGTTATGAAAAATAAATAACTAAAAATCCGGTTGAGCGAAACCAAAGCACCAGACTACTTTTCTTTTATGAATTTTCTTTTAAGGGTTTTACCGATTTGATCGATTTTGCCATCAGGTCGATAATCACTTTTTCATAACCATCATCACGACTTCTGAAAACGTATGTAATGTCGTCAATTACTTTTTGTCCGTAAACGTGATATGTTTTATGTTCTACTCCCACGGATTTGGGTGCTCCTTTCTTTCCACTGACTTTCAATTCGCGCTCATACAAAATAAAATCAGGCTCATCTACCAGGTATTTCACTTTATAGAAACTCAGCCCTGCCAAACGTTTTTTCTCGGAAGAAACCATTTCACGGTCAGCTCCCCAATCATCTATCACCATGTGAAAATTCGGACCTACCATCAATTCCCATTTGAAATCATCTTCCACATGAATTACTTCCGGTTGTGTTGAAGCTCCAATATTTGCAGTTTCATCCGGTAACATAATCATAATCGGAATATCATACGGTTTCATGGAAAATTCCCGAAACTCAGACAATTCATCATCTGTCAATTGTTTCCCTTTTTCAGAATCACCGCAACGAACTGCAACAAAAAATGCTGCCAAAAGCAATAAAAAGATTGAAACTTTCTTCATCTGTATTCTTTATTTCAACCCCCACTGGGAGAAGTAATCCATTCACAAATATAGTTCTTTTATCAGTTTTGACTCCAAAATTATCGACCACAAAATCCACGATCAGGATACAAAGGATTGCATTAATTCTGATAAAAGTTGTATCTTCCATCCAGGGTTTGTTTTAATCACATAACGGATTAAAAATACCACAGTCAATTAATCGAATGTCAGCAAAAAAAATCGCAATTATCGGATCGGGAATTTCCAGTCTTTCCTGCGCTGCTTTTCTTGCAAAAGAAGGTCATGAAGTGACAATTCTGGAAAAAAACGACCGGATCGGGGGAAGAGCAAGACAATTCCGGTCGGATAACGGCTTCACTTTCGACATGGGTCCAAGCTGGTACTGGATGCCCGACATTTTTGAGAATTTCTATCAGCAATTCGGCTACACCACTTCTGACTTTTACGAATTAGTGCGACTCGATCCTTCTTACCAGGTTATCTGGGGAGAAAATGACACAGACAAAATCCCGGCCTCCCTGAAAGAACTGGAAGCATATTTTGAAAAACTGGAACCCGGAAGCAGTCCCAAACTTCGTCAATTTCTGGTAGATGCCGAGAAAAAATACCGGATCGGGATGAAGGACCTAGTTTATAAACCAAGCCTGAAATTGAGCGAGTTTGCGGACGTCCGGATTCTGAAAGGTTTGTTTCAAATGCATTTATTCAAGTCTTACAGTTCTTTTATCCGGAAGTACTTTTCACACACGAAAATTATTTCCCTGCTGGAATTTCCCATCCTGTTTCTCGGAGCAACTCCAAAAGACACTCCTGCACTTTATTCACTGATGAATTATGCAGACATGAAACTGGGAACCTGGTATCCGATGGGCGGCATGTTCGAATTCGTCAAAGCATTCGGGCAAATTGCAAAAGAACAGGGTGTACGGTTCAAACTGAATCATGCGGTTACCGGAATAAACACCTCTAGTGGGAATATTCACTCATTAAATACCAACCAGGGAAAACTGGATTTCGATTTTGTCGTTTCCGGCGCAGATTACCGGTACACAGAACAACTACTCCGAAACCAGGCAAATTATTCCGATGCTTACTGGGAAAAACGCGCCATGGCTCCTTCCTGTCTGCTTTTCTATATCGGACTGAACCGCAAAGCACCTCATTTGGAGCACCACAACCTGTTTTTTGACGAAGATTTTGAAAAACATACTTTCGAGATTTACAAAAATCCGCAATGGCCGTCGAGACCACTTTTCTATGTAAATTGCCCTTCAAAAACCGATCCTTCTGTAGCACCGGAAGGATGCGAAAACCTGTTTCTATTGATTCCGATAGCACCGGGACTGGAAGACAACGAATACCAACGCACACATTATTTCAGACTGGTAAGCGAACGGCTAAGTAAAAAAATCGGATTCGACATTCATCCGCATATCGTTTACAAACGCAGTTACTGCATTTCCGACTTTATAAACGACTATCATGCTTTTAAAGGAAATGCCTATGGACTGGCAAATACGCTGAAACAAACTGCCTTGCTGAAACCACGCATCAGGAACAAGCATTTGTCCAATTTGTTTTACACCGGGCAGCTGACCGTTCCTGGCCCTGGAATTCCGCCTTCTATTGTTTCGGGAGAAGTGGTAGCTAGGTACCTCATCCGCCAAATCGAAAAACGGTAATCCGCTCCGCCATGAAACAACTTTTCGATACACTTTCTTTGGACATGAGTGCGCTCACAACCAAAAAGTACAGTACCTCTTTTTCAATCGGGATTCGCTTCCTCAGTGCAGATCTGAGGGCTCCCATTCATGCCATTTACGGATTCGTGCGTTTTGCGGATGAAATAGTGGACAGTTTCCATCTTTATGAAAAAAAAGAACTGCTCTCTGAATTTCGGTCGGAAACGTTCAAAGCCATTGAACGCGGCATTTCACTAAACCCAATCCTGAACAGTTTTCAATGGGTAGTCGGGAAATACGGAATTGACCCGGAGTTGATTGAACTGTTTTTGCAATCCATGAAAATGGATCTGGAAAAAACCTGCTACGAGCGCAAGGGATATGAACGCTACATTCTTGGCTCGGCAGAAGTTGTTGGGTTGATGTGCCTGAAAGTATTTGTTCGCGGAAATCAGGAAACCTACGAAAAATTGAAAGAACCGGCCATGAAGCTGGGGGCAGCTTTCCAGAAAATCAATTTCCTGCGCGACCTTCATACGGATTATTACCAGCTCGGAAGGACTTATTTCCCGGAAATGAGCTTTGACCCGTTTAACTGTTTCATGAAGCAAAAAATCGAACGGGAAATTGAAGGAGATTTTAAAGCTGGTTACGAGGGAATCAAACAATTGCCTAAAGATGCCCGGTTTGGAGTCTACATGGCTTACCGTTATTACGTAAAGTTATTTCATCAGATCCGGAAAACGGATGTACAGATCATTTTAGAAGAAAGAATCCGGATTCCGGACAATAAAAAGTACCGTTTGCTTTTTACTTCCTATCTTCGCCATAACTTGAATTTATTGTAAGGTTTGGAAACAGTTGTTTTGGTTAATGAGCAGGATGAAGTGCTTGGTCTTATGGAAAAAATGGAAGCACACCGGAAAGGAATACTTCACCGTGCATTTTCTGTTTTCATTCACCACAACGGAAAAGTTCTCTTACAGCAAAGAAGTCTGAATAAGTATCACTCTGCCGGTTTGTGGACCAATACCTGTTGTTCTCATCCACGAATCAATGAGTCGTTGACCGATGCCGGAAGCCGTCGTCTGATGGAAGAAATGGGAATCAGTTGTACCGTAAAACCTCACTTTCATTTTATTTATCGCGCTCAGTTGGATTCCGGTCTGATCGAAAACGAACTGGACTACATACTTTTCGGTTCCTGTAAGGAAATCATTTCTCCCAATCCTGATGAGGTAATGGATTACAAATGGATGGATTGGAATGAACTGACAGAGGATATTGCACGGCATCCGGAGCGCTACACCTCCTGGCTTCAGATACTCATCAGCGATTACAGACAAAATATCGAAGAAATTCTTTTTCCATGAAAATCTTTCGCACAGAACAATTCAATGCCGCTCACCGGCTTTTCAATCCGAAGTGGGACAATGAAACAAACGATCGTATTTTCGGGAAATGCAATAACCCCAATTTTCACGGCCACAATTACAAACTGGAAGTAGAACTGGATGGTCCGGTTAATCCTGAAACTGGCTACGTCCTGGATATGAAAAAATTATCGGAAATCGTCAAGCAGGAAATCATTGAGCGTTTCGACCACCGGAATCTGAACCTGGATTGTCCGGAATTCGCGAACCTGATTCCTTCAGCAGAAAACATTGCGATGGTATCCTGGAATATTCTCCGGGAAAAGCTACCTGCAGACCTGAAACTAAAAGTTCGCCTGTGGGAAACACCCAGAAACGGAGTTGAATACAACGGCGACTAAGAATGTTTGCTATTTTTGTTAAATACAATTAATTCATGAGAGCACTTTCTGCAATCGGTTTCGTAATCAGCATCATTGGCTTGCTTTTGGTTTGCTACAACCAGTTTGCCGTTATTCCTTTCCTGACAGATTTGAACAGCAGCGATGAAATCCGAGTAAACGAATTTACTATTACATTGCGACAATATTACGAAACGCAACTATTTTTCATCAGTACACTAAGTATCATTGTCGGTGTTTTTTCCGTTTTGTTCTGCTCTATGGTTTACCTCAAAAAACGCACCCGGATGACATTGATGGGAACCATTATCGGGTTGATTGTTGCCGTAATGGGAGTCATTCATTCGTGGTTTTAGTAAAAAACAGATATTTACCCCAAATTAATTTAAAGCAATCTGGGCACGGAACCAACCTTTGGATCGCTACAAAAAAGCGCTTACTGCCTGCGCAATTCTCCTGCCCGCCATTTCTGCAAGAAAGTAGCCCATGCAAACGGGTTCAAAAGGTTGTTCACAGGAGATTGCCCCATTGTATATAAACGCGTATTGTTCTGATTCACCACATTCCCAAATGAGAGCGATGCATCGCTCGGAACCATGGAGGCTATCGAAGCCAGCGATTGTCCGGATAATTGTTTCTGAGCTCTCAGCATGGCATCTTCGTATGGATTCATTTCCACAAAAGCCTGAGCAAACGCTTCTTTTGACGGCCACGGGTAAATGACAACTTCCTTCAGCTGAATCGTGTCAACACTCATCATATGAATAATAGAATAACGGTCTTCTTCCAAACTGTCGGGAACAATATAAGAAGACGGCTTGTGTCCGTAATACTTGAACATAATGGTATCACCGGGTTGCACCACCAATGAGAAAAATCCATAAATATCAGCAATTGTTCCCCGTTTCACCGTTTTGTTATAAACGGCTGCGTATGGCATTTCCCGCAAACTATCTGAAGAAACAACGACACCTGATAATTGAATCAACCGATCCTGTTTTTGAGAATTCGCGTGGAGAGAGGTGATCAGAAGCATCCCTACAAGTCCGTATTTCAACCAATTATTCATATTACAAGAATACGGATTTTTGAATAATTTATCACGGCTTTTGACTTGTTTAACAATAATTACCAGCAAAAAGCTGAAAACTTAACAGAAAGTTTAACTAAACCGATTTGTTTGTCCTTGAAAACAATTACTTTTGCGAGAATTTAATTTCAAAAATTAGGTTCACTCATGGCACTGTCCAATCTTAATTCAGTCAGAGAAGGTCTCACATATGATGATGTCCTCTTAGTTCCGGCATTTTCACAAGTTCTGCCCCGGGATGTTCAATTAAAAAGTAAAATCACACGTAACATTGAGGTAAATACACCAATCATTTCCGCAGCAATGGATACTGTTACGGAAGCCAATCTTGCTATTGCACTTGCCCAGCAGGGGGGAATCGGTGTAATTCACAAAAATATGACGATTTCCGATCAGGCTTTGGAAGTACGAAAAGTAAAGCGCTCCGAAAGCGGGATGATCCTGGACCCAGTTACGCTTTCCGAACATGCATTAGTACACGACGCGCTTAAATTGATGGCAGAATATAAGATCGGTGGAATTCCGGTAGTGGATGAAAAGCGCACACTGAAGGGAATTATCACCAACCGCGACCTGCGCTTTGAGAAAAATCATTCGCGTCCGGTTCGTGAAATCATGACCAGCGAAAACCTGGTAACAACCAAAGACGGGACGAGCCTGGCAACAGCAGAAGATATTCTCCAGGAAAACAAAATTGAAAAATTACCGGTAGTTGATGCAAACAATACCCTGATCGGATTAATTACCTACCGCGACATCATCAAAGTCAAAACACATCCGAATTCTTGCAAAGATCAGTATGGACGACTAAGAGTTGCTGCTGCTGTGGGTATTACTCATGATACACTGGAGCGCACAAGTGCTTTGGTTGAAGCTGGCGTGGACGCAATCGTTATTGACACAGCTCACGGGCACACGGAAGGCGTGGTTGTCAAACTGAAAGAAGTGAAAGCAAAATTTCCGAACCTGGAAGTGATTGTAGGAAACATTGCAACAGCAGAAGCAGCGCGTTACCTGGCAGAAGCAGGTGCAGATGCGGTAAAAGTAGGAATCGGGCCCGGTTCGATCTGTACCACACGCATCATTGCCGGAGTCGGAGTACCACAGTTGACAGCAGTAAATGATATAGCGTTGGCTTTGGAAGGAACGGGTGTTCCGGTAATCGCTGATGGAGGAATCCGCTATACCGGAGATATTGTGAAAGCCATTGCAGCCGGAGCGGATGTGGTTATGATCGGTTCCATGTTTGCAGGTGTGGAAGAATCACCGGGTGAAACCATCATCTATGAAGGAAGAAAATTCAAGTCATACAGAGGAATGGGATCTTTGGAGGCCATGCAAAAAGGTTCAAAAGACCGTTATTTCCAGGATGCTGAAGACGATATCAAAAAATTGGTTCCGGAAGGAATTTCAGGACGTGTTCCATACAAAGGAAACCTCTTCGAAGTAGTTTACCAGATCGTGGGAGGTCTGAGAGCCGGAATGGGATATTGTGGTGCAGGTTCTATCGACAAGTTGAAAGGTGCTGAATTTGTTCGTATCACGGCAGCGGGAATGCGTGAATCACACCCACATGATGTGACCATCACACGGGAAGCTCCAAACTACAGCTTAAAATAAATTCGATCTCAATTCAACGTTTATTCTGATAAGCGGGTTCTTTATTTTGTGTCTATGTCCAGCCCTGCACAGACGATACACTCTGTAATGCTCCCTATTTTCATCCAAAATTTAAATTTTTCTTAAATCATGTATTTTTGCTTTCAAACCCAAAACAATGTATTATTTTTGGAGTTCTTGGTTTGAATAAAGTATTAAAATACATGAAAAAACAACTATTATTAACCTTCGGAATTTTACTTTCTGTCCAGTCGATTGCTCAAACGGATAACACGGTAATGGAAATTGATGGAAAAAAGGTGAGTAAATCCGAATTCCTGCAAATTTATCTGAAGAACAATAACGATCCGAAATACGACAAGCAATCATTAGATGATTACATGGAATTGTTCAAAAAATTCAAATTAAAAGTAGCTGAAGCTGAGACTCTTGGTTATGATACCATTCCAAAGCTGAAAAAGGAACTTGCTGGTTATAGAAAACAGTTGTCTCAGCCATACCTGATCGATTCTACGAAAAACAGTGCATTGGTAAAACAGGCATATGACCGTATGAAGAATGAAGTGCATGCTGCACACATCCTGATAAAAGTGGCAGAAAATGCTTCTCCGGAAGATACTCTGGCTGCCTATAACCGGATCATGGCACTGAAAAAACGCATTGAAAACGGGGAGGATTTTGCAACTGTTGCAAAAAGCAAAAACGGTTCGGATGATCCTTCTGTAATACGAAATGGTGGTGACCTGGGATATTTCACAGCTTTCCAGATGGTTTATCCTTTTGAGGAAGCGGCATACAATACTCCTGTAGGAAAAATCTCCAATCCGGTTCGCACAAAATTCGGATATCACATTATAAAAGTGATTGATACGCGTCCGGCACGGGGAACAATCAAAGTAGCTCACATTATGGTTGCAACCGGAAAAGATGCAAGTGCGGAAGAACTGGATGCTGCTCACAAAAAAATTGATGAAATCTACAACAAATTGCAAGCAGGAGAATCGTTCGAAAAACTGGCAAGCGAATTCTCGGATGATGCTCAGACAGCAGAAAAAGGTGGTGAATTGCAATTATTCGGAACGGGTACAACAACACGCATGGTTCCTGAATTCGAAGAAGCGGCTTTCGCTTTGAAAGCAAACGGTGATATTTCAAAACCGATACAGACAGCATACGGGTTCCACATCATCAAACGTCTGGATCTCACTCCTCTGCGTTCTTTTGACGAACTGAAAAAAGAAATCCAGAATAAAGTCAATAAAGATGAGCGCTCCAATGTGACTCAGCAATCTTTCATCGAAAAACTGAAGAAATCATACACATTCAAAGACGATTACAGCAAAACAAGCAAGTGGTTTGTTCAAAATATCGATACCAACTACTTCAAAGGGAACTGGAACGCAAACGGGCTGAAGTCAAATAGCACCATGTTTACACTGGACAACAAAAACTTCACTCAAAAGCAGTTTGCCGATTATCTGCAAAAGAACTACAGAAATTTCAGAAACATGGATTCTAAATCGTTGGTTCAAAAGCAATACAATGCATGGCAAAACAGCGAGATACTGGCATACGAAGAAAACAAACTAGACACCAAATATCCGGAATTCAAAGCATTGATGCAGGAATATCACGACGGAATCCTGTTGTATGAAATCATGTCTGACAAAGTCTGGAACAAAGCAATCAGAGATACATCCGGGTTGAAAGCCTTTTTTGAAGGACACAATGATAATTACAAATGGGGAAAACGTTACGATGCATATGTATATGAATGTCTGAACGAAAACATCGCTAAGCAAGTAGCTACGATGCTGCAGAGCGACACCATTTCTTCACGCACAGTTATCAATGCCATCAATAAGGACTCCGAACTGAACTTACGTGTTCGCACCGGGAAATTTGAAGTAGAATCAACTCCTTATCTAAAAGGCCGGGACCTGAAAAAAGGAGTGAACCCGATATACGCATACGACGGAAAATATTACATTGTCAAAGTGGATGAAATCCTGGAACCGGGCGAGAAAACGCTGACAGAGGCAAAAGGAGCTGCTACTTCAGACTATCAGAATTACCTGGAGAAAGAATGGTTGACTGAAATAGCCAAAAAACATCCAATTATTGTACACGAGCGGGTACTTTACAGCCTTGGAAAATAATAACAGAAAGCCGGTTGCGACCGGTTTTTCTTTTCAAGAAAAAAGTTTATATCCTTAAAATAATGTAATTTACCCTGCGTTATAGATTAAATCTCAAAAAAGAACACGAAATTAGCGGTTTATTCGCTTGATTAAATAAAAAATGAAATACAGCATATTCCTTGGTTTATTTTTTACTCTGATTCTTACAAAATCCTTTGCACAACCAAAAATGATTGACAAAGTGATTGCGCAAGTGGGTGAAAACATCGTTCTTTACTCCGAACTGGAAGGTCAAAAACAATCCATGAAGCAAAACGGAACACCAGTAGAGAATATTGATGAATGTGAGCTTCTGGAACAAATGCTTTATAATTTCCTTTTGGTGAATCAGGCGGAACTGGATTCCATCCAGATCAGCAACGAACAAGTGGATGCCGAAATGGAAAACCGGCTTCGTATGATTGAAAGTCAGATGAAGAACGTAAAGGACGACAAAGGGAATCCAATTACCATTGAATCGTTCTACGGTAAAACAAAATCGCAGATCAAAGAAGAATTCAGAAGTACGATCAAGAAAAGATTGCAGGGACAGGAAGTCGAACGGGGAATTACTGCAGATATCGATGTTTCGCCCTTAGATGTAGAAACGTTTTTCAATTCTATTCCGAAAGACAGTCTGCCGTATATTAACTCTCAGCTTTCATTCCAGCAGATTGCTATTTTCCCCAGAATTACCAAAGCAGACAAGGAGTTGGCATTCAAAACGATTTCGGACCTGAGAAAACAGGTCGTATCGGGAAAAGTCACATTCTGTACGGCCGCCAGCCTGCATTCGGAAGATCCGGGAAGTGCAAAAAACTGTGGGCGGATTGAAGCAACACGCGGAATGATGGTGAAGCCTTTCGAAGCAACTGCCTACAGCTTGAAAATCGGGCAGATCAGTGAGGTATTTGAAACGGAGTACGGTTTCCACTTCATGCAGTTACTCGATCGAAAAGGAGATGATTACATCGTAAATCACGTCCTGATTGCTCCGAAATTTAGCCTCGACAGCCTGGATGCATCCAGCAAACGCATGGAAAAATGCTACGAAGAATTGAAACAAAACAAGGTGACCTGGGAAGATGCGGTCAAAATCTATTCGAACGATGTCAATACCAAGGAAAACAAAGGGTACATCACTAACCCGATTACTGGCGAAGTTAAGTGGAGCGTGGAAGAAGTGAACCAGGTAGATCCGATGATGTTTCAGTTAACAGACGGATTGGAGCTGAATCAGATTACTGCTCCTACTCTGTACTATGATTTCAACGAACGCAAAGAAGCCATCCGCATTGTTCGCGTTGCGGAAAGAACCAAACCTCATGTAGGGAATCTCAAAGACGACTACAATCTCTTCAGAATGATGGCCTTGGAAGACAAAAAACAAAAAATCATCCTGGCATGGACCAAATCCAAAATATCCACTGCCTATATTCGTATAGACGATTCATACAAAAACTGCCAGTTTGAAAATCAATGGATTCCAAAAGCACCTTAAAAAAATATAAAGTATGTCAGACGTTGCTGCTATTGAACAACTCGTAAAAGATTATAAAGCACTTAAAAACGAAATTCACCAGGTTATTGTTGGCCAGGAAGAAGTTGTGGATCAGGTATTGATTTCCATTTTTTCCAGGGGACACTGCCTGCTTGTTGGGGTTCCCGGGTTGGCGAAAACCTTGCTGGTAAACACCATTGCTGATACCCTGGGACTTTCCTTTAACCGCGTACAGTTTACTCCCGATTTGATGCCTTCGGATATCGTGGGATCGGAAATTCTGGATGAAAGCCGTCAGTTCAAATTTATCAAAGGACCTTTGTTCAACAATATCATCCTCGCAGATGAGATTAACCGAACTCCTCCCAAAACACAATCCGCTTTGCTGGAGGCAATGCAGGAACGCAGAGTAACAGCAGCAGGTGTCACTTACCAGCTTCCTCACCCGTTCTTCGTACTGGCAACACAAAACCCAATCGAACAGGAAGGAACTTATCCTTTGCCTGAAGCCCAACTGGACCGTTTCATGTTCAACATCTGGGTTGATTACCCGACTTTCGTGGAAGAGCTGGCAATCGTTAAGAGTACGACTTCCGATACGAAAATTGATCTGAGGCAGATTGTTTCCGGCGAAAAAATTGCCGAATATCAGGAATTGATTCGTCGTATTCCGGTTCCGGATAATGTACTGGAGTTTGCCGTAAAACTGGTTGCAAAAACCCGCAAGGACAACTCAATGGCTCCGCAATTAACAAAAGATTTTATCTCCTGGGGTGCAGGACCGAGAGCTTCACAATACCTGGTGGTCGGGGCGAAATGCCACGCAGCATTACACGGACGTTTCTCTCCTGATATCGATGATATAAAAGCAGTTGCTTTGCCGATTTTGCGTCACCGCATCGTGCGAAATTACCGGGCAGAAGCAGAAGGTTATTCTAATGATCGCCTGATCACCGAATTGATGAAATGAAAATAATTAAATAGCGTGTACGAAATTCTCATGCAAGACATAATTAAAAAAGTTGGGGGCGAAAAAATTTTCGCCCCCAACTTTTTATACTGCTTTCCTTCTCTACATATTAATCGTATATGTATGTCCGTTGATTTCGATTGTGAATGTTCCATCACAAGTACCTTGCCCATAATCGATTGTACGAGTTGATTTACCGGTTGGCGTAATTTCCAGTGTTCCTTTCGTGATATACGGACAACCAACTTTTACATGCAGCGCATTGGTAATATCTGCCACATATCCATCACCATTTGCGACCTCTGCGGTCGCTGTTCCCGTAATATCGTACTCATCGTCCCAAATCCACAATTGTGTATTATATCCATTGGTAAAGGTTCTGATCTGGTGCGAAATGTAGGTTACAACTTCACCGGTAGACAAAGTTACAACACCGTTCACATTCACATCGTAATAAGGCTGCCCTACAGAATTCGGCCCCATGTTCTCGACAGTCATGTATCCTTCCACTTTATTATCATTGACGTAGTAATTTACCGGAGTATACTTGATAACCGTTCCCTGGGCATAATAAGACCCGTTGTAAGTAACGATCAGTTTCCCACGACGCTGCTTCCCATCATTACAGGTGCAATTGCTGTTTCCCCAATCAATGGTCAGCGTGTCTTGCAAACCCACTGTATCCAACGTAATGATCACGTTGCAATTCGCTTTTTCGTACAAATCATCCGACCCTTCCTTCCCTACTTTGAAAATCGGTTGACCAATTCCGTAAACAAAGGTTCCACCTTTATAAGCCTGATCCGACATATTTGCCATTTCAGCAAAGGCATTCTCAGCAATCGCATTGATACGAGGAGCACTACTCTCATCATACTTCCTTTTCTTACAGGACGTTACCTGTGCTATTGCACCTATAACCAGGCTGAAAATCAAAATCCGTTTCATTTTTCTGCAGTTTAGTTTTAATGATACGAATATCGTTGATAACAAAGAATATACCAAACGATTTCTTCAGAAATGTGTAAATATCACTAACAAACAGGTAGTAAAGAGACAAGCAGCAGCAGAAATTCCCTCGCCCGAATGAGTCCTTTAAACGCTTTTACCGGTTGTCCACATTTTAGTATTAATACTTTGGAAACATTCTCAAAAAATTCTCTTTGCTCTTCCCATATCTTTGCTTCATGAAGGATTTCAAATCTTTACAAGCCCTGATTACACTCATGGACGATCCCGATGAGCTGGTTTATGCGCACGTCAAAGACCGTTTGCTGGAGTTCGGCCCGGACGCAGTGCAGTTGCTTGAATCTTCCTGGGAAGAAAAAGATTACGGCATTCTTTTTCAATCACGGATCGAAACGCTGATCCATGAGATTCAATTTGCGGAATGTAAACGTCAGCTGAATTCCTGGTATCACGGTTCAACCAAAAATTTGCTGCGTGGTGCCACCATTATTGCCAAATACCAATATCCGGGGCTGGATCAGAAACAGATTTACGATTTCATTGAACGCATCTGCAGAGACTGCTGGCTGGAACTCAATCCAAACATGACAGCCTTTGAATCCATCCGTATCATCAACAAAGTATTCTTCGGGCAGTATGGGTTTTCGGGGAACTCCAGAAATTACAATTCTCCACTTAATTCTTTCATCAATACGGTCATTGAAACCCGGAAGGGGAATCCACTAAGTCTGAGTATTCTCTACAGCCTGGTGGCACAGGAATTAAAGCTCCCGATTTACGGAGTCAACCTTCCGAATCACTTTGTCCTGGCTTACATGGACAACAATGGTGTGAACCAGTTTATCTCCAACGGAAACGAATATGGTGTACTCTTTTACATCAATGCATTCTCCCGCGGAAGTGTACTTCAAAAAGACGACATTATTCAGTTTTTATCAAGCATTCAGGTCGCACCACAAGACATACATTTCCAGCCCTGTTCCAATTCGGATATTATTCGCCGGATGCTGACCAACCTCATTGCATCTTTTCAGCAGAACGGGAATTCAGAGAAAGTGAACGAATTAATTGAGCTAAGAAGCCTGCTGGTCTGAAAAGTTCCATCCGGAATTACACAACTGCCCCTTCCAGGAGTTCCTGAAGGGAAATCACTTCCACAATTAATCCGTCTTTTTCAAAACGATCTTTTTGATTCATCGTTACGATTACAGCTTTTTTCTCCTTAAAAAACCGAAGTACCTCAAAAGTTCCTTCCAGCTCGCGCATCAGGTTATCTTCATTCAATTCGTAGCAAACCTGGATCAATGCCCTGGGTTTTTCCTTTTCAATCACCACAAAATCACACTCCTTCTTTTCGCTGAAATAGTAAATTTCTTTATACTTTCTCCTCAGATGCAAATAAACCAGGTTTTCCAGCCTTCGGCCACTTTCTTCCGTAAAGACGACAGAATTATGAGCAAATAACCCCAGATCAATTGTATACACTTTTTTTGGGTTGCGTATTTGGGCTTTTAACGAATAACTGAATTTCGGAACAAACTGAACAATATAGGTGTTTTCGAGGTGAGAAAAATATTCCAGCATGGTACTTACTGCTTTAATATCAAACAGTTTGGTCAGATTCGTTGCTGAAACCTGTTTCCCGATATTTGAGATCAGATAAACTGCCAGCTTCCGTAACGAAACAATATCGCGGACTCCGTAACGCACCGCGATATCCCGGTAAAGTATATCATCAAGCAGCTGGTTCAGAATAGTCGGAAGATTTGTTTTGAGATATTCCGGAAAACCACCGCTCTCCAGATACATTTTTACCGATTCATACGAACTTTCCAGTTTTTTGAATTTCAGGAACTCGGTATATGAAAACGGGAATAATTCAGAAGATAAATGCCTTCCTGTTAACTTCGTTCCTAATTCATGGCTTAACAACGTTGCATTGGAACCGGTTACTATTATCTGGAAGCCTTCATCTATCTTTTGTCTCACATAAAGCTCCCAATTCTCCAGCATCTGGATTTCATCAAAGAACAAAACGTTTATCTTTCGTTTGGTTATTTCTGCATCCAAACGACGGAAATCATCTGTTTTGAATCCTGCCAGGCGAGTGTCTTCAAAGTTGAGAAACAAAGCCGACTGAAAGTTATTCTTCAGTATTTGTCTCAAAAAAGTACTTTTTCCACAACGCCGGATACCTGTAATCACGTTCACAAAACTTTCGTGAATCTGTATCGTCTGAAGCTGATCACGCTCAACTCCCGTACCTTTCTTCAGAAAAACTTCCTTTTGTACATCGATCACTTCCGCTATTAATTCCTGACTGATCATGATCTCATCCTTAATTTGACACAAATTTACATCATCATTTGTTATTATCAAATAATTTTAATTGATAATAACAAATATATTCATTCGATAATAACAAACAATTTTATTTGTCAATATCAAATAAAAACCAATAAATTGAGGCTAATAGTTCACTCCGAAACGGACCAGATTTTAAATAAAAATGATATCAATTCTCGATTAAATGAACAAGATTTTAGTCACTTAGACAACTCCAGGTTTTAAGTTTTAAAATACAGAATACACAAACCAAAAGGAAAATCTCATTCTCACTTTTATCCTTGAATTGAGAAATTAATGTGTATCAAATCCTACTTCCAGCTGCATTTCTTTCATTTCGAACAGCATTTTCACTGAAGGGTTAATCCGCAAGCGTTTAGAGGGCATACTGATCGTCATATTGTCCAGGTGATCCACGACTGTGAATTTCACGGAGCAGTTTCCTTCGTCACTTTCCTTAAAGAGTTTTTCCAGCTTGTTGAGCATCATCTGATCCAGTAATTTGATCGGGATGGTGATATTGACCATCGCCGATTTGCTGCCCATCATATCCTGCAGCTGCTCAATGGAATGAATGCTGAATTCGATCGGTTTCTGCTTCGTAATTTTGTCCGGATATGGACCTTCCTGTACTTTTCCTTTGATCGCTACGAAAAGATCTTTCGTCAGCAGGTGTTTGAATTTCAGATAAGTGTCGCCGAAAATGTATTGCTTATGTGAATTCGTATAATCTTCGATGATAATTAACCCGAACGGTTTCCCGGTTTTAGTAGTAAGATGCTGCGCGTCGGTAATAATTGCTGGAATTGTGAAATCGCGCCCCAGATATTGTTTCACATTCTGAAGTAATTCGATATTCCCATTACAAAATGCTTCGATTTCGACGCGGAAATCATCCAGCGGATGACCGGAAATAAAGATTCCTACCACTTCCCGCTCCCGGTTCAGTTTATAAAGCAGACTCCACTCTTCGGAGCTCGGAATAGTTGGCTCCGGCATTTTTACGTCTGCCGTTTCACCGAACAGGGAAACCTGCGAAGAATTCTCATTTTCCTGCAAGCCACTTCCATATTTCAGTGCGTTTTCAATGAAGGTTTTCCCAAAGGTATCAAGCGCAAAATACTGCGCCCGGTGAACTCCTTTAAACGAGTCGAAACAACCAGCATAAGCCATGCTTTCGATTGCTTTCTTGTTTACCAGACGCAAATTCAACCGCTTAGTCATGTCAAAAATCGACTGGAACAAACCCTCCTTCTGGCGGTTTTCAATGATATTTTCTACCGGGCCACTTCCCAATCCTTTGATTCCACCCAATCCGAAACGGACTGCTCCGGCCTGGTTTACCGTAAATTCATAGGAAGATTCGTTCACATCCGGACCGAGTACTTCGACTCCCATACGGCGGCATTCTTCCATAAAGAAACTTACCTGTGTGATGTCGTTCAAGTTATTTGAAAGTACCGCAGCCATGAATTCAGCAGGATAATTTGCTTTCAGGTAAGCCGTCTGGTAAGCAATCCAGGCATAACAGGTGGAATGAGATTTATTAAAAGCATAGGATGCAAACGCTTCCCAGTCTTTCCAGATTTTTTCCAAAATAACCGGATCATGCCCTCGCTCCTGTCCTTGCTGAACGAATTGAGGTTTCATCTTATCCAGGATGTAGCGTTGCTTCTTCCCCATCGCTTTCCGCAAAACATCAGCATCGCCTTTGGAAAAGCCTGCCAGTTTCTGCGACAAAAGCATTACCTGCTCCTGGTATACGGTAATCCCGTAGGTTTCTTTCAGATATTCTTCACAGGCATCCAGGTCGTATCTGATTTCCTGATCCCCATTTTTCCGTTTAATGAAATCCGGAATATATTCCAGAGGCCCCGGGCGGTAAAGCGCATTCATCGCAATCAGATCGGCAAATACGGACGGACGCAGTTCACGCATGTATTTCTGCATCCCGGGACTTTCGTATTGGAAGATCCCGACTGTTTCACCACGCTGGAATAACTCATACGTTTTTTCATCATCAATTGGAAAAGCATCCGGATCGAGGTCGATGTCGTAGCGTTTTTTCACATTCCGAACTGCATCTTTGATCAGTGTCAATGTCTTCAATCCAAGGAAGTCCATTTTCAGCAAACCGGCTTCTTCTGCAACAGAGTTATCGAACTGCGTACACCACATGCCCGTATCTTTAGCCAAGGCAACCGGAACGAAATTCGTAATATCATCCGGCGTAATGATAACCCCACAAGCGTGAATTCCCGTGTTTCGAACAGAGCCTTCAATACGCTGTGCCTGTCTCAAAACCTGGGCACGCATATCCGTTCCACGTGCCAGGTTGCGCAATTGCTGCACATTTGCCAGATCTTGCGGACTATTTGCCAGTTTTTCAGCCAGTTTCGGCTCTTCCCAGTTAAAGATTGCATCCAATGAAAAGCCATCCGGAATCATCTTTGCCAGCATATTCGTTTCCATCAGAGGCAGATCCAGTACGCGGCCTGCATCCCGGATAGAGGATTTCGCCGCCATGGTACCGTAGGTAATAATTTGCGCCACCTGATTAGCTCCGTATTTTTCAATTACCCAGTCGATCACCCTTCCACGGCCTTCATCGTCGAAATCGATATCGATATCAGGCATGGAGATACGATCCGGATTGAGGAAACGCTCAAAGAGAAGATCATACGCAACCGGATCCACATTGGTAATTCCGGTACAGTATGCAACGGCTGAACCTGCTGCAGAACCACGGCCTGGGCCAACCGAAACACCCATTTCACGAGCTGCTTGGCAAAAATCCTGCACGATCAGGAAGTATCCCGGGTATCCGGTACGTTCAATCGTTGCCAGTTCAAAATCGAGTCGTTCACGGATTTCCCCTGTAATTTCCAGGTATTTTTTCGCTGCTCCTTCGTATGTGAGGTGGCGTAAATAGGCATTCTCACCACGTTTACCGCCATCTTTTTCGTCATCCGGATGCCTGAATTCTTCCGGGATTCTAAATGCGGGAAGCAAGACCTCACGTGCCAGCGCGTATGGTTCAATCTTCCCCAAAATTTCGGCTACGCTTTCAATTGCTTCCGGCAAATCCAGGAACAATTCCTTCATTTCATCAGCTGACTTGAAGTAATATTCTTCGTTCTCCAGTCCGAAGCGAAAATTTCGTCCCTTTCCTTTCGGTGTAGCAACCTGCTCCCCATCCCGTACACACAGGAGAATATCGTGCGTATTCGCATCTTCTCTCGATGCGTAAAAGGTATTGTTTGTTGCAACCAGTTTGATCTCATGCTTCTGCGCTAGTTTAATCAATGAAGCATTCACACGGTCTTCATCTTCCTGTCCGTGACGCATGACTTCCACATAGAGATCGTCTCCAAACAGGTTTTTCCACCAGCCGAGTGCTTCTTCTGCTTGTTTCTCACCGACATTCAACAATAACCCAGGCACTTCCCCGCTCAAACCTCCGGTCAGAACAATAATATCTTCATGATGCTGTTCGATGATCGATTTATCAATTCGCGGAACGTAGTACATTCCTTCCGTATGTGCAGCAGATGCCAGCTTAATGAGATTATGGTAACCGTTTTTATTTTTTGCCAGGAAAACAATAAGTGAACCATTGTCTTTAACGGACTTATCCAAACGATCGCGGCAAACGTACATTTCACATCCGATGATCGGAAGGATCGGTTCTTTGGTGTAAACCTGTCCGTTTTCTTCGGCTTGTTGTTTTTCGGCTTCAATTTCCTTGTTGATTCCCGCAATGGCTTTCTCAAAATGAAAAGCTGCCATCATATTCCCGACATCTGTGAGGGCAACAGCTGGCATGTTGTGTTTCACTGCCTGTTTGATCAGGCCTTTCACATCCATGGTGGATTGCAGGATCGTAAACTGTGTATGATTATGCAGATGAACGAACGGGAGATCTTTCAGGCGTTCGCGTGCTTCAGCAACATCAACCGAAATCGTATAATCACTCGTCTGTTTTTTTAGCTTTGCACTTTCTTCTTTCAGGTTAAGGTGTGTGAGCCCGATCGGCTGGATGTAATCCGGATTCGCAATTTTAAAGCGATCGAAATAATCCAGTTCGACTTTTAATTCCTCTCTGGTAAAAACTTCCCGGCGAACCAATTCGAAGAAACAACGCGTGGTTGCTTCCACGTCGGCAGTAGCGTTGTGTGCTTCACCAAAAGGGACGTTGAATAAGTAACTGTGCAATTCCGTCAGTGTCGGAAGCTTGAATTTACCTCCACGACCTCCGGGAATTTTACACAATTCTGCGGTTACTTCGGTACAGGTATCCAATACCGAAAGATCATGCATGTTTGTTTCAACCCGGGTACGCAAAAACTCCGCTCCCATAATATTAATATCAAACCCGATATTCTGACCGACCACAAATTTCGCTTTTCGTAACGCTTCATTGAATTCTGCGATAACATCATCCAACGCTTCTCCCCGTTCCATTGCCAATTGCGTCGAAATACCGTGAATGCGCTCGGCATCGTAAGGAATATCGAATCCGTCAGGACGAATCAGGAAATCTTTCGCTTCTACCAGGTTTCCCAGTTCATCATGTAATTGCCAGGCAATCTGAATGGCTCTCGGCCAGTTATCCAGATCCGTTAGCGGAGCGTTCCAGTCACGGGGTAAACCGGTTGTTTCGGTATCGAAAATCAAAAACATGTGAGATCTCTTTTGGGAACAATAAAGGTAGCGAAAAGAAAGGGATGAATAAAACCAAGCGAACTTCTTGTTGATAACTCATCCCTATTCTTGAAAGATTTTGTTTCAATTTTCCCTTCTCAATCCAAAATGGACGTAATTCCGCAATATTACGTTTCTGTGCAATTTTAGCACACAATTGCATTATGTTTAGTTGGTTGGAGTTGAATCAAACGGATCTTCTTTCGGCGGCTGTACTTCTCCTATAATCTTCAGCACCCTCGGTCCATTTACCGCATTGGAAGTAACGGTAAAGGCTTTTGTAGTTGGTCCTACCCTTCTTGTATCGTACCTGATTATTATTTTACTCTTTTTTCCTGGTAATATGGGTTCTTTGGGCCATTCGGCAATTGCACATGCGCAAGATCCCTGTACTTGACTGATCCAAAGAGGCTCATTTCCGGTATTTTTAAAGACGAATTGACACCTTCCGTCTCCATTGTATTCCAGTTTTCCGAAATCATACACTTCTTTTTCAAAAGAAATCTGCGGGCCTTTTACTGCTTCCTGGGCAAATAAGGTGTTTACTCCAAGTAATACCCCGAAGGTCATTGCGATGTATAAAATGATTGTTTTCAAGATGTGGAATTTTTGAATTATTTCGCAAGCTACACATTCCAATCCCAGGTATAATGAGGATTAACAAGACCTTAACTCAAGTCTTAAATAACTGTTAAAAGCGTGTTTGAAACACAACCTTCCTCATCTTTCCTACTTTTTTCCAAGGCAAAAAAGTAAACAAAAATGCCTTTATCCCAATTGCAACTTACAAGCAACTTCCCATTTCGGGCCAATCTGCGAAAAGGAGGGGTCAGGATCCCAAATGACAAGCACTCTCCTTGATTGACATCGAAACAGCAAGCTTTCTCTTCGAATTTCTACCACGCAAGGGCAAGTAACGATTGTCTATTGAAATTTAAGATGATGGCAGATGCAATTGGGATTGAGTCCGCAGTTTCAAACTATTTAATAGAAGGTGATAAATCAACGAAAAAGAAATCTCGATTTTTATTCATCCTGTGGAATAACGAAGACTTTGAAACGGACTTTCTCCGTTCCTTTTTTGGTATTTGTTGAGAGAAGGATCGCCCGGTCCTGTTCGTAGTATTTTCCTTTCGTTTCAAAGGTAACGTGCAATACGGCCGATTGTCCGGGCGGAATGGGTTCTGGAAGCACGGCTTTCGTACACGGACAGGAAACCTTATAATCCGAAATGATCAGTGGGATCGTTCCTGTGTTGGTAATGATGTAATCGTGTGAAATAACCGGTCCTTCTTTCGTTTTGGGAAAGGAAAACACGGCCTTATCAACGGAAAATTCCGCTTTCTGGGCTATGCAAAAAGCGGAATTCAATAGAAACAATGCGATAGCTAAACAACGCATTTGAGTATGTTTTTAGTGAGCTGATGGAGCACCTCCGTCATTTACAGGAGTTGTTCCTTCCGGCTGAGGAGCGACATTTCCTTTGATACGAATCACTTTTGTAGGCTCATTCACTGCGTTTGAAGTGATCGTTACATTCTTGTTAATTGCTCCAGGGCGTTTTGTATCATACTTCACAGTAATCACACCTTTTGCCCCCGGTGCAATTGGCTCTTTCGGCCATTCAGGAACCGTACAACCACAAGATCCTTTTGCATTAGAGATAATCAAAGGAGCATTCCCTGTATTTGTAAAAGAAAACGTACAAGCCCCGTTTGCTCCGTATTTGATATTCCCATAATCATGCGTTTCTTTCGCGAACTCAATTTTAGCTCCGTTTTGTACTTCTGTTTGAGCAATCGCAGTGTTTGCACCAATTGCAGCTACAAAAGCTAACATCATTGTAAATAATACTTTTTTCATTTTGCTTCTTTTAGTTGTTGTAAATATAGATTATAAAGTTTTATTGTTTAGTTTCTTTAACACATACTTAACGAATTCAAAAATGAAAAAAGAAAACGTTCTATGAACAGAAAAATAAAAAGGTCCGCACTAATTCTAAGCTCAAGACTTTTTAAGGCTTACTTTTCATTTATTTTCTCCCGTTTAATTTCGCAATGTATTCATCAAAGGTTAAATCCACATATTTTAAACGATTCTCAATCTGCTTTCGTTGCTCCGCATCCATTTTCGGATTTTCCTTTAAAAGCAGTTCATAGTAATGTTTCACTTTGTCCTTTTGACGCGGAATCACAAAAACATCATATGCACCTGCCAGGCTTTCCAGCACCATCTCCCTGTTTTTGTAGGCCGGGTACATCATAATCAGTGAATCTGCCAGAATTACGGAGCGCTGATGCAAACCAACCGAAGCAAATATGATATGTGCTTTATCCAGGTAACGTGGCGCTTCGGCTGATTTTGGGAAACGATGATACACGTCCAGGCATTTCTCGGCATAAGTCACTGCCACCTGCTGATCGTACTCCAATTCCCCGGAGGCTGAAACAGATTTCAATGAATCTTCATAAATCTTAATGGCTTCCACAGACTGCTCCAGGTTCGGCACACTCTTTTCTGTTGTTTGTTCCTGAACCGATTCTTTTTTATTAGAAGTACAACTCCAGACCAGCAACATCACCACAATCAAGTATGTTATTCTCATTATTTTCCTTTTTTCAATGACGGGAATTTCATCTTGTAAGCAACAGAAATTAATCCCTGGGAAATATTCTGCAATCTTTTTGTCAGCAATCGTCTTTTCAGTACCGACAAGTGATCTGTAAACAATACACCTTCGATGTGATCGTATTCATGCTGAATGATTCGCGCTTTATACCCTTCAAACCATTCGTCGTGAAACTGCCAGTTTTCATCGTAATAGGTCACGCGGATTTTTTCCCTGCGGAAAACTTCTTCCCGGATTTTCGGAATACTCAGACAACCTTCGTGAAAACCCCATGATTCTCCGGCTTCTTCTTCAATAATCGGGTTGATAAAAACACGTTTAAATCCTTCCATTCCCTCAGCCATCGGATCTTCTTCCTCATCTTCATCCGTCTCCGCAAACGGACTACCGTCCACCACAAACAAACGAATGGAACGATTGATCTGAGGAGCAGCTAATCCAACCCCTGAAGCAGCATACATCGTTTCGAACATATCCTCAACAAGTTGTTTCAACTCCGGATAGTCCTGGTTGATTTCAACAGCTTCTTTTTTTAATATCGGGTCACCATATGCAACAATTGGCAATATCATTTTTGTTTTTTCTGCAAAGTTAAAAAATTGATGCGTTCAAAATACTTTTCCCTATTTTACGCGGGTTTGAAGATAATCCTGGAGGATAATTGCGGCACTAACCGTGTCAATCAAACCTTTTTGTTCCCGGTCTTTTTTTTTCAAACCGCTCTGAGCTATTACCACCGAAGCCATTTTGGATGTAAAACGCTCATCCAGCAAGGAAATCAGCAACTGCGGAAAGTTCTTCCGAATCGCTTCTTCCAATAAACGTACGTTTGGGGTAATGTGTGAGTCAGAAGCATCCAATCTTTTCGGTTCTCCAATCACAATTTCGGATATTTTCTCCTTTTCTACCAGTACTTTCAGCTCATCCATAAGTATTTTACTCTCAACGGTTTTCAGCCCGAAAGCGAATAGATGCAACTCATCAGAGAGTGCCAGACCAGTTCTTTTCAACCCAAAATCGATCGCGAGAATTTTTGACAAATTATTCCTTGTTTGATTACAAAGATACGGGAATACCTCCACATTATTCAGAATACTATTTCCGAGAATAGTTCTACTTTTGTCAAAAATCAGAAAATATGCGTTCCATAATAGAAGCAGCCTGGGAAAACCGGGCTTTGTTAGAGCAAGCAGAAACACGTCAGGCCATTGAGCATATCATCGAAGAGATCGACAAGGGAAGACTACGTGTTGCAGAGCCGAAAGATGATAATTCCTGGCAAGTAAATGAATGGGTAAAAAAAGCTGTTGTGATGTATTTCCCAATCCGCCAGATGGAGACCATTGAAGTCGGCCCGTTCGAATTTCACGATAAAATGGCGCTGAAAAAAAACTATGCCCAACTGGGTGTACGTGTAGTTCCGCATGCAGTGGTGCGCTACGGCTCTTTTGTTGCTCCGGGAGTAATCCTGATGCCTTCTTATGTGAATATCGGGGCACATGTTGATTCCGGAACGATGGTTGATACCTGGGCCACAGTTGGTTCCTGCGCACAAATAGGGAAAAACGTACATTTGAGTGGCGGTGTCGGAATCGGTGGCGTACTGGAACCCTTACAGGCCGCACCGGTAATCATTGAAGACAACGCATTTATCGGTTCGCGTTGTATTGTTGTAGAAGGTGTACGCATTGGAAAAGAAGCTGTTCTGGGAGCAAATGTCTGCCTCACAATGTCGACTAAAATTATTGACGTAACAAGTTCTGAGCCGGTTGAGCTAAAAGGATATGTTCCTGAACGTTCAGTCGTCATTCCGGGTTCTTATACCAAAAGCTTCCCTGCAGGAGATTATCAGGTTCCGTGCGCTTTAATTATCGGTAAACGAAAAGCTTCAACAGATCTGAAGACTTCGCTGAACGATGCGCTGCGAGAACACAATGTTGCTGTATAATCAGTATCTTGTACAATTAATTGATTTTTCCCCGCAGATCCCCCCCTCAGGTTTATAAAAACAAGAAATCCCGACGCTGAAAACAGGCCGGGATTTTTTCTTTTAAAGAAGTTCTTCTTAATTATTTTGCATTTTGATCAGGTTTAATGCCGAACCAGCTTTAAACCATTCTATTTGCTGATCATTATACGTATGATTTACCTGAATTGTATCTTTCGAACCATCTGCATGAACGATTTCAATCGTCAATGGTTTTCCAGGTGCGAATGAAGTCAAATCGGTGAAGTTGAATGTATCGTCTTCTTTGATTTTATCGTAATCCGCTTCGTTGGCAAAAGTCAGTGCCAGCATTCCCTGCTTTTTCAGGTTTGTTTCGTGGATACGTGCAAAAGATTTCACCAATACCGCACGAACTCCCAAATGACGCGGCTCCATTGCTGCGTGCTCACGGGAAGATCCTTCTCCATAGTTTTGATCTCCCACTACGATGGAAGGAATTCCTGCGGCCTTATATGCACGTTGTGTAGCCGGAACTTCACCGTAAGAACCTGTCAGCTGATTTTTCACTTCATTGGCTTTCCCGTTGAATGCATTTTCGGCGCCGATCAGCATATTGTTTGAAATGTTATCCAGGTGACCACGGTAACGCAGCCACGGACCAGCCATTGAAATGTGGTCGGTAGTACATTTTCCTTTTACCTTGATCAGCAATTTCGCACCAGTGATGTTTTGACCATCCCAAGCAGGGAAAGACTCCAGCAATTGTAAACGTGTTGAATCCGGTTTCACAACTACCTGAACACCGGATCCGTCTTCAGCAGGAGGCTGGTATCCCGGATCATCCACATCAAACCCTTTAGCCGGAAGTTCGTCTCCCTTCGGGGGCAACAATTTCACTTGTTCACCTTTATCATTTGTCAACGTATCCGTAATCGGATTGAAACCAAGATTACCTGAGATTGCCAGTGCTGCAACCATTTCCGGAGAAGTTACGAATGCGTGTGTATTCGGATTTCCATCTGCACGTTTGGAAAAATTCCGGTTGAACGAGTGAACAATCGTGTTCTTCTCTTGCTTGTCCGCACCTTCACGGTCCCACTGCCCGATACAAGGCCCGCAAGCGTTTGTAAACACTTTTGTCCCCATTTTCTCGAACGTAGCAATAATTCCGTCACGCTCAATGGTATAACGCACCTGCTCAGATCCCGGGTTAATCCCGAATTCTGCTTTCGGAGTAATTCCATGAGCCACCGCCTGCTCCACGATAGAAGCCGCACGAGACATATCTTCGTAAGAAGAGTTGGTACACGATCCGATCAGACCCCACTCTACTTTCATCGGCCATCCGTTTGCTTCTGCTTCCGTTTTCATTTTTGAAACTGGCGTTCCACGATCTGGAGTAAATGGTCCGTTGATATACGGCTCCAATGTAGATAAATCAATTTCTATCAATTGATCAAAGTATGTTGCAGGGTCTGCATACACCTCCTTATCACCAGTTAAGTGCTCAGCAATCTGATCAGCCAAAACAACCACTTCCGCACGACCCGTTGCTGTCAGGTAACGACGCATGGAATCATCATAACCGAACGTAGAAGTCGTAGCGCCGATTTCCGCCCCCATGTTACAGATCGTTCCTTTTCCTGTTGCAGAAAGAGAAATCGCTCCATCACCGAAGTACTCAACCACTGCTCCGGTTCCACCTTTTACGGTCAGAATATCAGCCACTTTCAGGATCACATCTTTTGCAGAAGTCCAACCGTTCAATTTTCCTGTCAATTTAACTCCGATCAGTTTCGGGAATTTTAACTCCCATGCCATTCCTGCCATTACGTCAACAGCATCAGCACCACCAACACCGATCGCAATCATTCCCAAACCTCCGGCGTTTACCGTATGAGAATCTGTTCCAATCATCATCCCCCCCGGGAATGCATAGTTTTCCAACACTACCTGGTGAATAATCCCGGCTCCCGGTTTCCAGAAACCGATACCGTATTTATTGGAGATCGATGACAAAAAGTTAAATACTTCGTTATTTTCGTTCAGAGAACGCTGTAAATCGGCAGACGCACCGACTTTTGCCTGGATCAGGTGATCTGCATGAACCGTTGAAGGAACAGCTGCTTTTTTCTTACCAGCCTGCATGAATTGCAACAAAGCCATCTGTGCCGTTGCATCCTGCATCGCAACGCGATCCGGCGCAAAATCCACGTACGATTTCCCACGCTCATGAGCAATCGTTGCATTTCCGTCCCAAAGGTGTGCGTAAAGAATTTTTTCAGTCAGCGTTAAAGGGCGACCCACCACCTGACGTGCTGCTGCCACGCGCTCTGGATAAGCTGCGTAGACTTTTCGAATCATATCTAAATCGAAAACCATAATATTTGAAAGTTATATTAACATTTTTGTTCGACACGCGAATTTAGCTAAAAGCAACGGAACTCAAAACACAATTAATGCTAAGAAGATACCGTTTTTAATTATTCAGATTAGTTCTAAATTAGAGCACTAAAGATAAATCAATACTTAGGTACCCAGCTAATTCAGGCATTTTTTATATCAAAATCAATCGTTTAAAAGATTTTATTCCTACCTTTGCACCCCACTTAGCATGACCAGGTGGATAATTTAGTATCAATAACAAATAAGTTTAATTATGAATTCTTACGAAACTGTTTTCATTCTTACTCCCGTTTTGTCTGAAGACCAGGCAAAGGAAGCAGTGCAAAAGTACGAAAGCGAATTGGCTGCCATGGGTGGTAAATTGACGCATTCCGAGAGCTGGGGCCTTAAAAAATTGGCTTACCCAATCCAAAAGAAATCAACCGGTTTCTATTTCTTGTTCCAATTCGACGCTGAAGGCTCAGTGATTGCCAACCTGGAACTGGCTATGAAACGCGATGAGCGTATCATGCGCTTCCTGACTGTAAAAATGGACAAGGATCATGTTGCCTACGCTGAGAAACGTCGCAAAAAAATGAGCGGAGCTCCAGTCGAAGCTTAATTATTTACCATTCAATTTTTAAGAACATGTCACAAAACGATATTCGCTATTTAACTCCGATCAACATCGAGATTAAAAAAGACAAATACTGCCGTTTCAAAAAAAGCGGAATTAAATTCATCGATTTCAAGGATGCTAACTTCTTGTTGCGTTTGGTAAATGAACAAGGTAAAATTTTACCTCGCCGTATTACCGGAACTTCTGCGAAATACCAGAAGAGAGTGAATAAAGCTATCAAACGTGCCCGTCACCTGGCTATTTTGCCTTATGTTGGCGATATGTTGAAATAGTCTGTATTTTAATTTATAAAGACAAGAAATCATGGAAGTAATTCTTAAGAAAAATATCGATAAATTAGGTTACAAAGATGAAGTTGTAACTGTAAAACCAGGATACGGACGTAATTTTCTGATTCCTCAGGGTTACGCTACATTGGCTACTCCTTCTGCGAAAAAAGCGCACGAGGATATGATGAAGCAACGTTCTCACAAAGAATCCAAAATTGTTGCTGAGGCAGAAGCTGTTGCAGCTAAATTAGTTGAGATTACTGTAAAAATCAGCACAAAAGTGGGTGAAAACGGTAAAATCTTCGGTTCTGTTAACACAGTTCAATTGTCTGAGGCATTGAAAGTTGCAGGATTCAATATTGACCGCAAAGCTTTGAAAATCAAAGATGAACCAATCAAAGAAGTTGGTACATTTGAAGCTGAGGCAAACTTGCACAAAGGTGTAAAGCCTGTGTTCAAATTTGAAGTTGTAGGGGAATAAGATTTTCCTTCGCTCATATAAATCCCGTTGATCTTTCTCAACGGGATTTTTTCGTTTTGAAGAATCAGAAAAACAAAAAGCTCTTTGCGTTAAAAAATAAAAAGATGGTTTTATCCAACCACAAAGTGGTAAAACACGTAAAGGGGATCCACTCGCTGCAAAAGCAAAATTTCCATAACTAAACCATTCTTTTCGCATCTTTGCTTCAGCTAAATCTTCATATCATGGCAATAGCAGTTGGTGATAAATGTCCGGTTTTCACGTTAAAAGATCAGAACAGCACAGATTTTGACATTCAATCCATACTTGGACAAAAGGTCCTGGTGATTTATTTTTATCCGAAAGATGATACTCCCGGATGCACGGCAGAAGCCTGTTCTTTTCGCGACAGTTACGAAGATTTCAAGGATCTGGATTGCGAGGTAATCGGTATTTCGAGCGATTCTCCGAAAAAGCATGCCGAATTCGCCGCCAAACACCGCCTGAGCTTCACCTTGCTTGCCGACACAGAAAAAACGGTCCGCAAAACATTCGGAGTGCCTGGAAACCTGCTTGGACTAATCCCGGGGCGCGTGACATATATCATTGACAAAAACGGAACAGTGCGACATATCTACAATTCTCTCACGAACACAACTGGCCATATTGATGAATCACTGAAAGCAATCAAAGCGATCTGCGATGAAGCGAATTAGAAGCATTAATTACCAGGTTCAGCATATATGGCTCCTGGAAAAATGGCTCCGGATTCGGAAAACAAACTTTTTTTCAAAAAGACAAATAGATATCCTGCACAAGCAAGATTACATTTTCCTCAGTAAAACCGGACTTCTCACACAATATTATAAATTTATAAAATTGTTAATTCATTCTCCACAATTCAAGCGGCAATCCATCCGGGTCTGCTAAAAAAGTAAAGCGATTTCTGGTCAGCTCATTTGTTTACACAGGTTCAATATAAACCTCGGCTCATTTAAGTGCACAATGGTGCTATCCAGGTCATCTACTGTAAATGCGAGATGACGCAAACCCTGAACTTCGGGACAAGAAGGTCTTTTCAGAGAATCAGGAAAAGAAAACAAATTGATCACATACTGTCCGCTCAATGCCAGGTCTAGTTTGTACGAATCCCGTATCTCCCTGTATTTCCGCTATAACCGAGCCCCGGGGCTCCCGTGTAAAACTGCCTGGATCGCTCATAATCCGAGCAGATAATAGCAATATGATGAATAGAATGCACCATCGGTACACTTAGATGTATTTTTCTTCTGCCAGGTAGTTTTTCACGTAATCGTCAATTCCTTTTTCCAGCGTGTGGAACGGAACGTCATAGCCCTGACTGATCAGTTTCTGCATATTCGCTTCCGTAAAATACTGGTATTTGTCGCGGATATCTGCCGGTGTATCGATAAACGAAATGTTCGGTTCTTTATCCAAAGCATTAAATGTATTCGTTGCCAGATCCAGAAAAGTACGTGCTTTGCCGGAGCCCAGGTTATAAATCCCGGATTTTGCTGTTCCTTTCATCAGGAATTCGATCACAGAAACCACATCTTTCACGTATACGAAATCACGCATTTGTCCACCATCCGCGTAATCCGGGTTGTGTGAACGGAACAGTTTCATGGAACCATACTCTTTCACCTGGTTAAACGTATGGAAAATCACCGATGCCATTCGCGCCTTGTGGTATTCGTTGGGGCCATAAACATTGAAGAACTTCAATCCATACCAATACGGAGGAGTTTCCGTCTGTTCCAAAGCCCATATATCGAACCACTGTTTCGACCATCCATACGGATTAAGCGGTTGCAGTTGCGGCATGGTTTCCTCGTTGTCATCATACCCAAATTCACCTAAACCATAGGTTGCAGCCGAACTGGCATAAATCAGCGGAATATTGAACTGAACACAATGTTTCCAAACCATTTTGGAATATTCCACATTCAGTTCATCGAAAATTGCTTTATCAAATTCTGTAGTATCTGTACGCGCCCCGATATGTAACACACATGTTACTTCAGTCCCAAACTCCTTCATCCATTGGTCAAAATCAGCACGCTGAACCATCGCAACGAACAATTTCCCTTCCAGGTTGGACGCTTTTTCAGTTTTGGAGAAATCATCCACCAATATCAGGTTATTGATTCCTTTGCTGTTCAGAGTTCCGGCTATACAACTTCCGATAAAACCCGCTGCTCCTGTAATAACAATCATGTATGAAAATTTTACTCACAAATTTACGAAATCTTTGATGTTACAGAGCTCCCATAAACAGATGTTTGACCGGAATCTGCACGGATAAAAATAAAATTAGCCATCGATTCCAATTCTGCAATCCTGATCGTTCTCCGTCCGACTGATCCTCCGGTACTGAACCTGCCGGAGTTTGCTGGAAACACAAAATACCTCCGTAATCAAACCTGGCTATTTTTAACAAGCTTTCTCCCCGAAAAAAGGCATTCCTGGTAAAAATTTTAGTACCTTTACAGCCAATTTTTAACACTTGGAAACAGTATATATTACCCGAAGAGAACACTTCAATGCAGCACATAAATTATGGCGCGAGGATTGGTCGGATGAAAAAAACGAAGCCGTTTTTGGTAAATGCAGCAATAAGAACTGGCACGGACACAATTTTGAGTTGTTTGTAACCGTCAAAGGAGCTCCCAGCCCGGAAACTGGTTTTGTGATCAACCTGAAAGATCTGAGTGTAATCATCAAAAACCTGGTAATCGAGCAGCTGGATCACAAGAATCTGAACCTGGATGTTCCGTTTTTGGAGGGAAAACTGGCTTCAACGGAAAATCTGATAATCGAAATCTGGAAGATCATCGAAGCACCGATCGGAGAAGCTGGCGGACAGTTATGCAAGATCAGACTAGTGGAAACAGAAAATAATTTCGTGGAATATTTCGGAAGAAAAGAGCCGTATTAAACGATACACATTACACAAACAACAGCATGAGCGAATTTCAATATAACGACGAAATTACACAAAACATTTCAGGGGTTTACAAACACATCCTTTCCGAAATCGGGGAAGATCCGAACCGCGAAGGGTTGTTGAAAACACCAGAACGCGTTGCAAAAGCTTTACAGTTTCTGACTCAAGGCTATGAAATCGAACCGGAAGAAATCCTGAAAAGTGCTTTGTTCCGAGAGGAATATTCTGAAATGGTGCTGGTAAAAGATATTGAAGTGTATTCCATGTGTGAGCACCACATGCTCCCGTTCTTCGGGAAAGCGCATATTGCCTATATTCCTAACGGAACGATCGTTGGTCTGAGCAAAATTCCACGTGTGGTAGATGCTTTCAGCCGCAGATTACAGGTACAGGAACGCCTCACGATCGAAATCCGCGATTGTATTCAGGAAACGTTGAAACCAAAAGGCGTAGCGGTTGTGCTCGAGTGCCAGCACATGTGTATGCAAATGCGCGGAGTACAAAAACAAAATTCCGTGACAACTTCGAGCGCCTTCACCGGATTATTCCTCAGCAATGATTCAACAAGAAAAGAGTTTATTAACTTAGTACAGGCAAAATTGCACTAAACATTATAAAATAGTTTAACCAGATAAAAATAAAAATCATGAGTGAAATCATCGACAATTACAGCTTTGACACAGCAGAGAAACAAGCTACTGCAAGGCAATTCTTCGCAAAAGTTTACGGATTCATGTTCTTCGCATTAATCGTGTCCGGAGCCATTGCTTATCAGTACGGAACTGTTGAATTCATCGCTAAATACTTCTTAACAGTATCGGCTGACGGGCAAGCAAAAATTGCTCCGTTGTTCTACGTGGTGGTGTTCTCACCGATCGCTGTAGCACTCCTGTTTCAGACAATGATTAACCGACTTTCGTTCCCATTGTTGTTCGGATTATTTTCACTTTACAGCATCCTGATCGGTTTCTCATTATCGACCATTTTCATCGTTTACTCTATGACATCTATCGCAATCACTTTCGGAGTAACCGCAGGTACATTCGGAGTGATGGCGATCATGGGATATGTAACCAAAGTGGACCTGACTAAATTCGGAAGCATCCTGATGATGGCCTTCTGGGGAATTTTCATTGCCGGAATTGTCAATTTCTTCCTGCATAGCGATAGTCTTGGATATATCATCTCTATGATCGGTGTGGTTGTATTCACCGGTTTGACTGCATACCATATGCAGCAATTGAAAAAGTTTGCTCACGACTCTGAGATTTCAGCAGATCAAAAAAACAAACTGGCGCTTTTAGGTGGGTTCACGTTATACATTTTATTCGTCAACCTGTTCCTGTCTCTGTTGCGTTTGTTCGGAAGCAGAGACTAAACCAAGGTCTTTTATTCTAAAATCCCGGTTTAAAAAAATGAACTGGGATTCTTTATTTTACCATGGAACATGCAACTTACCGGAAATATCCAGAGTCTGTGTAAAAAAATAATCCCATAAAAATGAAACGACTACTTATAGCTTTGTTCTTACTTCATACAATTGGAACATTCTCTCAAACCATTCATTTTACTACCGGCTACCTTGTCAATCCGGCGGTAAGCTGTCATTCAGGAATGATGGTGTGTACTCAAACCGGAAGCAACCCTGAAAGCGGAGGAATCATTTACGTAGACTGGGCAGACGGGACAACCGACACATTGACGTACTACCAGGCTGCAAACACCTCCAATCAGTGTCATTTCTTTTGGCATGATTACACCTCTACAGGAATTTACAATGCCAATATCACTATTTATAGCGCTGCAAGCGGAGGAATGGTTCCTGTTACTACAACCCAACAGTTTACAATTACTAATCTGTCCACCTGCGGATACTTTACCATGGCGACATTTGATACTCCGTCTTACTTTCTGGAAAGCGGCGTGGTTTATGACGTAACGGGCGCAAATGGTGTCACCCTGACAATCTCTCCGGTCTTATCAACCGGACTATCCTTTTACTTCGGATTAGACCCTGCAAATGCACCATTCACAGCCAGCATCAATGATTCATGGCTGGCTGTAAACAATAAAATCCAGGTGACTCCTGATTTTGTCATCAATGATTTCAATGCGGACGGGAGTGCCTACAACCTCCCACAAAACATGCAAGTTACTTGTAATGACACCACTCTGCCAAACAACCTCGCTTTAGATTTCATCTATGCCTATTCCTTTATTGCACCGTTGCAAAGCGGATCTCTTTCACTGAATATCTGTAATATTTCCTGCGCATCCATGGTTGATGCCCAGGTTAGTATTTCCTTCCCAAGCGGATTCACCCCCGACATGACAAACCTTGATAACGCCATTTTCCAAAACGACACTTTATTGTTTGATCTGGATAGCATTACCGGCTGTCAGAACATTCACATTCCGGTTTCGTTTCCGGGAAATACGCCTGCAGGAACAAACGTTAGCTTCCATGCTCAAATCAGTAATCCGACAGAAGTTGACTTCAGCAATAATTCAGGAACTGCAAATGCAGTAATTATGAACTCTTATGATCCGAATGATAAAACATGTAATCTTCCTGCATTGTTGTCTCCTGATCAAAGAGAAAAGTTACAATATCGTATTCAATGTCAAAACGATGGAAATTTTCCTGCATTAAATGTCGTAATCCGGGATACAATCAGTCAGCTACTTGATTTAAATACTTTCCGTTTTATCAGTTCAAGTCATCCGGTGATCACTTCCA
The DNA here is from genome assembly GCA_031260455.1 of Fluviicola sp. Lineage (GTDB taxonomy): Bacteria > Bacteroidota > Bacteroidia > Flavobacteriales_D > Crocinitomicaceae > Fluviicola. Next base: position 52,539 of record JAIRJW010000008.1, read on the forward strand.
TTGATCCGGTAAGCAGGGAAGTTATTTTCTACCTGTACAATGCGCAACTAGTGTCTTCATCAGAAAATCTTCCTGCAAGCCAGGGATTTGTTCTCTATGAAATTTCGGAAGCTGTATCCTTACCGCTGAATGCCCCGATTGAAAATACGGCTTATATTTACTTTGACTACAATCCTCCTATTGTCACCAATACGACCTCCCATTCAAATGGTTATTTGGGATTAGATGAGCAGTCCCAACAGGCTTACCAACTTTATCCAAATCCTGCAAATGACCGGGTTTTCCTCATGAATGGCTTAATTGCAGATATCAAAGTTTATGATCTGAACGGAAAATTACTGACTCAAGGTTTTCAAGTCAATTCCGTCTCAGTGGCGACACTAAATGCCGGGCTCTATCAAGTTGTTGTTCATTCCGGAAATCATGTTAGTTTTCATCGAGTAATCAAGCTCTAGAAAACAGTAACATTCTTTAAGTTAAAACCTGCTAAAATTCAAGTATAGCAGGTTTTTTTGTGTGTAATTTTGACAAATAAATTTACTAACAATGATATCTTTTGGCCCGGCTATGCTCATTGGTTTAGCCTTTATGGGAATCGGATTATTGGTGAGCTGGCGCCTAAAAAGCAAATTTCAGGAATTCAGCAAGATTCCCTCCCGAAGTGGTTTGAGCGGTCGCGAAGTAGCAGAACGCATGTTACGCGATTACGGCATCTCCAATGTGCGTGTGATTTGTGTTCCCGGGCAATTAACCGACCATTACAACCCGGCAGATAAAACCGTCAATCTTTCCGAAGAAGTTTACCATGGAACCAATGCAGCCTCAGCAGCAGTTGCCGCACACGAATGCGGACATGCCGTACAGCATGCCAAAGCTTATGCACCGCTGGAATGGCGTTCCAGACTGGTTCCTTTACAACACGCATCAGGCATGTTCCTGAATATTCTGATGATGCTGACTTTTATTGGAGGAGCTATTCTGTTTGAGTCTTTCCCTATTAAATGGGTTCTTTGGGCAATCGTCATTGCTTACGGATGCATCGCTCTGTTCAGTATTGTGACTTTGCCAGTTGAACTGGATGCTTCGAAGTACGCTTTGAACTGGATCGAACACTCAGGAACTGCTACCAAAGACGAATACGAACGTTCAAAAACAGCATTGAACTTAGCCGCAACCTCCTATGTTGTAGCAGCTCTCGGGGCAATTATCACGATGTTTTACTACATTTTGCGGTTAATTGGTACAAACAGCAATTAATTTCCTTTCATTTTTTCAAACAAAATCTTACATTTGGGAAAAATTTGGAAGTTATGTCAGAACATCATGATAAAAACGATACTTTCTTTGAAAGTTCAACAGTAGGGATTGGATTTGTGTATACCATCATCCTGCTGGCAATCATCGGATCAATTTACGCATTCGGATAATATAAGGAGGAAAATTAATCCTCCTTTTTTATTTCACTGAATTTTGCTTATGCCTTTCAATTCGATTTTTGCATGGGTCATTAAAAAGCGCTTACATCAGATTGAGCTTTTTCGGAAATACCCGGAAGATGTTCAAAATGAGTTATTCGAAAAGCTGATCGAACAAGGCTGCCAGAGCAAATATGGTAAAGAATACCACTTCCATCAGATCGCTTCTTACCAGGATTTCAAACAACTGGTTCCACTCAACAACTACGAGTCACTCAAACCATGGATCGATAAGCTCATGGCTGGCGAACAGCACGTACTCTGGTCACAGGAAACCAAATGGTTTGCCAAGAGTTCGGGAACCACTTCCGACAGGAGCAAGTTTATCCCTGTTACCAGGGAATCGCTGGAAGATTGTCATTACAAAGGTGGAAAAGACCTGCTTTCCCTATATTACGAAAACTTTCCCAACAGGAAACTTTATAAAGGTAAACACCTGATTGTTGGAGGAAGCGCACAGATACTTCCTGTTTCGGAAGACAGCTATCAAGGTGATCTGTCGGCAATTATCCTCAAAAACCTACCCTGGTGGGCGGAAATCCGACGTACTCCTTCCCGGGAAATTGCTTTGATGAGCGGATGGGAAGAGAAAATTGAAAAAATGGCGCACAATACTATCGACGCAGATGTGTATATCCTTGCTGGAGTACCGAGCTGGACTCTGGTTCTCGCACGAAAAATACTGACCATCACCGGGAAAAAGCATTTGCGGGAAGTATGGCCGAATCTTGAATTGTTTATGCATGGCGGAGTGAGTTTCGAACCTTACCGCGAAGCATTCCGCGAATTGATTCCTTTTGACGATATGCATTATGTGGAAACCTACAATGCTTCAGAAGGATTTTTCGGAATCCAGGATGTAGACAGTTCCAATGAACTCTTATTGATGTTAGATTACGGGATTTTCTACGAATTCATCCCGATGCATTCTTTCAAGGACACGGAATCAACAGAGGTTCATAGCCTGGAACAGGTTGAAACCGACAAAGAATACGCACTGGTGATTTCCACCAATGCCGGGCTCTGGCGCTATATTATTGGAGACACAATCCGTTTCACATCCAAAAAACCGTATCGCTTCAAACTCACCGGAAGAACCAGGCATTTCATTAATGCTTTTGGTGAAGAACTGATCGTCAATAACACAGATCATGCAGTAACTGAGGCCTGTTTAAAAACCAATGCCATTATCCGCGATTACACGGTGGCCCCGATCTACATGGACGGAAAAACTCAGGGAAAACACGAATGGCTGATTGAGTTTGTCCGCGAACCCAATGATATCAATCGTTTTATGCATCTGCTGGATGAATCGTTGCGCAATATCAATTCTGATTATGATGCCAAGCGCACCAAAAACCTCGCTTTGGGAAGGCCGTTACTGCGTGTATTAAAATCTGGCAGTTTTGATAGCTGGTTACAAAAAAAGGGTAAATTAGGGGGGCAACACAAAGTTCCCCGCCTGATGAATTCCCGCGAAATTGTGGAACAAATCTTGCAGGAAACCGACTTTGAAACCCTTGAATATGCTTAGATCTTTTTTTTGCCTGGCTAGTTCGGTTCTTTTCTTCCATAGTTATTCCCAGCAAAACTGGAAAGAAATCTGGTCTTTGGATATTACTCCTGCGACTGTTTGGGATATTGACCCTATTCATCAAAGCATTGTTTATCAGAATCAAAGTATTCAAAAACGGGATGCCAAAGGCCAGTTAATGCTACAGGAAAGTTTCAAATCATTGGGAGATATCCAGAAAATTGATGCACAAAATCCGCTTAAAATTGCCTTATTTTCTGAAGATCAGCAGCGCATTTGCTTTCTTGACAACGCACTTGCTTTGCAAGGAGAATGCACAAACCTGAGTGATCTGAATGTGAGTCTTGCCATAAGCATGAGTGCATCGATCCAAACAGACCGGATATGGGTTTACGACGAACCTAGCTCCAAAATAGAACTCATTACACTCAGAAACAACCAGGGACAACTCGTTCAAAACGTAAAAGGTCTGCTGGGCATGAAATCAATCGTCAATATCCAGGAGATTGATAATCGCCTTTTCCTCTTTGATGAAATTAACCAGATTGCCTGGTTCGATCAGTTTGGGAACTTCATTGATGTGGCTACACTTCCTCCCAATAAGCCGGTTTATCCTATCCGGGATTACTTCCTGGTAGCATACGGGAAAAACATTCAAACCCTGGATATCAATTCACAATTCGTTTCGGCATTTTTTTCCGGTGATTCCCTGCTGGATTCGGACATCGTGAAAATGGAAATCTCCGGAGACCGCTTATATATTCAAACAGGTGAAAAACTCTGGTGCTTTAGAATGACCTGATTTCGTAATTCGGAATAATTAAAAAAATTATTTTTCAATTCGGGATTCAGCTAACCAGATTCATCACTCAGTAGCAATATTTTTTTAAACAACGCATGAAATATGAAGTCATATTTTGTAATTTAGTCAGTCCAAAAAACATGGAGATTATGCATATCGCAGTAGCAGGAAACATAGGTTCAGGAAAGACCACGCTTACTAAAATGTTGGCAAAACATTACGGCTGGGAGACTCATTTTGAAGATGTTGAACAGAACCCATATCTCAATGACTTCTATGAAGATATGCAACGCTGGTCTTTCAACCTTCAAATCTACTATCTGAACTCCCGCTTCACACAAATCCAGGAGATCAAGGAAAGTAAAAATCATGTCATCCAGGATCGTACAATTTATGAAGATGCGTTCATTTTCGCGCCGAACCTCCACTCTATGGGTTTAATGACTACGCGTGATTTCGAGAACTACTTCTCCCTGTTCAACCTAATGGATTCATTTGTCTCAGCACCGGATTTATTAATCTACCTGAGAGCTTCCGTACCGACTTTGGTAAACCAGATCCAGCAACGCGGAAGGGATTACGAAGAAAGTATTCGTTTGGATTACCTGAAGCGTCTGAATGAACGGTATGAAGCATGGATTTCGACTTACGATAACGGAAAGCTGCTGATCATTGATGTAGACAACAACCGTTTTCCTGAAAACCAGGAAGATCTCGGAAAAATTATTCAGTCCATCGACGCAGAAATAAACGGATTATTCTAACGAGTCAATTGTTGACCGAAAAGAATCATCGAAATGGAGATTCGTGGATTCTTATTGTACTGTAAATGTGCGCTTATGAGTCTGTGAGCGGAGCGAAAATCGAGTGTTATTTGTGATAAAACAGAGTATTTAACTCACTTTCACAAAAGTAAATTTGCAAATTCGCAATATTGCGAATAAGGGGCTAAATTCTTGAAATCCTATAGAAAATTGGAGCGATTAAATGTACTCCTCACGATTTCCATCATTCCATAAACCACCATTGCAGTTCCAATAATCTCATTTTTCTTATTCTAAATACAGATCATCCGTTCCTTCCAGTTCGGAAAAATCTTTCAATAGAATTGCCAGATCCGCCAGAATCACATCTTTTTGCTCGTTCCGCTCTTCGGTTTGTCCGAAATATTCCTTCAGTAATAATTGTGATTCCAGGATAGCAGGTTCCGGAGCAATTACTTCGAAATTTTCAATCAAGGTGATCGCTTCCAAGGCATCAAGAAAATCGCCTTCAATCCCAAACAGAACAAAATCTGCCAGGTATTCCGAAAAATCCAGTTTAGAGTTCCAGAATGTTACGAGTAATTTCCGCCGAATGCTGCAATTTTTCGGATCGTTGAATGCTTCCATCAAAGGCCCAATTGCCGAAGTATCTTTTAAACTTTGCAGCAAATCAATCAGCAGAGCTTCATTATCACCAGATAATCCGGATCTCCAGACCGTAATCAACGGTTCGATCACCGTTGCATGACCGTGAATTGCCAAGGCTTTGATCGCACTTGCTATTTTCAGCTCATCCTTACTTTGTAAATCACCAACTAATTGGCCGATCTTCAATTTTTCCTGCTTATTCAAATTGCTTTTCAACACCTGATCATTTTTCACAAAAGTACAAAATACCACTATCTTTGCTCCATTATGAACCGGACGAATTACATCCTTTTTGCGGGATTTTTTTTGACACTAAACGCATGTGTTCTGGATGAAGCAAAACAAAGCATTCACGAAAAAGTGGTCTTCTATACGGACACTTATTGTCCGGCAGACAGCACCATTATTCAGGAGTTTGAACAATCCAGACATATTTCCGTCCAAATTGTTTACCAACCACAGAAGGAAATCGCGAAACTCATTCAAAAAAACAAGTTCAATACGGGAATCGATGTGCTCCTGATCACTTCGGACAGTCTGAGAGAAAACCTTTACAACCAAGGCTTGTTCAGCCAGTTGAAAGGACGCACTGCTTTCAGGAATATCAATCGCCAATTCAACAACAACCATCATTTCTGGGTTCCATTATGTCACAACCCACTGGTTTTAACGACTAAAAAAGATTCCAGCATTACTTGTATCCCGCTCAACTGGAACAAACTGAACAAGGACAGCACTCACCCCAAAATAGAGATACAATCCAATGTAAGTTCCTACCTGGTAAAACTTTCCGAAACCGACAAATTTTCCTGGATCAATCGGAATCTGAAAGCAATTTCCAGTTACCGGATTTATACCCTGGATCAACTGGCGAAATTATCGGAAGTAAACTTTCGTTTCAACCAAAACAACTGTTTTTATTATTTATTTGAAAATCAGAAATTTATAACCAATTTTACCAGCATTAGTCTTTACAAATACAGCAGAAACAAGGTTGCATCACAACAATTTATCGAGTTTTACAGCCGCTACCAATACCAGGTTGCATCAAACAGAAATCAACTTTCAACATTCAAAACCATTCAGCCAAATTTCCTGATCCGTACCTTGGAAATCCAATAATCAAATTAAAATCCCTAAAGATAATTTATTAAAAATCAAAAAGTTATATGGATTTTAATTTATCCATTACTTTCCTGAGGCTCAAATTCGAATGATTAGAATATCCACACTATTTTTATTTTGTACGGAACGACCGAAACCGTGATCTGGAAATACAAAAAAGCAAGCCATAAGCCGGGTTCTGTACATTCCGGAGAATCCATCTCCGAAACTGACTGTCATTTATCTGGTACTGACGTCGCCATCAGCATCTATCGATCCACCCCCCAAGCATCCCGTATGCCGAGACATACGAAAAGAGAACGAGCAGCCCTACTCGCCTGGTTTACATGATCTTTCAGCCCGTGAGGTTTACCTAGCTTCCGAATGTCACCACCGGAACGGTGAGCTCTTACCTCACCTTTTCACCCTTACCCTGACGTTGCAAGCAAGCCAGGGCGGTTTGTTTTCTGCTGCACTTTCTGTACCCGTCAACCTTTCGGCTAACGAATCCTTCCTGTTAGGAAGCACGGTTGCTCTACGCTGCCCGGACTTTCCTCCCCCAAAATGAATCAGGAGCGACAGTCGGCTTGCTTTACAAAATTACATTTATTTTACGAATTTCCGCGTCGTATATCCGGAAGAAAATACCGCAACTAATGTATAAGAGCCGGGGGAAAGTTGCGATACATCCAGTATCTGTTCTTTGGAAGTTGCAGGAATCTGATTCCAGATACGCCCGAATTGATCTGTAATAAAGAATTTTTCTGCCTGTTCCGCTGTAGAAACATGCAGTTTATCTGAAACAGGATTTGGATAGAACTGTATCGAAATCTGGCTTTCATTCAAGCCTAAACCATTGAAATTATCTCTGTATTCTACTGCCGTAACGGTCTCTATTCCCAAAATTTCATTCGTGCGGATCCGCATTACCGCTTCTTTATCCGAAATTGAACGCCATTCGTACTCATGTGAAACCGGCATTGGAATCGGGATCCACATGGTAAGACCACTGTATGAAACATACAAAGAATCAAACTCGTCAATGATGTGGTGAATCCTGATCGCATCAAACTGGCCAAAAGGTGTTTTTACCGTTCCCCAACCATCCACATTGCTCACACGGTGACGATGCTGCCTCCATTTCGCATCATAAATCGGGTTCAGATCAATACTTGTATAACCTCTCGACTCATAATTGTCACCATAAGTAATCGGTAATTCATAACGTATTTCAATCGTATCCGAACGAAAACCGATCCCCTGCCCGCTACTTGTGATTTCATAACCAACCGAAGTAATTTCCGTACTGGATTTTTTTGTAAACTGGTTCAATCCATCAATTGAAACCGGCAGAAATGACGAAATCTGGCTAATCGGCAAATCCGTTGTTGAATTAAAATAACTCGCTTTATAAGCCACAGGAGCAAAACTTCCGAACATGAATGCAGAAAGTGCTGTTGCCTGACTCATCGGGTTTGTAATCAGGGTTCTTTGACCCTGTGGAACCAATGCAGAGAAATCCCACGTATGGTTTACACCGGTTGTACTATAATCAATCGTCAGATCTGTGAGCGTGCTGAACACGTATGTTTCCGAAGGTCCTGCAAAATGTTGGTCAGTCAGTGTGATCTGACCAAAAGAAAAAGTACTGACAGTCAGAAGAGGAAGTAACAAATATTTCATTTTCAAAGCAGTTTTTACAAATATATGAATACTTTACAAACTTAGGCAGTTTGAATCGGCCACGCATTTACTTTGAAAATGTTCTTCTCAGCACAATTTGTCCGTTCAATGGGAATCCTGCCAATTTACCGAGATAATAATCCGTATGAAATGGTCTCAGCACATCTGCCTGAAGTTTCGCCCCGATGCTATACTTCGGCGTCAGGTGATAGTAATACTGGAATCCGAATTCCATAGTCATGGAACTGGAGTGTTCTACTTTCCCAGTATAGTTTTCTTCCCGCTGAACAATCTGGTTTTGCACGATCTGTTCTTTCCCATGAATAAACAACTGGACACCGGGAACCACTCCGAATGAAAGTTCGGAACGTCTGAACACATAACCGAAACGCAATGGGAATTCAAGGGAATATAATTGTTTAACGGAAACGGTTCGGGTCATATTCTGAGAAAAGTTTGTTTCCCGGTAATTCAATTCTCCGAAACCTTCCATCCGGACTTGTAAACCCAAACTCACAAATGCTTTGTCAATCTTCCGGATGTACCCCCCGCCAAGTATTGCTCCACCTACAATGTTTTGTTTTTCTTTCTGTGATAAATACGGCGATTGCCCAATAGTCGCTCCCAACTCCAGGTACCAGGAATTTTCCTCCGGATTCACCCGGTTTTGAAGCGGTTCGATTTCTCTGCTGCGATCTTCTGTCAATTCTTTGATTTCCAGCCAGTCGATATTCAAATCTTCTTCCATCAAACTGTTTTTACCCTGTTTCGTTTCAGCAATATTTTCTGGCAACAATCTTCCTGTAAGCGCCTGCTGTTTTCCTTCTCCCAGCTTTTCATTTTCACCTGGAGTTTGCAGCTCAAATGTCTTTGGAATTGTTGCTCTGACACGCAGACTGGAATTAGTATGTGAATCGAGTTTCAATGCAACCATCTCGGAAAGTACAGAAGAGGAAGTTACATTTGCCGAAGCTTCAGAAACCATTTCCACAGCAGTATTTTCTGTTGTGTTTTTCTGCCCTGCATTTGCCAAAATAACCTGGTTGGTATCAAGATGCGAAATTTTTGGCTTTCCAACCGGGGACCATCCCAATTCAAGCAACAACAAAACCACTGCTGCAACAGAAATCCATAGAAGAAAGGCCCGGTTTTTCTTTTCGGGAGGCAATAGTGTTTCCATTTCCGACCAGAATTCCGGAACGAAAAGCGGCTCTTGTCCTTCAGCAGCATGTGCATTCCGGAACAACTGATCCAATTCTTCGTCGCTTATATGTCGATTGGAATATTTCATATCACAAAGCGTTTTTCATGTCTATTTTCCATCAATTCAAGTCGTTCTCTCAGTAATTTTCTCGCGGTGGACAAGTGCCATTTCGACGTTCCTTCCGTAATTTCAAGCAAATCCCCGATTTCTTTATGACTGTAACCGTCAATGACATATAGTGTGAACACATGTGCAGAAATCGGCGGAATGGTTTTCAGTAAATCCAGCACTTCCTGATAGCTCAGCTCCATTGCACCGTCATTTTCCACTTTTTCAGCTGCAAAAATCAGTTCTCTTTCTGTTTCTTTTGCCACAATTGCCTGATTGTGATTCTTATTCTTGCGGTATTCATCAATCAGGGTATTCACAATGATCCGCTTGGACCAGGCTGGGAAATTCAACTCATTCAAATCTACATTCTGCAAGCCGTTTACAATTTTCAGAAATCCGTTGTTCAGTGCATGCCTCGCATCTTCATGATTGGTATGATACCTCAGGCACAGGCGTATAAACTGGCGGTAGCAATACTCATAAAGCTGCTTCTGCGAACGTCTGTCGTTCTCAGCAGATCCCTCCAGTATCTGTTTGGTCACTTGCATTTACCCAGGTTCAAAATTGTTTACTAACAACAAAAAATATTAAAAAATCCAAGTTTGTTTTTTAGTCATAACGTCCTATCTTTACAATTGGTTGGAAATTACGGAAAAATGTTAACATTGAACCTTATTCGGCATGCCAAGACCAATCAGGTCTCACCTTCCGGTAACGATTTTGACAGAACACTTCTCGACAAGGGCGTTTCTCAGGCAAATATACTCGGTAATTATCTTCGGACACACCATATTTTCCCTGGCAAGATCATCTGTTCCAGTGCAACCCGGACCCAGCAAACGTGTTCTATCATCTGCCAGCATCTTGTTGAGCAATGCAGCTATACTTTCAGCAAAAAGCTATACCTCAGTTCTCATAAACAGATTCTCGAAGTGATTGAAAGTCATGGAAAAGGGGAAGCGACTGTCACCATTATCGGACACAACGAAGGGATTTCTGAGCTGGCAAGTTATTTATCCGGAGAATTTATCCATTTGCGCACTTCTGAGATGATTTCCCTCACATTTCCTTTTGAGTCGTGGGATCATTTGATTCGCGGAACCGGAGTCATCATTTTTCAATATCGCCCGGAGGTTTTTCTTCCGCTTCCGGTCGCATCGAAGGAGTGATGTGATAAATCACACGCATTGGAGGTACAGGCCCATATTGACTGGCTTGCTCGCGGTAGACTTGTTCCATATATTGCCTGTAAATTAATTCTTCCTGGTTTTTCTTCCACATTCCTTCCAGATCCGGGGGTTCAATTCCCAATTCCTGCTCAATCTCGTATTGGAATTTCGGGCGCACCGGTCCATGCTTCCTGTAAACTATGGCCAGGAGGACGCCTACGGCAAAACCTCCGAAATGCCCTTCCCAGGAAATGGAGGGTTCTGTAGGGAAAATGCCCCAGATCATACTGCCGTAAATAAAAATCACAGCAAGGGAAATTCCCTGCAGCGCCCGAATTCTTCTGAAAAATCCGGAAACAAACAAGAAGCCGAAAAGTGCATAAATCACACCACTCATCCCGATGTGGTATGAGCCCCTATCCTGTGCCCCCCACCAGACAATCAATCCGGTTCCGAACCAGGAAATCAGGAAAACTTTCAGTGCGATATCGCGATAATAGTAAATGACAGCTGCAAGTAATAGATAGGTTGGAAGAGAATTATTCAGAATGTGTTTCACGCTGTACGGATCATGCAATAATGGCATGAAAAAGATTCCTTTCCAGCTGCTCCAGTGCCCTGGACGAATTCCCCATTCGATAAAGCCATCTCCTCCGGTCGTGGTTTCAAGCAACCAGGTTCCCCAGCAAACCAATACCAGGAGCAAAGGATAAATCAGTGCTTCAGCGGACGAACCTGTTATTCCAGTTGTTGTTTTCACGCAGAAAGCCCGTCAAAAAACAAACCGAAAATTAAAGCCTGACAGTTTGACACTCAAGTACAAACAAAAACCAATCGTTCTGCAACCGAATCAACCTGTGCAGAAATAAAAAGCTCAGAATCTCCCCTAAAACTCCCCATCATTTTTAATAATCTATTGTACTTCCTTTCCGGTTCTGTATGCCGTTCCTTTGAACAGACACACCAGTTTTCCTTCTGCATTTGTAGTACGGATGTTGTAAAGCCCGGTTTTGTTTCCCAAATAGAGTTCTTCTGCTTCTACGTAAAGCACATCACCTGCTTTGGCCGGATTGGTAAATGTGATTGAAACATCCAAAGCTACGGTAATGATTCCATGCGAATTACAGGCAAAAGCAAAAGCCGAATCCGAAGCGGAGAACAGGATACCACCATGAATTTGTTCAAATCCGTTGAGCATGTTCTCTTTCACGGTATAATGCAAGCGGCAATATCCTTCGCGGATTTCGTCGAGTTCCAATCCCATCCATTTCGTGAAATGATCGCGTTCAATCATGGTGTTGTATACTTCCTGTGGTGTCATCTTATTTTTCTCCCGGGTTTACCAGATCTAAAATACTGTTTAATTTCCCTCCTTCACTTCACGAAATAATTCCCGGGCAAACCAAATACAAACCAATATTGTTCCTGAGCTTTTTATCTGTGGCATTTGAAATAGTCAAATGGTTCCTTACAATCCTGACATTGATACAAGGCTTTGCAGGATGTGGAGCCAAACTGACTAAGTAATTGGGTATGTGTTGAGCCACATTGCGGACATTGAATCCCTGTTTCCTGTCCGAAAAGCTGCCGTACATGTGGCGAGGCATCAACCGGTGGTGCAATTCCGTATTGCTTAAGCTTTTGTTTTCCTTCTTCCGAAAACCAGTCGGTGGTCCAGGCTGGGCTGAGTTGCGTCGTGATTTTTACTTTTTCGATTCCCTCAGCCTTCAGTGCCAGACGAATTTCAACTGCAATCATATTCATAGCCGGACAACCAGAATAAGTTGGTGTAATAATTACTTCGACTTCTCCGTCTTCATGGATAAGCACATCTCTCAACACACCCAGATCAGCGATGGTAATTACAGGAATTTCCGGATCGCAAACACGTTCCAGAATCTGCCATATCGCAGATCTGTTGGGCGCTGTCATCATTACCATTTTAATCCCGGGTAGGCTCTCTGGACACTTTGCATTTCAGCCAGTAAATAACTCAAATATTCGGTATGTCGTCCGGTTTTGCCTCCGGTTTGTACTGTATTTTTACCCGTCGGAACTTCCAATGTTGCACGTGTCAAAACACTCATTATCTGTTCCATCCAAATGGTTTTCAACTGTTCAAAATTTGGAAGAATTCCAGCCGCAATCAGGATTTTTTCATCTTCAGTTGCTTCCATCAATTCGCCACTGAACGGCCACAGAGCTTCGAGAGCTGTTTCCATTTTCTGCTTACTCTTTTCCGTTCCGTCACCCAAACGAATCACCCATTCCGAGCTCCATTTGATGTGGTAACTTACTTCCATGAAAGATTTTCCAGCAATGGCAGCCAGCGTTTCATCCGGACTGTTTCTGAGTACATCCAGGAAATGAATGTGCCAGGAATCGAAAAAAAACTGACGAACTACCGTGTGCGCAAAATCACCGTTCAATTGCTCGCAAAGCAACAGATTTTTGTAATCTTTGCTTTCCCGGAAATAGACGTAATCGTCTTCCGTTTTTCCGGCTCCTTCGAGTTTTGCTGCATAATCGTAAAAATTCCGTGCTTCTCCAATCAAATCCAATGCGATATTACTCATGGCGATGTCCTGCTCGATAACCGGCCCGTAGCCACACCACTCAGAAAGGCGGTGACTCAGAATCAGCGTAGAATCTGCCAACGACAAAACGACGTTAAACAATGCCTGGTTTGTTTTATTTTTTGCTGTTTCCATCGAAATTACATATGTCCGACACTCTCGGGAATGTTATAAAATGTAGGATGTCTGTAAATCTTGCTTTTTGCAGATTCATACAAAGCTCCTTCTTCGTCCGGGTTGGATGCATGCAGGTATTTGGATTCCACTACCCAGATACTCACTCCTTCCATGCGACGCGTGTATACATCACGTGCGTTTTCTATCGCCATTTCCGCATCCGAAGCATGCAAGCTTCCAACATGTTTGTGATCCAGACCTTGTTTACTGCGGATGAATACTTCCCACAAAGGCCAATCTCTTTTATTCTTTTCCATTTTGTTCTATATTTATTTTATGCCACATGCTGGCTACTTTCTCTCAATACCTGTTGCTTATCCGCATAAGCCAATGCCGCTTCGCGCACCCATTCGCCTTCCTCGTATACTTTTTTGCGTGTTTCCAAACGCTGGTGATTGCACGGGCCATTTCCTTTGACTACTTCCCAGAATTCATTCCAGTTGACCTCACCAAAATCGTAATGCCCTCTTTCCGCGTTCCACTTCAATTCCGAATCCGGAACGGTTAATCCAAGATACTCAATCTGTGGTATGCTCATATCCACAAAACGCTGGCGCAGTTCGTCATTGGAGAAACGCTTGATTTTCCATTTCAACGACATTTCGCTGTTTGCAGATGCATCGTCTTTCGGGCCGAACATCATCAAAACAGGCCACCACCAGCGGTTCAATGCATCCTGTGCCATTTGTTTCTGTTCTTCACTTCCTTCACACAAGGCCATCATGATTTCATAGCCCTGTCGCTGATGGAATGACTCTTCCTTGCATACGCGCACCATTGCACGGGCATACGGTCCGTAGGACGTACGACACAACGGAACCTGGTTCATAATAGCAGCGCCATCAACCAACCAGCCAATTGCGCCCATATCAGCCCAAGTCAATGTCGGATAGTTGAAAATCGACGAATATTTTGCCTTTCCCGAATGCAGATCGTCCAATAAATCTTCACGTGTAACACCCAATGTTTCAGCAGCACTGTAAAGATACAATCCGTGACCGCCTTCATCCTGGATCTTTGCCAGTAAAACTGCTTTGCGATTCAGGGATGGAGCCCGTGTGAGCCAGTTCCGCTCCGGGAGCATCCCGATGATTTCGGAATGTGCGTGCTGCGAAATCTGACGAATCAACGTTTTACGGTACGCATCCGGCATCCATTCTTTCGGCTCAATACGCTGTTCTGCATCAATGCGATCCTGAAAGTGTTTTTCCAAATCAACAATATTATCCATATTCTTTCTTTTAATTATTTCTTACCTGAAAAGACGTTATGCGAGGTGCAAAGAGCGCAGAAGGCTTTCAGAACTATCATTTAAAATTCCTGTAATTATGATATTTAATTTATACTTAATAAATGACCAATCACTTCTCATCAAAATTAATGACTACTTCTTCTGTTTCCGGGTGCGCCTGACAAGTCAGGATAAATCCTGCTTCCAGCTCATCCGGTTCCAGACCGTAATTCACGTCCATTTTTACTTTTCCTTTTTCCAGCTTCGCCTTACATGCACAGCAAACCCCACCTTTGCACGCATACGGCAAATCAGAACCGTTTTTAATTGCCACATCCAGGACCGTTTCTCCTTCAAACGGCACATTCATTTCGGTCGATACACCATCCAGTTTGATGGTTACTTTGCTCATTGGTCCATCGGAAATTGCTGCTTTTACAGTATTTTCCTTTTTCGCCAGCTGCAATCCGGTTGTCGTAAATAACTCAAAATGAATGTTTTTCGGATCTACCCCAGCATGTAACAAAGCATCTTTTCCGCCCTGGATCATTTCTTCCGGGCCGCACAAGAAACACTCATCCAGAATTTCCGGGTCAATAATTTTTCCCAGAAAATAATCCAGTTTCGAACGATCAATTCTTCCACTCAGAATTTCAGCATCCGCTGTTTCCTTACTCAGGATGTAATACACACTAATGCGGTTCATGTATTTATTCTTCAGCGCCTCGAACTGGTCTTTGAAAATGATTGATCCTTTAGTCCGATTTCCGTAAAGCAGCGTAATGTTACTTCCGGGTTCGGTCTGCAAAATAGTTTTCACAATTGACATCACAGGAGTGATTCCACTCCCGGCTGCAATGAAGAGGTAGTTCTTTTTATTCTCCGGAAGTAATTCCGTGGTAAATTTTCCCAACGGAGGCATCACCTCCAACGTATCGCCAACCTGTAATTGATTGTAGGCAAAATTGGAGAACTTTCCATCCAAAATGGTTTTGATGGCCACCCCCAACTGGTTGTCCAGCGGACTGGTGCAAATGGAATACGACCGGCGCACCTCTTCTCCGCCAATAATTGTTTTTAAGGTGAGATGCTGCCCGTGTTTGAACGCAAATAACTCCTTTTTATCTTCAGGAACATCAAAATATACAGAGATACATTCTGCTGTTTCCTTTTTCAATGCTTTTACTTTTAAGGGATGAAAGTGTAACATGCTTATTTTTTAAGTCCTTTTAATAATAGATTTGTAATATCTTTTTCCAGTTCCTTTTCGGTGATGCTTCGTTCCGGGTTGTACCACAATTCAACCCAGCGAATAGAGGAAAGGATTGTAAACATGGCTACCGAAACATTCATTGGAGCAAATTCTTTTTTCGCGATTCCTTCTTCGATCAGTCTGGCAAAACGCGCTTCATAACCTTTTCGGAGCGTTTTGAAGATGGACAATTTTGGCTCGGACAACGACTTCCAGTCGTTATTGGTTACTGCAACGGAAGCTGCATCTTCCACCATCAAACGAATGTGCAGATTGATAATTGCTTTGACCTTGTCTGTGTAGGATGATTTCTCGTTCTCAATTTTTGAAATATGCGAAACGTATTCTCCCGCAATACGGAAACAAATTTCTTCCAGGATTTCGTCTTTCGATTTGATATGGCTGTAAATACTGGCTGCTTCCACACCAACTCGTTCAGCCAGATCACGCATAGAAGCACTCCCATAGCCTTTTTCCTTGAACAGGAATGCAGCTTCTTTGATGATGACTTCTCTTTTACCAGCTTTCTTCTTCAAGTTTGAGGCCATTTCAGCAAGTTATTTTTGTTTCCGTCAGGCTAAAGTAGAAAAGAAAAATCAAATAAACTAACGAACGTTAGTTTATTAATGAAATTGAGAATTGCACAACAACAATTTATTGTTCCAGTCCTTTTCATTTCGCTATTTAACAAATCGAAAAAAACAAAAATTTTAACATTCCGGTTGATACCAAAAGCCAGATTTTCATATCATTATCCGATTTATTGTCATACTGAGATCATCAAAAACTGATAAATAATAAGCGAACCAAGAGTCAGCCAACTCCGGGAAGTGTGGTCAATAAAGATTATTAATCACAATCTGTGACTTTTCATTTTCTGATATTTATCCGGTTCCGGATTTGTTTCTGCAAAGCCAGCTCATTGCTTTTGCAACAGAATTAAACATCTGTGAATTACATATTTAAGATGTATGGCAGATGGTTTCCTCGACTTACAAAGCAATTAGAAAGGATATGACGGAGCTGTTTGGAAAAGTTTTAGGAAGCCAAGAACGTTCCCTAAAAGACTACCAGATAAGAATGCGTAACTTTTCTCACTTGGGTTGAACATTCGAGATGATAATTTGTGTTTCTTGAACCTTTTACTACCAGTCTTGTTCTGAAATAGCTTGGCTTAAGACTTAGAAATCAAAAAACCAGCGAACTCAGCCCTGATTTATCTCTTACACAATTTTTGAAATAGTCTATTATTCTGCTAACACAATAATTTTATTGTTTTGCATTTCCATAACACCACCCTTGACTACCACGCGGATAATTTTTCCATGGTTTTCAGTCGTGATGTGAGGATTTGTTTTTCCGCCTGCCTTGATGGCTTCAGCCAGATCTGCTTTGATTGTTCCGGCAGCCAGCCCGGAAATAATCGGGGCGTGGTTGTTTAACACCTGAAAAGAGCCGTCTAATCCCGGGAATTGAACCGCAGTAGCTTCACCTTTGAAAATTAGCGTTTCCGGAGTGATAATTTCTAATTGCATCTTTTTTTGATTTTAAGACTTCAGGATCTTTGGATATTAGGACTTTTTAGTACCCTTGGGAACTGAAAAGTCCTAATATCTTAATGTCTTAAAGTCCTGATGTCTATCTTAAGCTTCAGCCAGCATTTTCTCACCCGCAGTGATTACATCTTCGATGCTTCCTTTCAGGTTAAACGCTGCTTCAGGGTATTTATCCATCTGACCATCCAGAATCATGTTAAATCCTTTGATGGTTTCGTTGATATCAACTAACACTCCAGGGATTCCCGTAAACTGCTCAGCAACGTGGAATGGCTGAGAAAGGAAACGCTGAACACGTCGTGCGCGAAGTACAACCAATTTGTCTTCTTCAGATAATTCGTCCATACCAAGGATCGCGATGATATCCTGAAGTTCTTTGTAGCGCTGCAAAGTAATTTTCACACGCATCGCACAATTATAGTGCTCTTCACCCAAAATTGCCGGAGTAAGGATACGGGATGTGGAATCCAACGGATCCACAGCAGGATAGATACCCAACTCGGAAATCTTACGGGACAATACGGTTGTTGCATCCAAATGGGCAAAGGTATTTGCTGGTGCCGGATCCGTTAAGTCATCCGCAGGCACGTAAACCGCTTGTACGGAAGTAATGGAACCTCTTTTGGTTGAAGTAATGCGCTCTTGCATCGCACCCATTTCTGTTGCCAGAGTAGGCTGGTATCCTACAGCTGAAGGCATACGCCCTAAAAGTGCAGATACCTCGGAACCTGCCTGAGTAAACCGGAAGATGTTGTCAACGAAGAAAAGAATGTCTTTTCCTTGTCCTTCACTATCGCCATCGCGGTAATATTCTGCCATTGTCAACCCGGAAAGAGCTACACGTGCACGTGCTCCCGGAGGCTCGTTCATCTGACCAAACACGAAAGTAGCTTTAGACTCTTTCATTTCATTCAGATCCACTTTGGAAAGATCCCATCCTCCTTCTTCCATTGAATGAAGGAATGACTCTCCATATTTGATAATTCCTGATTCCAGCATCTCACGCAGCAAGTCATTCCCCTCACGAGTACGCTCACCGACACCTGCAAATACGGACAAACCACCATGCCCTTTCGCGATGTTGTTGATCAATTCCTGGATCAATACTGTTTTTCCTACACCAGCACCACCAAATAAACCGATTTTCCCTCCTTTTGCGTAAGGCTCAATCAAATCGATTACTTTGATACCTGTAAATAACACTTCAGTTGCAGTAGACAAATCCTCAAATTTTGGCGCTTCACGGTGAATCGGTAAACCATTTGTGTTGTCTACCACATTGATTCCGTCAATTGCCTGGCCAACTACATTGAACAAACGACCTTTTATCTGGTCTCCGGTAGGCATTTTGATTGCGCTTCCTGTTGAAATTACATCCATTCCACGACGGAATCCGTCAGTCGAATCCATTGAAATGGTACGAACGGAGTTTTCTCCAACATGTGACTGTACCTCCAGTACTACTTTTGTCCCGTCTACCTTAAACACCTCAAGTGCGTCATAGATATTTGGAAGCGAAATGCCTTTGTCGAATGTTACATCGACAACCGGTCCGATAACTTGTGATATTTTACCTTGAATTTTGGACATTTTGTTGCCTTTTAAGTATATTCCTTCAATTTGGGCGCAAAGTTACGGTTTTTATTTTTCTATCCAATTTTTATTAAAAAATACTTGCTAAAAATTTAGAATTAAAGCAGTTCCAGATTTATACAATAAAAGTGCGCCTGTCAGCTGACAGGCGCACTTCTGGACAAGACCTGATCGTTCATTTACTGAATGTTGATCGGCATTCTGTAGTAACTTTTCACAGACTGGCCGTTTACTTTTCCGGGAGTCCATCGCGGCATGGATTTAATGACCTTGATGGCCGCTTTTTCACATGTTTTACAATCGCTGGAGCTATTGGTAACTGTTACCAGCGAAATACTTCCATCTGTGTCAACCACAAACTTCAGGTAAACTTTCGCGCTTCCATCAATGGAATTGATATCAATGTTTTCGGCAACATATCTGCGTAACGCATCCATTCCTCCAGGAAACTTGGCAGGTTCGTCAACGAAATCAACAGGTTTATCATCCGGTTTTTTGATTTCGATTCCCGTATCATTTCCTCCGCTTCCGCTTGTCGGGATAGTCGGATTAGACCAAATGTCACCAGTTCCGACTTGGGTTTGAGTTCCGACAAGTGTTTCCGGAGTGACAATTTCAATTGGTTGCACATCCGGTAGATCTGATGCGATCAGTTCCCGAAATTCAGTGATTTCAGCGAGCGATTGAGCTGCCGGTTTTTCCACTTCCGGTTCTGGAATTTTAGGTTGCTCTTCCTCTTTGTTGAAGAGATCGGCTGTCCAGTTTTCGGTTGTTAGAGTTACCTGTCTTTCCCGTTGGATCGGTCTGAACAGGCCGGAAGCAGCCCATACCCCTCCGATTCCGGCAACGAATCCTAAAAAGATCAGCAAAATGTGCCTGTTATAATCTCTCCGGATTTTGTATGCTCCGTATTCTTTGTTGCGGTTCTCAAAGACGGTTTCGTTTCTCTCTTTGGAAGTCACCATTTGCCAGGACCTGGAAGAGAAATAATCATAGAGCGAAAATGCTGTAATGATTGTCATGATTGAAAGTGTAAGTACCATGATTTCGGTTTTTTAAGTTTATTTATCTGACTAAAGGTAAATCCAACAGGCCTTTTTTGGATTTACTTGTAATTTAAATCTAGACAATATTCAGATTGTATTTTTTAAAAGAATTTTAAGTGTCGAAATCTCTTATTTAAAGGTAATCTGAAACAATTCTGTGAATTTAATCAGCTCGAAACGAGTAGTTTTTGAAGACTGAAGCTTTTCATTTTCACTTGTTTCATTTATCAGGTTGTGAGACATGATTGGCATGAATTTGGTAAGTTTGCGAAAATTTAATTTTAAATCAAAACCCATGCGTGTATTAATTATTGCCGGTTTTTTTGGAAGTATGGCACTTTTAGGAAACACATACGGTCAATATGAGAAGGTATATTACAATGATACCACATTTGAAACGGAGAGCTACAAAGTGGAGATTGATAATATTGTCGCTCTGCCGAAAGAAGTGAAGTTCCGGATGTCTGTTACTAATAAAACCAGCGATTGGGTGCTGTATAATCCGAATGAGAGCAAATTTGAAATAGGAGGAGAATCTCTGGACACCAAAGATAAATTCATTCTGATTCCTCCGTATGATAGTAAGAAGAAAGTATTGCGTGCTGTAGGAGTAAACCTGAATAATGCACGTTCTTTCAATTTTGTTTGCGAGGGGTTTTATAAAGTTACCCTGAAAGAAGCAGTTGCAACACCGGAATTCCGTTTGCCTGCTTCCAGTAATGAATTGGTTGTCGGGAACTTTAAAATAATACTGGCGAATTCTCTCAAAGAGACCAGAAGAACAATTGTGAAATTTAACATCACGTATAACGGAGAAGGATTGGCGTTTATTTCTCCTGCAAAAATTTCGGTGAAGATGCCTGACGGAAACTTATATGCAACTACCAGATCCAAAGCAGATGTTTTTGCAATAAAAAAGGGTGAGACAGAATCAACCAGTGCTTCCTGGGATCGTATGGAAGGAGGGACAAAAATGGATATGCAACTGGTTGAAATGCTAATTCACTTTGAGGGGGTTTTTCAGGAAAGTACACAAACGAAAATTGACAAAACAGTGATTCCGTTGTATTGGAATGATGCGTTGACAATCGGAAAAGGAAAAAGCCAGGGGAATTAATTCCCCTGGCTTTTTCCTTTGATGGCGTTTTTTATGATTAATCTTAAAGATTTACTTTTTAAAATATGCTTTTGCCTGAGCATCGTTTGGATCCAGCTCCAATACTTTGTTCCACATCTCATCTGCTTTCACCTTGTCTTTCTCTGGTGAATTTACGTAGTAATCTCCCAGGTATTTTGAAGCTTCAATGATGTAAGCTTTGTAAGAACCGGAAGCCAGGTCTTCTTCAGACAAAGAAGTCAGGAAATCCTCGTATTGCTGTTTTGCAAGGTAAGTTCTTGCTTTCGGATTGTTATCCATCTGAACGCGTGCTCTTGCCTGCCAGAAATGCCCCCCTGGGAAAGTTGGAGAAAGCTTAACCAGACGCCCGAAGATAGAATCGGCCATTTTGAAGTCTTTTGGCCCGAAGTAATAAGCACGTCCAAAATCGTAGTAATCAATTGCCTGCATTTTGGAAGGATACAGGTTCATTTTCTTGGTATAAACTTCAATCAGCTTCGGATAGTCTTTCTTTTCTGCATACAATTTTGCGATATCAGCAAAATAGTCAGCTGCTTTTGCCGTATCGATATTTGCTGCAAGATAATACTGCTCGACCGATTTGTCTTCCTGCCCCAGTTTGCCATAGATCATCCCACGATACTTATAGTCGGTAGAGATGATTTTGTCTTTTGGAGCGATTTTCAGAAAGTTGTCACTTTCTTTCAACGCTTCAACATAACGAAGGCTGTCTCCTGATTCATTGCACTCATACAAAGAGTAGAACAACATCCGTTTGGTGTACAGGTTCTTAAATCCGTTTTTCTCGATTTGTTCAATTTGCGGCAATACATTACAGTATTGTTTTGCACCGAACAAAGAACTTGCATAGCGGTAACGCGCCTCATCCGTATCGTTCAGTTTCAGATACTTTTCCCAGCATTCGATTGCTGCAGTGTACTGATCGAACAAAATGTTCAATTCGGCATTTTCACGGTATGCAGGTGCGTAGTTCGGATCGGCAGCCTGTGCTTTTTTATATTCTTCGTTTGCCAGTTTATAGTTTTGAACACCCTGGTAGATTTTTGCTTTACGAACGATTACTTTTGCGGAGTTCGGGTCGATAGCCAAAGCATTGTTGTACTGTTCTGTTGCCTGGGAAGCATTGGAAGCACTTTCCGCAAGCAAAACATCTCCCAACAATACATAAGCATCCATGTTTTTAGAATCCAGTTTGATGACATCTCTCAGATAAGTTTCCGCCAGTTTCAGATTTTTCAAAGGACCGGTTGCATACGTTTCCGCGATATGATAAAGCACAACCGGGTTTTTACTTTTGGTCTTTTTGATCAGTTCACGGAACTGGGATCCGGCTGTTGTCGTGTCACCGGAAAAGTAAATTGCCTTTGCCGTGGCAATCATTCCCAGCTTATCTTCCGGATTGAGAGAACCCGCTTTTTTCCACATCGTGATAGCAGAATCTTTTTCATTGATTGTTGCGTAGAAATTTCCAAAGAAGAAGGCGTTTTCCACATTGCCCGGATCCGCCTGGATTAATTTCTGATACTCCTTGCGCGCCAGATCGTAACGCTCGTTTTCCGTTTTCTTGTTTGCGTCTTGCAGCGTCTGAGCCTGTGCGACTGTTCCTAAACCTAGTGCAAGAACGAATAGTTGTAACTTGTTCATGTTATTTTGTCTTTTCAACATATAGATGCGTTGTACAATTCCTTTGCCAAATTAGTACAAACTGATCAAATCGAAGTGTTTCTTAACGATTATTTATTATTTCACACCAATCGAACTGGACGTGGCCTTATTGATCGAATTGAAGCAAATCGGAATTGAATAATGCTTTTCCGAGAATCAATCATTGTGCCTGAGTTCAAAGGGTGAGAAAGTTCAAGGAATTCAGTTTAAACTTTCAGCCTTTTGAACTTTTTTATTCTGTAATGAAGTTAATTTCTCTCGGAGTTCCCTTACCTGGACCCAATTCGCATTTTTCCAGGAGCAATTGCCCCTGTCTTCCGTTCAGAAAATTGATGAAACCACTGTTCAGTCCATCCGGAGCACCCGAGTTGATATACCAGATTTCCCGGTGGAAAGGGTATTTCTTTTCAGTGATCGTGGCTTTATTCGGTCTCCAGTAACTTCCTTCTTCTCCCTGAATGGCTACTACTTTGAATTGCTTCAGGCGTTTTTTTACCGCAGGATCATCAAGGTCGCTGATAAAGTTATACCCGATCACTCCAAGAGTCAGCGGATGATTTTGGACATACTGAATCAACTCCTTCGTGGATCTGGTCGCGTGAACTACTTTTCCATAAGAGGCATTCCCAAGCCATTTCAGCATGAAATTGAAATTGGCAGACTGAACACGGTCAAAGACCACCTCGATCGGTTTGTTTGAAAAGGGCCATGTGGTGCTTTTTCCTGTGAGGATATTTTTGAGCTGATCTTGTGTCAAAAGTGTGTCATTATTCCCCGGATTGATGATGAAAGTAACAGCATCATGGGCAAAAACACCACTTTCAACCTGGATGTTGGAAGCATGCAGGCTTTTCTTTTCTTTGTCCGTGAAATCGCGGGACACGAAAATGGTCCGGGTTTTTCCCTGGGACATAGCATTCATAGCAGCTGTTTCTCCCGTATATACAAAATCAAGCTTAGCATCAGGATAAATTCCCATAAAGGTATAGGAGGAAGTTTCCATCAGCGGCTGAAAAGATTCATCAGCGTAGAATGTTTTTTGCCCCCTTCTGGGAGTGTCTTTTGTTTTGGACGCATTGTCGCATGCCGAAAATAGGATTCCGGATCCGACGAGCGCCAGGAAGATATGGAACTGCTTCATTTTTTTTCTCTTCTGTTGTTTCGGATACCAAGATACAAACGATAACCGCGATAAAATGCATAGACCAGCAACATGGCGATCATGATTTGTCTTTTAGTTCCGTATAATGTTTGAAGAACCAGGTCCGTGAAAACCAGGTAGTATGCGAATATCAGGCACATGATAATCATAAAACCTGAGATAAAATAAGTGACACTTTTGTACATATCGGATGAAAAAAATCCCCGCACTTTTGCAAGGCGGGGATGAAATTTGAACAGACTAATTAATTCAGTTTGAAAGATACCGGAAGCGAAAACGTAGAGTTTACTGCTTTACCGTTTACTTTACCCGGGGTCCATTTCGGCATTCCTTTTATTACGCGGATTGCTTCCTGGTCACATTCTGGGCAATCGGTTACACCTTTCTTCACTTTTACGTTTGAAATGAAACCATTCTCACTCACTACGAACTGGAGGTAGGATTTACCTTGTATGCCCATCTCAACAGCTGTTTGCGGGTACTTGATGTTTTCACTCAAATACTTCAGTAATGCAGCACGACCACCAGGAAAGTCAGCATTCTCATCAACAATATCGTAAATGATTTCTTCTTTCTTTTCTACCTTTTCCTCTTTCGGTTTCGGAGGCGTAGGATCTATTTTTGCAAACGGATCACCTTCATTCTCGTTAGTCATCGTAGAAGCTTTTGTATCCTGCAATTCATCAACTGTTGCCGGAGGAGTATCTACTTCATCATCCGTTACTACAGGAGGTAAGAACTGGATAGTTTTCTCCATCGGTGGAATTTCCGGTTCTAAAGGTTCAATGATCTCCTCCTTGTCCATCGGAGCATCCACAGCAAAAGCTGTCAAATCTAAAGGAACTTCTTTTGGCTTTTCTTGGGGAAGATTCATAATCAGCTTATAAATCCCGAAAGTTGTACCAATGAACAGAATCACACCCGCCATTACTAAAAGTAAGTTTCTACTGTAATTTTTTCGGATCTGATATGCGCCGTATTCGAGGTTTCGTTCTTCGAAAACGATATCATTCCGTTCAGTAGACGTCACCTGCTGCCAGGTTCTCGAGCTCAGATATTCGTATAATGAAATACCTGCTACTACCAGAATTACGATTGTTATTAACATATTATTTATTTAATGTTTTGTCCAGCAATGCCTGTTCGCTGTTCATAATATCTACCGGAGCAATTACCCCAATTGATGCAATGTACAACTCATCAATAACATCAATGAAGTTTTTTGTTTTAGCCTTCATATCTGTCTTAACCAGTACTTTCAACGCCTCTTTGTCTTTCTTTGCTTCGATCATCTGTTTTTTGTAGATCGAATCACTGATTTGTTTGCGTTGCAATTTCCCATCCAATTCTGTCTTTTTACGCAAGACGAATTTGTTTTCGTCTGCCAGCAGCTTGCGGATTCCGGTAGGACCAAAATCTGTTTCTGTTAAGACAGTTGCCGGTTTTCCTTTCGTGTTTCCCTCTGGGTAGAACTCACCTTTGTAATAGAACAAACGGCCATCAGAAACGATAAATGTAATCGCGTTGTTTACCAATTGATCTTGTTTTGGCTGTTCTGGTATATCAGGATCTTTCGCCGGATAAACCAAACTCATCACTTTTGGTTTCGCGAAGGTTGAAGTCAAAACGAAGAATGTCAACAACAAGAAACCTAAGTCCACCATGGGAGTCATATCGATGCGTGCAGGGCCTTTTTTAGGACGCTTTTTGCCTCCTTTTTTGCCTCCGCCATCATCTTGTGCCAATTCTGCCATCTTTTCTTGTTATTTTTTTATTTAACTACTGGTGCTGCCTCCTGCGAGGTCACAAAGTTCAAGTTGTTCAAATTCAGATCCCGGAACGTTTCGATTACGTTTTTCACACGCACGTATTCCGCATCCATTGCTGCTTTCAGTACAAACTTCGGTTTGTAATCGTCTGGCTTCAAAGGAGCTGCATTTTTACCTTGTTTCGCACTTTCTTCTTCAAACATTTTCTTTCCGTAATCCAGCATTTCGCGGTTTGCGAAATTGATCCAGTCTTTTAATTCATTGTGTAAACTGTCAGAAGGAATTCCTGTCTCTGTAGGGAATTTTTTTCTTCCTTCGCCATCCAATGAAAGGTATTGTGGAAGCTGACTCATGGAACATCCAATACTTGTAATTCTTACGAATTCCTTCACATTGTCTTCGCTTAGCGGAACTTTATATTTTGCCGCCATCTGAGTCAATACTTTTTTACGAACTTCTTCTCCTGTACAGGAAAAGAAAACTCGCCCACCTTTATCAACAGTTACCAGAACCAAAGTCTTTTCGGGAATTTCTTTATCTCCGATAGACGATGGAATAGAAACTTCAACTGGTTCATCGGTACGGAATGTTGCTGCAAGCATGAAGAAAGTAACCAATAGGAAAGCCAAGTCAACCATCGGCGTCATGTCGATGGATGGAGATCCTTTGGGTTTGTTAATTTCTGCCATTCCTTTAATGTGTTATTTTATTACCGTTTAACGGAAAATTAATTATTTGCGTTGAAGTTTTGAACGATAGCGAATCCAGCCTCATCCATTGCATGTGTCATTTGATCAATTTTCGTATTGAAGAAGTTGTACATTACAGTTGCAACGGTAGAAGCGAAAATACCGAAGAACGTGTTGATCAAGGCTTCAGAGATACCGATAGAAAGTTTCGTTGTATCCGGAGTACCGGCACCCATCGCCTGGAATGACTTGATCATCCCCAATACCGTTCCGATCAAACCGATCAAGGTACCGATGGATACACACGTAGAAATAATTACCAGGTTTTTAGACATCATCGGAAGCTCCAGTGAAATTGCTTCTTCAATCTCAGCTTTGATGATTTCTGATTTCTGCTCTTTATCCAAAGAAGCATCTTTGTTTACAGATTCGTATTTCTCCAATCCTGCGCGGATTACGTTTGCCAAAGATCCTTTTTGTTTGTCGCACTCTTCCAGAGCTCCCTGGATATTGTTTGCCTCCATCAGGGATTTGATGTTTTCAACGAATTTGTTGATGTTTCCACGTCCTTTTGTTTTGGAAATACTTACGAAACGTTCAACGGAGAAAATAATAACGATCAGGTTTACCGCCATCAGGAAAGGTACAATGACACCCCCTTTGTAAATTGTTCCAAGCGTATTCCCGTCAATTGGGTGTTCATTTACATCTCCGTTAACGAAGTTTGCCGGATCTCCCAAAATAAAGTGATAGATAAGAAATCCAATTCCTAATGCAATTGCAATAGATAATGAGGCAACTAATGATGAAAAACCTCCTCCTGTTTTTGTCTTGCTCATAATTTAGTCTTTATTGAAACTTTTACATGTTTAAGGCTCAAACATACTAAAAAGGTTTTAATTAGTTTCAATCCTTTGATGAAATGCATTTCCTTTTTTATCAAAATGTCCCAAAACTCATGTTAAGTACCTTAATTTTCAATTGAACGCAAGAAATGATTGATTTTACGGAGTGTTATTGTAAAATAAATTATGTGTTAACGAAAAGTGAACAGCTTTCATTCACTCCAGTCATTTCATTCAATGAGAACGTCTTTTTAACAAAGAAATTGGAATGATTTGCAACCGTGCTCACTGAGCGTTGTATATTTGGGAGGAAATTAAAAATTGAACACAAACCATTAAAAAAATGATACAGGTTAAGAACTATATATGTGGCCAATGGGTGGCAGGTGAAGGAGAAGAGCAAAAGATTTACAACGCCATTACCGGAGATCAGATCGGTTCGGTTTCAAGCGCTGGTATTGATTTCGACGCAGTGTTGAACTACGGAAGAACGATGGGAGGAAAACAATTGCGTAAAATGACATTCCAGGAACGCGGACGAATGCTGAAAGCGTTGGCTCTGTATCTGATGGAACGTAAAAACACATATTATGAAGTGTCTGCGTGGACAGGGGCAACGAAAGTGGATTCCTGGATTGATATCGAAGGGGGGATCGGAAACTTGTTTGCAAATGCTTCATTGAGAAGACAGTTTCCAGACTTACCTTATTATGTGGATGGTACAGCTGCACCTTTGTCGAAAAACGGATCATTCATCGGGCACCACATCATGGTTCCAAAACAGGGAGTTGCGGTCCATATTAACGCATTCAACTTCCCAATCTGGGGAATGCTGGAAAAAATCGCTGTGAATTTAATGGCCGGGGTCCCGGCAGTAGTAAAACCTTCTGAGTTTACCAGCTATCTGACAGAAGTCATGGTAAAAGACATCATCGACTCAAACATCCTGCCGGAAGGAACACTACAGTTGGTTTCCGGATTTGGACGCGGAATCATTGATCATGTGACCAGCCAGGATGTGGTGACTTTTACCGGAAGTGCTTTTACCGGAAGGAAACTGAAAGCGCTTCCGAGACTGGTTGAAGAATCTGTACCGTTCAATCTGGAAGCAGATTCACTCAATGCGATGGTATTGGGACAGAAAGCAATTCCTGGAACAGAAGAGTTCAATATTTTCATCAAAGAGGTAACGAAAGAAATTACCATTAAGGCAGGACAAAAATGTACGGCTGTACGCAGAATCCTGGTTCCTGAAAATCTGGTTGAAGAAGTACAGAAAGGAATTGCAGCCCGTTTGGCTTCCACGACGATTGGTGATCCGAAAATAGATGGAGTTCGCATGGGAGCACTGGCTACTCGTTTGCAGGTAGAACGCGTTCGCGAGAACGTAGAGTTGCTGGCAAAATCCCAGCAGATTGTTTACGGAAATTTGGATCAGTTTGATGTCGTTGGGGCTGACCGCAACAAAGGAGCATTCTTTTCCCCGGTCCTGTTTCTGAATGATGCGCCGTTTGATAAGCAGGATGTACATAATGTGGAAGCTTTCGGACCAGTTTCAACCATTATGCCATACAAAAACCTGGATGAAGCGGTTGAATTGACCAAGTTGGGAAAAGGATCACTGGTAACTTCAATTGTAACGGCTGATGATAAAGAAGCACGCGAATTTGTGGTTGAAACGGCCTGTGTTAACGGGCGAATCCTGGTGTTGAATAAAGACTGTGCGAAAGAAAGTACCGGTCATGGTTCTCCAATGCCTTTACTGACACATGGTGGTCCGGGAAGAGCCGGAGGCGGAGAAGAAATGGGCGGAAAACGTGGAGTGATGCATTATTTGCAACGTACGGCGATCCAGGGCCATCCAACGACAATTACGGAAATTACACAACAGTTCCAGGTTGGGGCTGATATGCCGGAAGCAAATCCGCATGTATTCCGAAAGCATTTCGAAGAACTGGCAGTTGGTGAAACGGTGTTTACAGCAAGACATACAGTCAGTGAAGCCGATATTGTGAATTTTGCAAATGTTTCCGGCGACAATTTCTATGCGCACATGGATGCAACTTCCCTAGAAGGAACGATTTTCGAACGCCGCGTGGCTCATGGATACTTTGTGTTATCGAAAGCAGCAGGATTGTTTGTTGATCCGAAAAAAGGTCCGGTTTTGCTCAATTATGGAATCGACGAAGCGCGTTTTACGAAACCAGTTTACCCGGGAGCAACTATCGGAGTGCGTTTTACGGTAAAGGAAAAGGTGGATCAGGAAAAACGCTCAGAAGATGATATCGCGAAAGGAATTGTGAAATTCCTGGTAGATGTTTACGATGAAACCGGGGAAACCGTTGCTTTGGCAACGATTCTGACGATGGTTCGCAAATTGGATCAGTCAAAATAAGAGCAGGTGTACCTTTCATTCATGAAAACACCTATCTTTTTCTGTTATTGATCTTTGGAGCTGCTGTTAATGGATTCGGGGATACAGGGAAAGGCAGCGTAATCTGTCGTTTTTAGGATTGAGCGATGGTTTATCCGGATGATTATACCTGGAAGGAGATCTGTAAAACTTATCTCAACAAAAATTCCAGAACGGCATTCATAAATTCTTCGGGTTGTTCTGCATGTATCCAATGCCCGGCATGTTGAATGGTCACAAATGTGGAATCGGGAAACTGGTTTTCAATGTCAGCAATGTCCTCATCCGGAATGTAAGCGGATAATGCGCCGCGGATAAACAACGTTTGAACCATGACTTCCCTTTCAGGGAGCGCAGCCAGGATTTGATTCATTTCCTTTTCCAGAACTGCTACATTCATTCTCCAGGCCAGCTTTCCCTTCTCAATCCAGTACAGATTTTTCATTAAAAACTGCCGGGTACCAGCTTCAGGAATGAAAGGAGTCAGAATTTCTTCTGCCTGAGCCCTGGAATCCATTGAAGTCCGGTTAACAGCATGAATTCCTTCCAGAATTTGCTGATGATGCGGAGGGTATTTTTTGATTCCCATATCGACCACGATCAGTTTTTCAATCATGCCGGGATATAGCTGGGCATAACGCATAGCAACTTTTCCGCCCATGGAATGCCCCAGCAGATTCACTTTTTCCAGGCCCAGACCGGTAATCAGCTCATGCAAATCTTCTGCCAAGATATCGTAATTGAAGTCATCACTCCAATCTGTGTGACCGTGATTGCGCTGATCGACCAGAATTACCTGGAAATACTCGGAAAAACGTTTAGCATGGGTTTGCCAGTTGTCAGAAGATCCAAAAAGTCCGTGGAGAATAATGAGAGGTTTTCCTTGTCCAATAATGCGGTGCTGCAGTTTCATATTACAAAACTACAAATAGCGATTATTTTAATCGATCAGGTGTGCAAAAAACTTGAAAACATTCGGGATTTCCCAGGAAGTTTCAGAGATTTCCACATTGATTTTGCTGGTTTTCGTCTCTTTCGTTTCCGTCGATGCAGGGCTTTCGGATTGGCTTGTTCCTTCCAGATCTGTCGAGCTTACTTTTCCGGTTGTGAACTGCTTGTCATTGATTGTTTCAATAATGGAAACAATTTTGTCCGCAGAAATTTTAGACTTGTCGAAAGTAATATAGGCGGTATTGGTCTTTCTTCCGCTCTTGAAATCATAGGAAACGCGGTCAACAGCACCTGTTTCTTTCAAAGCCATGCGAATTGAGCCACCGCAAGCATGTTCACAGCTCATCCCTGAAACTTCTACGGCAAGTTTTCGGTTGGCATGAACGGGGTCCAATTTTTTATAGACTACTTTTTTCTCAACGGAAATGATTTTTTTCTCTCCAGATGAACAGGATCCAAGCATAAATGCTGTTGTAATTCCGATAAATAGTGCGTATTTCATGGCTTTTTATTTTGATGGATGTAAAATTAAAGGAAAGGTGATAAAGGGTTTCACTAATTTTGTTAAAATGAGTTAGGCTGCTTTGTATTTTAACATTTTCCGAAATGCAAAGAAGAGAATTCCATAATTTTGCATTATGTCTGAAATTGTAAATAGAGTAAAGCAAAGCGGGCTGATCACAGTGGATTTGGCGGATTATTGCCCGAAGGATTCTGAGTTCCTGGGTTTTGATTTCGAGCCTTCTCTGTGGAACGGGCTGGTACTGAAGGAGAAAGATTTCCGGGATTATGTGAAACAGTTTGATTGGAATCAGTTTGCGGGAAAACACGTGTATTTGTACTGCTCTGCTGATGCAATTTTACCTTCCTGGGCTTTTATGCTGGTAAGTTCCAGACTGGTTGGAACTGCTGCTTCGGTGAGTATCGGAACTTTGGAGAATGCAAAGCAGAAAGCTTTGGAATTACAGATTGAAAAACTTGATGTAACACCATTTACTGATGGAAAACTGATCGTAAAAGGATGTTCGGATATTCCACAACCCGAAGCAGCAATGTCTCGTTTTTTGATAAAAGTGCAACCCGTCTGTTCCAGTATCATGTATGGAGAAGCTTGCTCCAGTGTTCCAATCTACAAGAAGCCTAAGCAGAAATAATTTCAGAGCGAAATCCCTTTTTCCTGAGTAACTCGAAGAGTTGTGGCAATAATACCTGTTGTCGTGCGACAATTTTAACGTTGTCGTGCAATACGAGAATGTCGCCGGGTTTGATGCGTTGTGCTTCGTCGAGAATTCGTTGATTACTGACTTTTAAATCATAATCGTATGACAACCAGGACCACATGATAATCTGGTGTGTTTTTCCGATTTCTCTGGCAACACTTGGTTTGATCCTGCCGTAAGGTGGTCTGAAGAGCTTGCCCGGGTACACTTGCTCAAATTCCCTGAAAGAGCCTAGGTACGTTTCATTTTCTGTTTTGACAGAACTGAGGTGTTTCATCGTATGGTTCCCGACCATGTGACCTTCAGTGAGTATCCGTTGAAACAATTCGGGTTGTTTCCGGATATTTTCCCCCACACAAAAAAACGTTGCTTTCCAGTTGTAAGCTTTCAGCAAATCCAACACAAAAGGGGTTATTTCCGGGCTCGGACCGTCATCAAAAGTAATGAAAACGACCGGTTCAGAAACAGAAAACCTCCACCTTAGCCTTGGGAGAACCCAATCTGCTAAACGTGGAGGTTTGAATAACTTCATTTCTGATCTCTACAGGACACTGTCATCTGAAGGTTGAATACTGTTCAATACTTCTTCATTCAGAACAGCATCACTTCCTGCGGGCATTCCTCCTGATTGTACCGGGTTCGGTCCGCCCGGAACCTGTGTTCCAGTCAGTTGATAAGTAAAATCAACCGCATTCATTGTTCCCTGCAGATTTTGCTTGCTTGCAATGAGCGAATTATCATCATTTTCCATTGCCAGCTGATCCAGTTCTGCGTAGATACGCTTCAGGTCAGTGTTGTATAATGTTTCCAATCCTTTGATTAATCTGTTTGAAAACGCTCCGTTCGGATTTCCTGTTTTCGGATCTCCCGCATGCTTGTAAATGGTTGCATAGTTGATCACTGCCGCAATATAGTCCGGACTGTTGTTCGCAGCAAAAGTAGCTTTACTGTTTTTAAAATAACCCAGGATACTTTCCAATTGACGTGCAACCTCAGTTCCCAGTTTTTCAGCCCCTTCCCTATCGTTTGCACGATACAGCAAACCAATATAATCCTGTAGAACACCGTCCTGGTATTTGTTGTACTCTGCTCCATTTGCATCTTTTATCGGTCCGGATCCGGTAGGTTTTTCACCGTAATCCAATACGATATTTGCAGGCATCACTTCCAGTGATTTGTGAATCAGCTGAACGGCTTTTTTGCGTAACTGATCCGGAGTCATACCCAAACGGCCTTTAAAGGAGTTTTCCAAGGAGTCAGCAATACGTGATTGCCCGCTTGCTCTCAGGTTTTTAAGCATTGGTCCGTATTGTTGTTTGCTCATTTCCATTTGTTCTGCTTCGGTGACGTAGTTTTCAGCTAGTTGAGCAAACATGGTTCTGAACTGAACTGTCTGGCGGCGGGCATAGTAGTCCGTCAATACATCCGGATTGTTCATTTGACCATACTGGTAAGTTTCCATCAGGTGCTTGAACATCAGTTTTTCGTTGGCAGGAGTTCTTCCCTGAGCAAGAATCGGAGTGATTTCCCATGCCATGCCATTTGTGCGTAAGTGTCCGCTTTGGTACATTGCTGTGGAAACATCCGTATTACCAGGAGAGGTGAAGTACATTGGTCGTTTCCAGTCGTTATTTGCCAACATATCCAGAATCATGATATCTGATTTCGTAATTCCCTGAACAGATTTTGAGTTGAAACGGAACCGGATTTCATTTTCGCAGTTTGCTGCTTCTTCCTGAGAAATGATTTTGGAATCCAGAACATTTTTCTTGTTCACCGGTAAAATGAACCCGGTGCTTGGAATTACTCTCAAATAGGTTGTTCCATATTTGATCATGTTGTCATCATCCTGCATGAATGCGACAGCATCTTTGATCGGAAGAAAAGACCAGGAATCTTCCCAGGATCCCATTACTTGCTGAAGCTGCTCCAGTCCACTTACTTCCGCATCGATCATCTGGTTTCTGTATCCCTCAAAAATTTCCAGAATTCCGTTTTCCATGTTTTCAATCGTTTCCAGGTTCGTTGAATCTGCAGGAACCCCAAAAGCCCCGCGAATCTGAGCAATTCGTGGTTCGTATGCCGGATCTTTTGCCTTTACCGAAGCAAGTACTGCAGAAGCGGTATTTGAGAACGAGGTGTACGCTTGTTTGAATTGCCCGGGACTGTTTTTTATTTTTTCCTTAAACAATTTTTCTACTGTTTCACGCTTGATCCCCTGGTTTAACAATTGGGTAGTTGACATGAAAAATGCCTGATCCGTTCCTCCTGCCCACATCAGGATCTGATCCTCTCTAAAGGTAATAGGAAGCGGTTCGGAATCGTACATTTTCATTTTCATCTGGTTCGTATACCAGTCCGTATCGAACAAGCTGGTGTTACATACGCGTACATCTGTTCTTTTACCTTCTACTTCCTGTAAGTACCATAACGGGAAAGTATCGTTATCTCCAACAGAGAAAATGATTCCGTTTTTCTCACAGGATTGCAGGTAATTATATGCCAGGTCGCGGGCAGAACTTTTGTTTGAACGATCGTGATCATTCCATCCCTGTTCTCCCATCAGATACGGAACAAACAAAGTCAGAATCGTGAATATAATTGCTGCTATAGTCTGATTCGGAAGTACTTTTCTTAATCCGTAAGCAATTCCAAGCATCACTAGTGCAAGGAATACAATAAATAACCACGTTAACAAAATAATGGATCCTCCTCCGATGGTGAAGAATAATATCAGTACAGTTACCGCACCGAAGCCAATGAGGGTATTTTTCCAGTCAACTTTATTGAAATTTTTGTAAACATCATACAAGGCGAGTACGCTCAACCCGATCCAGAATGCAAAGGCATAGAAAGAGGCGGCATACGCGTAATCACGTTCACGTGGTTCGAATGGTTTTTGATTCAGATAGATCACAATCGCGATTCCCGTAAAGAAAAATGTCAGGAATACAATAAATGCGTCTTTCGGAGCGCGGTAGAAATGGAAGATCAAACCGATTACCCCCAGGATAAGAGGAAGCATCCAGAAGTTGTTGTGTGCCGGATTTTCTAAAGTATAAAACGGTGCATTTGCCTGATTTCCCAAACGGACATCATCAATGAAAGAGAATCCGGAAATCCAGTTTCCGCGCATGGCATCACCGTGTCCCTGGAAGTCATTCTGACGACCGGAGAAGTTCCACATGAAGTAACGCCAGTACATCCAGTTCATCTGGTAGCTGAACATGTATTCCATGTTTTCGCCAAAACGCGGCAAGCGTAATCCGTCAGTACCAAGTTCATCTGCATCGGAAACATCTTTCGGGTCATAACCCGACCAGTTTTTGTAGGAAATGATTTTCGGATCGTTCGGATTATTGGAAGTGTAATACATTCGAGGTAAGAAAGTCGTTTGCTTGTAAACTTGCTTACTGTTTTTACGAACACTTTCGTTACTGGAAAAGTATTTCTCTTTCACCGAATAACTGTCTTCTTGTGTTTTAATCCAGTCGTTCGCTTCTTTTTCCGTTACAAATGCTTTTGCATCCAGCCCGGTTGTGTTATTGATGACAACGAAACGTCTCAGGTAGAACGGGCTCGCATCTCCGAATGCCGATGGATCTTCCAGATTAGAGTTCCAGTAGGGACCATTCAGGATCGGCCAGGAGCCGTATTGTTCGCGCTTCAGATAAGCGTGAAGGGTTACCAGGTTTTCAGGGTCGTTTTCATCCAAAGGTGTGTTTGCATTGGAACGGATTACGATTATTGTAAAAGAACCATACCCGACCAGCAGGAATGTCAAACTCCACAAAGCTGTGTTCAGAAGCGGTTTTACCTTTCGTTTAGCGTATCTGAACCCCCAGATAAATGCCGCTACCAGTAAAATAAAAAAGAAGATCGTTCCGGAGAAGAACGGCAATCCAAAAGAATTGACAAAAGTAACTTCAAACCAGGATGCCATCGCGACACTTCCCGGGATAATTCCTTCCTGAACGAAACCAAGAACAACAATAGAAATCAAACCCGTCAGGATAATTCCCCTGATATTGGTTTTCTCCCACAAATTAAAATAAATCACATACGCAATAGCAGGAACGACAAGAAGTCCGAGTAAGTGAACCCCGATTGCCAGACCGAACATGAACCAGATCAGAATCATCCAGCGCATCGGAGATCTTCCGTCCTTGATCTCTCCATGTTTGATGCTGGTCATTTCAGCATCCCATTTCAGGATCATCCAGAAAATAGCAGCAGTAAACAGGGAAGACATTGCATATACCTCGCCTTCAACAGCAGAGAACCAGAATGAATCAGAGAACGTATAAGCCAAAGCCCCGATAACTCCCGCCCCGAGCGTAGCGATCTGATCTCCTTTGGACCAGTTTCGGTCTTTGCGCTGCATGATCTTTTTACCAAACATGGTAATCGACCAGAACATAAACAAAATCGTGAATGAACTTGAAAGTGCTGAAAGACGGTTGATCCATACCGCAACCATTTGAGGTTCTGCAAAGAAAGAGAATAAACGTCCGAGTAACATAAACAACGGTGCGCCCGGAGGGTGGCCAACTTCTAATTTATATGCTGCTGTAATGTATTCCCCACAGTCCCAAAGTGAAGCGGTATCTTCAATGGTCAGGAAATAAACAATTGTCGCGATTAAAAAAACGAACCAGCCTGTAAGGTTATTCAGTTTATTGTAATTCATGATTTACTTTGAAAGTTTAACCCGCGAAGTTATGAATATATTGTGATGATTCCTCATCTAAGTGTTGAAAAATGCTAATTAAATGAATTTCAATGTTTTTTTGATTTTCTATATGAAAAACACAAGATTTTTTGCTTGCTTTTCTTGTATGAAAAGAATTTAATATTAACTTTGCCACCGCAATTGACCCATGGTGTAACTGGCAACACGTCTGATTTTGGTTCAGAAGAGTCTAGGTTCGAGCCCTAGTGGGTCAACAGAGAAGGAGTTCAGAGATGAGCTCCTTTTTTATGCTTACTTAGTTGATGAGGGATTTTGGTTTTGGTACTACTGCAAAATGGCCGGGGGATAGACATTTGAAAAAAACCTGTCTCTATTGTGGATTTCAAACGGGTTTTTCAATTATATATATTATTTTATTATTTCAAGTTGCTCAACTGATACCCAAAAGATATTTTTGGAAAAAAAGTGTATGCAATATAACCAACATTTAGAAGATCTACTCAAAAAAATAGAAAGTAATCATTATGTAGGATTAGGTAACCTCAATGCCAAAATTCTCTTTATTGGAAAAGAGCCAGGAGTTGAAGTCGGATCCGAAATCTACGATGGTACTGCAAGATCATGGAGCGAGAAACAATTTGATTATTCCAAATCATATATTCCGCCGAAAAAATCAAGTATTAGAAATCTAAATCATACTTGGCAAAGGTATCAGAAGTTGTATGATTTAATTTTGCAGAATCTCAATATTCATCAGGGATATCAGAAGAAGGATAAATATGAAATCTCATTTATCGAAAACGTTTTCACCACCGAACTAAGCAATCTACATGCAAAAACTACGTTCGAGGCAAAACAGCACGAAAACTTTGCTGCGGAACTAGAGAAGAGGAAGAAGATTCTTTTTAGAAGCAACTTCATTAGTCAATTCCCGATTGTCGTAATATTTGCAAATGATAACCAATATATAGAGACCTATCCCGGAGAAGTTTGTGAATTGTTCAAAGTCAAGTTCGATGGTTTACATGACTATTCTGGTAAAGATAAAATCTGGGTTCACTCCGCTGTTTCTGAGTCACAACCAAAATTGTTGATTCACACCAGACAGTTAACAAACAGTATTTCCTCCGAGCTAATCAAAAATCTGGCTTTGCTAATAACTGAATTCATCCAAAAGAATCTTCCCTGCCAAATAGTAATTTAACAGAGATGACTGGGAACAATTATTGACATATTTTTCCAGAAAATACAACTATTGTCGATCAGAAAAGTGGCAGAGGCTGGCTCTATTCCGCTAGCACACAAAATTCATTGGAGGATTACCGGAACAGAAACGAGATTGAGAGGGTTAGAAGTTGAACTCATGAATTCAATCTTCTTCAATTGTACCACTGATGTTAGCTCGTCTTAAAAAATCGGCAAATAAAGGCACTGTAAAATCAATTTGCCCATGAGAAGGGGCATAAATAAATCCTTTTCTTATTAGTGTGGCTCGTGTTGGGCTTGCTGATGTTGGTCTGACGTTCATCTTAGTTGCAACATCGGACATGGAATATGGACCGTCACCCAAATCGGCCATTGCACCCATTAACTTTCTCTCACTATTAATCGCACGATCAAATCGTACTTTGAAAAAGCTGTTATCTAACTCGTTTAATGTCTCCGTTTTTGCAGAAATAACATCATCAATCGTTATAGGCGATTTTGCAGCACGATTCCAGGTATGTTTACCTAGTTCCTGAATGAAATAAGGATAACCCTTAGTGATATTGATTGATTCCCGAATAGCTTCATCTGTAATTTCAACACCTAAATTCTTGGCTGGCTCAGAAATAGCTAATTCCACTTCAGGACTGATAAGATTGCTAACGGGAATGAATTCAAACAGTCGTTCTGCATATGATTTAGCATCACCAGCCATTGCTGCAATCGATGGCAATCCTGCGCAAATAACAACAAGCGGCAATTCAAGTTGAGACACTTTATGACAAGAGGCAATCAATGCTGCCATGTCTGATCCTTTTAGGTATTGTGTCTCATCAATCAAAATGCATACAGATTTCCCTTCTTCCTTAGCAGCATTGCCTATATGCACAAACATATCCGTTAAATCTGTTTCGAAGTTTCCAGAATCGGCCTCTCCTGCTATCGCATCGACATCAATGCTTATTTCAGGTCCATCCGGTAGAGTTAAAGATAGAGACTTTAACACGCGGAATGCCTTCTTTAATTTGTCTTTAGCGTTCTCAAACAGACTGATTTGTAAGAGTATTTTCCGAATATGATTTGTCATTTTAACATCGAACTTGTCATTTTCGGACATTTCTATTTGTTCTACGATATAACCATCGTCTGTAGCCATGTTATTGAGATGGTTAAGTAATACAGTCTTGCCAACTCCCCTTAAACCATAAAGCATAATTGATCTTTGGGCGCGTCCAACTTTAACTCGCTTAAACAGAATGTTTGCTTTAGTTAGAATATTTTCTCTCCCCGCTAAATAGGAAGGACGACTTCCCGCTCCCGGATTATAGGGATTCAGAATAGGATCCATAAGAATATATTAAATTATAGTGCAATATATCCATTTATTTATAAATATGCAAACCTTGATACTGGATGTATATCAGTCACGGGTTATTTTTGAATTCCTTTTTTGTGTTTGGCGGTGGAAAAATGCTTTCCACAAGTAAAACAGCATTCTACGAATTCATTCCTATTCCGATAATTGCTGACAATGTTTGCCCTTTAGCTATCTCTGTCCAAGGCTTTTTCATTTGAGACAATTGGAATCGTAATTCCTTCTTTTCTTTCTTCGCTTAATTCTGTAACATGATTTGACTTGATTAATGTCTGTTCTTCAGACTAATAAAGTGTTGAAAATAGAATTTTAGCCGATCTAACTTCATCCTGCTTATCTTTGTCCCATATTTTTAGCAGATGTCAGAAGAGAGAAGAACAGATTTGGAATCCCTTGGAGAATTCGGAACGATTGATTTATTGACGAAAAATTTCCTAGTTACCCGGGAGTCAACTGCTTTCGGAATCGGGGATGATGCGGCGGTTCTTGAACGTAATGAAGAACAATACACCTTGATTTCAACGGATATGCTGGTGGAAGGAATTCACTTTAACCTGATGTATGTTCCATTCAAACACTTGGGCTACAAAGCAGTTGCGGTTAACTTGTCTGATATTGCGGCAATGAACGGAACTCCGGAACAGATTACAGTTTCAATTGCGGTTTCGAATCGTTTTCCGCTGGAGGCGTTGGAAGAATTGTATGAGGGAATTCACCTGGCTTGTCAGCACTATAAAGTAGATTTGATTGGCGGCGATACCACTTCTTCCCGTTCCGGATTGGTTATTTCCGTAACGGCGGTCGGAGTAGCAGATAAATCTAAAGTCGTTTATCGTTCGGGGGCTATGACAAATGATCTGCTGGTTGTTTCGGGTGATCTGGGTGCAGCTTATACCGGACTACAAGTGCTGGAACGCGAGAAGAGTGTTTTTGAAGCAAACCCGGATATTCAGCCTGACCTGGATGGAAAAGATTACATCATTGAACGCCAATTAAAACCGGAAGCGCGCCTGGACATTGTTCAGTATCTGAGAGAACTGGAAGTCGTTCCGACCTCGATGATTGATATTTCGGACGGATTGGCTTCGGAAATCATGCATGTGTGTAAATCGAGCAATAAAGGGGCAATGGTGTATAATGCAAAATTACCGATAGATTCACTGACTTCTACAACAGCCATTGATTTCAACCTCGACCCTGTGACCTGTGTTTTGAATGGGGGGGAAGATTATGAGTTATTGTTTACGATTAATCAGGGAGATTACGATAAAATCAAGGGAAATCCGCACATGACGGTGATTGGTTACATAACGGATGCAAATGAAGGAATTTACCTCGTAGATACCAATGATTCGCTGGTTCCGTTAAGAGCTCAGGGATGGAATCATTTCAATAGGAATAATGTATAAGGATTGCTTACTGAAAGGGAGATGATGTTTCTTTTGTCTCAATAGGTGGAAATTTCCGGAACAATTTTATAAATTTATAAAATTGTGTCTAAACGTTTAGTGATAAAAAATGTCATATAAGTTTGGAACACCTTAACAACCATTTTACACAATCTAAGAGCAAAAAAATCCCTCGGCTAACCGAGGGATTTTTTTATTTATTGTCTTTCTGATCTTTCGTTCTCGATGGGTGTGTAATCCCCCCCCCTTCTGGATCTGGATTATTTGGATCAGCAGTAGAGTTAGTACCCGTAGTTAATGAGCTTGAACCCCCGTCATCTCCTGAATTTTCATTTGGATTAGCAGATCTACTCGCTTCAACTACTGATTCTGGGTTTATTGTGGTATTTGGATGAATGTCAACTTTTTTGCAAGCTGTAAACAAGATCAATAAAGATGCTATTATTGTAATCTTTTTCATATCATACAGATTCATTATTGAGCAAATATAAAATATTTAATCATTAATTTCCAAATTTTCATAAGGAATTTTGATTAAAACGCGCGTCCCTTTGATTGAACGGTCAGAATTGGTCATCTGGAACGGCCCGATCAACTCATAATCTTTGTTCCACATTTGCCGGATGAGGTCAATGCGTTTGGAGGTAATTTCCATTCCCTGAGATTTGTGATCTCCTTTAAACCGGGCTTTTTTATCCAAACTGAAATCAATTCCGATTCCGTTGTCATCCATGCAGATTTCCAACTGGTCACCAATGGCTTTGATGGTGACTAAAATTTCTCCTTTTTTGCTTTCGTCGGGAAGAATTCCGTGAATAATACTGTTTTCAACGAACGGTTGAAGAAGCATCGCCGGAACATAGACCTGTTCAGTATCAATATTTTGATTACGAATTTCGTAAGTGAAACGATCCTTGAAGCGCATGGCTTCGAGGGACAGGTATAACTCAAGTCGTTCCAATTCTTGGTGAAGTGTCACCATATTGTCTCCTTCAGCAGCGCTATCCAGGTTTTTCCGG
Source organism: Fluviicola sp. (assembly GCA_031260455.1). Lineage (GTDB taxonomy): Bacteria > Bacteroidota > Bacteroidia > Flavobacteriales_D > Crocinitomicaceae > Fluviicola. The sequence continues at coordinate 94,018 of JAIRJW010000008.1, forward strand.
ATCAGTTTAGCAAAATTCGTCAAATATCTGTTGGCAGAAATCCGGTCTTGCGTATTAATAAAGTATTGAATCGAATTGAGTGAGTTAAAGATGAAATGCCGGTTCATACTGGCATTGAGCGACTGTTGTTCCAACGCTAGGAGCCTGGATTTGTTTTCCAGATTGATCTTGTAGTTCCGGTCTCTTTCACGCCTGATCTGCAACCTGAAATAATACCGGATTCCAAAAGCAATGATCACAAAAACGATGACGTAGAACCACCCGGTGCGCCAGAAAGGCGGTGTGATGGTGATCGGAAGGGAAATGATGTCGGAGATTTTTTTCGTACCGGAAATGGCTCTGATCCGAAGCGTATAATTTCCTGCATTCAGGTTCGAGAGAATAATCGTCGGGTTGAGAAAAGGAGGCGACCATTTATCGGATTCTCCTTCGATCAGATATTGGTAAGTAACCGATTCCGGATCTTCCATCGAAATCCCATCCAGGTCAACAATCAGATTGTTTTTAGAATAAGAGAGTTGCAACCCGTTCAGGAATTCTGCCGGACTTAACTCCCTGTAATTTACCAGTACCCGCACAATATTCAACTTTGGAGGGATATCCGTGAAATCGCTGCTTTCATTTCCGATACGCAGTTTCACAAGCCCGTCGCTAGTTCCGAACCAAAGGTTCCCGTCTTCAAACATGGCTGAATTGATATTGGATTCCAGGTTGATCAACCCGTTGTTCGTACCGATATGCTTAACCAATACCTGAGATCCTTCAATGTTTTCAAAAACATACAATCCGTCATTGGTCCCCACGAACATGTGTTTTTCCACCCGGTGAATGAAGTTGATAAAGCGTGCACCACTCTTCGAACTGTAAGAAATAGTTTTGTAATTGATTCCGTCAAAGATGACCAGCCCGTTTTCCGTCCCGATCCAAATCCGGTTTTCATCGTCAATCTCAATGGAAGAAATACTGGCCTTGAAGCTTTTCAGAAGTCTTTGTTTGTTTTTGGACGGATTGATCTCATACAAACCTTTGGAAGTTGCAACCAAGATGCTGGAAAAATAAAATGTGATATCATTAATGATCCCGTTTTTGTTCTGATTGAACTTGGAATATTCGTGGAGCATGCCGTTTTCGATGTACCCAATCTGTTCTTTTTCGGCAACAATCAGTTTGTTGTGGAAAGGTCTCACTACCAGGCAATCTGCTTTGTCAAACTTGTAACTCTTCGGTTTGTCCTTCATGTCCCAGCTGAAAACTCCAACATTGGTAGCAAACCAGGCTTGCCCGTTAAAGTATTCAATATCCCAGACGGTTGTTGCAGGAATCGGGATTTTTTCACAGGTTCCGTTCTGGTTCATTTTGAAAGCACCTTTGTCATACGACCCGAACAAGTAGGTTTTTGCATTGAGTTTCTTTCCGCTCAGAATCAAATCGGAAGGCATACCTGTTTTGGTGGAATAAATCTGCAGGTTCTGGTTTGCAAAACGCACCAATCCTTTTCCGTCACTACCGAACCACATGTTTCCTTCGTTATCCTGGAAAGAGCAGTGAATCGCGCTAACTGGAAGGCCTTTTGCTTCATTCAGGTTGAGTTGCTTGAGCTCTGGTGACATGCGGATTACCCCTTCCGGTGAAACCAGCCACAATTGCCCGGACGAATCACTGTTAATCGCACCGATATATAAATCTTTCATTGCGACAGAAATAGAATCAAATTTGCTGAAATTGAAATCCGACCTGAAAAGTCCCTTGAAAAAGGTCGAAACGAATACCTTGTTGTTCACTAAGGCAATCCCGGAAATACTCCGGTCTCCGAAGGTTTCCTCCCGTTTGAAACTGATTAGGTCATTCGTAAAATAAAGCCCGTCGCGCGTACCAATATACAATTTGTTGTTGATGATTTCCAGGTCTCTGCAAGTTGAGGCATCTTCGTTTCGGAGTTTGATTTTCGTGATCCGGTTGTTAGAAATGATGTACAATCCGCTGCCTTCAGTAGAAACGACGATTTTTCCCTGATAAAGAATGAAATCAGTTACGTTAACTGTCTGATTGTCGTCTCCAAGTGAATACGTTTGTGCTTTATTGTCCGTAATTTTGGTGATTCCACCTCCATGACCAACCCAAATGGTTTTATTGATGTATTGCAGACAGGAAATCCGGTTGTTAAACAGCCCGTTTTCCAAAGGAAAAGTAGTGAAGGTCTTGCCGTTGAATTTCGCCAGCCCTCCCAAAGTCCCTACCCACAGATAGCCATTGTCGTCCTGAGTAATACACTGAACTTGTGATTGTGGGAGCCCCTGACTGTTTGAGTAAGTGATAAAAGAATAGTTCTGGGCCATTCCTGCTAATGAAATGACCGCAAATACTATTAATGTACATAATTTCATCCTTCTTTCAGCATTTTTACAAAATCAGTTACTCTGTTTCGGGCAACAGGAATGCGCAATCCATTTTTCAGAACAGCGTAATGTCCGTCTTCGTTGACATATTCCGCCAGATTGTTCAGGTTGATAATATGTGATTTGTGAATTCTGAAAAATTTTGCAGGATTCAGTATATTTTCGTAAATCTTTAAGGTCCGGGTATCCAGATAACGGGTTCCGTCGTTGAAATAAATCGTTGTACAGTTCCCGCTTGCCTCCAGGTGCGAAATAGTATTATCTTCTACAATTTTCAGGCCTTTTGTGTGGCTGATCGCGATGCGGTTGTTTGGCTTGTTTCGCAATAGCTGGTCAGACAAATTGCGTAAACTTCTGAAATAAGTCACATAATTTTCCGGATCTTGCCCGAATACACTGTTTGCTTCAACCAACTTTTCAACAGCTACCCTCAGGTCATCAATGTCGATAGGTTTCAGCAAGTAGTAAACAGCACTGGCATTGAATGCACGGATAGCGTAATCTTTAAAGGCAGTAACGAAGACTACGAGGAAGTTTTTTTCTTCCACTTCCTCCAGTAATTCAAACCCTTCCGCACCACTCGGCATCCGGATATCTAAAAAAACCACATCCGGTTTACTCGCAGTGATCAGGGCTTTGGCCTGTTCTTTCCCGGAAGCTTCACCAATGACTTCAATTTCCGGACAAAAATCGTCCAGCATCATCATTAAATTTTTACGTGCGTATTCTTCATCATCAATGATTAAGGCGCGGAGTTTCTTTGGTTCCATAATGTAGCTATTTGTGTTGCTGTCGAATTTACAAGATTTTATAAACTGCGTTCCTGTTTTGGCGCAGGATACACTTCAGATTTAACCGTTCAAAAGCCCTGTCAGGAGTTATAATCAAAAGTTTATACCGTTAAAATTATTTATTTTTCGGATAATATCTGTATTAAAAAATAGTATTCAGTAAATGAATTACTTCATCCCGGTTTTCTTCGTGTGCCATGTGACTGACCCCCGGAAGTACAACGGAGGAAATATGATACTTACTGCAAAAGTCCGTTAAAGCATCGACCGGAATGAGTTTATCTTTTTCTCCGCTGATAACCGAAAATTTCTCAGGATGCTGTTCCATCAGGAGGGAAAGGTTTTCCCGGCCTTTCATCGCCAAAGCAGCCCATCCGATGGCCCCAGGGTTCATTTGTTCTGCAATGTGTATATAATGTGAGATTACTCTTTCCATTTCCGAAGGATGATAAAAAAGATTCGGAATGGCTTCGCGGATAAAAGCAGAAGCCTTGCTGCGCACCAGTTCGGCTACGCGCTGACGGTCATTTTTCTTGCTTTCAGGATCAGCCCAGGGATGTGAATGGAAAAGCACGATGTGTTCAAGATCCGGAATCCGCCTGAAAAGTTCCAGTGCAACATAGCCGCCCATTGAATGCCCGATAATAACCGGATGATTGAGTTGTTCATGTTCGATGATTTTTTGTACTTTCTCCGCCATGTGACCGATAGCAGGTGTTAGTTGCAAATCCAGGTCGCTTTTTCCATGTCCGGGCAGATCCACACAACAGGCTTTGACCGGCAAGTGAGGACTGATTTCATCCCACATGCTCAAGTCTTCCATAAATCCATGTAAAAAAATTACAGGACTCCCATTTCCGGAAATCCTGTAATTCAGTAAGTGTTTGCCCATTTATTTCTGGTTCATCAAAGTTTCGATTTCGTCCGCTTCAATTGGGATATTTCGCATCAGATTGAAAGGTTCGCCACTTGCCTGAACGACCAGGTTATCCTCAATCCGGATTCCAAGCCCTTCTTCCGGAATGTAAATTCCCGGTTCGCAGGTAAAGACCATGTTTGCTTCAATCGGAACATTCCACAGTCCTACGTCGTGCGTGTCGAGTCCCAGGAAGTGAGAAGTGCCGTGCATAAAGTACTTTTTATAAGCTGGGCAGTTCGGATCCTGGTTTTTAATGTCCGTTTGATCCAGCAATTTCAGGTCAATCAATTCGGATTCCATCATTTTTCCGACTTCTTTGTGGTATTCTGCCATCATTGTTCCCGGAACCAGTAATTGCTGTGCCTGGTTTTTCACCCGAAGAACCGCGTCGTAAACTTCCCGCTGTCTCGGAGAAAACCGTCCGTTCACCGGAATACTGCGAGACATGTCGGAAGAGTAATTGGCGTATTCGGCACCTACATCCAGCAGAATTACATCACCGTCCCGGCATTGCATGTTATTTTCAATGTAGTGGAGCACGCAGGCATTTTTTCCAGAAGCCACGATCGGTGTGTAAGCCCAGCTTTTGGAACGGTTTCGCAAAAATTCATGCGAAAACTCCGCTTCGATTTCGTATTCCCAGACACCCGGCTTCACAAAACCGAGAATCCTGCGAAATCCTTTCTCCGTAATATCACAGGCCTGTTGCATCAGGTCCAGCTCGGTTTGTTCCTTCACTGAACGAATCCGGTGTAGGATCGGTGCGCTTTTGTGTGCCTGATGCGCCGGATATTCCTGTTTCACCTGGATGATGAAGCGATCTTCACGCGTTTGTACCGTTGTATCTGCGCGTAAATGCTCATTCGTGTTGAGGTAAATTCCTTCCGCTTCCGCCATCATTTGCTTGAAAATAGCAGGGAACTGTTGCAGCCAGTAGACGGTTTTAACCCCGGAAGTTTCAAAAGCCTGCTCTTTGTTGAGTTTAGCACCTTCCCAAACTGCAATGCGCTCGTTTGTTTCTTTGAGGAACAATACTTCGCGGTGCGCGTCATTTTTGGAGTCCGGGAAAAGTACTAAGATGCTTTCTTCCTGATCCACTCCGGAGAGATAAAAGATATCGCGGTGCTGAGCAAAAGGCATTATTCCGTCAGCACTTACCGGATAAATATCGTTGGAGTTGAAAACAGCAAGTGTACCCGTTTTCATTTGTGCGGTAAACTTTTTCCTGTTTTCAATAAAAAGCATTTTGTCTATTGGAAAATATTTCATGTTTTTTCAAAAAAAGTAAGTGTTGTGAAATTACAAAAAATGTGTCAGAGAGTTTGAATGGGCAACTGATAATTAACAATTGAAAAAATCAGCTCTCACCTTATTTTCAATTTTTTTCAACCTGTTTAAGAAGATCGTAAGTACTTTACGAACTACCAGATGAAAATTTGTATCATCAAAAGTCAAACAATATGAAAACAATATTCAATAGCATCCTGGTAAACCGCATCCAGTTTGAGAGCTCATCAACAGAAGTTCAGCTGGATTGTTGTATATATGAGAACGGAAGTTCTTATGATAGCCAGATTTTCGTAAGTATGACTGCTTTTAACCAATTACTTTGTGAATTGAATATACGCGGTATTGATCTGGATATGGACGGGGGACTGGACACGATCGTTTTGTCGGATGATGAAATTATTTATTCCATGGACCTGACAAAAGAGAACGAAAAGCCGGTTTTTCTGCCTTACTACTGTTTTCCGGAGCAGAACAAGTTGCTGAGAGCATAGAAAGTTGAGAATTTCAGAAATATCTTGAGCATATAAAAAAAAGTTGTATTTTCGAATTGTGTTCTGAGCAGAACATATTGGTTTGAAAAACATTATCTATGAAAAAAGTTATTGCACTTTTTGTATTTGGCTCGCTGTTTTTGGCTGGCTGTCCGAAACATGAAATCATTCCGGCACCAACACCAAAGGTGGCATTGGAATCTCATTTCATTGGTACGATTAACGGAACTCAGGTAGAATTAACTCAAAATGTTGACGGGTATTATCTGGATGCTACTAAAGTAAAAGTAATCCTTCCTTCACCTACACCTTCTAAAGCAAATTATTTTGCTGACATGAAATCTTCTCAAAACCTGGTTTCAATTAGAGTAGGTTTAGGTTCTGTTATGTTTGATGCCAGTGCTTCCGGAGGAGATCCGAGTTTGTCTGTATTCAATAATTTCTTTACTTCCAATACCACCTCTCCCCCTTTGGTTTATGCGGCTTCGGCAGATGGCGGATTTGAAGTAGTTTACAGAGACGGATCCGGCAATGTCTGGACTTCTGATCCTGCCCAGTCTCCCCAGAATTTTACGTTTACAAATATTGTTCAGGAATCTGACGGAACGGGTGATTATTCAAAATTTACGTGTACATTTAATTGTAATGTATACCGGAATACGGTTGATCAGAGTGGTAACCCGATTACTTTGCAGTTACCTATCCAAAACGCGGTTCTGAAAGGTTGGTTCAAACGATAATTTTAGAAAAGCCATCCTTTGCGCGGATGGCTTTTTAGTTTATATTATGCAACAACTGAAGATTGGTATTATTGGGGATTTTAATTTCACCTTCAACACACATCATGCGACAAACATGGCTTTAGATCATGCTGGTCGTTTCCTGGAGGTGGAACTGTCTTATTACTGGATCAAGATCAACGAGATCATTAACATGAAACCGCAGCAGCTGTCTAATTTTGATGGCTTTTGGTTTGCTCCGGGGCCATATCTCAATTTGTTTTATCTCAATGGAGTTGTGGATATGCTTTTGCAACAGGAAGCTCCTGTTTTCATTACCGGAGAAGGCTATAAAGCATTGATTGATGTATTGATTCATCGGAATAACCTGAGTGCGAACGGGGAAAAACTGATTTCGGAAAATTTGGTGGAAGGAAATCAATTTGAACGCGTTTGTGTCGTCCCTCATTCAACAGCCCTGATTCACTTGTATGAAACCCGTAACCCGGAAGAGCTGACTTCTACACGATATAGCTTGTATCCTCAGCTGATAGGAAGTTTAACTGCCACTGACCTTGATATTGAAGCATACAATCAGTTTGAAGAACCGGAAATCATCAGCCTGAAAAACCGCAAGTTCTTCCTGGCGTGTGGATTCTGTCCACAAGTTAGTTCAACAAGGGAATTGCCCCATCCACTGGTATATACTTTTGTGAAATCTTGTTTTTTGCCAAACTAATTTTCGTATTGCTGAATTTCCTCAAAGTATTGATCAACTGACAGATTTCCCCCCAAAGCAGCCTCAACCGCCAGTATGTCACACCGCTCGTTTTCAGGATGCCCGTTGTGTCCTTTCACCCAAACCAGTTCAATCTTGAAAGATCCGGCTACTGCCAGGTAGCGCATCCAAAGATCCTTGTTTTTCTTCTTATTGAATCCCTTTGCCAGCCAGCCATGCACCCAACGTTTTTGAATGGCATCAATAACGTATTTTGAATCCGAATAAATCCGAACAGGGATTTGGCTGGTTTTCAGATTTTCCAATGCTACGATTACTGCCAGTAATTCCATGCGGTTGTTGGTAGTGAGCCGGTATCCCTGTGAAATTTCCTTAACGGATTGTTTGTATCTGAGGATAACTCCATAACCTCCCGGCCCCGGATTCCCGCGTGCAGAGCCATCTGTGTATATATTTATGTAATCCGACACCCTGCAAAGGTATAAAAATATGCCATTTTGATTTTTACTCTGAAACTCGAAAAAAATGTTTAAATGTAAATAGTTGTTAAAAATCAACTCCGAATCCTGTTTTAGGATTCCAATAATTCATACTTATGAACAGCAATAAAACCCTTATAAATATTGATTTTTTTTCGATAAACGGATAATTTTTAAATTGATAATTCTGAATTAACTTTCAATAATTATTTAAAATATTTGGGATGAGACTTTGAATTATGTAAATATTTAACCAATTTTGTAATCGAAAAGGAACTGATATCTTCAGTTTCTGATTCAGTGAATAGTGGTTAGGTTAGGTTAACGAAAAGCGGTCATTTTTGACCGCTTTTTGTTTTCAGATCATTTATACTGTTTTCAGATTGATTAATACCCGGGTGCATTCCCCGCAATACAAAAACAGAAGCAGGCAGAGATTCCACTTCCTGCTTTTGTAGTCTGATTCTTTCCTCTCAGATATCAGATTTCAAATGATTTGATTTCGTTATTTTATCCTAATGAAACCCCTTTGGAAATCTGGTTTTTTCAATACTGGAGTTGTCTTTCAAAACTCCATTCAGCTTGTAGAAATAAGCTTCGTTGCTGCCTGGATCTCTTTCCTACGTTTTTCCATCCCAGAAATGGATACCTAAGTAACAGATAATAGAGGTAGTAAACGCCTAAGCTCAGTTTCAAAGTTCATATTGTTTTGAGACAGGAAACTAATGATAATAATATTAAGCCATCCAACTAATCTATTAATTGATTTTTGCAATCATAGATGTAAAATTATTCCAAGTTGCTTGAAAGCCATCGCTTCATTTGCTCTGTATCGATTTTTTTTCTACCAGCCAGGCTCTCTACCTGATCAATGGTTATTTTTCCAAGACCAAAATATTTGGAGTCGGGATGTGCGAAGTACCAGCCTGAAACGGAAGCAGCTGGCCACATTGCCAATGTTTCCGTGAGTGAAACTCCGCTCAAAGCCTCTGCATTCAACAGTTTGAACAGGTTTGGTTTTTCTGTATGATCCGGGCAGGCCGGGTATCCCGGAGCCGGTCTGATTCCTTTATATTGTTCTGCAATCAATGCATCATTACCGAGTACTTCATCGCTGGCATATCCCCAAGTTTTCTTTCGCATTTTTTCGTGCAGGAACTCTGCAAAAGCCTCTGCCAGACGATCGGCCAACGCCTTGATCATGATTGAGTTGTAATCGTCGTGATCCGCTTCAAAACGTTTTACATGCCCGTCAATTCCGTGACCAGCAGTTACTACAAATGCACCGATGTAGTCGGTCATTCCGCTGTCCTTCGGAGCAATGAAATCTGCCAGGGAAAGATTAGGTTGTCCGACTGTCTTTTTGGTTTGTTGCCGGAGTGTATGTTGGATTCCCAATACGGAAGTCCGTTGTTCATCAGAGTAAATTTCAATATCATCGCGGATACTGTTGGCTGGGAAAATGCCGTAAGCAGCTTTGGCAGTCAGCCATTTTTCATCAACCAGTTGTTTTAGCATTACCTGAGCATCTTCGTAGAGTTTTGTAGCTTCTTTTCCTACAATTTCGTCGTTCAGAATACGAGGAAATTTCCCATGGAGCTCCCAAGTCTGAAAAAATGGAGTCCAGTCAATATAAGGAATCAACTCCGAAAGATTCTGTTGCTCGATGACCTGAACACCTGTCTGATTCGGTTTTTTGATCGTCTGATCATTAAATTCAAGCACCAGTTTATTCTTCAATGCATCGGCATAAGAAAGCAGTTGTTTTGCACTGCGGTGTTTTTCATGGTGTTCACGCACCCGGGCATAATCTGCCTGAACACCTTTAACAAACTGTTCTTTCTTTTGTCCGAGTAATTGTTCAACCACCGTTACGGAGCGGGAAGCATCGGAAACATGGACCGTTTGTCCTTTCTGGTAATTTTGTTCGATCTTCACGGCAGTGTGTACTTTGGAAGTGGTTGCGCCTCCGATCAGCAATGGAATAGACAAATTGGCGCGTTCCATTTCTTTGGCTACGTGAACCATTTCATCCAGAGAAGGAGTGATTAAACCGCTTAAACCGATGATTTGTGCCTGTTCTTCGATAGCAGTCCGAATGATTTTTTCAGCGGGAACCATTACTCCCAGATCCACAATTTCGTAGTTGTTGCAGCTCAGTACTACTGAAACAATGTTTTTCCCAATATCGTGCACGTCTCCTTTGACGGTAGCCATGATTACTTTTCCGGCTGAACTGGAAGCACCATCTTTCTCCGCATCAATGAACGGGAGCAGATAAGCAACGGCTTTTTTCATTACGCGTGCAGATTTTACTACCTGCGGAAGGAACATTTTTCCGCTTCCGAACAGGTCTCCCACAATGCTCATTCCAGCCATCAGCGGCCCTTCGATAACCTGTATCGGGTGCTCAAACTGGTTGCGGCATTCTTCTGTATCTTCATCGATATAATTTACAATTCCTTTTACCAAAGCATGTGCCAGGCGTTCGTTTACAGGCGCATTTCGCCATTCGAGGGAAACTTCTTTCTTTTTATCGTCGCCTTTAAAACTTTCAGCAAATTCCAGTAATCTTTCCGTAGCATCCGGTCTGCGATTTAGCAACACATCTTCTACATATTCCAGTAATACCTTGTCGATATTGTCATATACTTCCAGCATGGATGGGTTTACAATTCCCATGTCCATTCCATGTTTGATCCCATGAAACAGGAAAGCCGAATGCATGGCTTCGCGTACCGGGTTGTTTCCCCGGAAGGAAAAAGAAACGTTCGAAACTCCTCCTGAAACGTGTGTTCCCGAAAGGTTTTCGCGAATCCATTTTGTTGCATGGAAAAAATCCAGTGCATTGTTATTGTGTTCTTCCATCCCAGTTGCAACCGGAAAAATATTCGGGTCGAAAATAATGTCTTCAGGTGCAAATTTGACCACATCTACCAATATGCGGTAGGAACGCTCGCAGATTTCGATGCGCCGTTCGTAACTGTCGGCCTGGCCTTTTTCGTCAAAAGCCATCACAACGGATGCTGCACCGTAACGCCTGATCAGTTTTGCCTGGCGAATAAAGTTTTCCTCGCCTTCTTTGAGTGAAATGGAGTTCACGATTCCTTTTCCCTGGATACATTGCAATCCTGCTTCGATGATTTCCCACTTGGAGCTGTCGATCATGATCGGAACACTGGAAATATCCGGTTCGGAAGCAATCAGGTTGAGGAATTTCACCATCGCTTCTTTCCCATCGATCATTCCTTCGTCCATATTGATATCGATGATTTGTGCACCACCTTCTACCTGTTCACGGGCAACGGAAAGAGCTGCTTCGTAATCGTTATCCTTGATCATTCGAAGGAATGCACGGGACCCGGTTACGTTGGTTCGCTCGCCGATATTAATAAAATTACTTTCCGGAGTAATGGTAATAGCTTCTAAGCCTGATAAACGTAAGAATCTCATGCGTTGGTCGTCTCGCTTATTTTTCGGGGTGAGTATTTCGAGGCAATTTCAGCCATTTTTCGGATGTGACCGGGCGTAGTGCCACAGCAACCGCCGATGATGTTGATTAAGCCTTCACGCAGAAAGTCTTCAATCTGTGTTCCCATCATGTCGGGAGTTTCGTCATATTGCCCGAATTCATTAGGCAAGCCCGCGTTTGGGTGTGCACTCACTGCAAATGGTGCCTGATTTGCCAATATCTGCAAATACGGTCGCATGGCATCTGCTCCAAGTGCGCAGTTCAACCCGATACTCAAAAGCGGCATGTGTGAAACAGAAACAAGAAAAGCCTCTGTGGTTTGCCCGGTCAGCATTCTTCCGCTCTGATCGGTAATGGTTCCGGAAATCATGATCGGAATCTGAATACTGCGTTCTTCAGATAATTCATCAATGGCAAACATGGCAGCTTTCGCATTCAGTGTGTCCGTAATGGTTTCCACTAGCAGGAAATCTGCTCCACCGTCAATCAGTCCGGTTGCTTGTTCTTTGAAAGCAATCACGAGTTCATTGAAATTAATGGCACGGAATCCCGGGTCATTTAGGTCCGGCGACATAGAGGCCAGTTTGGTAGTCGGCCCCATGGAACCCGCTACAAATCGCGGTTTATCCGGATTTTTCGCAGTAAATTCATCGCAAACTTTGCGGGCAATTTTAGCTCCGTGGTAATTGATATCGTAAACGGCTTTTTCCAGGTAGTAATCTGCCTGTGCAACACTGGTGGCACCAAACGTATTGGTTTCGATAATATCGGAACCTGCTTCGAGGTATTGCGTATGAATCTCTTCGATGATATCCGGTTGGGTCAGAACGAGGATGTCGTTATCACCCTTTAGTTTATGAGGATGATCTTCAAACCATCCTTTCCGGAAATCTTCTTCTTTTAAGTTGTAATGCTGGATCATGGTTCCCATGGCTCCGTCCAGGATAAGAATCCGCTCGTTTATTAATTGTCTGATATCTTTCATAGTTATATCTGTTTTGCTAAACTATGAAGTAGGGGAAGCAGTTCGAAAAAAACTACCATTAACTTATCTTTTCCTGACGATTCCGTCAAAATCGGATTTAGCACCTTGCAATGGACGGCAGGTTGCCAAGGTTTCACAGGGCCTGTCCCTCCACCTTTCTTCATAAGTTATATCAAAGATCTGTCGTAAAGGTAAGCAGTAGATTTGACATTAGAAAAAGAATTGGATGAAATCCTGGAAATCCGTTTTTGAAGCGAAGTACTTTGTTATTTTTAATATTTAGAATTTCAATAATAAACACCCCAAATTCGTAATATTGCGAAACGTACATTCAACTTATAAATGCAACTTTTGGTTAAACATTTCTATTGGAGATCTAAAGTTATATCTTTTTCGTGGTCTGTGATTGATTTGATTTACAACCAAAATTC
>JAIRJW010000033.1 GCA_031260455.1 Fluviicola sp.
TCTCAGTTTACTTTACACTACACCTGTTAGATGACTACACGTATTACACGCTTACCCAGATTGAAACAATATCTGAACTTAACAATATTGTTATGTTTAAATATTCAAATATCAAAAATGCGGCTTGGCAGCAGGTGGAGGCTCACTGCTGTTTGCGCGGGGCACGAAACTTGCAAGTTCGCATTGCTTGTCGGGCGGGCTACACCGCCACTTGCGCCAAACCGCTTGTTAGCAGCAGGCATTTCATTACTATTCATTTTTCTTTTTCAAGTTTTGCATTTGTTTATATTATTTCATTCGTAAAGTTGGACAATCATCTAATTCTAACCTCTGTTTACTTTTGTCTTCACAACCATATTGTATTTTTACCTGCGGTTTACCATTGTCATATAAATCTCCAATTCTTATACAAAACCAACAATTATTTTTATCATCTCGATATTCTGTACTTAAATAACTCAAACCTGTTTCATCGTCTTCGTCTGTTTCCGCTCCTAAAAAGAACATTGAGCCCAAAATCGCCGCTCCCGATTTCGTGTTTATGATTTCATTGGTTATACTTTTGAGTTGAAATTGATATTTCAAATTTGTTAAGTTTTGTCTTGTAACTGTCAATACAAAAATATTATTTTCGTTTTTTCCGCTGAAAACTATTTGTTTATTTATAGGAATAGGTTCAGGAAAATATGCGGTATCTTTTCCTAACAAAACATAGTTGTCAATGAGTTTTATTGGCTCATTCCATCTAAGTCCATCAAGAAAAATTTGGTCGTACTGCGATTTATCTTTGATATAAATCTCTAACGGCTGATTATCCTCTAACTGTTGGTCGTCTGCCGAAACAGTTTGTACATCGTTGTCGTTTGACAATATCTCTTCAAGGTTGGTTTCATCTGTCTCTTCTGCCTGTTTTTTGTTGCTTGTCCGCAACTACTTGCTATTAGTACAAAGACACTTAAAGTGATTAAAAAATTTCTCATTGCATATTTATTTTTGAATATTCATTTTTCGTGTTTCGTTGTCGTTTTCCCGCTGCACTGTCCCCTGCTTGCTGCTAACAAAAATATGGTAAGTGGAAGCTCATTTGTAGGGTATGGATGACAGTTGTAAAAATCTTATTCGAGAGCCCCTAAATATCTGAATCACTCCACTTCTGTCCATAAAAAAAGCCTGACTAAAAAGTAAGGCTTCTGTTTCGTGTACATCGAAATGATTAGAAAATCTCAGCAGGTGTGAAATAGAATTTTCCTTCAATATCCGCATTTTCATCAGAATCAGATCCGTGAATTGCGTTTCTCCCTTTGGATTCAGCATAATATTTACGGATTGTTCCTTCTGCAGCCTCAGCAGGATCTGTAGCTCCGATTAAAGTACGGAAATCAGCAACCGCGTTTTCTTTTTCCAGGATAGCGGCAACAATTGGTCCGGATGTCATGTACTCAACTAACTCACTGTAGAATGGACGTTCAGCGTGAACTTCATAGAATTTTTTTGCCTGCTCTTTTGTTAAACGAGTGAATTTCATCGCTTTGATTGAAAAGCCAGCCTGGATAATCATATCAATAATTTTTCCCATGTGACCGTTTTCGATCGCATCTGGCTTCAACATTGTAAATGTTCTGTTACCTGACATCTTTTTCTTGTTTAAATAAAATTTTGTTGCAAAAGTACAACTATTTTCTCAATATGCTGAGTGCTTCATACGCTATAAATCAAATCCTTTGTTTTGTTTTTTAGATGAGTCTAAATTTTTTTTCTACATTTGTGAAAAAAACTTGAAATTAACACAAAGTGAAGAAAACTATCTCAAAGCTATTTTTACTTTGAGCCAGGAAGAAAAAGGATCGATTTTGACAAATGATCTGGCTGAAAAGATGACTACAAAAGCATCATCTGTGACGGATATGCTGAAAAAGCTCAAAGAGAAAAACTTGTTGGAATATCAAAAATATCAGGGCTGCCAGCTGACACCATTAGGGCGTTTCTATGCTTTAGCGATTATACGAAAACACCGACTTTGGGAAACTTTTTTGGTCGATAAGCTGAATTTTGGCTGGGAAGAAGTACATGAAATCGCCGAACAGCTGGAGCACATCCAATCGCTGGAGTTAACGAACAGACTGGATAAGTTTTTAGGTTTTCCAAAAGTAGATCCGCATGGAGAACCTATTCCCGAAAAGGATGGAAAGATTGAAATGGTTGCGAACAGAATCCTGCTTTGTGAAGCAATACCCGGAACGAAAGTGATTGTTATGGGAGTGGAAAATGATCAGACAGAATTCCTGCAATACTTGAGTAAAATTGGTTTGAACCTGGGAACACAAATCGAAATACTGGATAAATTGAGTTTTGATGGTTCTATTCTGATTGAAATAAAAGGGAAACAAGTTCAGTTTTCGGGCACGGTTTCAAAACAAATATCGGTCAAACAATTATGAGAAGCTTTATTTGTCTGATGACTGGCTTGTTTCTCCTGCTGGGTTGCAGAATCCGACAGAGAGAGGAAAATGAGAAACTAATTGTTTGTTCGACGTCTGTTATTGCAGATTGTGTGTACCAGGTGGTGGGAGATCGCCTGATCGTGAAATCGCTGATGGGTCCGGGAGTTGATCCGCATACCTACAATCCGAGACCCAGCGATGTGGGATTATTGAATGATGCCAGGCTGGTCGTCTATACCGGTTTTCACCTGGAAGGAAAAATGGCGGAATTATTCGGGCGTTTATCTGAAAGAAAAGCAGTTGTTTCTTTTCAAACCGCATTCCCCAGGAAAAAAATATTGTATACTGACCGGATAACAGCGGATCCGCATGTGTGGTTTGATACCGGTTCCTGGATTCGGGCAATGAACGAAGTGGTAGATAAGCTCATTAAACTGTATCCGCAGTACGAACTGGAATTCCATGAAAATTTCTACCGTTTTTCACAAAAAGTTGAAGCCTGGACTGCAAAGCTGCGAAGTGAACTCGCAGAAATTCCGAAAGAAAGAAGAATTTTGATTACCTCTCACGATGCGTTTCACTATTTCGGTCGCACTTTTGGTATTGAAGTGAAAGCGCTTCAGGGGGTGTCAACCTCCCAGGAACCGGGAGTCAGGGATGTGGTGGATCTGGTAAATTTCATCGTGGAACACCAGATTAAAGCCATTTTCGTGGAAAATTCAGTCAGTCCGAAAGCACTGAACAGTGTGCTGAATTCGGTGAAAAGAAAAGGGTCTCATGTGAAAATAGGAGGAACACTTTTTTCCGATGCTTTAGGTTCAGCAGGAAGCGGGGCAGATACTTATATCGGGATGATTACTCATAATATTCGTTCAATTAAAGCAGGATTGAAATGAGAAAAGCAATAAAAATAGAGAATTTAACAGTTTTTTATCGCGAAATGCTTGTCCTGGACCGGATTTCGGTAACAGTTAATGCAGGAAGAATTACCGGCATTATCGGACCTAACGGATCCGGGAAATCGACTTTCCTGAAAGGAATTCTTGGGATAACGCCTGTGAAACAAGGTCAGGTTTCTTTTTTCGGCAATAGTTTTGAAAAATTCCGGTCGAAAATTGCCTATGTTCCTCAGCGTGAATCCATTGATTGGGATTTTCCGATTACTGTTTCTGAAGTAGTGGAAATGGGAAGAATCATACCGAAAAAATGGTGGGTACGAACAACTTCTGCCGACAAGGAAATTGTAAAAGAGACCTTGGAAAAAGTGCAATTGTCGGAGTTTTCCACCAGGCAAATCGGACAGCTTTCAGGTGGGCAACAGCAACGCGTTTTCCTCGCAAGGGCTTTGGCACAGGAAGCAGAACTGATCATTATGGATGAACCTTTTGTAGGGATTGACATGGTTTCTCAGGAGGCGATTCTGACTATTGTATGCAAATTGAGAGATGCAGGGAAAACAATCGTGATTGTACATCATGATCTGTCGGTTGTAGCCCGGTATTTTGATGATGTAATCTTGCTGAACAAAAAACTCATTGCGAGCGGTGCACAGGAAGACGTTCTGAAACCGGAAAACATAGAGAAAGCATACGGAATGACTTTTTTATTGGATAAGCAGTAACATGGATTTAAGTATTTGGATCGTACTTATCGGAACAGCCTTAATCGGAATTTGCGCAGCTCTGGTGGGAACTTTTACCTTTCTGCAGAAAAAATCTCTGATCGGAGATGCTATTTCTCATTCGATACTTCCGGGAATCGTTTTGGCATATATGCTTTCCGGACAACGAACTGCCTGGGGGCTGATGCTGGGAGCTTTTTGCGCCGGATGGTTTGCTACACAGCAGATTTCCTGGCTGCAGTGGAAAACCAGGCTTAAATCCGATACAATTGTTGCGGCTACCCTCAGCATGTTCTTTGCCTTTGGCCTGGCACTTTTGTCCTACATCCAGGGAAGGCCGGATGATGGACAAGCCGGATTGGGCGATTTTCTGTTTGGAAAAATTGCCGCTTTGGACATTCGGGATTTGTACCTGTTTCTTGGGATTTCAACGGTGATCATTATTGCCATCTTCCTGCGCTATCGGGTGATGTTCAGTTTTGCTTTTAACAGGGAATTCATGATCAGTAAAGGATTCTCTCTGCGCTGGAACGATTTCATTCTGAATTCCATGACGATTCTTGTTGTGACGATGGGGGTGCAGGCGGTAGGAGTGGTATTGATGTCAGCTTTGCTGATTATTCCGGTATTGTCGGCTCGGATGCTGACCTGTCGTTTGAGCCAGATCCTGCTTTTTTCCGTGCTTTTGGGAACCTTTTCCTCTTTACTGGGGTCATACATTTCGATCTTGGGAGCAAACATTCCGACCGGTCCGTGCATTATCATCATATTGAGTGCCTGTGCAATCATAATCGCGTTAACAGTGAAACTTCAATCCAAACGAAAAAGCCATGGAAAATGATGTATTAATGGTTCTGACAGCCTGCTCGGTTGCGATTCCAGCTTCATTACTCGGAGTTTTACTCGTTTCAAAAAGCCTGGTAATGGTTGGAGATGCCATTTCACACGCTGTTTTACCCGGAATTGTGGTTGCATACCTGCTCAGCGGAACGAGAGATTCGGGGCCCATGCTTCTGGGAGCTGCGGTAACAGGGTTTCTGACCACTTTCCTGATTGATTTTTTAAAAAGAAAATGGCAGATTCAGGAAGATGCCGCCATTGGGTTTACCTTTACTTTTCTGTTTGCAACCGGAGTTTTACTGATTGCACTTTTCGCTGGGAAAAACAGTGACCTGGATCAGGAATGTGTATTGTACGGAGACCTGGAAACTTCCATCCTGGACCAGGTGGTTGTTGGTGGATATCTGTACGGGACACGGGCCATTCTCCAGCTGCTTCCTCTCACAATTGTACTGCTTCTGGTAATCGTGTTCGGGTTTAAAGGCTGGAAAATTTGGGTGTTTAATCCTGATTTCGGATCTTTTATCGGGATCCCAGTCCGGCTTTTCCACCTGACACTCATGCTGTTGTTAAGTATTCATGCCGTACTGAGTTTTGAAAGTGTCGGTGTGATTCTGGTTGTCGGTTTATTGGTACTTCCGGCAGCAACAGCATTGCAATTTTCCAAAACGTTGAGCAGAACTTTTTATTATTCTGCATGCATAGGAATAATATCATGTATCCTTGGAGTACTCATTGGAAAGTGGATAAATATTTCTATATCTCCCCTGATTGTATGCGTGAATGGCTTGATTTTTTTGGTCTCTGTAATTTTGTCTCCATTCAGGAGAAAAACGGGACAAGAGCAAAATGCTGCAAACCCTGGATTTCAAGAATACAAGAATTGAATAATTATTTGAATAAAAAAAGAATCTAAAGGTTGTACGTTCCATATTCTGATGTATCTTTGTGTAAAGAATAACAATTTTCATAATTGTTAGTTTTGGGTTTTATAGTTTTAGCATGGTTTAGCAAAAAGAGGAGTAAGTTACAATGAATTTACTCCTCTTTTTGTTTTTTTAAAACGTTTTGCAGAGCTACAGTACTTGTGAAGAGATTAAGCTCCCCTTTTGGATTTGCCTGGTTCCTCTGTCAGAATGTCTTTCAGTTCGTTCAGAATCAGTGCGGTTGCCCCCCAGATAAGAATATTTCCCTGCTTAAAGTGTGGTACATTTTGCATGATAAATTCCTTATTTAGGGAAATATTGAGTTGCACAACGGATTCCGGTTCATAGAGTGCCAGAAGATCCAGTTCATAAATTTCCGCAACTTCCCTTTCGGACCGGTTATATTGAAAGGATTTTTGCGTGGAATAAAAAACGAAGGGAGTAACCAGGAATTTACTCACTGGAACAAACAACGGTGTCAGTTCTTTTAAAAGCTCGAATGAACCGGCATCAATTCCGATTTCTTCAAAACACTCCCGGATAGCTGTATGAACCAGGTTCGGATCGTCGGCTTCTTTTTTTCCTCCCGGAAAGCTGATTTGTCCGCTATGTGAACCTTCATATTGCTGGCGCTGTGTAACGATCGTAGAAAGCGTATTTTTTTCGTTGTGGAACAGAATAACAGCCACCGCCGAATCACGGTAGGTAACATCCTGCTGGATTTGTACTTTGGAACTTCCCCTCAGAGGCATAAAGGCCAGATGGGAATTTTCACCAGGTAATTCTCCCGAAAATTTTTCAATTAAATCGGCATGTGTCATTTTGCTTTTTTCACACTTTTCAGAATTCGCTCAAAATCGTCATAGGTGTAGCTCATGATTTGTTTGCTGGTGATCCATTGAAAGACGTAATAATTGTCTTCGACCCGGATGGTTGCAGTTATGTAATAAGTTTTACTGCTGTAGGGGCCATCGCCTGCAACAGTCTGGATCACTCCTTTTTGTTTCAGATTTCTGGGCAATTCTTTTTTGATTGAAGCGCCACCGTTGTCCAGGGAAGCGTATCTGCGCCAGACATAAGCATTCTGGAAAGTGTTTAACAGATCGCTTTTAATGATAAAATCGGAAACAAATTCCCTGTGCAGGTCGGCTTTTGTGAAGCGCTCTACGGAGAAATAAATATTCAGCGCACTGCTGGTTAGGGTAATGGAAGAGTTCTTGATCGTGTAATTATGTGAGTAATACTGTTTGAAATGTTTTGGGATACGAAACGAAATCCCTTCGTATTTGACGGTTTTGTCCAATGCAAAATTGTAATGATTCTTTTTGAAGACTTCTCTGATTTCCTTGTTTTCTTTGTCATAATTAACGCAACTACCCACTAGGATAAAGAAAACAAGCAGAAGCAACAACCGGTAGTGCATAATTCTGATTTCGTTTGACTAAAATTGATTCAGGATCAAGATAAAAGCCCCTGAAAATCATCAGAGGCTCTTTTTATCTTCTAGATATCAATTTTTGCGTATTTCGCATTTTTTTCAATGAATTCGCGTCTTGGGGGAACTTCATCTCCCATCAGCATGGAGAAAATCTGGTCACACTCGGCAGCATTTTCGATAGTAACCTGGCGGAGGGTTCTGTGCTCCGGATTCATTGTTGTATCCCATAACTGCTCGGCGTTCATCTCACCCAAACCTTTGTATCGCTGAACGTTTACGGAAGAGTCGGAACCGGCACCCTTTAGTTCGCCGATCAAACGGTCGCGCTGATCTTCGGTCCATGCATATTCCGCTTTGGTTCCTTTTTTAACCTGGTACAATGGCGGAGTTGCAATGTAGATGTATCCTTTTTCGATCAGTTCTTTCATGAAGCGGAAGAAGAAAGTCAGGATCAAAGTTTCAATGTGAGAGCCATCGACATCGGCATCACACATAATGATAATCTTGTGATAGCGCAGTTTTTCCAGGTTCAGTGCTTTGGAATCCTCTTCTGTTCCGATGCGCACTCCAAGTGCAGTATAGATGTTTTTGATTTCTTCGTTTTCAAAAATCTTGTGCTGCATGGCTTTCTCTACGTTCAGAATCTTACCGCGAAGCGGCATAATGGCCTGGAACATACGATCTCTTCCCTGTTTTGCCGTTCCCCCTGCCGAATCTCCTTCGACCAGATAAATCTCACAGGTTGCAGGGTCTTTTTCTGAACAATCTGCCAGTTTTCCGGGAAGGCCCGAACCGGACATTACGTTCTTACGCTGAACCATTTCACGTGCTTTACGAGCTGCGTGACGTGCTCTTGCGGCAAGAATTACTTTATCAACAATTAATTTCGCTTCTGCGGGGTGTTCTTCCAGGTAAACAGTAAGCATTTCGGAAACAGCCTGAGAAACAGGAGCTGTTACCTCACGGTTTCCTAATTTGGTTTTCGTCTGCCCTTCAAACTGAGGTTCTGCCACTTTTACTGAAACTACGGCTGTCAATCCTTCGCGAAAATCATCCCCGTCGATTTCAATTTTTTCTTTGGCAAGCATTCCGCTGTCCGTAGCATATTTTTTCAGAGTATTTGTCAAACCGCGTCTGAAACCTGACAAGTGTGTTCCTCCTTCGTGCGTATTGATATTGTTTACATACGCCTGGATATTTTCCGTGTAAGAAGTGTTGTAAGTCATGGAAACCTCAACCGGAATTCCGTCGCGTTCTCCTTCAAAATAAATCACATCTGTAATCAATGGCTCGCGGTTGCGGTCCAGATACTGCGCAAATTCTTTCAGTCCTCCTTCAGAGAAGAAAATATCCATTTTTGCATTTCCGTTCTCGTCCAGATCGCGTAAATCGCGCAACGTGATTTTGATTCCCTTGTTCAGAAATGCCAGTTCGCGCATTCTTGCCGCCAGTGTATCATAGTTGTATTCTGTGAATTCAAAAATAGATTCATCTGGCTTGAAAGTAACCGTTGTTCCTGTATCATCAGCCGTTCCAATTTCCTTCACATCGTATAAAGGCTTACCGATGCTGTATTCCTGTTGGAAAATCTTTCCTTCGCTGCGTACAGTTGCAGTCAAATGTGTCGATAAAGCGTTCACGCAGGAAACCCCTACACCGTGAAGCCCCCCGGAAACTTTATAAGTATCCTTATCGAATTTACCTCCGGCATGAAGCACTGTCATTACAATTTCCAGTGCGGATTTTCCTTCTTTTTTATTGATTCCTGTCGGGATACCGCGGCCATTGTCAATAACCGTGATGGAATTGTCTTCATTGATAGAAACATCGATGGTGTCACAGTAACCTGCCAAAGCTTCATCAATGGAGTTATCCACTACCTCATATACAAGATGATGAAGCCCTTTGACCCCAACATCTCCGATGTACATCGCAGGACGTTTACGAACCGCTTCCAGACCTTTTAATACCTGTATGTTATCTGCGGAATACTCCTGATTCTTTTTTTCTTCACTCATAAATAAAAGTTGCTTAAAACACACACTTTTCAGTGCAAAACAAAGATACGAAATTCAGGTCGCTTTCTACGCTAAAAAGGGTTAAAGCACTGGTATTTATCAACAAAATATTAACGAATGAAGAACGGCAAAGCTCATTCAGAAATATACTGTCCCCAAAAAGTTAATCACTGAAAAAAGAACTAAAAGGCTATATAAATTATTACAACAACGATCGAATAAAGCTCAATCTAAATGGAATGAGCCCGATGCAATACCGGGCTCATCATTATCGAAATTAATGTTTAATTATTTGCCTGAACTTTTGGATTCAGTCTGTTAACCGTGGCTTTTTCCTTATTCCAGAATCTTGATTCGGATCATGATGTCCTGTTTGCTTTTGATGTAGCATTCAAGTGCAAATTCATCGTCATCCAGTGCTACGATGCGTTCTGTGTTAAATTGGAACAAATCATATCCCTGGGCATCTCTTGTGTCCAGAATAGACAGCTTGCGGACAGCTCCGGTTTCTTTATTGACCTGGTATGCCGTTAAAAATCCTCCTTTTCCGTCAATGTGTCTTTCCGGAACTTTGTTTTCAGCCAATTCCAGGTTTTTTACATTATCGAGGAACATAAAGTAGTAGTTGTTTTTTGAATCAACCAGACGATAACCCAGGCCACCGCGATACCAGGGGCTGTATGTCGTAGGGCTGACTTGTTTCTTCGGAAGCTTTTTCATGTAAACCAAGTCTCCGTTTTTGTCGATTTTGGCTGCAAGCATTTCTTCGTAATAGTGCGTGTAAGTATATTGACCTGTTTTAGCATTGTAAGTTGATACGACGTAGTGTTTCTCACTTGCAAATAAGATGCTTCCGTCAGCTTCAATATACAACTCACGCAAAACCATGTTGGTAATCCCAAGATCTTTCCCTTTTTCTTCTTGCCGATCCATTTTGTCCTGATTTCTCTGGGATGTGAATTGTTTGATCAGTTCAACTGGGATTTCGAATGATTTGAAATCAGTCTGGTCTCCTTCTTTATTGATACTGCTGTAGAAAATTCCGTCCACCTGGTAACCGCGTTTGTTTCCATAGAATCCTGCCAGCAAAAGGGTATTGTCTTTTCCTTCAAAGAAACCAACCTGGGTTACGTATTTTCCTTTCACATCGATGGTTGAAGCATTGACATCCACTCCTGATTCCGAAATGGATACCAGTTGGTAATCAAAATTCGGATTGTTGTCGCGATCATATCTTTTCGTTTCGCCTTCTTTCATTACTTCGGTCAGGATGAAAACGTTTCCGTTTCCGTCCACTGTATAATCGATGTTGTTCATGCGGGCTTCCGTATATGGCATTTCCGCATCTTTCCCCCAGATTTGTTTCAGACTGGTGTCGAAAACATACAGACCGATTACATCTTTGTTGATTTTATCGTTGCGTGATTCAGGTTTTTTGCGGAAATAAATCAGCAGTTTGGAATTGTCGAATGAAGTTGCCAGTTTGAATTTGTTTCCATCTCCCCCGGTTACTTTTCCATCCACGGCAATTACGCGTTCGCCTTCGTTTTCAAATTTTGCCGTTGTCAGATTGATCGCTCTGACGTATAATTGTTCGGTTTTGTTCGCTTTATCCCAAACAGAGAACAATAAGTATACAAAGTCTTCTGTTTCCAGGTCGTCTTCGTAAACAGTCCCTTTCGGGAAATCTTCATAGACGGTGATATCCTCCTGGCCGAGTTTTTGTCCTGAAAATTTTTGCAGGGTCACTTTCCCTTTGCTCATTTTAAAGGAAACCACATTTCCGTCTTTGGAAGCGTAACTTTTGATAGCTGCATCAACGACCGGATAAGGAGTTCCACATTCATACTGAAACTCTTTGGAGGTTGTGATTTTTTCGTCTTGTGCCAGTACGGTGCCTATAAAGGTTGTACCTATAAATGCTAAGGTAGCGAGGCTTTTGATTTTCATTTGTATATATTATTTATTTGTTACAATCCAAGAAGTAATCTCCTGGTCCATTGGTTTGGTGGTGGGAGAAACTACTTTTACGAGTTTTCCCTGCTCGTTGATCAGGTATTTCTGGAAGTTCCATTTTACGGAATTGTCAGAATAACCGTTTTTCGATTTTTCGGTCAGGAATTGATAAAGGGGATGTTTGTTTTTTCCTTTGACCTCGATTTTACTCATCATCGGGAAACTCACACCATAGTTTTTGGAACAGAATTCCTTGATTTCTGCATTACTTCCAGGCTCCTGCGACATAAAGTCGTTGGAAGGAAAGCCGATAATGATAAAGTTGCTGTCTTTGTATATTTGGTATAGTTTTTCCAGTTCTTCATACTGGGGTGTTAGCCCGCATTTGGAGGCGGTATTGACAATCATTACTTTTTTGCCTTTCAAAGAAGCCATATTGAATTCATTTCCATCAATATCGGTAACTTTAAAGTCATATATTGTCTGACTTGTGCCTGCCAATGCAATGAGGAGCAACAAAATGGAGGTTACTGTTTTCATAAACTCAAATTATTGGTTCTTTTTCAGATTAAAAGCAACTTTTTTTTAAAATTAACGAATAAGTAAACATGAAATATCAATTGGTGATTTTTTCGTTGTTTGTTTCCGGATTCCTGGGTGCTCAGATTGAAGGTGTATGGAAGGGGTTGCTCATCAAAGATGGCCAGCAGCCGGAGCAGGCGGGTATTATTTACTTTGATTTCGGGAAGGAACCTGTTTCCAGGGAAGAAATGACAGGTAAGGAAGGGTTTGCTGTGCGTGTGCTGAAGGTGGAAAAAGAAGGAAATTCCGTCAAGGCAAAGCAGGTGACTATTTTGAAAAAGAAAGATGTATACGGCAATCGCTGGTGTATGCTGGATTTTGATTTGGCCCTGGTGGATTCGACCGGCTACTTGCAGGGGAAATTTTCCAGTCTGGAATGCAAAGGTGTTTCGGGAAAAGTAGTTTGTTTCCAGGTGAATGAAACTGTTTTACGGGATAAGACCATTCCTGAACTGCAATCCTGGAGGTCGATTTTCGCAGACGATGTCCGGAACGGAAGAAAGTCTAAAGAGGTGAGGGATGCCGAGCGCAAAAATTTTCACTTCGAACCGATTTATTTCGATTACGACAAAGCGGAGATTCGCCCGGAATACAATGCTTTCCTCCAGCGGATTGTTTACATTATCAGCAGCCACTCAGACTTACGGATTCGCGTTACAGGACATACGGATGCAGATGGCTCAGACCAATACAATGATGGACTTTCAGAGCGTCGCGCGCAGGCTATCATTGATTTTTTTGTGAAAGCAGGATTGAAACGTGACCGCATTGTCATCGATTTTAAAGGAGAGAAAGTCCCTGTTGGCGACAATCACTCAGCAGAAGGAAAGCAGCTGAACAGGCGCGTTGATTTTGAGTTTATTTAGCCTTGACAGGTTGAAAAAGTTCGTTTCTTGCTCAATCGTCAATCAGGTTTTCACTGCTTCCGATTTCATTTTTTTCTTCGATTAACCGGTTGATCCGGGGTTGCAGAAACCAGATTCCGACCGGAAGCAACCAAGTCAGGAAAAAGTCACCAATAAAATCCGAAAACGTCACATTTTTCTGGAGTTCCGCCACGCGAATGGTTTTCGCTACGAAGTAGAGAGTATGAAGCAGGCAGAAAATACTAAAGAGGTGCAGAAAGAATAACAGGATGCCGAAAGTGGTGATGCCGGTGATCCCAGCGGGATCACCGTGCTCTAGACGGCTCATCTTATTGATCACAAACACAATGAAGAAGGGAACAATCAGACAAAGATAAATTATCGGGATGATGAAAAAGGCTTTGATTCTTCCGGAAGGCATATTAATCGTTTGATGAGGGATCAGTTTACTCAGTTTGGTCAGAACATTCCAGAACCAGGAAAACTGAACGAAGCCCGAAATAACCAGCAAGAAAGGCATAGAGTAGAAGATCTATATTACATCTTCCGGTTTTTTTGGTTCTTTTTGGATCATGACGAACACCACGGCGATACTGAATACAGTCATTACTACAAAGGGAATCGCGATCATCGGTACGAAAATTTGCCAGTGTTTTGCACGCAGGAAAATGGAATTCATCATATAATAATGTTAAAGTGTCCGGGTTGAAATATACGAAAAAACCCTGACTTCTTAAAGGAACGTCAGGGTTCTAATTTTTTCAGTGTCAGCTGTAGCTGACATTTACCGAAAGTGTTGCTTTCTCTTATTTGATGAACGACAAAGAAGCGTCTTCAGCATACTTCAGGAACTCACGGTCTTTAGCAGCTTTTGTTTTCCAGGCTGCATCTTTACTGATAGCGTTTTTCAGGTTGCTTACCAGGTCAGTCAATTTGCTTTGACGAGCAGCAGCAATTGCTTTCAGGTAATATCCTTGTCCTGATTCTTTATCATTTGAATTATCAATTGTGCTGATTGCACCTGCAGCATCACCGTTCAACAATTGAGCCAATGCCTTGTTGAAAGATGCGTTGCTGCCGAATGTGCTAACTGCTTCGGAATATTTTCCGTTTTGGATGGCAATAATTCCCTTGTTGTAGTTAACATCATCACTTGAACCTGCTTGTGCAAACAATCCAGCTGCTTTTTTACGGTCTCCGCTAACTCCGGCAACAGCACCTAAGTTGTTTTTAGAGATAGGGTTGTCTTTCAAGCCGTTTGCTTTTTCAAATTGAGATTTTGCTTCATCAATTTTCCCTTGATTGTACAATACAACACCTACGTTGTTGGCAGCACGGTAATCAGACGGATCTTTTTTCTCTGCTTCCTTGTACAAACGCAATTTCTCATTCAGGTCATCAGTCAAAGTAGCTGTGAACAACAACTCTTCCAAAGTCAGTTTTTGAGGATTGGAAACAGAGACAGCTTTCAATTCTTCATCGGAATATCCTGTCAAATCGTATACTACACTGATTTCAGCACGACGAAGTAATGGGAAAATATTTTTATCCAGCTCTGTGAAAGACTTCCCTAAGTTTCTCATTTCAGTCTCACGCTGGTTCGGATCAGCATACATCTGAAGAACACGCAGAATCAGGTCTTTGTCTTCTTGTTTGATAGCGGTACTTTTTCCTAATTGAACTTTGAATCCGTCAAAGTCTTCACCACGGCCAACCAAGTTGTAAATCTCTCCTGAAGCTTTCTCGTTCTGTGCTTTTTTAGCAACATCTATTATTGCAGTTTTTCCTGAATTTGCACGGTCTGTAGACAAGTTGTTATTGAAAGCAACTTCCCCTTCAGGTGACGCAAAACCAGTAATGTTAATAGACTTAATATTGATTTTCGGATTGGATTGAGCAGCTGTCAGCCATGTTCCAAGGTTCACAATATCCGTATCTTTCAACTCGGTCTTACGAACGTCGTATTTTCCTTTCAGGTAGTTGATCTGAGCAAAAGTTGACTTCTCGTTCACACGCTTGAATTCGTCTTTTGCATACGTACATTTGAAATCTTTATTTACCAGGTATGGAGTGATAATGGTACCTTTTGCGATTTCTTTATCCTCAAATTTCCCGGTTTTTTCTTTACCACCTTTGAATACTTTTCCAGTTACGATTAATTCCGTGTATTCAAACTCAGGTCTGTACGCAATCACATCTGTGTATGTCATTGTACCTCCTGGCTTGTATGGAATTACTGTACCATTTGCTGTTGCTTTTTCACCCTGAATTGTAACCGTTTTTAACGGAACTCCAGCTAATTTCGGAGTAATTTCAGCGGACACCTTCTTCTGAATCCCTTTCTCCGGGATTTTAACGTCAACTTTTACGCGTACACTGTCAGCGTGCATCTCAAGAGGGCTGGGAGTTACTGTATAATCCACATCCTTCAACAGATCACAACTTGATACAAGCGAACCAGCTACAGCGAAAAAAGCTAATCCTTTGATACTTTGCTTTTTCATATTTAATTGTTAGTTACTACCTTTATAATAAAATTCCTTGCAATAATAAGGATTTTTTTTAACCTGATGAAGATAAATCCACATTTATTCGTTGACAAGTGGCGGATAATAAACGACGAACGGAAGCTCCGGGTTTTCAGATTTGTTTTTTAGTTCTTCAAAATCATGCTCCAGTGAATAGAAGAAAAAATTTTGTGTTAATTCAAACATAGGGCTGATTACGAATGGTCTGTCAATGATATACGGGTGCGGAACTGTTAGTTCCGGAGTGTTGATTTGCAAATCTTTAAATAAAAGAATATCCAGGTCGATGATTCGTGATTCATAGCCTTCTTTGAGGTTGCGTTCCCGTCCCATTTTTTTTTCCACAAACTGGAGGGCTTTTAAACAATCTTGAGGCATCAGTTCGCTGGTGCATTCGAAAACAGTGTTCAGAAACCACTCATCCGCCATGAAACCCCAGGGTGGTGTTTCGTAAACGGATGCTGTACGGATAACATGGATTCGGTTTGTATTCAGCTCGTCAATTGCGTGTCGGATATTGGCCAGTTTATTTCCCATATTGGTGCCAACTCCTATGTAAATGAGTTCGTTAAAATCCTTCTTTTTCTGCTTTGCCATTTAAACTGTTTTTTGTCCTTTTGACGGGGTAAAGATAACTTACATCATTATAAGGTAAAATTCGCTTTTGATTTGGACGTATATTTGTTTCAAAGTTGAATCTATGTCTACAGTTAAAATTTCTTTTTGGCGCATTTTTTGGCCGTCGTTGATTGCCTCCATGATCTTATCTGTTTTGGGATGGGTTTTCTGGCTGATTGTTTTTGGTTCTCTGCTCGGCGAGAAGCCGGAAGTAAAAGATGCAAGCGTGTTACACATGACTTTAAGCGGAGAAATAGGAGAGCGGAGTTCTTCTTCATTTAATGCTTCCAGTTTTTCAATAGATAAAAAAATTGGCTTGACAGATATTCTCACCGGTCTGGAAAAAGCAAAGGAGGATAAGCAGGTGAAAGGAATTTATCTGGAATTGGGCAATGTTCAATGCGGATATGCAACAGCGATGGAAATCCGGGGAGCCTTGAAAGATTTCAAGAAATCCGGGAAATTCCTGGTGGCATACCTGAACGGAGAAGCCATTACGCAAAAGCAGTATTACATCAGTTCCGTAGCGGATGAGATTTACGGTTTTTCAACCTCTGTAATGGAATTTGTCGGTTTGGGAGGAGAACTGATTTTCTTTAAAAATACTTTTGATAAGCTGGGAATCGAAATGCAGGTGATCCGTGGATCCAACAACGATTTTAAAAGCGCCGTAGAGCCTTTCTTCAGAACGAATATGAGTGATTCCAGTCGTTTACAGACACAGCGCTACATGACTTCGATCTGGGAAAATGTGCGAAACCAGATTGCTGCAGATCGTAAAATAAGTGCTTCTACATTGAATGATATTGCGGAAAATGTCAAAATTCAGCGAGTGGATGATGCGGTTCGCCTGAAACTGATCGATGCATCTAAATACCGGGATGAAGTGGAAGAAATTATCCTGAAAAAATCCAAATTGGAAAATCTGAAAGACATCATGTCTTTTGAAGAATATGCTTCAAGAGGATTCAAAAACAAACAACTGGCCTTTGAATTAAAGACTTCCAAACCGAATGTTGCAGTTATTGTGGGTGAAGGTGGAATCAGTGTGAACGGGGAGGAAATGACTTCTGATAAAATCTGTAAATATTTCAGAGAAGTTCGCAACGATGACAATATCAAAGTCGTGGTGTTCCGTGTAAATAGCCCGGGAGGAAGCGCATTGGCGTCTGATGAAATCTGGCGGGAAGTTTCCCTGACGACAAAGAAAAAGAAAGTCATTGTTTCGATGGGAGATGTTGCTGCGTCGGGAGGATATTATGTTTCTTCCCCGGCATCAACCATTTTTGCGGAACCAACGACTATTACCGGCTCCATTGGTGTTTTCGGAGTGATTCCTTATACAGGCGGCTTCATGGAAAACAAGCTGGGATTTACTTTCGACCGTGTCCAGACCAACAAGCACAGTGTATTGTCGACCAACAGAAAACTGACTCCGGAAGAATTGACATTGATTCAAGCGGAAGTGGACCAGATTTATTCCCAATTTAAGAAGCGTGTTGCTGATGGAAGAGGAATAACCACAGAACAGGTGCAGCGCATTGCACGTGGTCGCGTATGGACTGGTGCAGATGCACTCAAGATCGGATTGGTGGATAAACTGGGAGGTTTGAACGATGCGCTGGCTTTTGCCATCAAAGAAGCGAAAGTGAAAGATCCGAAAGTGCGCTATTATCCGAAAGTGAAGGAAAGTCCGTTTGAAACAATCCTGGAGCAACTTTCAAAAGAAGACCGTGAGTCTCTGAAAGTGAAGCAGCAGGCAGTTCCGAAGGTTATTGACGATATGACGAAAAAACTGATGAAACTGGAATCGTATTCCGGAATCCAGATGCGCATGCCGTTTGAGATCGAATTGCACTAAACCGGAAACGGATAATCATTCTTGAAGGGGGTAGAGAGGATTTGAAGCCCCCTTTTATATTTTTCAATAAAGTCCAGGGTCCTGACTCTTAATTCAATTTACCCCCTCGTTATTTCCGTACTGACGTTTGTCGTAACTCAGTCTTCAAAAGCTACGCTTTATCCTTCGTTACTTTCGCACTAACGTTTGTCGTAACTCAGTCTTCAAAAGCTGCGCTTTTTCTTATTTTTGCAATATGATTGAGCACAATATTTCTCTTAAGCCCTACAATACTTTTGGAATTGATGTTAAGGCCAAAACATTTGGACGTTTCGGATCGGTAGAAGAACTGAAAACTCTGTTGAATGACCGGGATCGCGGAATGCCTTTACTGATTCTGGGAGGAGGAAGTAATATTCTACTGACAAAAGATCTCCCTTTTTTTGTCCTGAAGAATGAAATTACCGGGATTGAGACAGTGGATGAAACAGAAGAACAAGTGATTATGAAAGCGGGGTCCGGTGTTGAATGGCATGCATTTGTGCGCTATACGGTGGAAAAAGGACTGGGGGGAATTGAAAATATGAGCTTAATACCGGGAAGTGTGGGAGCAAGTCCAATGCAGAATATCGGCGCTTACGGTGCGGAGATCAAAGATACCTTTGTATCGCTGGAAGCCTTACATATCGATTCACTGGAATTGCATACATTTAACAAAGAGCAATGTGCATTCGGTTACCGTGAAAGTGTGTTCAAACGCGCGTTAAAAAATCAGTATGTCATTGTTTCCGTTTCCTGTCAATTGACAAAACATCCGAAAATCAATACTTCTTACGGAGCCATTCAGTCCGAAATCGAAGCGATGGGGGTT
This sequence comes from Fluviicola sp., assembly GCA_031260455.1. GTDB lineage: Bacteria > Bacteroidota > Bacteroidia > Flavobacteriales_D > Crocinitomicaceae > Fluviicola. Next base: position 18,546 of record JAIRJW010000033.1, read on the forward strand.
CGTGAAATGACAGTTGATACGGTGAGCCGGGCGGTGATGAATATCCGCCGAAGTAAACTTCCCGACCCGAAAGTGCTGGGGAATGCGGGGAGTTTTTTCAAGAACCCGGTTGTTTCGAAAACGGTGCTCAAGCAGTTGCAGCAAAACTACCCGGATGTGCCCCATTATCTGCAGAAATCTGGTGAAGAAAAGCTGGCTGCAGGCTGGCTGATCGAAAAAGCAGGCTGGAAAGGAAAGCGTGTCGGAAAGTGCGGAGTTCACGAAAAACAGGCTTTGGTACTGGTGAATTACGGTGGAGCAACAGGAAATGAGATCTACGATCTTTCTACTGCAATCATTGAGGATATCCGGTCAAAATTTGGTGTAACACTTGAGCGCGAAGTCAATATTCTTTGATTTTGGGAATTATGTACTTAAGTCAGGTAGTTCCTTAAAATTACCAAATATTCTGTGTTCCGTCTTCCTCATTGGCATCATCGAGCAATTTCTGCCAGTTGTAAGTCATGTCTTCGGAATCTTTCAGAATCGCGGAATAATCTCCTTTGCTAATCTCAATTTCATCAATATCATAGCCCAGATATAGTTCAGTTTCTTCCAGCACTTTTTCTTCTTCCTTACTGCAGAAAGAAAGCGCTTGTCCTTTGTTTTCACCGCGCCCGGTTCGTCCGATACGGTGGACGTATTGTTCCGCCTGTTCCGGCAAGTCGTAATTGATTACGTAATCCACTCCCTGGATATCAATTCCGCGGGCAGCCACATCGGTTGTGATGAGTACTTTGTTTTCTCCCGATTTGAAACGTTCCAGAACCTGGAAACGCTCTTTTTGTTCAATGCCCCCATGCAAAGCTTCTGAATGAATTCCCACGCGTTCCATGGCAGCTACCACGCGTTCGCAACGTACTTTAGTACGTACAAAAACCACGTATTTCAGCTCTTCATATTCTTTTATGATGTTTTCCAGGAAAAAACGTTTATCATCCATTTCAACGCGAATGAAGCTGTGTCCGATATTCTTGGAAACGGGATCCTTCGGGGAAATCTGGATTCGGATGGCATCTCTGACCAACTCGTATGCAAGTGCTTTAATTTTCTTGTCGATGGTTGCTGAAAAGAACAGGGTCTGCCGGTTTTTTTGCGGAGAAAGTTTATGAATGGCTTTCATGTCGTGGGCAAAACCGAGATCCAGCATTCTGTCTGCTTCATCCAGTACCAGGAATTGAATGGAATCCAATGAAAGATATCCCTGTGAACGGAGGTCAAATACACGCCCGGGAGTGGCAACCACCACATCTGTTCCGCGCTTCAATTCCCGGATTTGTTGATCCTGCTCCAATCCGCCCAAAATAGCTGTAATCCGGATGTTGGAACCTTTGCCGATGCTTTCGAATTCCTGTTTGATCTGCTCGGCTAATTCCCGGGTAGGAGCCATCACAATGCAACGCGGGCCTTTCGTTTTTGCTTTCGATGCACTCAGTTTATGAATGATTGGAATGGCGAAAGCAGCTGTTTTTCCCGTCCCTGTCTGTGCAATTCCGAATACATCTTCTCCGTTCAGGATCGGTGAAATTGCTTTGAACTGGATGTCAGTTGGCCGTTTATAGCCAAGTACTTCCAGCTGATCTTTAATCGTTTGGGAAATGGGATAATCTGAAAATCGCATCGGACAGTTTTTTACAAAGTTAATCCAATTATCTCAGTTGCTCCTGAAAGTGTATATTTGCTTTATGTACATTCCGACCAAGTTTGAGCTAAAAGATCAAAAGCTGATCCTGGAATTTTTGCAGCAACATCCTTTCGGAACGCTCGCTGTAAACGGAGCTGACGGCTTCCCGGTCCTCGTACATATTCCTTTTACCTGCCGTTTCGGAGAAGTAAAGAGCTGCCTGGAATTCCATGTGGCGTTTGAAAATGAGATTGTTCCGGCAATACGGGCTGCTGGCCGGGGAAAAATGGTCGTATTGGGCGCACACGGTTATGTATCTTCATCGGTTTATACACATGTCAATGTCCCGACCTATAATTACCAGGCGGTTCATGTGAGTGGAAAGTTAAAAGAACTGGATGACTCAGAACTTCAGAACCACCTTACTCAATTGGTTGACGCCTTTGAATCCGGACGGAAAAACAAGATGCGAATGGATCAGTGGCCTGCTGGTCTGATCGAAGCTTACAAGAAAGAGATTACCGGATTCCGCATAGAAGTGGAAAGAACGGAAGCTGCATTTAAGCTTTCACAAAACCGGAATGAAATAGATTTCGATCGGATCCTGAACGATTTGTCAGACCGGACTTTGGAAGAAAAACAATTGGCGGAAGCCATGAAACAAACGAAATGTCCTGTCCAATGAAAATACTTTTCATAAACTTAACCCTTTTCATGCTGCTTTTTTCCTGTACAACCAAAAAAGAGGAGGCTGCGTTTAGGATCAAAGGATTCAGATATGCCCGCTTGGTGTCGGTTGACCAGAAGCTCGGTTATAAAGAATTGATTGTCAGGAATCCGAAAAGTCTGAAAGTGGAAAGCAAGTATGCTTTGATTCCGCGCAATTCAAAAGTGAAACGCCCTTCCGGGATGAAGATCATCGAGATTCCGGTACAGAATATGGCGGTGCTTTCAACCTCTTTTATTGGCATGCTGGATGCGGTCAACAGCATCGAAACGATCAAAGCAACAACGGAAGAACAGTATATTTCCAATAAAGCGTTGCTGAGAGGAATCCATGCGGGAAAAGTGCTCGTGGCAGGATATGAAACCGGGCTGACACCGGAGGCGGTTCTGAAAGCTGGTATTCCGTTGATTGTTTTCAGTGGTTTTGGCCAGCCTTTTCCGAATGAAGCCAAGTTTGCCCAATTAAAGGTGGTTTGTATGGCAAATTATGACTGGGAGGAAGTGCATCCGCTGGGAAAAGCGGAATGGATTAAAGTATTCGGTGCCCTAGTGGACAAAGATAAAGAAGCAGAAGCCTATTTTTCTCAAGTGGAAGAAGATTATCTGAAAATCCGAAAAGAGGCACAGGCTATAAAACAACACAAAAAAGTGATTTGCGGAGGTTTGGCGGGTGATGTCTGGTATGCACCAGCCGGAAAATCGTTCATGGCCGGAATCATGAAAGATGCCGGGATGGATTACTTCTACAAAAACACCAAAGGAACTGCGAGCCTGAGCCTGACATTTGAGCAGGTTTTTAATGATGATCAGCAATGTGATTTATGGATTAATGCGGAAGCTCCGACTTTCAAAAAGCTTTTTGCGCTGAATCCGAAATTTCGCTATTTTCATACAGTGAAGCAGGGGAAAGTATTCACTTATACCCACAATTCAAATTATTTTTGGGAAAACAGCCCAGCGAATCCGCATTGGTTATTGGAAGATTTCGTGCATATCGCAAGAGGAGATCAGAATGTCAGCTATCATTTTTACCGGCAGTTGAGGTAGGTGTATGTGGAAGAAACATCTGATATCGTTTGCTTTGCTCCTGGTTGTTACTGTTGTGACGATCGGATATCCGCATGGTACAGATGACTGGTTTTCATTTCTCGGTTCAAATGATCAGAATACCTGGAATTTGCTCGTCATTTACAGGATTCCGGAGGTTTTTATTGCTATTATTTCCGGTTTTTCCCTGTCTGTTTCCGGCTTGCTTTTGCAGACAACACTGAATAATCCACTGGCTGACCCTTCTATCCTTGGTCTGACTTCCGGCTCGCACCTGATGGTGGCGCTTACAATTATGGGAAGTTCAATTCTCGGGCTGGAAGTACTGGATCTGGGAATCACGATTTCAGCAACGATCGGTGTACTCATTTTCGGGTTGTTGATCCTGGTCATCGCAACACGTGTAAGATCTATGGTTTCGCTGCTCCTGGTCGGAATGATGCTTGGGACTTTCGTATCCGCTATTACTAATATTATCCTGATGAAAGCCGATGCAAACAGTGTGAAAGGGTTTTCTATCTGGGGAATGGGATCATTGCAGCAGGTCAGCATTGAGCAAATCCCATTTATTACCTTATTATTTGCCATTGGAATTGTATCCGCATTTTTACTGACGAAACCTCTGAATACATTGGTGCTGGGGGAGAAATCAGCCGAAATCCTGGGAGTTCGGGTAAGGAGGGCACGCTGGAGTGTTTTGTTGGTTGTATCGCTCCTTGCAGGATTGGTAACGGCTTTTTGTGGCCCGATCGGATTTGTAGGGCTGGTCGTCCCGAATCTGGTACGGATGTTTTATAAAACAGCAAATCATGGGCATTTACTCCTGGCTTCCGGTTTGACCGGGGCAAGTGTGATGGTTCTTTGTGCGTTGATGATTCGCATTTTTGAACCGGTCGTGGTTTTACCGATCAATAGTTTGACTGCTTTGCTCGGTGCACCGGTTGTTTTGTTTCTTCTGTTAAAGAATATTCGCAATGCTTAAGTTCGAAAGCTGTTCCATCGGGCATTCGAAAATGCTGTATCAAATTCCGGATCTGAACCTGGAAAAAGGAGAATTTGCGGCTTTGATCGGTGCAAACGGCTCTGGGAAATCGACTTTGATGGATTTACTGATCCAGGGGAAATTTCCGAATGGAAAGGTTACTATCGGGAATCAAAACTGGAACGATCTGAAGCCGGTTGAGCGGGCAAAAACAATTACCTTAGTTGATAACCATTTTTTAGGGTTTGATTACCTGAAAGTGAGCGAATATTTGGAATTAGGTCGGCATATCTACACGAATTTCACCGGACGCTTGTCGGAAAATGATCGCGAAATCGTTCAAAAATATGCGGATTTACTGCACTTAACTTCCTTGCTGAATCAATCCACTTCCACGCTGAGTGACGGAGAGCGGCAACGCGCCGGAATTGCCAAGGCACTGATCCAGGAAACGCCCATTGTTTTACTGGATGAACCGACTGCTTTTCTGGATTACCCGACCAAAAAAGAAGTGATGTTGCTCCTTGCAGAAATTGCCCGAACCAATGAACGTTTGATTATCATCGCATCTCATGATATTGATTTCTGTATTGATTTCTGTTCCCGGATTTTGGTCATTGAAAAGGAAACAAAGGAATTGAAATCATACGGACAAATTAATCATGATGAGCTGGTTGAGAGAGCGTTCGGGATATAAAAAATCAACCTGCCCAGTTTTCCCTGTCCAGGTTACGCAATTGAATCGCTTCTGACAAGTGAGGTGTTTCAATATTTTTGGAAGTATCCAGGTCTGCGATTGTCCGGGCGACTTTTAAAATACGGTCATACGCTCTGGCAGAAAGTCCTAAGCGATCCATTGCTTGTTTCAGCAATTGTTTCCCTTCCGGTGATATTTCACAAAATTCGGTGAGCTCTTTGCGTTGCATTTGTGCATTACAGTGTGTTTGTGAGCTTGCATAACGCTTCAATTGGATCAATCGCGCTTTGATTACTCTGTCCCTGATTTCTGCACTGCTTTCGGTTGGAGCATTGAAAGCCAGATCGTCGAAGGAAACCGGTGTTACTTCCACGTGCAAATCAATGCGGTCGAGGAGTGGGCCGGAGATTTTATTCAGGTAACGCTGAACGGTTCCCGGAGCACAAACACATTCTTTTTCCGGGTGATTGTAATATCCGCAGGGGCAGGGATTCATCGCAGCAATCAGCATAAATCCGGCGGGATAATCTACTGAGAATCGTGCCCTGGAAATGGTTACCGTTCGGTCTTCCAGTGGTTGTCTCATGACTTCCAGTACTTGTCGTTTGTATTCGGGGAGCTCATCCAGGAACAGGACGCCGTTGTGTGCCAGTGAAATTTCTCCGGGTTGCGGATAGGAACCTCCGCCAACCAAAGCCACATCCGAAATGGTGTGATGAGGTTTCCGGAAAGGGCGTTGTGTAATTAATCCGTTGTTCCTGCCGATTTTTCCGGCAACGGAATGGATTTTGGTCGTTTCCAGTGATTCTTCAATGCTCATAGGAGGAAGAATAGTCGGAAGACGCTTGGCCAACATGGATTTCCCGGCTCCTGGCGGGCCGATCAGAATGACGTTATGTCCGCCCGCTGCTGCTATTTCAAAAGCGCGTTTGATGCTGCTTTGTCCTTTGACATCCTTGAAATCAACTTCATTTTCACGGAGTTGCCGTCCAAATTCTGCTTCGATATTGAAACTCGCTGGCACAAAGACTTTGTTGTCATTCAGAAAATCAATCACCTGCTGCATGTTTTCCATTCCGTAAATGTCGATTCCTTCTACAATGGCAGCTTCCGGTTCATTCAGCTTGGGGAGGATAATTCCTTTGAAACCGTCTTTTTTAGCTTGCATGACAATCGGTAGCACACCCTTGACCAGTTGCAATGTTCCGTCAAGTGACAATTCACCTAAAAGCAGGTAATTTTCGAGTTTTGATGCAGAAATTTGTGCCGAAGCGGCCAGAATCCCGATCCCGATTGCCAGGTCGAAGGTCGATCCTTCTTTCCGGATATCTGCTGGTGCCATATTCACTGTGATTTCCTTTCCGGGGTAATTCAGGTTATTATTTTTTAAAGCAGCTTTGATGCGTTGATGACTTTCCTGGACGGCTTTATCAGGCAAGCCCACAAGCATGAAATTTACCCCGTTTGCAATATTTACTTCAATGGTAATCGTCGTTGCATCAATTCCTGATACCGCACTTCCAAATGTTCTGACCAGCATGTTTTTTCCTCTTTTATGTATTAAGTTAAGAATAAAGTTCGCTTAAAAATGGATTTTGATTAAAAAATAATCATTTTATTTTTAGATAGTTGTCAAAAAGGAGGTTTGACAGCTATCTCGCAATTGTAACATAAAAAGTCAGTTGTTTGTTATTGAATTCCTGGAGTTTTGAAAATGAATGATTTTGAAGTGATGTGCTGGTAAACTATTGATTTGTTTTCTTCTGGAAATTGAATTCTGAATTGATTTTATAAGACTTGATTTTGCGAATCGTAATATTGCAAAATATGTTTTTGATATTTGTTATTGATAATCAGGTTTTTGTGGTCTTTTTGTTGTTGAGTTTTGTTTTTTGGAATTCGTAATATTACGAAATGACCAACTGGAAAAATGCCAAATCTAAAAGACTTTTCTGTTAAAACAATTTTCCCAAAATCTCCTTACATTCGTGCATGAGTTTTCCTGAACGTTCCTTTTCTTTCAGACATAAGCTAATATCCACTCTCCGGGATCTGGATATCAAGGGAATCCGCAGGCTGTCGGTGAGTCTGCCCAAGCTACTGCTTCCGGATCCGGAAGCAATGGGAAAACATGTGCTGAAGACTATTCACGGAGTAAAAATGCTAATTGATCCATCCGTGGACCAGGGAGTTGAATTATCGCTTTTCGAAACGGGAACGTATGAAAAAGGAACTATTCAATTGCTGGGAAAATACCTGGAAGCAGGATATTCCTTCCTGGACATTGGGGCGAATATTGGTTTGATGTCAGTCATTGCATCCGGATATGTCGGTGAAAAGGGGATGGTGTATGCAGTGGAGGCCAATCTGAATACTGTTCCGATCCTACAGAAAAATATTGATCTGAATGCCTGCAGAAACATTGAAGTGATTCCGGTAGCGCTTTCCGATATGTCAGGAATAGCCCTTTTATTCGAAAACTGGGAAGTGAACCGGGGAGGGGCATCGTTGATTTCTCAAAGTGCCGGAGAAGAGGGCATCGAAGTGAGAATGGAACGCCTGGATGATTTGTTTGATGAAAGTACTTTGGTTCACTTGGTAAAAATTGATGTAGAAGGTTTTGAACCGCAGGTGATTCGCGGAGGAATGAACTGGTTCCGGAAGCAGCAGCCGGTTTTTATCATCGAAGTTTCTGAAAAACGAGAGAAAGAAGCAGGTCCAAGTCCTGCAGAAGTAATGGAACTCGTTCAGACAATCGGTACATATCGTTTTTACAAGCAAAAAGGAACCAAGGAACGGCGCGGGAAACTGATAGAAATTAAAACTGCAGAAAATCTCCCGAATCACGATAATATTATTTGCGTACCCCGATCCGTTTAGAAATAATACCCGGTCAATAAGAATGCTACCGGTTTGCTGAAGCTGTTTATCTTGAAAACATTCAGGTTGATCGTCCCAGGGCCCGGAAACAGATATTTTCAGAAAGTGGGAAGGATGTATCTGTCATTTTGTCACGAAAAAGTACTTGGCACAAAGCTTGCCGAAGAGATGCAAATTTCAAATAAGTATGAAAACAGGGCAAATTCATGTGTCAACGGAAAATATCTTTCCGATTATCAAAAAATTCTTGTATTCCGATCACGAGATTTTCTTACGGGAATTGGTTTCAAATGCCGTAGATGCCAGCCAGAAGCTGAAAGTACTTTCTTCTGCAGGAGAATACAATGGCGAACTGGGAGAGTTGAAAGTGGAAGTGCTGTTAGATAAAGAAGCAAAGACTCTGACCATTCGCGATAATGGAATCGGGATGACCTCTGAAGAAATTGATAAATACATCAACCAGATTGCCTTTTCCGGTGCTGAGGAATTCGTGAAGCAATATGAAGGAAAAGACGGATCAGAAAACATTATCGGGCATTTCGGACTGGGATTTTATTCCGCATTTATGGTTGCTGAGAAAGTACAGATCAGGACCTTGTCGCGCCATGAAGGCGCCCAGGCAGTTCAGTGGGAAAGTAACGGCTCACCGGAATTTACCCTGACGGACATTGAAAAAGATACCCGGGGAACAGATATTGTGTTATTTATTAACGAAGAATCTTCAGAATTCCTGGACAAATCACGCATCCAGGGTATTTTGGACAAATATTGTAAATTCCTTCCAATCCCGGTGTTCTTCGGAACAAAAGTGGAATACATCGATTCGCCTGAGGGAGAAAAAGACGAAGATGGAAAAATAAAACGGGTTTCCATTGATGTGCCGAACCAGGTGAACAACCCGAAACCGGCATGGACCGTCGCTCCTGTTGAGCTGAAAGACGAAGATTATGCTTCATTCTATCACGAGTTGTACCCGATGTCGTTTGAAGAACCTTTGTTTCACATTCATTTGAACGTAGATTATCCGTTCAACCTGACAGGAATTCTGTACTTCCCGAAAATCAGAGAAAACGTAGAAGTACAGCGAAACAAAATCAACCTGTACTCGAATCAGGTATTCATTACGGATTCTGTGGCGGAAATCGTACCGGAATTTTTGACCTTGCTTCACGGGGTAATTGATTCTCCGGACATCCCGCTGAATGTTTCCCGGTCTTATCTGCAAAGCGACGGAAACGTAAAAAAGATTTCAGCTCATATTACCAAGAAAGTAGCGGATAAACTGGCAGAGATGTTTAAAAAAGACCGGGCGGATTTCGAATCCAAATGGGATGATCTGAAGATCTTCGTAGAGTACGGAATGCTTTCGGATGACAAATTTGCAGAAAAAGCAAAGCAGTTTGCCCTGATTAAAAATACAGATGGAAAGTATTACACAATCGAAGAACTGAAAGAGCAGATTGCTCCGCTTCAAACGGACAAAAATAATAAAGTCATAGTACTTTACACGCATAGCAAAGAAGAGCATTTCTCTTTTGTAAAACAGGCTAAAGACCGTGGTTATCAGGTTGCTTTGATCGATGGGCCTCTTGCATCTCACTGGATTTCGAAGATCGAACAAACTTTTGAAAACCTTTCCTTTGCACGTGTGGATGCAGGTGCCTTGGATCAGTTGATTGAGAAAGAAGGAGAATTGCCTTCGAAACTGACCGAAGAGCAGCAAACCATATTGAAACCTCTGTTCGAATCAGCAGTTGATAACCAGAAATTCAAAGTGGAATTCAAATCCATGAGCGAAACGGATGCGCCGATCATCGTAACACAGCCGGAATTTATCCGTCGTATGGTGGAACAGCAGAAATACGGTGGTGGAGGTTTCTTCGGAGCTTTCCCTGAAACATACAACTTGGTTGTGAATACGAACCATCAGAAAGTAGAATCTTTGCTGACATTATCGGATGAAACGGAAAAATCCGCTAAAGTGAAGCAGTTGACAGACCTGGCCTTGCTTGCCCAGGGAATGCTGAAAGGAGAAGGATTGAATCAATTTATAGAGCGAAGTATCTCATTTGTTTAATCAATAGCAGTTCCCGCGTCTTTCAGGCGTGGGAACTTTATTTTATCAGGGTGTATAGTATCATTTTAGCAATAGTTGCGTTTGCAATTTCAGGTGGAAAATTTTTGCCTGCCTTGCTCGGATTTCTGATCGGGGGAGTGGTGGATCAGGTAGTCCGTGCAAGAAGGAACCCTGGTTCTGAAAACGGAGGTGAGTCCCGCCAGTCGTTCCAGGATATTTTTGAATATTATACGCAGCAAACCCGGCGTTACGATTTCCCCACCCAACTGCTTGCACTTTCGGCTTATATGATGAAAAGCGATGGAAAAGTGGTAAAATCCGAACTGAATTTTGTGAAGTCCTTTTTGGCACAGCAGTTCGGCAATCAGTTCAACACGTCGCATTTACAGACACTGAAGCATTTTCTGGGTGCTCCCTCCATTCCGATCGATCAGATTTGTATGGATATCTGTATGCGTGCCCGGGTGGAGATTCGGATTCAGCTGTTACATTACTTGTTTGGAATTGCCCAGTCTGACGGACAAGTTTCCGAACAGGAAATTACAACCCTGCAATACCTGGCGAATTTATTACAAGTTCCGCCAATGGATTTCCGATCCGTTCAGGGAATGTTCAAACAAAACCTTAATGCGGATTACGAAATCCTGGGGATCGATGAATCTGCCGCGGATGATGAGGTGAAGAAGGCTTATCGCCAGATGGCTGTGCGTTACCATCCGGATAAAGTGACTTCTTTGGGAGAGGAATACCAGAAGGGTGCAAAGGAAAAATTCCAACGAATCCAGGAAGCTTATGACAATATTAAAAAAGCGAGGGGTTTGTAGTGTTTTTAATTGAATTTGTACACCTGTTTTCAGGATGTTGAAAAATGAATACAAACCTGTTTCGAATTTATTCAGAGTCAAGGGAATAGTTGACTGATTGATTAGTTTAAGATAATTGAAAATTCATTTTTTTTTGTGCTAAATTTTTGTACGTTTGTGTAATCCTGATTTGTTACACAAGCCCAACATTTGGGTAATACTCATGTTAGATGAAAGAAGTACTACATACTACTCTCCAAAAAGTAAGTGCTCAACTTGCTCAGTTATCCGGCTCCATGTTATTTTTGTTGCTGTCAGTAATCGCTCAAAACCAGTCTTTTTCCCAGATGAAGCCGAAAGAAAATCGTTTGAATGGTTTTCAGACACGTGAAGTCAAAAATCTGGAAGCCTGGAAAAAATTCAACTCTCCGGAATTTTATTCGCATCCTGAATTCGGAAAACTTCCTGACAATGCACCATGTGAAAACTGTGTGGAAGTGCTGGAAAAACGAAAAGTGGATGAACGTTATTTTATAAATGTTTCAGACAACCAGGAGTTTTATACCCAAAAAGCACTTGGGGATTTACACCAATGGGTGAACGGACAATGGATTTCCATTGAACACGAATTGCATCCTGTTTCAGGTATGCGGTATGAATCCGGTTATTTACTGGACCAGGCCGCGATTGATTTTGCTGCGAAACGAACGGAATTGAAAACTGCAAATGGAACTTTTCAGTTCAACAACTGGAAACTGGTGGTGGTACGAAACGGAGAAGAGTCAGAAGCTTTGGCGGCAAACTGGTCTGATTATACTGTTGGTCCTGATGGTGCATTGGTTCGCAATATTTTTCCGGGAATTAATGCAGAAATGATCGTTTTGCGTGGAGCAATCAAGACGAGTTTCATTATCAAATCTAATGAATTCGGAGTTTTTGACAACTTGCTGTTCCGGGAAGAGCTGGAAGGGCTCAACGCGCTTCATGCAGAATTTACAAATGGAACTTATACGCAAGGAATTGGAAATTTGAAATTGCTTTCCGGATCAACGGAACTGGCGCTGATGGATGAAGGAAAATTGTATGCGAAAAACAGCCCGAAAGACCTGGCGCGTTCGGCAGCCTACAAAATACACGCAAATAAGATTGATTTGGTTGTCGATTATTCATGGATCAATCAAAATATCGATTTATATCAGTTGGTTGTGGATCCGCTCGTAACCGGAACCGGAACTCTGGCCCAGGCTTCTATTACCGGTTCGAGGTACAATGCAACCTGTACCTTTGCCACTTCCTGTGATTATAACTTGGTGGTTCCTTGTCCGGCGAATGCCACTTTTACAGATGCAACATTCTCCTTTACCTATACCGCTAACGGGATCTTATGCTGGTTGCAGGATGGAGCCATGCGTATCGGAACAGGCTCCTGTATTAGCCCGTCTGCAACAGGATATTACTGGTTTTGTAACGGAATTGGGGGTGGAAATTGTTCCGCAACGAATCAATCCGTTTTTTCGGATCTTTCATCTTGTATGCCAGCTCCTGGTTGTGTTGCACAGAATGTGACTTTTACCTTGAAATTCTATCGTTCCTGTTATGGAGCAACCGGGTGTTCAAACGCCTGTATCGGTGCAGGATCTCCCTGGGTGATGAACGTAACAGGTAGAACGCTGGAATATACGAATCAAACAACACCGGTTACACTATCGGGAACAACTGTTTGTCAGGGAGGAACTCTGACAGCTTCTACTTCTGCTGCTTATGGAGTTCCCGGTTATACTTACAACTGGAGTTTCAATCCTACCGGTACACCAAGCGTGGGAACCGGGACAAGTACTGGTATTTCATTCCCGACGTCCGGAACCGTTACACTTTATTCTATTGTAACCGATGCTTGTGGAAATCAGGTCACCAGTAGCAGAACCATAACAGTGACACCGGGAACTCCACCAACGATTACAGCCGGAGGACCTACAACTTTCTGTGCTGGGAATAGCGTGGTTTTGACTTCGTCATCCGCTACGGGAAATACCTGGTCAACAGGAGCTACAACACAATCAATCACTGTTTCTGCAAGTGGCTCTTATATGGTTACTACTTCCGGCAGTGGTTGTTCCGCCACTTCTGCAGCTACAGTGGTTACGGTGAATCCCATTCCTGCAACTCCTGCTATCACAGCCAGTGGACCTACGACATTTTGTTCAGGAGGTTCAATTACGTTAACTTCATCATCGGCAACCGGAAATATCTGGTCAACTGGAGAAACCACACAATCCATTACAGTTACCACCAGTGGAACTTATTCTGTGACAGTGTCTTCTAATGGTTGCACTTCGTCTGCAGTTTCAACAACTGTTACGGTGAGTCCGGTTCCTGCTGTGCCAACGATTACAGCCGGAGGACCTACAACTTTCTGTTCCGGAAATAACGTGGTTTTGACTTCGTCATCCGCTGCGGGAAATACCTGGTCAACGGGAGCTGCAACACAATCAATTACAGTTACCGCTTCCGGTTCTTATACCGTCACGGTAACCAACGGATCGGGTTGTTCTGCCACTTCTGCGGCAACCACTGTAACCGTTAATCCAGTTCCTGCTGTTCCAACGATTACAGCCGGAGGACCTACAACTTTCTGTTCCGGAAATAACGTGGTTTTGACTTCGTCATCCGCTACTGGAAATACTTGGTCAACGGGAGCTACAACACAATCAATCACAGTTACTGCTTCCGGTTCTTATACCGTCATGGTAACCAACGGATCAGGTTGTTCTGCCACTTCTGCGACAACCACTGTAACCGTTAATCCGGTTCCCGCTGTTCCAACGATTACAGCAAGTGATTCAACTACTTTCTGTTCCGGAAATAATGTAGTTTTGACTTCGTCATCCGCTGCGGGAAATACCTGGTCAACGGGAGTTACAGCACAATCAATCACAGTTACCACTTCCGGAACTTATACTGTTACGGTAACCAACGGATCAGGTTGTTCTGCCACTTCTGCGGTAACCACTGTAACCGTTAATCCAGTTCCTGCTGTTCCAACGATTACAGCCGGAGGACCTACAACTTTCTGTTCCGGAAATAACGTAGTTTTGACTTCGTCATCCGCTACTGGAAATACTTGGTCAACGGGAGCTACAACACAATCAATTACAGCTACCACTTCCGGAACTTATACCGTCACGGTTTCAAACGGTTTTTGTTCCGTGGTCTCTGTAGGAACAACGATCACGGTGAACCCGCTTCCAATTGTTGCGGCTTCCAGTAACGGGCCTCTGTGTGTGGGTGATGAGCTGGATTTAGCAGCTACTGGAGCAGGAGGCGGAACATTTAGCTGGACTGGCCCGAACGGATTCAGTTCGGCGCTTCAGAACCCAATTGTTGCGGCTGTTACAGCAGTTGATTTCGGAACCTATACCGTTACCCTGACAGTGAATTCTTGCTCATCTTCGGCAATAACGACTGTGACATTGAACCCGGGAAATTCTACCGCGATCAATTCGGTCGGGGCTTTCTGTGAGAATGGAGCAGCAGTTCTGCTTACCCCCGTAACTCCGGGAGGAAGCTGGTCTGGAACGGGAATTGTCAATGCTGCAACCGGCTTGTTTGATCCGGGTGTTGCCGGAACAGGATCACATGTGATCACTTATGATATTCCGGGATCCTGTGCGGGACCTTCTACTATAACTATTGTCGTAAATGCGGCTCCGGTTGTCGGTTTTTCAGCTGACAAGTTGTCCGGTTGCCCTCCTTTGAATGTTGTTTTTACGAATTCAACACCTTTAACGGTAAATGCTGTATGGAATTTTGGTAACGGACAATCGTCAACTTCCGTTGGAACAGGTACCACAAGTTTTCTTTCGCAAGGTTGTTACAATATTTCTTTGTCTGTGACGGATAATAACGGATGTACGGGGACTATGACGAAGCCTAACTTGGTTTGTGTAAATCCGGAAGCAACGGCGGCATTTACTCCGTCTCCTTACGAAGCAACAGTTACCAGCCCTGAAATTCAGTTTATCAATCATTCAGCGAATGCAAGTTCTTATATCTGGCTTTTTGGTGATGGCGGAACTTCTGCTGCTTTTTCGCCAGTACATGCTTATGGTCCGGTTACTGGAGATTACCTGGTGAAACTAGTTGCTACGAATGCGTTCGGTTGTTTGGACACAGCCAGCGTGATTGTCCGCATTCTTGACGAATTGATTTACTATGTTCCGAATTGTTTCACTCCGAACGGAGATGAACATAATAATACGTTCCAACCGGTATTTACTTCCGGGTTTGACATATATAGCTTTACGATGAACATCTTCGACAGGTGGGGAGAGCTGATTTGGGAAAGCCATGATCCGCAGGCAGCTTGGGATGGAACTTACAATGGAACAATTGTTCCGGAAGGAGCTTATACCTGGACAGTTACTTTCAGAGATTCGAATAACGATAAAAAGTATACCGCAAAAGGACATCTGACAGTGATGAGGTAAATAAAAATACTTTTACTTTCAGGGCTGCGAATTTTTTATGATAATTTTCCGAGAGCGAACATCACCAGTTGTTTGCTCAGGTCGTATGCATTTTCCCTCCAATCGGCAATAGTGCGTGTTTGAATGCGTTCATTGTGTAATGTCATGTTGGAAGCAACACATAATAGGGTATCATCTGCAAGTTCATTCAACAAGTCTTCAAAAATGTGCATGGCTCTGAAAGGAGTATCCATAAATAATTGAGTTTCTCCGGATCTGCGCGCACGTTGTTCCAGATCCTTCAGCTTACGGATACGCTCTTTTTGATCCTTGGGTAAGTATCCGTGAAAAGTAAAAAGCTGGCCGTTGAAACCGCTCCCGATCAGGGTGAGCAGGATGGAGCTTGGACCAACAGTGGGACAAACCTGGATTTCGTTTTCATGAGCCAGAGAAACCAGTACTGCTCCGGGGTCTGCAATTCCCGCACAACCCGCCTCACTGATAATTCCCACGTTTTTTCCCGTTTTCATTGCTTTGATGAGGTGGTATATGTCAGAAGAAACAGTGGCTTTGTTCAAAACAAAGAATTCCGATTCGTCAATGGGAAAGGTACGATCAATCTTGCGCAGCAATCTGCGGGCAGATTTAATATCTTCGACTGCAAAAACTCTTAACTGAACAGCGATCTGGGCTACTCCCTGGGGAATGATGTCTTCTGTAGTTTCCCCTCCAAGGGTATTTGGAATCAGGTATAATTTTCCTGCACTCATTGTTTTACGATTAATTGATTGTTGATAAGGAAAGCTTCGGTTGCTTCGTCCAGTAATTCGATTACTTCTCTGAAATTCGCTTCGGTTCCGTAATAGGGATCCGGAACTTCCAGGTTTTTCCCGGGATGAAGCTCATTGAGCAGCAATCGCACTTTTTGTTTGTCTTCTTTGTTTCGTGCCAGGTCCAGGATATTTTTCAGATTACTCTGGTCCATGGCAAAGATGATATCATAGTGATCGAAATCGGTAACTGAAAACTGGCGGGCTCTCAACTCGTCAATAGATATGCCATATTCAAGCGAAAGTTTTCTCATGCGGTGATCCGGTTTTTCTCCAACATGGTAATTGGCTGTTCCAGCCGAATCAATTTCAAGAGATAAGCCCAGTTTTTTATTTTTGTGTCTCAGCCAACCATCCGCCATCGGAGAACGGCATATATTTCCCAGGCAAACCATTAAAATGCGCATAGAATTGTTCATTATCGGATGCAAAATTACCTTATTTTCCCGATTAAGAGTTTGTTTAAAAATTTTTCTATAGCGTTATTATCAGTTTGAAAAAGCTCTTTTTGTTAAAATTAGTATCAAATAATCCGTTATTCTCTAAAATTTCAATTTCGAAAATAACTGTTTCTTAATTTTCAAATCCTTTCCCTGAAAAATTTAGCAAAAATCTAAAACGAAATTTTCGTTGATTCATACAATTTGTTAGCTTAAACAAACAGTTTATTCATTTAACATTTTTTGATTGTAAAGAACACAACTAACGAAATCTAATAATCGTTATATTCATGTAGATCAATTGTAAAGGCCATGAGACAGTTAAAGATTGTAAAGCAGGTTACCAATCGGGAAACAGCCTCTCTCGATAAATATCTTCAGGAAATTGGCCGTGTTGAATTAATTAGTGCAGATGAAGAAGTGGAGCTGGCAAAACGGATCAAAGCGGGAGACAAAAAAGCCCTTGAACGTTTGACCAAAGCAAATCTTCGCTTTGTGGTTTCTGTGTCGAAGCAATATCAGAATCAGGGCTTGTCGCTTCCGGATTTAATTAATGAAGGAAATCTGGGTTTGATTAAAGCAGCAGAACGTTTCGATGAGACTCGTGGCTTCAAGTTCATTTCGTATGCAGTTTGGTGGATTCGCCAATCGATACTACAAGCTTTAGCGGAGCAGGCTAGAATTGTTCGTCTTCCGTTGAACAAGATCGGTACGATCAATAAAATAAACAGAGCATACAGTGAGCTGGAGCAATTGTATGAACGCCCCCCTTCTGCAGATGAACTGGCAGAATACCTCGAGTGTTCCATAGATGATGTGCGCCAGTCTTTGGCAAATACAGCCCGTCACTTATCGATGGATGCTCCGCTGGTAGATGGAGATGAAAGCTCATCCAGCATGTATGACGTATTGCCGAATGATTCATTGCCAAGTCCTGAAAATGAACTGACCAGGGAGTCCCTGAGGAAAGAAATCGAACGCTCTTTGTCTTCCTTATCCGGGAGAGAAGGAGATGTCGTGAGACTTTATTACGGTTTGAACGGAAAACATCCTCTGACACTTGAAGAAATCGGAGATTTATTCGATTTGACAAGAGAAAGAGTACGACAAATAAAAGAAAAAGCAATTCGACGGTTAAAACATACATCCCGAAGCCGGATGCTTAAATCATACTTGGGTTAAGCGGGATCTACGTCTGTTATCAGTCGAATGGGTTTAAAATGGGGAACGCTGAAAAATTGATCCGTCAGCTCGTGTAAGCGTTCCTTTACTCTCTTCTGCGGAGCTTCGTGCTCAATTTTTAAAACAATTTCTTTCAAATAAAAGTTCTGAATCCTCGAAATTATTGGGGATTCAGGACCTAAAACGCGTTCGTGGAATTGTTCTTTCAGCAATTTTCCGAAGTGTAATGCACCTGCTTCGACCAAATCCCGGTCGCGGTGTTTGAGCGTAAACCGGATTAATTTATAGAACGGCGGATAATGATAATTTCTTCTCTCAACCACCTCATTGATGGCAAAGGAATCATAATCGTGTTCTATGACTTTTTGAATCACCCAGTGATTCGGATTCCCGGTTTGAACGATTACCTTTCCGCGCTTGTTTCTGCGGCCCGATCTTCCCGCAACTTGTGTCATTAACTGGAAAGCACGTTCAAATGCTCTGAAATCCGTTTTATTGAGTATCAAATCGGCATCCAGGATCCCGACGAGACCAACGTGATCGAAATCCAATCCCTTTGCGACCATTTGTGTTCCGATCAGAATGTCGATTTCCCGATTCTCAAATGCCCGGATCAATTCCAGGTGACTGTTTTTATTGCGTGTAGTATCCAGGTCCATTCTCCCGATTCGCACATCCGGGAGAAGCAGCGATAAATCATCTTCAATTTTCTCCGTCCCGAATCCCAGCATTTTCAAGCGATTGCTTCCACAAGCCGGGCAGGTGCCAATTGGTTTGGTCTGGTAGCTGCAATAGTGACATTTCAGGATATTAGATTGTTTGTGGTAATTCAAAGTTGTATCACAATTGATACAATTCGGGCTGAAACCACAGATTTCACAGGTCCAGATCGGGGTGTAACCTCTTCTGTTCTGGAACAGGATGATTTGATCCTGATTCCTGAGTGTTTCAGTGATGTTTTCCAGCAGGAATTTAGAGAAATGTCCATTCAGACTTTTTTGCCTGCGTTCTTCTTTCATGTCAGCGCACAAAATTTCAGGTAATTGTACCTGTGAAAAGCGTTCGGTCAGTAACACATGTCCGTATTTCTGCTCCCGCGCATTCTGAAAGCTTTCAATAGCCGGAGTTGCTGAGCCCAGGAGCGTTTTTGTTTTGAAAAAATGCGCCAGTACAATAGCCATATCGCGCGCATGGTATCGCGGTGAGAGATCCTGTTGTTTGTAGGAAGATTCGTGTTCTTCATCTACAATCACCAGACCTAAATCCTGGAAGGGAAGGAATATGGATGAGCGCGCACCGACAACCAGGCGGAACTGGTTCGGGTCGTTACTTAGTACTTTATTCCAGATTTCGACTCGTTCGTTGGAGTTGAATCTGGAGTGGTAAACTCCGGTTTTTTTTCCAAAATAAGCCGATAAACGCTGGATCAATTGCGTAGTTAATGCAATTTCAGGAACCAGGAAGAGCACCTGTTTTCCCTGGTCAAGTACTTTGCGGATCAGTTCGATGTAGATTTCCGTTTTTCCTGATCCGGTGATTCCCTGAAGAAGAACGGTTTCCTTTTCCTGGAATGCGGCTTCAATCTCGTGTAACGCATCCGTTTGCGCCGGACTTAGCTTTGGGAATTCGAATTTACTTTGATCCGCATTTTGAATTCGCGATATTTCAAGGCGTTCGGTGCGTAAAATTCCCTGCTTTTCCAGTGTATTGATGGCTGGCAGGGAACAACCCTGGTCTTCCAGTGATTTGCGCAGAATAGGAGTGACTTGTCCCTCGTGAAAACCTCCCAACTGAAGAATTTTCAGTATGACTTGCTCCTGTTTTTGAGTCGTTTTTTTTTGAGCCAGCTGCTCAAAAAGTTCGTTTAGTACCGTATCGGAACGGTAATCTTCCTGCAATACAATAAACAATCCCGTCTTGGGTGTGAATTTTTTGGAGACTTCTTCCAATGTGAGAACGATGCGTTTTTCCAGTAAGGCTTTGATTAGAGGCTGAATCGTTTTGATTCCGACAATTTCCGAAATTTCTTTCAGATCTAATGTGTCTTTGATCTCCAGTGCTTCAACTATGAGGTATTCGCGGTCTGACAGCTCGCTTTTACCTGGATCGAAATCAGGGTGAATGGCGATTTTTGTTTCACTGGCCAGTTTAAAATTGGAAGGAAGGGCCGCGTTCATAACATCCCCGATGGGAGCCATATAATATTCCGACATCCATTTCCAGAACGCATATTGTCTTTTTGTAATTAGTGGGGTTTCATCCAGGATATACTCCACGTATTTTGCCTGGTAGAGCTTGGGTGCTTCCCGGTGGATTTTCGTAACGATTCCGGTATATAGTTTCCCTTTTCCAAACGGAACGATGACACGCAGGTATTCCCCTATAAAATCATTCATTTCAAATGGAACCCGATAGGTGAATTCCTGGCTTAACGGAACCGGTAAGATGACATCAACGAAAAGGGTAATGCGCTCGCTCATGTAACAAATTTAGTGAACTAAAAAGAAAAAGCCCCATTCATCTGATGACAAACGGAGCTTATTTTAGTTGAATTTCGTTTTATTACTGGCAAGCCCAGGATTCCCCATTGCTGATATCGATCGGATTACTGCTGCAGAATAAAAGTAAACCGGTAATTGGACCCGAGCAAAGTTCTTTGTTTGATAAGTAATCCAAAGCGCGCTGATTCGGAAGCGACGAGTTAAATACCTCTTTATCCTGTTTGGTTGTCATCCTGGAGCTGAAAAGCCCGATCACAGGACCACCATCGGCTCTGCTCAGGTTGGTAAAACTCGGTTTATTCTGTGCAAGTGATGAACTGGGCTGGTTCACCAGGATGTATTTACTCAAATCTGCCGAACCTCCGGTCATAATCAAACGAATCGAAGTCATTTGCCGTTTGGTGATACTCGGATCATTGGTGCAATTTTGTTTTACCAGCTGATAAAAGGTTTCTCCGTTTGCAGAGAAATTGGAAGCAGTTCCCTGGATTTCATCGCCATTTAATTCTCCTACTTTCCAGATAAACGATTTTTCTACCGGAACGCTGCCATAGTATTCGTTGAAGAAGAACTGAATCCGCGCATCGATTACCTGGGCATTTCCGTTATTTGATTTCAGGGATGCCCCATTGTATTCTTTTACTCCGCTGACGGTTTTAACAAACGAATAGTTTCCGTTACTGCTCGGAGAGCTGACGGACATTCCCGTTACGAGTTTTGTTTCGCCGTTCACTACGATTTGCCCGCCATTGATGTTTGCAATCAATCGGTATGTTGCTTCATCTTTCAGTGCAACCGCCAGGTTTTGATCGCTGACTGAAGGTTGGTTGAGACTGTTGTAAGCTTGTGTCTGGAAGTAATATACTTTTTGATTTGGACTGTAAAAAGCTCCCGGCACTTTGTTAGTCAATACGGTATCTCTCAAAACCCAGGATCTCACTTTGGTAAATACATTGTTCGGAGGTAAAAAAGCCCATTCTTCTAACGTGATTTCAGCATTCTGGAAGTAGCTGGAATCTTCGATAAGAGCAACGTTTACTGAGTTGTTGGAACCTGCAAACGTACGGGTGAGCTTCACATAATGCAGGGAATCATTTTTGTCCAGCAACCCAAACAAAACCGGTGTTTCAACATGATCTCCTGCAAAATCAATATTGTCTTTGCAGGAAGTTACCAAAACTGTTGAAGCCAGGATGAGCGTATAAAGTGAAAATTGGAGAAATCTCATAAGTATACAATTTGAACCCAAAGGTACGATTTATATATGAAACTAAAACAGGAATTAAAATCAACAGAAACTACGGTTAAATCAATCCTTAACACGATTGAACCTCATGGCTTTCAGGATCCAGTTCGGTAGAAATGCTCCGGGCTTTTTGTTTTTGAGGTGAATGTACCAGCCTAGCTTTTTCATGACAGGAACTTTATGTGTCTCAACAAATTCGATCCACGTTCCGTCCGGATCCTCGATGTAACTGAATCTTCCGCCAGCTTCTCCCATTTCAAAAGTTTTTCCAGAATCTACAGTGAAAGGGAAACCAAGTTTTTCGCATTCCTGCTGTAATTCGTCCATCCCCTGTACGTCGAAACACAAATGAATAAATCCCCAGTCGCCCCAGAAACGATCCTTAAATATGGATTTTGCATCCGTGCGGTCAACTGCCTGAATCAGCTCAATCTGAGTAGGACCAAGCAACCTGGCAAAAGGCCCTTTCCGGTCTTCGGAATGCTGAAGTAAAACGCGTCTGATTTTGTGATTTCCATTCGGAACCTGGCTGAAAGCATCAAATGTATCAGTGACATCGTAAACGATTTTGTCGTATCCGAGGATGTTTTGGTATAAAGGAAGTGCTTTTTCGATGGAACTTACTCCGATCATGCAGCCAGCAACTCCCCCGGTTTTTCCTTCGAATTTGGTATCCATGAACCATCCGGAGCCTTCCACAATGTCGAAGAGGTTTCCGTTCGGATCTTCCACCAGGAAATGATAGCTGCCATTGGGTAATTGTTGTGGTTCAGACAATACTTTTGCACCTTTTTTGGTCAGGAAAGCGTGTGTTGCTTTTACGTCGCGGGATTTGATGCGGCAGGCATATAACCCGAAATCACCCAGAATGACCGGCTCCTTACTTTTTTCCGTCGGACGTGAAGTGAACTGCCAGATCTCGAAACCACCACCACTTTCCATGGAAAGAGCCAATGTTGCTGTTCGGGAATGAATGACTCCTCCTGTATATCTGGTCATCAGGGGAGCTTCAGCAGCTTCTTCAAAAATTCTTATATCCACACCAAAATGCTCACGATACCATTTCCAGGCAGATTGTACATCGGGAACACCGATTCCCATTTGCTGAATACCACAGATGATTTTTGTCATGTTCTACATTTTGAACGCGAATTTAACGGTTCTGAATTAACTAACGAAATGCGCGCTCGTGGAAAATGATAAATCCGTAGGTGAACTGGAAAGCCAGCGGCGAATTTTGCTTCGGGAAATAATTCAAAGAGGCCCGCAGCGGGCCAAGGGGCGAATGGTAGATTGCTGAAAGTGAAACGACCTGGGATTCTCCCTTAAATGGCTTGGAATAGCCGAAAGTGCCATCATCATTCTTCAGAATCGAAATAAACGGTTGATACCAGTACCCATCTGCGCGGATATCGATGTTTTTGCGGAGTGAAAAGATGATGTTTACCCCTCCAGCAATATACTGGGGAGAGCGGTAATCCGAAAAGAAATAAGTTTGCAAATCCGGCAAAGGCTGGAATGCATTCATGTTGAGTAGCGTTGCTGTGTAATTTTTTAGTAATGAGAGGTTGGTGATGCTTGCCAAACCATGCAGACCGAATGAGAAATATTTGGTGCTCAGTGGAAAACTTTGAACCTCACCACGAATATTAAACCAATGATGCCCATTCCTGTAATCGTAGTACTGTGGAGAAGTTGATCCCGAAATACTGTGCTCCTGTGCACCGCTGTAGATAACTTTAAATAAGGCCAGCGTGCCGGAAGAAGCCCATTGTTTCCGGTTGAGAGAATTGTGTTCCAGAGTTGCAATCAGGGAATTCCCATATAAAGTTGTCTGGTCGGTTGTGTCTTTGCTGGTGAATTCAGTCGACTGATAGTAGCGGTCCTGTGTTTCGAAATACCTGTATTCAACACTGAATTTGGAGTTATTGAACAAGGGCAATTTTATGCCACCACCGATATAAACTTCATTTTGAACCAGAAATGACGGTTTTTGATCGTCGAAGAAGCTGGTAAAACTTTTGAAATAATCCCAGCGGTTGATGACTCCGTAAACGCTTGCAGAGACAGGATAATAGGAAGGAAAGTGCAGATCCACATTCACTTTTCCCGAGTTGTAAAACTTCCCGAAATAACCTCCGATTTGATAAGTACTGGCAAAGCGGTCCAGACGCATATAATTAAGCTGAACAAATCCGGTGTTGATCGCCCGGGTACTTAAAATTCCTCCAATATCCAGGCGAAAGGGCTTGGATTTTGTTACTTTGAGATTCAGCGTGTAAGTTGAATCGGGACGAGAATCCAGCGTTGGATACAGGTATTTGATCTGTGGCGTTGCATAGGTTCTGAAATACCGGCGTTTGAACCGAAGACCGGAAATGGTTTCGCCTTTGTTGTTTCTCAGAATCGACTTTCGGACATAACTTTCATCCCGGCCCTTTTGATTCACGGTATTTACTTGTGAAATAACCAGAGGGTTGAATTTTTCACGAAACTGTTCGCGCCGCTTGTTCAGTTCTTCCATTGAAATCCGCTCATCCAGCACGCTTTTAAGACTGTCGATCATTGCAATAGTTGCATTGTATCCGGCATCAATGGCTTCGCCCACATCTTCAAAATCAAAGGTGCTGATGTTTGGTTTGGGTTCGATAATAATTCCTTGTTCACAGGGGATTTCAAATGACGTATGGCTCACCAGCATGTTGGTCAGCTGACTGATCAGGTCATCTTCCTTTGGCGCAGCCGCATTGTAGGAAACATTGCTTCCAATGATGAAATTTGCCGGGAAGCTTTTATACATGACATCTGCCGGGAAATTGTTATATAAACCTCCGTCGAAATACAGGACACCATTGATCCTGATGGGATTCACGTAAAAAGGGAAAGTCATGGAAGCCCTGACTGCTTCGTTCAGGTGTCCGTTTGAGAAAACAACGCTTTTTTTTGCCACGATATCACTGGCAACGCAACGAAAAGGAACGAAAAGGCTGTCAAAATTATAGGAAGATGAGGCGCTTGTGGTTCCGAACAAGCGAAGCATTTCAAAATCGAGTAATTCCGGCCGGATGAAATTTGTAGGAAGTGATTTGATGAAAAGACTGTCGAGCGAAAAAGAAAAACTCATCCCTGAAGCATTTTCATTATCTTCCCGAAGCAGGAACTCATAACGCTGCTCGATCTGGCCGTTCGACATGAGCTGAAACTTGTTGCTGCGGACGTAATTTTCGATTTCCCGGGGAGAATACCCACAGGCATACATTGCACCTATGAGCGCTCCGGCTGAAGTACCGGTGATGTAATTGATCGGAATATTGTTTTCTTCCAAAGCTTTGAGTACCCCAATGTGTGCAAAACCGGATGCCCCTCCGCCACTTAAAACCACTCCAACTCCCTGAGCTTTGCCGAAAAAGGGGAGGGTGTTCAGGAGGATTACTATCAGAGCTATTTGCTTTGCTGAATGCATGAAAATCAAAATTAAATTTTTTTTACCTAAAAACGTAGTGTTTTGCCTTATTTCTCCGCAGAACTCACGTTATTTAGAAAAGCTCTTTGCTTTTAGCTACTTTTGTGCACTCAAATAATTGAATGCCTTATGAAGATTGTGCTCAAAACGTTTTACGGATTGGAAGATGTACTTGCAGAAGAACTCAATGAATTGGGATATTCCGACTGTACAAAACTCAACAGGGCAGTTCAGGTGGAAGGAGAATGGAAAGATGTTTATTTCCTGAACCTGCATGTGCGCTGTGCTATTTCCGTTTTGGTTGAATTGAGACGGTTTTCTGTTAAAACAGAAAAAGATCTGTATTATGAAGCAAAGAAAATTAATTGGTCCGCCCTTTTTGATGTGAGAAAAACCTTTGCTGTGAAAGGAGCCGTTAATTCAACAATATTCAAACATTCCCAATTTCCGTTTTTGCTGATAAAGGATGCGGTGGTGGATCATTTCAGAGACTTGAAAGGTGAACGCCCGGATATCAATGTGAAATCGCCCCAGGTGGTTATCGACTTGTACGTGCGGGAAAATGAAGGGGTGATTTCTGTCAATACGAGTGGTTTACCGCTTTTCCAACGCGGCTACAGGCAGTCTGTCGGAGATGCTCCTTTAAATGAAGTTGTGGCGGCAGCGCTTTTGCGCCTGGCAAACTGGGACAAAAAAACAACACTCGTGGATCCTTTTTGTGGTTCCGGCACCCTGTTGATCGAAGCGGCATTGCTGGCTGCGGGAATTCCATCCAATATCGAACGGACCCATTATGCATTCAAAAATATGTCGAATTATGATGCAAAATTATGGGATGAAATCTATTCTCAGGCTACCAGGGTGGTGAAGGAGCTTCCGTGTACATTGGTCGGCGGGGATATTGATCCGCAAATGGTTATGAAAACGCGAAGAAATCTCCGGGGATTTTCCTTCGGAAGATTTATTGATGTTCACAACGCATCAGTAACCGAATTTCCATTCCCGGAAGGCCCTGCAATCCTGATTTCGAACCCACCATACGGAGAACGCCTTGAAGCCGATGTAGAAGAATTGTACGGAACACTGGGAAGTATTATGAAACATCGTCTGATGGGATACAGTTGCTTCATCATTTCATCCAGTGAAGAAGGATTCAAAGCACTGGCGCTGAAACCGGACAAAAAGTACAGGCTATTTAACGGTGACCTGGAGTGCTCTTTCCGCAAATATTCGATTTACGAAGGGTCGAAGAAAGGAACGGCAGATCTGGCAACTGCTTAAGAAATTGCAATGATCCGCCCGGAAATAGTTTTGTCGTTTCAAAATATAATTTCCTAACAGTTACTCAGAAAATAAAGATAAAAAATGTGTAAAAAAACGCCTGTTTCTAAGGAGTGCCTTTGCATTAGGTGTGGCATACACCCACAGACAGTTTTAGGTATAGTTGCTTTTATTTCTTAATATTACTACGACTTAAATTTAACATTTCTGGAAAAATCCATATTTTTATTTTCATCAGGAGTCTTTTTATTGTACTTTCATCTGTTTACCTGAAAAAATTGACTGTAAATGAAAAAATATAAATGGTTAATCATAGCGCTGAACCTCGTCCTTTTATTAATTTACTTCAACTATTCCGTAATCAGGAAAGAGGAATTATTAAAAAACGGACGATTGGTTTTGTTGAAACTTGCTCCTGTTGACCCACGTTCGTTAATGCAGGGCGATTATATGGCGTTGCGGTATAATATTTCAGACAATATTGATGACAGCAAACCCAAACGCGGCTATTGTGTTGTTCAGCTTGATTCAAGTGGAGTAGCAGAAAAAGCGAGATTTCAAAAAGACATCACACCTTTGAGCGAGGGCGAGTTACTTATAAAATACAGTACATCTGACAGGTGGAATGTGAATATTGGAGCCGAATCTTTTTTCTTTCAGGAAGGACAGGCAGAAAAATATGAACATGCAAAATACGGTGGTATAAAGGTAGATAAAAACGGAAACAGCCTGTTAATCGGACTTTATGATGAACAAAGGAGGAAAATTAAGTGAAAAACGGTTGCTAACCTGGACACCATTTATTTACAGGAAGTAAAAGCAAATAATACGACGGTGAAAGAACTAAAATTCATATTGATACTTTTCCTTTTGACAATTGGACAGGCAACCTTCGCTTGCGACTGCGGCTCACAAGGAGATTTTTTGAAAGTTGCTCCAAAAACAGAGCTTGTTGCATTAGTGAAAATAACAAAATATTTAACGTTCAAAGACATTTACGAAGAGAGAACGCCAATGTCAATGGAAGCTGAAATTATTGAAATTTATAAGGGAACAGAAACAAGAAAAACTATAATAGTCTGGGGAGACAACGGTATTTTATGCCGACCTTATCTTTCAAGATTTGACGAAGGGAAATACTATGTTATTGCTTTTTACAAAGGTGAAGACGGCTTAAAAGGACACGTTCACAAAAACGAAAAAACAACGGACTATTTTATATCAGTTTGCGGTGACTATTGGCTGAATGTTGAAATGAAAAAGCAAATCGCAACAGGTTCTGTAGCTAACAAACAAACACAAATAGGTTTGACTGACTTAAAAGCGAAACTAAAAGTAAAATAAAAATAGTTTAGGGTAGCTTGGGTCAAGGGATTATTTTCTTTCCGGTTTTATCAATGTAGAACCAGTGAGCACTTTTTACTGCGGTATGCTCACCATCACTGATCAGTTCGCAATCCAGGGCAACCCGCGCTTTCCCGTTTTCAAACGGATCCGCGCAACTGTATTTGGTTGGGATGATTACCCTTCCCGTTGGGTCCGCATACCCGATTTTTCCGTTTCGTCTGATCCGGAATAATCCCTCGTTGATGTAATCCGGACCGTTGTCAAAGATGTAAGCTTCAAAGATGAGTTCTTTGTTCCTGTTCACGGCAACTATTCCCTTGTCTCCGAAACGCTCATCTGAGACGTAGGCGAAAGTGGTGAAAATATCGCTGAAGCAGTTGCTGAACGTTCCTGACGGAATGATTGTGTCGCCAGCTTTGCTGGTATAGCCGTAGGATTCTCCGTATTCAAAGGAACCATTGGATGTACAATACAAAGTGTCTTTCGCCGGGATGATGTCTGCATAGTTTTCACCGGCTTCGGATCCTGGAGTTTTCTCAGTCTCTTCCGCTGTTGGGGTTGTGCAGGCTGTTGTAATGAGGAGTAAGGGAAAGAATAGATGTTTCATAGATGTTTATTTGGAGCTTTTAGTATGATCCTGGAAAAATTCCCCGGTCACTGGGCAGGGTACGAAATGCCGGGGAATTTTATTTTAAAGTATGTACGAAAATACGGGCCATTTTCTCAAATATTATCTTCCAAGTAAAACATCGACTGCTTTTTTCAGTTGTGCGTCTTCTCCTTTCAGCATCGTGTTGTAATCGTTTACCACTTTATAATCTGGTTCGCACTGGTTGTTTTCATAGTATTTTCCGTCCATGGTCATCACTCCTACCTGTGGAATTCCGAAAACGAGCGAGTTATCCTGGAGGTTTTCCCACCAAACGGCAGTTCCTGTTCCTGGTACCGGCATCCCGATCAGTTTCCCGATTCCAAGGGTTTTGTAAACAACCGGAAACATGTGTGCATCAGAGTAGTTTCCTTCCCCCATCAGAACGCAGCTTGGTTTGGTCCATTTCGAGCCTGGTTCCAAACCTATTTTCTGACCTCTCGGCACGAAATTAATATACTGTTTTCCGGAAAGGAATGTTGCCAGGTCGTCATGTAACCAGCCACCACCGTTAAAGCGCGTATCTACGATTAATGCCTGTTTGTTGATATATTTTCCCATTACTTGGTTGTAGAACTCGCGGTAGCTGCGGTCATCCATACCGCGAATGTGCATGTAACCTAATTTTCCGCCGGATAATTTTTCCGTCATGGCTTGCATGCGTTTTACCCAGCGTTGGTAAAGCAATTCATTTTGTGCACTTGCGGAGATCGGCTTTACGGTTTCTTCCCAGCGTTTTCCGCTTGCAGGATCATATATGGAAAGCAAAACCTGTTTCCCGACTTTCCTGTTCAGTAAAGGATAATAATTCAGTTCCGGTTTGATTTCCACACCGTCAATTTTCTCGATAATTGCCCCGGCTTTGATCTTTGTATCAGAGCTTACCAATGGGCCTTTATCCAGAATTTCTGCAATTTTCAACCCATTTCCGGTGAAATTTTCATCCAGGATTACTCCTAACTGAGCTGTTTCGTCCCCGTTTTCTTTTCTGACGAAAAAGCGGCAACCGGTGTGGGAAGCATTCAGTTCTCCGAGCAATTCACTGCACATTTCAGCAAAATCATAGTTATTGTTAATATGAGGAAGGAATTTAGCGTATGTTGTTTTATAATAGTTCCAGTCCGTTCCCTGCAGATCGGCTACGTAGAATTTCGCTTTCACCTGGCGCCACATGTGCTCAAATAAATAAGCGCGCTCGGCATATCCGTCCTGTGTGCGTTCTGCTCTGAACGGGATATTTTTCTGTTCTCCTTTTTCGAGATCGAGACGTGTCAGACGTCCGTCGATAATCGCAAAGAGATTCTTTCCGTTCTTGTCCATTGTTGCACCCCAAAATCCGTTAGCTTTCAATGGAATGAGCATTTTTGTTTCACGCTCTTTGAAATCGCGGACATACAGGTTTATACCGTCTTCGTTCGGAGCGAGGTAATACAGTTTTTCACCTTTCGGATCCATAAAAGCATCGTGCAGGAACGAAGAATTTTCTGTTAAACGCACTTGGCGGTCTTCCAGTCCGGGCAAATCGATTTTCAATGATTCTGCTTTCTTCGTTGTGTCAGTTTTCTCCGTTTTTCCTTTTTTTGCGGTACTTTCGGATTCTTTCTCTTTGTCGGCTTTTTCTTGTTGTTCTTTCCAAAGTTCATAATCCGCCTTTTTCATTTTGAACAAGTCAAAGGTATTCTGATCGAGGAAAAGCCCATAGGCATCCTGCTGAGAACCGTGACTTGACACATTTTTCATCCCGTCTCTGTTGGAGAACCACAAAATCATTTTCCCGTTCATCTGGAATTTCGGACCACTGTTTGAAAAACCGTTCCGGGTTAGCTCCAGCATCGGCTCTTTTCCACTTACATCAATCAATCCAAGCTGTTCGTGCCAGTTCCCGTCCTGCAGGTAACTCACCAGAATGTATTTGCTGTCCGGTGACCAGTTGAACCCCTGGTCTCCGTCGCTGTAGGAGTAATTTTTTGTCTCTGGCAATACATTGCGGATTTTCTTGCTGACAATGTTGTAAATGCTGATTCCGGTCCTGTTTTCCAGAAAGGCAATTTCCTTACCGTCCGGAGAATATTGCGGCTGGAAGGATTCGTTTTCGGTTACAATCAGGGAATCCTCTTTCAATAGAGTAGAAGCATAGAAATAGCTTTCTTCTTTTCGTACCAGGGTTGTTTGGTAGATTCCCCATATTTTGTTTCGTTCGGAAGCATAAAGAATGGCTTTTCCATCTGGTGAAAAACTCACATTGCGTTCTTCTTCCGGGGTATTGGTAATCTGTTTGGTAACTTCGTTTTCCAGCGAAACGGCGAATACATCCCCATGATTGATGAAAACTACTTCTTTTCCGTTCGGAGATACTGCAATTTCAGATGCATTGCCTGTTTCAGTTATATTCCTGATATCTGCATTACGGTCTTCTGCGTTGATTTGAATGTTTACCTTTTGTGGGTTTGAGCCTTCTTTTTGCGTGTAAATTTCCCCGTCGTATCCGTAGCAAAGTGTGTTGTCGTTTGAAATGGAAAGGAAACGAACCGGATTCTTGTCGAACTTTGAAACCTGGGTGCCGGAATTCGGACTATTCGGATTCAATTTCCAGACATTGAATGAGCCGCTTTGTTCACTTAAGTAAAACAAGGCAGATTCATCGCTGTTCCAGACCGGATTGCGGTCTTCGCTTGCAAAATCCGTCAGTTGAGTGAATTTATCGCTGTTTTTCTCATACATCCATACATCGCGTGTAACGGACGATTGGTGATGTTTTCTCCACGGGTCTTCGTACCCCTTTTTATCGTGGAAGATCATTTTAGTTCCGGCTTTGTTCCATTTGATATTTTCTGCGGCGATGGATAATTCTTGCTTTTCGCGTCCGCCATTGGTTCCTGTGGAGTAGATTTCACCCAAAGCGCTATATGGAAACTGTGACATAGCGGCATTGTCCACCCGGGTTGCTGTGAAAATGATCCGTTTTCCGTCCGCCGAAAGACATTGCGGGTAATCATTGCTTGAATGGAATGTTAAGCGTTTGGTATTTCCTCCTTGTAACGGAATGGAGAATACGTCAAAGTTCCCGTAGCGGTCTGATGCAAAATAGATTGTTTTTCCGTCAGCAGAAAATACCGGCATGAAGTCGTAGGCATCGCTGAGTGTAACAGGAGTAGCGGTTCCGCCGCCGGAAGCTACCTGGTATAAATCACCTTTGTATTCAAATACGATCGTTTTTCCATCAGGAGAAATAACCGGATACCTCATCCAGAGTGGCGCGTTTGGATTCTCTTCAGAAGATGTTGGCGTGCGGAGACTCATTACCATAGCACCAATCATGACCCAAGCAAATAGTTTCTTCATATTTTGATTTGAAATTAGTAATTTTGTATAGATATCCACTTATTTTCGCTATTGTAACCTTCCCCAAAAAATGTAGCCTTTCCCATTTTCAGACAGGGATTAAATATAATTATTTCGTGCCAATTTTCGGTAATCAATTTTTGAGTGATGTCTTGGGTCAAGTGGGAGTGAAGTAAAATAACGAATTTCATCGTATTCAAAATCCGATATATTTTTTTCGTTAAAAAAATTAGTTGTGCAAAGCGCTAAGATCAATTTATTTTTTACAAGTAATAATGTTCCTGCCGTGACGCCTTCAATATTTTTGAGTCTGTTTTCTATTACAAAAGGATAATATATTTTTTCGTTGTGGTGAATGATTTGGGAGGTGCGTCCGGTTAAAAATAACTGACCTTTTTCGTCTAAATATCCGCTATCTCCGGTGCGGTGCCACGTTGTTTGTTCTGTTTTAATTTTATTTTCGGCAACTGCTTGCGGATTGTCTGTGTACGATGTATTCACGGCTTTTCCGCTTACGATTATTTCGCCGATGTTTCCCTTTTGTAATTCCAAACGGCTTAATTCTTTTTCTGTTGTTTGAGGCAAATATTGTGCAGAAATAATTTTCAGCAACACGGATGGAACAGGTTTTCCGGCTAAAAGTCCGAAAGTATTTTTGTTTTCTGTCACTTCATTTGCTTCGCATTTGCTTATTGGTTCTGCTTCGGTAGAGCCATAAACAATTGTAAATTTTGTATTGTCAAATGCTTTTGAAATTTTTTCCGCATCCGATGCAAATACAGGCGCACCGCCCGAAATAATGTGTTGCAAAGTGGTTTGTTCATGTACGGCATCAGCCAGTTGAAGTAAATAAAAAGGCGAAGCAATCATGCTGTCTACTTTATGTTTTTTTATTTGCGCTAAAATTTTTTTTGCGTCAAAACTTTTGGGTTTGGAACTTTTGAAAGCCGCAATCACAGATGTAATGCCCAAGCCAAGATGAAGCAACAACACAACAGGCAACATCGTCATGCTCACTTGTCCTTTCAACAACGGATGAAGCGCATCAAATTGTACTTTTAAAAATTCGTGACTTCTATCAGCTGCTTTCGGAATTCCGGTGGTACCTGTTGTGAAAGTAATCAGTGCGGAATCCGAAGCCTGTGTTGGTTTTAAGGCGTTTTGTGTTGTGTATGCGATTTTTTTCGCAGGATGAAGAAACACCGGAATTTTTCTTATCTCCGATATAAACAAACCGACAATTCTATATGGGAGAGGAGCTACGAATGCTTTGCATTTTGCAATTTTACAACACATAGAAAGTCGTTTAACGCTTACCCATTCATCAACAAAAACGGCAACAGCGCCCATTGAAAAAATGGCAAGAACAATTCTGTACAAGTCAATTCCCATGCCCACAAAAACCAAAATTCGATCGCCTTTTTTTATTCCTTTTTTTTCAAAATAGGCAATCGTATTTTTTACTTCCTGTTCCAATTGATGAAACGAGACAGCCTTATTTTCTTCAATAATAGCATATCGTTCGGGAAACGCTTTGCAGGTTTTGTAAAATAATTCCGTTATATTAAAATTCGTTTGAACTTCCATATTCATAGCTCTTTATAAAAAAGTTTATACTTTCTAAAAGGTTTGCCTGAAAACTTATTTGACATTTTCACCGATGCATTATTTTGGTGCATGAAAGCATGAAGCACCGTTTGGTATTTATTTTCTATTGCAATTTTTATTATTCTACGAGAGAGTTCGTATGCAAGTCCAGCATAGCGGGCATCGCTTTTTCTGCCGAGTGTTTTTATAATCATTCTTTTTTCGTGTTTGCAATAAAAGTCGTGCAGCGCAAGTATTAACCCTACAATTTCTCCATTGTCTTCCGCTATTAAAACTAACTCAGGATGGATGATATTTTTCAACGCAATATATTTAGAAAGAAAAATTTCTTCGCCGATTTCAGTATATAAAAAATTATTATGAAAAATTTCTTTGCAGAACGAAAAAATATTTTTCATTTCCGTTTCATAGTTATTTATATCTAATGTTCTAAACAAAAAAGTTTCATTCAAAATCGTTGGTGTATCTGGTAAAACCAACGCTGTATTTATTTGTGTAACATACTCTGCAGCTGTTTGAAAACCGAAGTTTTTGAATTGTTCGGCATAATAATGTTTATGAAAAGGTTCGCCGAAATAGCTGTCGGTTATCGGTTCAAGAGCAAACCGATAGGAATTCCAAGTGGAGCCGTTAAACGGACCTATTAAATATTTATAACCTTGTTGTTGGCAATATTCCGCAATAGTTTGCAACAACATTTTGCTTGCTTCCGCATTTTCAACACATTCATAAAACGCCAGACAGACGGCGTTTTCATTGTTAAAAAACAAATCGGGGTTTTTTATTACACAAGCGGTTGCTGCTATTTCATTGTTGGCATAAAGCACAAAGCCTTTGTCGAAATTTTTATCAATCGTTTCGTTGCATTGCAAATTGGGATAAGGATCATACAGCATCGCACTAAATTCCTTACTTATTTGCTGAAATTTTTCTCTGCCATCAATGGATTTGATTTTCATACGCAAGGATAAAAATACAATACAAAAATTATAGAAACAGGAATGGTTAAGTTGTCCAAACCTTTGTTGGTAAACGCTTCTGCAAATGTTGCCGCGAGTGGAATAAGAAAAAGAAACAATACATTATTTGTGGGCAGTAATAAAAAATTTACAGCCAATGCCACAAGAAAAAAAGCAATTGAGCCGACTATTGTTTTTTGTTCTTTTCCTATGGAAAATTTTCCGAATGGAAATCGTTGTCCGAAAAGTGCAGCAACAGGGTCTGCCAAAGCCATTGTGAGAATGGGTATATAGAAATAAAAATAGTTTTGAGAAAAATTTTTTGTTTTAAAATAATAAAAAACGAAAGTAAGAATTACGACGGCGGGATAAGCAAGACTGCCGTAGCTTTTGCGTTGAACGGAATTGATGGAAGGCAGAAATCCGAATTGTAAACTGATAGAAAGTAAAATAAAAAATAAACCACAAATAACAATCACCCAAGTGTAATGCGTGAATAAAACCGGGAAAAACATCGTTAATAAACCGGTGCCGATATGAACGAATTTTCTCGTATATTCTGCATTCACTTTTGCAAAACGATACAGCAATTCTGCTGCGCCAAACAGCGCCAGAAAAAAACTGCTCAGTAAAAAAAAGTTTATCAAATTATCATTCATTTTTTATTTCGGTTACAAATCGTTTATAGAAAAATCCTTTATCTGTCTGCTTTTTCGCTTTGTTATACAAAGAAAAAGTTTCGGGAAAAGAAGTTGAAAAAACTCTGTCTACCATCAAATTCCAATAGCTGATAATGGTTTTGTTAGGCAAATTTCGTACAAGCATTTGATGAAATTCTGCAAACTCTTTTGCACTCATATATTCAAAGAT
This sequence comes from Fluviicola sp., assembly GCA_031260455.1. Classification (GTDB taxonomy): domain Bacteria; phylum Bacteroidota; class Bacteroidia; order Flavobacteriales_D; family Crocinitomicaceae; genus Fluviicola. The sequence continues at coordinate 53,605 of JAIRJW010000033.1, forward strand.
GTTAGAAAAATTACAGAAATTAAAATTATTTTCTTTTCGTATAAACTCATGAGCAAATCCTTGCTTTAAGGTTAACGCCGAAAGATTTCGTTTTATCAGTTCAAAATTTTCTTTTCTTAAATAAAATGGAAGTTGTGGTTGAAAATTTCCTGTAAAAATATAATGCAAAAAATAATTTGTTTGGCAATCTTTGCTTTTCAAATGCTTTGCTGCTTGTGTGTAAATAAATTCGGCTACGGGAATTTCCACCTGATTCAAATACGTTTTTGTTCTGCCGAATCTGCCTGATACAAATTTTCCAAAAAACAATTTGAAGAAAAATTTCCATCGTATTGTGTTCCATTTTTGATTGTAAAAATCAATTTGAGCTTGTTCTGTTTTTTCGCTCAACAATTCTTCTATTGTTTTTTTAGAATGAATAAACGGCATCACACTATTACGAAAAAACCGAAAATAATTTTCAAATTTTCCTGCGTGAATAATTCCTTTATGAATTTCATTTTCGTGGCTTTCCCAATATTTTCGGGAAGCGGATGAGAGTTGTTTTTTTATCGTTTCAAAAAATTCTTTTGCTTGTTGCGAGCCGAGAAAAAATTGCAATAATTCTTCATAAGAAAGTTCCGAAAATGCAGCGACTTTTAGCTCGAAAAGGTGCAACTGAACTGCGTTTACATCAACCACACAAAGATTTTTCGGTGCCGTAGCGAGCAAGGCAAA
>JAIRJW010000065.1 GCA_031260455.1 Fluviicola sp.
AGGTTTGTCGTTCAGCCAGGTTCCTTCATTTAAATCAAAAATTCCCATTCCGGTGTTGGAGTAGTGGTAGTACATATCTTGTCCCCATACAGCCAGTTTTACATACTGGTCTTCTCCATTGGTACGGAAACGAATGGAATCTTCTACAATTACCGGCAGATTCTGACTGTTCACACTGAGTTTTACTTCGGCAAAACAGAAGAGGCTGTCTCCTGAATTTAGCTCCAGATCGGAGAAAGAAACTCCTTTTATTCCATCCAGGTTCAATTTGAAAGGGGAATTGCTTCCTCCCATTAGCTGGACTTCGCTGATCTTTAATGCTTTGGTCTGAGGGTTATAAATCTTGAAGTATTTAGTTGTTGAACCGATGGTGGTAAAAACAGTATCAAATACCAGTGTATCGGTTGAAAAGCCCAAATTACCGTTTCCGAACAGGTTTTTCTTTTTACAGGAAGAACTGCCCAGCATAAAAGTGGCCAAAACTGCCATTCCAAAAATAAGATTTATCAGTTTCATCATGACAAAAATAACGAAAGTGTAATAGCTTTTATTTTTTTGTTGTGAATTAAAAAGTTTGATTATCTTTGCAATCCATTTTTGAATAAGAAGAATAAAAATAAGCATAACAGATATGAAAGCAGGTATTCACCCAGAAGATTATAGATTAGTAGTTTTTAAAGACATGACAAATGATTATGCATTTTTGTGTCATTCTTCTGCTAACACTTCAGAAACAATTACTTGGGAGGATGGAAACGAGTATCCATTAGTAAAATTGGATATCTCTCACAAATCTCATCCGTTTTTCACGGGAATTGTACAATTTGTGGATACAGCTGGTCGTATTGACAAATTCAATAGCCGTTACGCGAAGTACAAAAAGTAATTTCATTCCCGAAATAGTAAGTAATCCCGACACTTTTTTCGCCGGGTTTTTTTTGACATTTTTTCGCCGTTTTCATTGAATTTCACCTTATTTTTAAGAGGTAGATGGTTATATTTGTACCATGAGCTCACTGCATATTAAGATTTTAGTTTTATTGCTTGTTTGTGTAGTTGGAAAAGCACAGGCAGGTTCAGTTGATGATGCTTTTAAAGCATTGAATCAGTTTAATTACTTTGAAGCAAAAAGATTATTTGAAAAATCTCTGAAATCAAATCAGTCTGCTGCAAACTATGGTTTGGCAGTGATTTATTACCGTAAAGATAATCCTTTTCATCAGCTGGATTCGGCGCTGAACTGCATTATGCGTTCTGAGAAAAGCTATAGTTTGATGAAAGACAAGCAGAAAGAATCACTCAAAAAGTATAATTTTGATTACCTGGCAATTGCTAACCTGCGCCAGGAAATTTCCACCGGACTTTTCCACCGGGTGCTTCAAACTCCTTCTGAAGAAGCGTATGATGATTTTCAGAAGACCAATGATTGGGCAAAAGAACGCTTTAAAGCAATTTATTCTAGGGATTCCATCGCTTATGTAAAAGCAAAAATCGCCAATACTTCTGCGGCATTTGATCTTTTTTTGAAGAAATACCCACAGTCTGATTTCCAGAAAGAGGCACAGAGTAATTTTTACCGTTTGCAATATACGGAGAATACGGAAGGAAAAACAGTTGCAGCATTTTTAAGCTTCGAAAAGCAATATCCGTCCAATCCATATATAGCAGATGCGCAGGACCAGATTTACCATCTGAGCACTACTCAAAACAGGGTTCAGGACTATCAGTCATTTATCAGGACTTATCCGAAGAACCGCAATGTGGAAAGCGCCTGGAGAAAATTGTATCAGTTATATATGGCGGATTACTCCCTGGAGCGCTTGGATAAGTTTCAGAAAGAATACCCGGACTATCCGTATGTTTCAGAGTTGAAAAAAGACAAGGAGCTGGGAATGCAGCAGATTATTCCTTTCAAAAAGAATGGTTTGTTTGGTTGGATGGATCTGAATGGGAAACCGGTTATTCCGGCTCAGTATAGTACGGTCGGTTTTTTCAAGGAGGGATTGGCCTGGGCTGAAAAAAGCGGAAAATACGGCTTTGTAAATAAAGCAAACGAGATCATAATCCCGTTTAAATACACCAGCTGTAACGATTTCGATAAAGGAAGGGCCATTGTGGAACTGGATAGTGTATTCGGGATCATTGATCGCTCAGGAGCTTATATTGTCGAACCGCAATACAAGGATATCGGGCAGTTCTCCGAAGGATTGATCTATGCCATGAAAGACAGTTTATACGGTTATTTCGATGGTTTGGGATTCCCAAGAATCCCTGAACAATATGAAGAAGCATTTTCCTTTTCCAACGGAATGGCGAAAGTAACTTTTAAAGGATTGGAAGGGTACATTGACGCATACGGATCATTTAAGGTGAAGCCACTTCATGAATCCATTAACTTGTTTGGAGATTCGCTCATAGTCATTGAGGGTGATGAAAGCTCGAAACTGTCAACTTTCCAGGGTGATGAAATCAATACAATTGCTATTGAAGACCTTGGGATGCTGGTTTCTGATCGCGCTTTGGTTGTTTCAGATGATCATATCGGTTATTTGAATAAGAAAGGGCTGGCTGTCATTCCAGCGACTTTCGATTATTTTACAAATGCCAAGACAGAAGGGGAATTTGTGGGGGCATATGCCAAAGTTTCTAAGGCAAATAAATTCGGAATTATTGATAAAAACGGGAAACAGGTTATTCCATTGATTTATTCCAAACTGGGAAATGTTTCATCCCTGATTTCCTTTGAGAAAGCCGGAAAGTGGGGATTCATTGATATGCAGAATAAGGTAATCATTCCTGCATCATACGAATATGCGGAAAGTTTTAAATCCGGGTTGGGTGTGGTGCAATTACTGACATTGAGAGGTGCCATTAACGAGAAGGGAGAAATCATTATTCCGATTGAGCATACGACGATCAAAGCGTTAGATGATTCACATTTTATTGTTTCGCTGGGTGCGTTTTATGGGATTTATACGAATAAAGGAAAATTGGTAGTTCCACTGGAGTATTCCAGTATCCGTAAGGTTCAGGACGATTTCTATATTCTTACAAGAGGAACGGAATTGCACTATTTCTTTGTGCCTGAAAATAAGTTAATTATACCAGTTAAGGGGTAAAATGTCAGCTCTGAGAAATTTTTTCCGGTCCATTCTTCCGGATACTTTGCTGAATGCTTACCGAGAAAGTAAGAAAAACAAGCAGCGAAAACGGATCCGTGACCAGGAAGCAAAAGGAAAAGGTATTTCACTGGAAGACCTGGTGCGGGATTTTAAAAATTGTGGCCTTCAGGAAGGTGATTCTGTTTTGGTACACAGCAGTTTTTCAAAGATCGGTTTTGTTCAAGGGGGGGCGAAGACATTTGTCAATGCTTTATTGCAGGTAATAGGTCCGGAAGGAAATTTATTGATGCCCAGTTCACCTAATGCAGGATATCAGTTGGATTATATCCGAAATCTGAGAGTATTTGATGTGGCGAATGATCCTTCCAAAATGGGGGCTATTACCGAATATTTCAGGAAACTTCCGGGGGTGAAACGTTCTGAAAGCCCAACGGAGCCTGTTTGTTGCTTCGGGCCCAAAGCAGAATGGTTTACTAGCGGACATCTGGGAGAACTGACTCCTTATACAGAAAAAAGCCCTTTTGCACGCCTGGCAGAGGCTAAAGGAAAGATTTTATACATAGGGGTGACGCTTGATAATGCAGGCACTTCGCTCCATGTTTCGGAAGATGCTATTCCGTATTTTAGGTATCCAGTATATTACCCGGAAGTATTTCAAACGGAAGTAATCCGGGAAACCGGAGAACGTGTATCTGTCTCCTTAAAAGTCCACAATCCGGAACAATCTGCAAAACGAAAATGTGATGAACTTCTTCCACTTTTTGAAGAAAAGGGAGTGATGCAGGAAAAACGGATTGGACAAGCAAGAACGCTGGTTTTTGACGCGTTTCAGATGCAGGAAACATTGATTGCTGTTTACTTTGAAAGCGGAATTACTATTTACACTCCGAAAGGAGAAGAGAAAGTAAAGCTTTCGGGTAGTCAATCCGCAGACTGACTGTTGCTATAGAGAATGATTACATCATTTAAGTGCAACATTTTATGCAGGCATTGTTATTTTTGTAAAAGAAAAAAGTCAAAACATGTCAAACAGAAACTGGATATCCATCAAGTCTTATACAGATATCAAATTTGAATTCTTTGAGGGAATCGCTAAAATCACTATTAACAGACCCCGTGTTTACAATGCTTTCCGTCCGGAAACAAATATGGAAATCCTGGATGCATTGGGAATCTGTCGTGAAAGACAGGATGTAGGAGTGGTTGTACTGACTGGAGAAGGTGACAAGGCATTTTGTTCGGGAGGAGATCAGAATGTGAAAGGAGTGGGCGGATACATTTCCGAAAATGGAGTTCCGCGCCTGAATGTACTGGATGTGCATAAGGCAATCCGCTCTTTACCAAAACCAGTGATCGCAATGGTGAATGGGTATGCAATCGGTGGCGGGCATGTATTGCACGTGGTTTGCGATTTGACCATCGCTTCCGATAATGCACGCTTCGGGCAAACAGGGCCGAAGGTGGGAAGTTTTGATGCAGGCTTCGGATCTTCGTTTCTGGCAAGTCATGTAGGTCAGAAAAAGGCACGTGAGATTTGGTTCCTCTGTGAGCAGTATACGGCTGAAGAAGCAGAAAAAATGGGGATGGTGAACAAGGTAGTTGCTTTGAAAGACCTGGAAGATGTAACTGTTCAATGGTGTCAGACGATCATGAAACGTTCACCGCTGGCAATTCGCATGATTAAACGCGGATTGAATGCTGAACTGGATGGACAAAGAGGATTGATGGAGTTTGCAGGAGATGCAACCCTGATGTATTATTTGATGGAAGAAGCTCAGGAAGGAAAGCGCGCATTTTTGGAAAAACGCGAACCGAACTTCCAGCAATTCCCTAAATTCCCTTAATTTGGTATAATTATGATGAAGAGCTTGTTTTTTCTGGTAAGTGAACTTGAAAAGGTCGGAGAGGAGGTCAAGCAGAAAGTGGAAAAAGGAATTTCTGCGGATTTTGAACGCATTTTCGGATTTAGCTGGACTGAAGCCAAGCAATGGCTGGTGAAATCGGGAACAAGCCTGATTTTTGCCATTATTGTCCTGCTAGCTGGTTTTTGGATTGCCAAATGGGTTGGGCGTCTGGTAGTACGCATTCTGACACGTGGTAAGGTAGATGCAGGATTGATTACTTTCCTATCGAGTCTGGCTACGATCATGCTCAAAGTGCTGTTTATCGTTACTGCTATTACGCAGCTTGGAATTGAAATGACTTCTTTCGTAGCAATTCTCGGGGCGGCAGGTTTGGCAATTGGGATGGCCTTTTCCGGAACGCTTTCCAATTTTGCTGGTGGGGTGATGATTTTGCTTTTCAAGCCGTTCAAAGTGGGAGATACAATTCTGACTCAGAACCTACAGGGAACGGTAAAGGAAATCCAGATTTTCTATACTTATCTGCATACATCGGATAACAAAGTCATCGTACTTCCAAATGGTCCGATGGCAAATGGTCCGATGACTAATTTCACTAAAACAGGTGTGCGTAGAGTGGATTGGAGTATTTCAATTTCGTATGGTGATGATTATATAAAAGCGCATCAATTGATTTTGAAATATTTGTCGGAAGACAAACGTGTAAAAAAAGACCCGGAACCATTTGTAGCGCTTGGAGAGCTAGGTGCTTCTGTGATGATTACCGTTCGCGTCTGGGCTAAGACAGAAGATTACTGGAATGTTTATTTTGAATTGAACAAGCGCATTTATTCCGAATTTGAAAAAGAAGGATTGCATTTGAATTCTCCGCGGGAATATATTGTACAAACGCAAAAAGCAAATTGATGGAGAATTTAAAACAGCACCCGATTATTCAGCAGTATATTGCCTGGAACCGTTTCGGAGATTTGCTCGGAATGGATTTCGAAGTGGAGTCCAAAGGACATGTGTTATATCGGATGACTATTTCTGAAAATCATTTGGCGACACCTTTTACAGCTCACGGAGGTTCCATTGCAGCACTAATTGATGCAGCTTTGGGGGTAGCATGCTTGTCACAGGTTTGTGAAGAACTGAAAGTCGTTTCTACAATGAACCTGATGATTTCTTACCTCAATCCGGCGCGGAAAACGGATGCCCTGACGGCTGATGCACGCGTGATTAAATCAGGAAAGCGCATCCTTTTTGCCGAGACAACAGTGAGTAATCAGGAGGGGGAGTTGGTTGCAACAGCTTCTGCATCGATGAATGCTTATCCAGTTTCGAAGATTAGTGAGAAAGTGTTTTGATTAGGATTTCAAGAATAGAGACCCGGTTCGTAATATTGCGAATTTGCAAAATTACGCTTTTTGTAAATTAATTTTCTACAATTAATAAGGAAAATTAAAAATAATGATTACTACAAATGTTCATCCATCTTCTTTGAAAACTACCTTTAGAATTTCAATAATAAAAATCTCTCACCTTCATGACTTCCGAACCCTTTCCCAAAGCTTAACGGTTTCCACCGCTTCCTTTACATCATGAACACGCAGAATGGAAGCACCTTTGTCCAGTGCCAGCGTATTTAAAACAGTCGTTCCGTTTAGCGAATCCTCTGCTTCGATCTGTAACGTCTTATAAATCATAGACTTTCGCGAATTTCCAACCAGGATAGGGCAGTCGAATAACTGAAAGGCCTCCATTCTTGAGAATAATTCCAGGTTTTGCTCACCGTTTTTTGCAAAGCCGAACCCTGGATCGATCAGGATATCTTTAATTCCTGCCTGAAGCGCTTTTTCTTTCTGTATCCCCAATTCATAAATAACCTCCTGAAGTATGTTTGTATACTGATTCTGCTGAGCCATATTTTGAGGGGTGCCCCGCATATGCATCAGTACATAGGGAACCTGGAACCTGGAAACTACTGAAAATAATCCGGAATCGATCAGACCTCCGCTCACATCATTAATCATATGAGCACCCTTTTCCAAAGCATAAGAAGCAACTGCTGCCTGAAAAGTATCAACACTTACCAGGATTTCCGGATACATTTCCAGTATATAGGAAAGTGCCGGTTCGATGCGTTTGATTTCCTCCTTTTCCGAAATATGCCCTGCTCCCGGACGAGTAGAGTAACCTCCTAAATCTAACCACGTTGCACCGTTCCTGATATGCAGATCAATCAGCGAACGCTGTTCTTCTGGGGTGGATTTCTGACTGTTCTTGTAGAAAGAATCCGGGGTGCAATTGATAATTCCCATTACCTGCGGAGAGGAAATAGTGAATAACTTACCACGGATGTTTAACTGCCAATCTCGCGAAAAAGTTGTATCTTCAGACCTTAAAAATTCCATATATACAAACATAAGATGATACAAACTTCGGAACAATATCAACACATCGTACAAGGTTGTAGAGAAATTTTCCTGAAAAAAACGAAGGATTACGGGACTTCCTGGCGTATTGCAAGAGCCAGTAGTCTGACGGATCAGATCTTCATCAAAGCCAGTCGCATACGGACGATTCAGGAAACCGGAAAGAACAAAGTAGGGGAAAGTATCGAAGGTGAATTTGACGCAATGGTGAACTACTGTATCATGGCTGTTATCCAGTTGAGATCAAACGACGAATTCGGGCTGGAACTGAGCCCAGAGGAGGCTTTGACCTTATATAATCAGGTTATACGGGAAGCTTTTGAATTGATGGAACGCAAAAATCATGACTACGGTGAGGCCTGGAAGGATATGCGGGTGAGTTCATTAACCGATATGATTTTGATTAAGTTATTGCGAATTAAGCAGATCGAGGATAACGGAGGGCAAACGATCATTTCAGAAGGCATCGAGTCCAATTATTTCGATATTTTGAACTACTCAATTTTCGCATTAATACATCTCACTCTTTAAATATTTCAGATTTCTATGAAAACTACGAGAACTATTTCAGGACATTCGTTACCACTCAATGTTCTGTTCGTGATGTTGAATTTAGTGGGCCTAGCGCTCACAACGATGGGCTTCCACGATCATTTTGAAGCTCAGAAGATGCTTTTTGTCAGTCTGGGAATCGTCCTGATGCTGTTTTCGGCAGTAGCATTGATTTTTTTCAAAGGCAAGCTGATGATTGCAACAGTTTCCCGTGTAATTGTCGGGAGTTTGTTCATTGTTTCCGGGTTAATCAAAGCGAATGATCCCGTGGGTTTTTCATACAAACTGGAAGAATATTTCGAAGACGGCGCTTTGGCATACCGCATTAAGGAATGGTTCGGAGCTCCCGGTTTTTCATTGGAGTATTTTATTCAGCACGCCTTGTTGTTGTCTGTTATTATCTGTATTGCAGAGATCGTACTGGGGGTTTTGGTCATCATTGGCGGGAAAATGCGCCTGGTGAGCTGGTTGCTGGTCATCATGATGTTATTTTTTACTTTTCTGACCTGGCATACGTCCACTTGCGATGCAAAGACAAAATTCGTTGACAGAGATACTTATTCGCTTGAGATAGCGAAAGAAGCACAACTGGCAGATATGAAAATAGAAGAAGCGAAAACGAATAAAGATGTCAAAATCCTTTCCAGGAACTCGGAAGAAGTAGTTGTTGAAGAATTGAAGTCTCCGCAATGTGTAACAGATTGCGGTTGTTTTGGAGATGCTATGAAAGGTTCGATCGGAAGATCACTGACTCCGAAAGAATCGTTGTGGAAAGACATTGTGCTGCTTTACCTGGTAATCTGGATCTTTGCAGCTCAAAAACTGATTCAACCGAACAATGTTCGGCAAAACTGGATCTATGTTCCGATTTCCCTGATCCTGGTCAGCGGACTTTCCTGGGTGTTCAACTGGTATTTTCCGATCCTGTTTTCTGTAGTGGCCATCCTGGCTGCCTTGTGGGTGTATCGTATTCGCAACCGATTCATCGGAAATCATTATGGTTCTGCCCTGATGGTGACACTTTTGTGCGGAGTATTTATCTGGTACGTATTGCATTACGATCCTCTGAGAGATTACCGCCCGTATGCAGTGGGGAATTACCTGCCTGATCTTGCAAGAGATGGAAAACCTGGAAAGTATCAGAGTTTATTGGTTTATAAAAACCTTCAAACCGGGGAAAAGCGCGAATACGATAGTTCCAGTAAAGAATTCATGAATTCCAAAATCTGGGAAAAAACAAAAGAGTGGAAGTACCTGGAAATGATTAATAAGGAAATCGTCCCAACAAAATTGCCTTCCATTGACACAGCACAATTTAACCCTTCACGGTCAGTCCGTTTTCTGACTGCTGATGAACTTCAGCTGGATGTTGTGAAAAAACAACTGAAAAACCGCAAAGTAACCGGATTACGACTGTTAGATAATATCACGAAAGAGAAAACGGAAATTCCGGAGATTGAATACAATGTGGAATCCTATCCGAAAGATACATATACCGTTCTTGATACGATCGAAGTAGAAAGCCCGGATTTTATAGATGTGAGTATTCGTGACTTTCTGTTCAAAGCTCCGGAAGTGATCGTTGCCATTTCAAAAAACCTGAAAGAGTTTGATATCAGTCATTTGACGGAATTAAAAACACTTGCAAAAGCGGCTCAAAAAGCGGGAGTTCCTTTTGTATTGGTCGTTGGGTCTTCCGATAACGAAATAGAAGCATTTAAAAAGAAATATGATTTCCATGTTCCGGTGTTCATTAACGACGGTGTGGAACTGAAAGCCATTTCGCGTGCAAATCCGGCGCTGCTGGTGTTGAGATACGGGCGTGTGAAAGGAAAATATACCGGAAATTCATTGCCGGAATTTAACTGGATTCAAACGAATTTATTGAAGAAATAATATGCGTTCAAAGATTGTAGCAGGAAATTGGAAAATGAATTTGTCTCAGATTCAGGCTCAGGAATTGTGCCGGGAGGTGAACAGGATGAATATCGGTCCGGGGATCGAAGTATATATTTTCCCGCCGATGTTGTATGTGAGTGATTGCAGGAATCAATCGACTGCTGTGAAAGTAGGTGCTCAAAATGCCTACCCGGAAGACAACGGAGCGTACACCGGTGAAGTGAGCATGTGGCAACTGAAAGAAGCAGGGGTAGAGGCTGTCCTGATTGGGCATTCGGAAAGAAGAGAGTACTTTCGGGAAAGCAATGAATTTTTGAAACAAAAACTGGATGCTGCTCTGGTACATGGAATTAAACCGTTTTTCTGTTGTGGAGAACCGTTGGAAATTCGTGAGAACGGAACCTTTTTAGATTATGTGAAAAAACAGCTGGAAGAAAGTGTTTTTCATCTTTCGGCAGAGGCTTTCAAGCAGATCGTAATAGCTTACGAACCTATTTGGGCAATCGGAACCGGAAGAACGGCAAGCACGGAACAAGCCGAAGAGATGCATGTCGCCATCCGTTCCCGGATCAGTGAGCAATATGGAAAAGAAATTGCAGAAAATACATCGGTTTTATACGGAGGAAGTTGTAACCCCGGCAATGCTCAGTCGTTATTTGCATGCGAAAATGTAGACGGAGGCTTAATCGGAGGAGCTTCATTGAAAGCTTCCGAATTTGCCGTTTTGGTATCTGAAGAAACATGGACTATTTTGAATTAACAGTTAATATCAGCCCAAGAGAACCCTGGGCCGATATTCTTATAGCGGAACTGGCGGAATTTGGGTTTGAGAGTTTTGTGGAAACGGAAACGGGAATTCAGGCTTATGCGCCTGTTCAAATTGGTGATGTTTCGTCCATTTTGAAAGAAACATGTATTCATGAGAATAACGAAATTGATGTGAAATGGCACCTTTCCGAAATTCCGCATCAAAACTGGAATGCTGCTTGGGAAGCGTCTTTCGAACCTGTTTTAATTGATTCGCGTTTGGCGATCATTGCACCATTTCACCAGGTAAGTGATTTCCCGGGGCGTGAACTGATCGTAATTCAACCACAAATGTCATTTGGAACTGGACATCATCAAACGACCTACCTGATGTCACAATTCTTACTTGATTTACCTGAGCTTCCCGGAAAAGTGCTGGATATGGGAACCGGAACCGGTGTTCTGGCAATTCTGGCAGAGAAAAAAGGAGCACGGGATATTTTGGCAGTCGATATCGAACCCTGGTCGGTTGAAAATACCCTCGAAAATGCTTCCCGTAATTCCTGTACAAGAATCCGTGGCCTTTTGGGAGACATTGATTCCGTCGGAGAAGGAAATTTCGGTGTGATCCTTGCTAATATCAACAAAAATGTATTGAAAAGGCACTTGCCGTACTACGCGGAATTGTGCTCAGATAAAGGTTTACTGTACCTGAGCGGTTTTTTCATTTCAGATGTTCCGGAGCTGGAAAAGGCAGCCAGGGATGTCGGTTTTGAATTAGTAGAAACGAGAGATAAAGAAACATGGGCTTCCATGAAACTTCAAAAAGTAGTGATATGAAAAAATGGGGATTTGTTTTACTTGCGCTGTTGAGTACAACGCAGCTTTTTTCACAGTCTTATCCGGACAACAGAGAGAAATTCGTGAAGGCGCTCAGCTCTTTGACCAGTGATTACCTGGACAAAGACCAGAAAGACTTTCTGAAAGATGAGTTTTCGGTTGTCCTGTTGAAATCAACGGACTTTCCGGATAGGTATTTTACACAAATGGTGGCGACCTGTAATTTGATGGAAAGCAAACGTTTGAAAGTATATCCCGAAATTTACAACTACATTTTTTCCGTTTATTCCTTCGTGAAAAACAAACAACCTGAATCCTCATTCGTAGCATGGCATAGTTCGGTAGATAAGCTCCTCGATGCAAAAAACATTAACAAATTCAAGGATTTCATTGAATTATCTGCCGGATTTTTCTCTCAGGGAATGCTTGCTGGTTCTTCCAACGAAGAATGGTACTTTTATGGTTCTTATGTGTTTGAGTATACGGATAAACCATTTATCAAATTCACCGATGGCCGTTTGGTGTGCGGTTTCCCGAACAAAGGTGCAAAAAAGAACGAACCGCGTTTTTTGGATTCACTGGTAGTATACAATACGAGTGGAATTTACGATCCGGTACTGAAAAAGTGGGTTGGAAAAGGTGGAAAAGTCAATTGGGTGAAGGTGGGACTGAAAGACACTGAAACGTTTGCCGAACTGGGAGATTATGATGCATCAATGAAATCCAGTTTCCTGAAGGTAGATACTGTTTCTTTAACAAGCCCGTTCTTCCAGGGGAAAAAAATAAAAGGTACGCTGAATGAACGTGCATTTCGCATCATTCGTGATGCAGACAAAAACTATCCGCAATTTGTTTCCCACGAACGAAAATTGGCAATCAACAATATCTTGCCGGATATGGATTACGTGGGAGGATTTTCCCTGGAAGGAGCCAGTGTGATCGGTTTGGGAAACCAGAATGAAATGGCACAGCTGACTATTAAGCGAAACGGAAAAAAATTCATGACCGCTAAATCGCAGTACATTGCGATTGCACCAGCAAAGATTCGTTCGAATGTGACTCAGACAACCATCTATGTGGGGGAAAAAGATTCCATTACACATCCTGGTGTCGGTTTTCTGTATTCCAAAGATTCCAATTTGGTGGAGCTGATAAGAGGAAAATTGGGAGTTTTGCAATCTCCGTTTACAGATTCATATCACCAATTGGAATGGTATGTGCAGAAAGTAACCTGGAATCGGTCGGGAACTGATCTGATCTTTACTTATGAGTTTGGAACCAGCCAGGAACAACGAATGGCACGATTCGAATCCATGAATTTTTATGACGGGCGTTTGTATGACCGTTTGCAGGGAATGGAACAGGTGCATCCTCTGGCAGCACTTTACAATTACTGTTACAAGTATGATGAATTTACGCTGACAGAGGGAAAAGCCGCAACGGCAATGGGAAAAACCGTTGACCAGGTGAAAACCCAACTGCTGGACCTGGCTTCATACGGATTTATCAGTTACGATACAGATAACAAATTGGTGACTGTGAACCAGAAAACCAAGGTGTTTATTGAAGCCAGAGCGGGAAAACGCGATTACGATAACCTGATCTTTGTTTCGGATATGCGCCCGAAAGCAAAATACGCCCCGGAGGATTTGAAAGATAACCCGGCGCTTCAGAAAATTGCAAGACAGGATTCTATTCTGACCATTCAGCGCAGAACTATGCCAAATTTTGGAAAAATGAGTCTCACTTCGATGGATATTTCTCTTGAAGCGGTTGACCGTGTTACTATTTCTGATGCGCAGGCTTCATTTGTGCTACCGGATAACGCAAAAGTACAGATCAGCCGCAACCGCGATTTCAAATTTACGGGATGGGCTTCATCCGGGAAGTTTGAGGTGCATACATTGGAATCAAGCTACAATTACGAAGCAAATAAGATTAATCTGACCAAAACGGATAAAAGTTATTTCCGTGTGAAACCACTGTCACAGGCAGACGGAAACCGTTCTATTGCTTTAGGTTCCGCTCTTAATGGAATTTCTGGTGAGATTGTTGTCGATGATCCCACAAACAGAGCGGGAATGAAAAAGGAGATTACCAAATACCCGATCCTGAAATCCGCTAAACCGACGAAAGTATATTACAACCAGTACGATTTGTTCAAAGGAGCGTATGACTCTGCAAGGTTCTATTATACCTGTGAGCCATTTGAAATGGATAGCCTGGACAATTTCAACGAAAAATCCTTCCGTTTGAAAGGTGAATTGGTTTCTGCAGGAATTTTCCCCGTGATCAGGGAAGATTTGAAGATCATGCCTGATTATTCATTGGGTTTCAGTACCATTGCACCGCCTGAAGGACATGTATTCTACGGAACAAAAGCAATGTATAAAAACAAGATTGTTTTGTCAAATAACGGGTTGCAGGGAGCCGGAGTGATCAATTTCATTCAGTCCATTTCTGACTCCAAAGCTTTTACCTTCCTTCCGGATTCTACATTGGGATACGCGAAGTTTGAGAATAAACCGGTTGAAACGGGAGTACAGTTCCCGGATGTAAAATCTCCGGATGCGTTTATTACTTATGTTCCGAGACAGAATGTACTGAAAGCTTCTTCTACACCGGAAAATGAATTGACTTTTTTCAGTGGAGAAGCAAAAATGAAAGGAACGGCTATTATTCAGCCAACGGGAATGACTGGGTACGGAATCATGACCATGCAAAAGGCAAACCTGGGTTCCGATGCTTTTAAATTCAAATGCTATGATATGGATGCAGATACTTCTGTCTTTAATCTCAAAAACCCATTCCAGGAAGCCGGGGAGAGCCCACTGGCATTCTCTTCGGGCAATGTTAACGCACATATTTCATTCAAGAACAGGAAAGGAGATTTTAAATCGAATGACGGGGAGGAAATGAAGATTTTCCATGTGATCAAATATGCCGCAAAAGTGGACGTGTTTACCTGGCTGATGGACCAGGACGAAATGGAACTGTCCAAAAGTGCAAAGGGTAGCGGAGATATCAACATCAATACGGATCTGAACTTGGCGCAACCGAACATGTTTTCGATTCATCCGGACCAGGATTCCCTGCAATTTGCTGCTCCGAAAGTGAAGTTTTCTATGCGTGACAAGGTTTTGTACTGTTCGAATACGAAGTTTATCGACGTAGCAGATGCACGTATCTACCCGGATAGCGCCAAAGTAACGATTCACAAGAATGCGGTAATGGATCCATTGCTGAACTCGAAAATTGTTGCAAACTACGTAACGAAGTATCACACCTTCCTGAATGCGAAAACAACCATTTTCGCGCGAAGAAAATATGCTTCCGAAGGAGATTATCCTTATTATGATGCGGATTCTGTAAAAACGCTGATCCACATGGATAAAATCGGGGTAGATTCATCTTATCAGACCGTTGCGACAGGAACGGTGAAAACTGATGAAGGATTCAAACTCAACAAGTACTTTGATTACTATGGAGGTATGAAAATAAAAGCAGCTAATCCGCTGATCAGTTTTGCCGGAGCTACGAGAATTAATCACAACTGTGAGAAGTTTACGAAGAGCTGGATGTCGTTCTCAGCAGAAATAGACCCGAAGAATATCCAGATCCCGGTTACTCCGAATATGAAAACATTGGACGGACAAGCAATTGCCGCAGGAGTTGTCTGGAGAGATTCCCGTCAGAAAGATTCGATTCGTTTGTACCCGACTTTCCTTTCTTCTCTGGAAGATCCGAACGATCCTGTTTTTATTACAGCAACCGGTGTGCTTCAGTATGATTTCTCATCCAGGGAATTCCAGATCGGACAGAAAGAAAAATTGCTGAACCGCAGTGAACCCGGAAATTTCATTGCGCTGCATACGGAAAGTTGTTCCATGACCGGAGAAGGAAAAATCAACATGGGGATGGATTACGGTGATGTCACAATAGACGCGGTTGGAACAGTAACATACAATCAGCAAAACGGTCAAACGGATGTAAATGCAACCTTGAAGCTCAGTCTGCCAATGGATAAGGGGATCTGGGAAAGCGCCGGACAACGGATTGTGGATTACAAAGAATCCAAACCGCTCTCATTTGAAACAACTAATATCGAACAGGCATTACTGACCTGGGGAGATCGCAAAACAGCAGATAAGATCAAGTCAGATTACACTCTCTCCGAAGACAAGAAAATCAAGCGTCTGCCGGATGAAATGGAGAAGGCAATTGTGATTACGGGAGTTCATTTGAAAAATATCCCGATGAGTAAAGATGTTCGCGGATTGATGTCGAGCCTGGATGGAGCTGCAATTGTGAATTTCTACGGAAAACCGGTTATGAGACAAGTCATATTTCGCTCCGCATTCGAGCAGATCTATTCATCGAACGGCGATCATTTCACGATGATGATGCAGGTTCCGGGAGGACCGGATTATTTGCTGGATTATTCCATGATCAGGAAAGACGGAACTTTGAACATCATTACAAGTGATTCGGAGTTGTCCGGTGCGATTAATGGCATCAAGGAAGACAAGAGAAAATCGAAGAATTTCTTATATCAAATCTCAACAAATAGCGTGTACTTAGGCAAACTAAATGCTATTTTTGAATGATGAACTGGACTGATTTTTTATGGGCTATACCTGCTTATTTTTTAGGATCAATACCAACAGCTGTTTGGTTAGGTCGCGCGAAATATGATTTAGATGTCCGGGAGCATGGAAGTAAGAATGCGGGAGCAACGAATACTTTTCGGGTCCTTGGAAAAAAAGCTGGCAGAGTTGTTCTGTCAATTGATATTTTAAAAGGAATGCTGGCAGTACTGTTGCCGTTTTTTGTACTGCCGTTTTCTTTTTCTTCCCCACATTTAACGCACATTCAGTTGGTGGCGTCTTTTATGGCAGTTTTGGGACATGTATTCCCAATTTTTGCAGGCTTTAAAGGGGGGAAAGGAGTTGCTACTTCCTTAGGTGTCATTGTGGGGCTGCAACCTCTGGCAGCGGGAATTTGCCTGATTGTTTTCCTGGTAGTATTTATTTTTACGCACTATGTGTCTTTGGGGTCTGTCAGTGCAGCAGTGGCTTTTTGCTGTTGTTTGTGGTTATTTCCGATTAATACATACGCTTTGCCTGTTTTTGGTTCTTTGCTGGCTCTCATTGTCATCTTCGCTCATCGTAAGAACATCAGGCGATTACTGGACGGGACAGAAAACAAAATGAACCTTTTTAAAAAATAAACGTATTGTATCTGTAACAATTAAGTTAAGCTTGAAGTTATTTAAACTGATAAATGGTTGGTTACTACTATTTCTGTTTATTCAAACGGCTGGTTTCTCCTTTGCCCAGGAAACCGAAGCGGATGTCAGACTAAAGGCGGATAAGCTTTTTCTTTCAGAACAATTTGTGGAGGCAACACCACTCTACCTGCGTTTGATAGCTCTCAACCCGAGATCTACGGATTACAATTACAAATATGGGACTTGTTTGTTGTTTAACTCAGATAAAAAGCAGGATGCCTTCAAGTACCTGAACTACAGCATTACGGACCCTGCTATTGCACCGGATGCTTATTTTTATCTGGGGAAAGCGTACCATCTGAATTTTCAGTTCAACGAAGCAATTAAAAATTATAATATTTACATTCAGAAAAGTGGTGGGAAGCCAAATCCTGCATTTGAAACGGAACGACAGATCGACATGTGTCAGAATGGCAAAAAGCTGCTCACGACGATTTCTGATCTGGTAGTGCTGGAAAAAAAACAGATCGAGTACAATTCCTTTTTCCGCCTGTATAACTTGTCGGATATTGGCGGAGTAATCCTGATTACGACAGATTACCAGTCAAAAGTGGATAAGAAGCGCAATCACGTACCTTTGATCCATTTTCCCGATAAAGCACAGACGATTTATTACTCCTCTTACGGAGAATCAGACAAGGGCAGTAAGGATATTTACTGCAGAAAACGGCTTCCGGATGGAAAATGGGGTTTGCCATCACTGGTAGAAGGAAAGGTCAATACGAAGTTTGATGAGGATTTCCCATACCTGAGCCCGAACGGAGAATACCTGTATTTCAGCTCGAAAGGGCATAATTCGATGGGTGGATTTGATGTGTTTCGTTCGAAATTTGACCCGGAAAGTAATTCGTTTGGGGAACCGGAAAATATGGATTTTGCCATTTCCTCTCCCGACAATGATTTGTTCTACGTTGTTGATTCTCTGGAAAAAAATGCCTGGTTTGCGTCCACGCGTCAGAGTGAAAACGGAAAAATTTATGTTTATAAAGTACGAGTAGAACGTGTTCCCCTGCAATTGGCCATTGTCAAAGGAGAGTTTAAGTCGTCGGTCAATCCGGAGAATAAAAAACTCAGTATCAAAGTAGTGGAAGTGGCTTCCGGGAATGAAGTGGGGGTTTTTAAAACCAACGAACAGGGAGAATACCTGATTACCTTTCCAAAAGGCGGAAAGTACGCGTATGAAATGAGCGTGGAAGGCAGTACGATTATTCACAAAGCCCAGGTTAATATCCCGTTTTTGAAGGAGTTCAAACCATTAAAGCAGAAAATCCAGGAAGAATTACTTGACAATGAAGAAATAGTCCGGGTGGTTGATTTGTTTGATGAAGAAGTGGAAGGTGCACAGGGAATTCTGGCAGAGGTGATCCGTGCACGGGCTGAATTGAACGTGAATGCCGGGAATTTTGACATTCAGGCACTTGATTCCCGGAAAGAAAATAAAAAAGTGCTGGCTGAGATCGGGCTGGAAAATGCGTCGAATCAGGAAATTATTTCAAAGTTTGAAGCCATTGAACAGAAACAGGCTCAGAAAACGGATGGTTTGGAGCGCCTGGAAAATGGTTCTTTGATTGCTATTGTGGATAAAGCCACGCAGGTAGAGGAACTTCAGGCGGAAATCAAAAAAGATGTAGCGAAAGCCAATGCTGCTGAGACTAACGCAGAAAAGAACGATATGCTGCTGGCTGCTAACGATAAAGTGCAAAAAATCCAGGAGTTGAAAGGAGAAATACTGCGTATTGATGCGCTTTCTGACAGTATTTCGAAACTCATTCCACTGGAAAAAGAACGCCTGAAGGCTATTTCAGAACTGAAAGACCAGGTTCGGGATGCGGTTGTAGAAGAAAAATTCGATCAGTTGAAAGATGCGGTAGCTGCTAAGGCAGATCTGGTGAAGCAGATTGAAAATGAGCAGGAAGCGCACCCGGTTGACAACCTGCTGGCTCAGAACGATATTTTAGGAAAACAAACGGAACAACTGAAAAAGCAATTGAATTCGTACAGTGAAAGCAGCGGGAAACTGGATCAGGAACTGACTGTTTTGAAATCCGGTCTGGGTTCTGCTAAAGTAAAGGACCAGCCAGCGATTCAATCACAAATAGATGCGAAGGAAGCGGAGAAAAACCTCATTTTGGAAGAAGTAAACCGCTTGGAAGGGAAAGTGGAGGATCTGACCAAAAAAAAAGCTGAAAATACGAAGCAGATCACGTTTATCAACAACCTGCAAAATACGGATGAGAGCCGGAAAGTGACCAAAGCAGAAGCCGATGCAAAAGTGGAAGCCATTCACTCAAATAATGTCAAATCTCTGGAATCGTATGTGAAACAGCAGGTGAAGTCGATTGACACTACATACACGACAGCGCGTACAAACGATCTGCTTGCGGAGGAATCGAAAGAACGGGTAACAGAATATTCCCAGGACTATGTATTGGCGCAACAGGCAGTTGACCAGCAAGATTTGTCGCATGAGGAAAAAGTGGCACTGAAAGTGAAAAACAACGAGCAGCTGGATAAAAAACTAACTCAGGAGCTGGCTAAAGTGGAGGAAGGGCTGGTTAAAAAACCAGACGATTTGAAATTACAGGAGCAGAAAAAAGAAATCGAAAAACTAAAAACAGAAAATGCACAAAACAAAGCAATGATTTTTTCCGAATCTGTTCTTCCGGTTACAGCTGAAGAGGAACTACGGATGCTCATGCCGGATTATCAGGAACAATTGAAAGCGGCAACGAATTTATCAGATCCGAAAGAGAAGCTCCGAGCGCAAAATGTCGTGGATGAAAAGCTGTTGGATCAGGTGGATGCTGAAATGGATCGGGTTTACGAAAGTTTGACGAAAGATCCGTTAAATCAGAAATTGCAGGATCAAAAAGTTATGCTGACTGCCTTGAAAAAAGAAAAAGAAGCTTCTGTCAAAGCGCGGCAGGATCAGTTGGATGAAATCCAATCCAAACAGAATGATGTATTGACTGAGGTGACGCTCGAAAAAGAATTAAATCAACTGGCTCCGGATTATGAACAGGAAAAGCAGGCGATCGGAAACGGAAATGGAACAGGTGAGCTGAAAGCGTTGAATCAGCTGGAGGAGAAAACCATTCAGTCCATTCATAAGGAATTGCAATTGCTGACTTCAAAAAGCGATGCCGTCAGCCTCAAGAGGAAGGAAGTTCTGGAAGATTTGAAAGAGCAATTTGAGGCGAATATTGCTTCCCGTGATGAGGAAATTAAGATATTGGACACTTCTGTGCAAACGACCTCAAAAAGCCCGGAAGAGAAAAAAGACCTGGTGAAAGAAATCCGGCCTGCGTATGAAGAAACCATTGCTAAAATAGAAGCCGGTTCTTCCACCCAGGAAGAAAAGGTAAGGCTGCTCGGTGAAGAAGAAGCGAAAATGTTTTCTGCGATCAAAGAACAGCAGGAGAAGATGAAAAAGCTGGTAGCGAAAAATTCGGGAGATTCGGCTGCATTGAAGCGTTTAACGGGACTGAATCAGTTGGAAACTATTCATGAATCCCGATTGGAGGAATATCGGCAAACGGCTGTTTCACTGGCGAAAGCAAAATTGAAAGACGAGCAATTGTGTCAGGAACTGATGCCGGAGTATCAGGCTTTAAATACGGATGAAATTCAAAACCTGAGCAGGCAGCAGGTACAGGAGAAACTGGCGGAGGAAAAGAAACTGCAAACGATTCTGGAGAAACAGGTTCAGTTGAATAACAAGAGCCTGGAGAAAGGATTTTCCATCGAGAAAACAGCCGAAAACCAGGTGCTGAATGAGTTGCTGCAACAGTCAAAAGAAACGGAGGAGGAATTGCGGGCTTCAGCCGGGAAAGAACCGCTTGTTGTCGAAAATAATCATCATGATATTGCGGCTCTACAAACTATGCTGGGTCCGGATTATGAGCTTGTCATGAATAAAAAAGCGACAAACGGGGAAGAAGCTTTGAAGCAATTGCAGTTGTTGAATAAACTATCTGAAAGTATTGAGCTGAAGCTGGATGAAGAGAAGCATTCGGAAACAAAAAAAACAGAGAATATTCGCGTTCTGGAAAAACAATTGGAAGAGATCGGTGCCCGGAAGGAAATCATTGAAATAAACCTGAGTGAATTCACGGCTGCGAAAACGACCACTCCGGAAAATCCGAAGACAAACCTGGCCCGGTTGAAATCGGAAGAACAGCAGTTGAAAACGCAATTGACAGCTGTTTCGGGTAAGGAAAAAGCAGAGATTGAGAAAAAACTGGCATCCAATCAGGAAGCACAAAAACAGGTAGCTCAGGCTGTTCAGCAAAAAGAACTGGCTGATTTGAATCAGGCCGTGCTGGAGAAAAAACAGGAGCTGGAAAGTTTGCCTGTCAATGATCCGATTAAAGAAGTGGTTTTAAACCGTATTTCGGAAAAACAAGCTGCTCAGGACCCTGTTCTGAAAAGAACGAGTGATCTGACTCTATTGGATGCTGTGATGGATTACCTGGATGGACAGAAAGCTTTTGAGGAAACACAACAGGTGGTTCAGACCGAAAGTGCGTTAAAAGATCAGCGCAGACGTTTTTTTATTGAAATTGGTGAGATTGAAGCGGTGTTACAGAAGCCATCTTCCGATCCGAAGCAGGTATCTGATCTGAACGGTCAGAAAAAAATCCTGGAGGAAGCCGTGGAGAAAACAGATCGGCAGCTGGAGCTTGTTACAAAAGAGAAAACGTATGATCTGACCCGTGATCCGGCTTTGTCTAAAACTGTTTCCATTGAAGAAGAACAGCAAATTGTATCGGATAAAAAGTACCCGGAATTGAGTGAAAAACAGCAGGAAATTAATGTCCTGAAAGACGCGGTGAACCAAACGAAAATCCAACTGGATGAGCAACGCCGGATTTATGTAAAGACAGACAATCCGGTGGAAAGAGTTGCGGCAAAAAACGAAATCGGGCGTTTAAGTAAAGCGTTCATTGCAAAAAATGAAGAAATCGCAGCTAAAGAAGCTGCATTGGATGTCGCTCTGAACCAGGTAGAAGGAAACAAAGACTCCTGGAAAAATGTGCTGACGCGTGAAATCCAGCCGAAAGCAGCTGCATTCACAACTGTTTCTGAAGCACTTGCACCACAGATTGGAGATGGCTTTGAGTTCAGAAAAGACCCGGTTGCCCAACCAACTGTCGTGAAAAAAGTTATTCCGGTAGGAGTGAAGGCACCGGGTGGGCTGGTATACCGTGTTCAAGTTGGTGCTTTTGCCAAACCAATCCCGGAGGACCTGTTCAAGGAATTTACGCCGGTTACCGGAGAAAAGCTGGATAATGGTATTACCCGTTACCTTGCCGGGTATTTCGGAAACAGGCAGCGGGTATTGGATGCTCAGCAGAACATTCGGGCATTGGGCTACAAGGATGCTTTTGTGGTAGCATATTGCGACGGAAAACGCATTTCCCTGGCAGAAGCGAGCCAGCTCGAAGAACAGGGCTTATGTAAGCCAATGCGTCAGGATTCCATTGTGATGGAAGTAATTCAGAATACCATTGCACAGCTTCCTGCGGATACGATCGCGAAGTACATAACGGAACCTCAGTTAAGCGATTACAATAAGGCTCCGGGGGCTGCTTCTGCTATCGCAGTTGAGGAGATCAAAGGCTTGTTCTATACGGTTCAGGTTGGAGTTTACAACCGTCCGGCTACTAGAGAGCAACTGCATAATATTGATCCGCTGGTGACACGTCGTCTGGAAAACGGGCAAATTCGTTATTCGACAGGAATTTTCCGCTCGTTGGATGAAGCTCGCCCGAAGAAGGCGGAAGCAGTTGAGAAAGGTGTTTCAGATGCTTTCATAACGGCTTATTATAACGGCGAACGGATTTCCCTGCAGGATGCAAAACGCTTGCTGGATGAGCAGGGGGAAGCTGTTTTGTTCAGGGAAGAAGAATTGCCGAAAATTCAGAACATTCCGGCGAATGACCAGTTTGCAAAAGCGCACGCGCAAGAAAACCCGGTTTCTGAAAAACGGGAAGTGAAGCAATATGTGTTGGTATCACAGGAAGTGTATTCGGAATACCCGGGAAAATTAATGAACCAATTGCGTGTGCAGGGAGATTTTTATTTTGACCAGACAGATTTGCGTATTAAGACACAAGTGGCAGAGACTCTGCCGAAACTGGTTAATAATGCCGTTTTGTTTGATACGCTGGTGAAAACTCCGGCAGTGAAAAACGATCAGAATGAACCAGATCAGGATCAGGTTGTAGGAGTATGGTATAAGAAGGAGTTTTCAGGCTCGCTGGCAAACTGGATTCTTCGACTTACGGTTCCTTATGAGCTCAAAACTGCATCTGATGCGATTGAGATTTCAATCACAGCTGTAAGTGCAGAGGAACGGAAAGCGCTTGAAGCAGAATTCAGGGCTCAGGGAGGAAAAATCAAAAAAGCGCAGCTTTGATCGGGATAAGCGTTGGTGCTGACTAAAAAATATAGGAGGAAAAGTAGTAACTTTGTAAAACAATTAGACACAGATGCAAACGCTTGAACAGAATAAAACAGAGGTATTGGAGCTTCTGACGGAGCAGAAAGACCTGATCGTATTCAATGATGATTTTAATACCTTCGATCATGTGATTGAATCATTGATAAAAGTTTGTAAACACGAAGTTGAGCAGGCAGAGCAATGTGCCTGGATCATTCATTTTAATGGAAAGTGTCAGGTGAAAAGAGGGGATTATGAAAAATTAGAACCTATGTGTACTGCGCTGCTGGAAAGAGGAATAAGTGCTGAGATCCGTTAAAGAATAAAAAAGCATACAAATTGCTTGCAAAAACAAAAAAAGCACGTATCTTTGCACCCGCAATATGACAATAATGCCAATGCAAAGAGGCCTCGTAGCTCAATTGAATAGAGCATCAGATTACGGCTCTGAAGGTTTCAGGTTTGACTCCTGACGAGGTCACCAAGAAGGGGCTGCCTACTTTTGAGACAGCCCCTTTATTTTTTGAGGATAAAAGTGTCTTGTGATCCCATAAGTATTTGCAAAAGAAATAAGCAAACTATCTGATTGAGTGTATTGGCTGTAAGAAGTGAAAATGAGAAAAGAGAATAATAGTGTAGAAACAGATTGGTCCATAGAATCACAAAAATGAGTATTTTAACAAAAATAGAACAAAACAAAAAATAATAACTGCCCATCAATAAGTGGGCAATTAGCAAAAAATGGATTTTCACTTTTTATCTTCTTATTTTTTATTAATCGACTGACTTTTCTAATAATTTTTCCAAAAGTTTAATTCTTGCTTCCTTTTCTTGGATGAGTTGTTTGAATAGTCGAGCATTTTGCTCATTCACTTTTTGGAGCGTTTCAATTAACTTGAGATCAACTACATGAATATTTCTGTATTGGAATTATTATTCCCTATATAAACGCTTTCAGTAGAACTTTCGAATTCAGCAGGAGTAATTTTGAAATATTTAGCTATTTTCCAAGTTCGAGAAACATAAATCATCATCTCAGGATATTCAGCTAGCGGGAAAAGTCAGGTGTTATTTTCCAGTAGTTTCTCTAATAATTGAATCCTCTTTTCTTTTTCTTCAAGTAATAATTCAAGAAATTTCTTTATTTCTTCTGCTTATTTCTTCTGCGTTAAAGGTGTAGTAAGTATTATTTGCCCCCGAAAAACCTCCAGACTGATTGTTATTACTATTGTAAATAGTGGAAGATTCAAAATTGAGTATTTCATTAATGCTGGAATCTAAACCCTTAGAAATGTCCAAAAGAGTTTCATAAGAAATCATCGTTTCATTATTCTCTATCTTACTTACGGCAGACTGAGAGGTACCTAATTTAATCGCAAGATAGTCTTGGGACAAATCTTTCATTTTGCGCACTCCACGTATTTTATGACCCACAGCTAGTATTGCTTCTCCCATCCTTAAATTCAATTAAAATTACGAACTTATAATAATATCTACTCTATAAATTGAATAGTTGCTACTTAAACAAAAGTAATATTTCCTAACTTAAAAAAATCCTCTTAGTAAGAATATTTCAATTATGCAAGGAATAAATTATTCATGAAAAAATTGTAACATAGTATTTAAAAGTTATTATACTTGTCGCACAACAATAGTCACTAGTACTTTGTTCATAATAGAATAATTGGACATCATTCACTGAATTTACATTCAGTGAAAAAGCATATTTCAAAGGCAATGGGAGTGCCAGTAACACTCCCAGGGATAGCAAATTTGGTAGATTACTGGCTACCTGTATGCGATTCAATTTGCATTGGCAGGGTATTGCCGAAAAATGCCAGTGCAAAGTTATAAATTAAGAGTAGGCATAACAAATAAATTTTGCTCTTATGGCAACTAAAAAAATCGAGTCATTCAAGTCGTCAAAATTCGATTTGAAAGAAAGTCAGGTAATGGGGGGTATTTCATATGGTGATTACTACGGTACGACAAACGGTAGAAAAGATTCATCAGGAACTGCGGATGAAGCAAGGATGACTTATAATGCTCCTAACATGATTCAGCCTAATTCAGGTCAGGACGATCTTGTTTGGTGCTTGCAACCGATTTAATCTGTATAGAAGTTTGGGTGAAGACCCAAACTTCTTCTAAAACTTCTTTAATAGCCATGAAAAAAATATTCTCAACCTTTTGTTCAATCTTTATTGTTGGTCAACTGTTTTCACAGTCGTACGACCATGTACTTTATAAGCAAGATTTTGAAACTGTTTATTCCTTAGCTATTGATTCCTTGAAATACAAGGATGCAATCAAAGTATGGAACGAACTGGAAAATAAGTATAATTCTGAATTACATACTGAGGAACACATTCTGAAAGCATATTGTTACGATCAATTAGGTAAAAAGGATAAGGCGGCAAAATGTGTCAGGGAAGCGTGGCATCATCAACTATGTGATCCAGCCTACTTAAAACAAATAGATAAATTCAAATGGGAACCAATGGTAGAATCCTTTTCTCCAAAACAAATGAAATGGGTGGAGCAGGGTTATGACGCAGGGAGGTTATTATATAGCAAGGATTATGATTCACTTTCTTATTTAGTAGAACAATTAGGAAATTCGGATCAGAGGTATCGTTCATTTATTACCGAAAATGACAAACAACTGGATTTAGACAGCCTCCGAAAGTTATCGGTAGAATGGGATTCCTTGGATATACTGGAATTTTTGCGGATTTATGATAAGTATGGATTTCCAGGCGAAAAAGTGTCTGTCATTTTTTCGCAAAGACTGTTGGTTTTCATGTTACATTTTGCAGACTATGAGTGGTTTTACACTAAGATGTATCCGTTGTTTGAAGCAGATGTAAAAGCTGGAAGAATGCCCGCATCACTATTTTTAATGTGGATTGACCGGCATTCTGCATCGAATAAACAAAAGGCAGAATATGCCATGTACCAAAATCCACATGATTTCAATCCAACCCCTGAAGATATAGAAGTGATTAAGCGCAAGCGTTTTGAAATGGGAGTTTCAAAACTATTTCGTATACCGTTCGATTTGTAAAATTTTATGGTATGATTTTGATTTTCTCTGAGAACATTAGTTACTCGGCAAGGTATGTTACGCGTCATCTTTACAGGATGAAAGAACGCTTTGAAGTCTTTTTGGAAACGGATACTATTGATTTCAGCTATCGACTGAAGCTAACGGAAAACAATATCTCCATACATAAAAACGGCACATTCTTATGCATGTATGACGAGGTTAAATCCGTTTGGGCGCATAGAAGCGAAATTATGCTTAAAAGCAAGTATTCCGAACTTGAGAAAGACGAATTGCTGTATGTAAAAAGGCATCAAGATACGCAGGTAAAAGCAATCCAGCATTTGCTTCACAAGAAAAAATGTTTAGGTCGGTTTGGGAATTTGAATTTTAATAAACTCGTCTTTTTAGATGTGTGTAGAGAATTGAATATTGATATACCTGAAACATTGATAACCCAAAAGAAAGAAGATTTAAGAATCTTCTTCAACACTCAGAAAAATGGAATCATTGTTAAGTCACTTGCAAGAAACTTTCATCACTGTGTATCTATAACTGAACATAGTCAAATATGGCAACACGGGATAACAAACACTATCAATGAAAGTCAATTCGACCAAATTCCTCAGGAATTCGATTTGAGCTTATTCCAGGAAAAACTGGAAAAAAAATATGAACTCAGAATATTATATGTAGATGGAATCTGCTTTTCCCAAGTAATTTTTTCGCAGAAATATGCTTTCTCCGAAGTAGATTACAGGCAAGGATTGGGAGGTTCGGAAATGAGACAATGCAACTATCACTTACCTTCAAAATTGACTAATCAAATCAAGATGCTTATGAATGAGCTCTCAATATCGGATGCATTGATGTTGTCGTCACAAAGCAAAATAGATATGTATTTCTGGAAGTTAACCCCTCCGGAATTTTTACGGATATGATGGATAATTGCAATTACGATATGCACCTTGAAATCGCAAAGTATTTAATGTCATGAAATCAAATATTGCTACCATAGACGCATTACTGGCAGAGGAAAAACAATACCCGCTAAAACAGCCTCATGAAGCGAAAGATACTCTCGGGATCAGGATTGAGATTCTCGGATTTGAGAATGTTCGGTACAGAGAACGTCCTCAACGCCCTATTTCAAAAATTGTAAATCCTGT
This sequence comes from Fluviicola sp., assembly GCA_031260455.1. GTDB lineage: Bacteria > Bacteroidota > Bacteroidia > Flavobacteriales_D > Crocinitomicaceae > Fluviicola. Next base: position 27,390 of record JAIRJW010000065.1, read on the forward strand.
TAATATCATTCAATAATGAAAGTGAACAAATCCTATCTGATGCTTTATCCAAATATCATTCCTGTTCAGGGTTTCAATCGTTCCGTACTGATGGATTTATATATCGGAAACTACTTGTTCATACCAAACTACCTGTGTGATTTTTTGCTCAAAAATAAGAATGAAAAACTGCGTAAAAGTGATTTCTTGAACTTAGCTCAATCAGATGAAGACAAACACAAGATTACAGAATTATTGAATTACCTGATAGAACAAGATTACCTAACTGAAGCTGATTGGGAGCTGGCAAAAGGCTTGAGCGTGAAAGAACCAAAAAAAACGGAAGATTCTCTTATTACAGATTGCATTATGGAACTTTCACACGTTTCAGATTGGCAAATTAATCGCTTCCTGTCTGAAATTAATCGTATTGGGGTTAAATTCCTGGAAATTCGTTTTTTAGACTTCCCTACATTTGAAAAACACCTGAATACCATTCAATCTGCTCTCCATTATCATTCAGTAGAGTTTGTACACTTACTGGTTCCTTTCAATAACAATTTAGCGGATTGGATAAATACTTCGTTATCTGAGTTCACGCGCTTAAATCAACTTACTATTTACAATACAAACTATACATTTGATGCTGGAGTTTGTCCTTTTCAAATAACTTTTTTAAATCAAAAAAGTATCGATCAAACACAATGTGGTTGTATCAGTCCTTACCATTTTAATTTCAATATAATAAGCTATTATGACAGTCAGAAAGTTAATAGTTGCCTTGCAAACAAACTAAGCATCGATCAATATGGAAACATCAGGAATTGTCCTTCCAAAAAAGATTCATTTGGAAAGCTAGAAGAACTTGATATAGAACAAACCGTTCAATTGAGAACTTTTCAGCAAGAGTGGCATATTACCAAAGAATCCATTCTTGTCTGTTCTGATTGTGAATTTCGTTGGATGTGTTCTGATTGCCGGGTCTTTATTCAGGATGAAAATGTATACTCAAAGCCGTCGAAGTGTGGTTATAATCCCTACATCAGCAAATGGATCAACGAATCTGGTTATGTAACCGAATCGGAATGCGGTGTTTCTGTGGAGAATGGTAGGTTGTTTATTGATGAAGACCGATTAAACCAAATAAACGAACAATTATGGAACTAAAGAAAATGCGAATAACAGCAATATTATTTGGTGTATTGATTTCCAGTTGGGGCTTTTCACAAGAACTGTCAAAAGAAACGAGGATTGATTCTGTTTCTGTCTTTTTTAATTTTGGCAGTTCAACCCCGAAAGATAAATCGGCTCTTATGAAACGAATCAATGCACTGGGCAAAAATCTGACTGGAAGAATCAGGCTTATTTCATATACTGATACCGTGGGAGGGTTAGATGCCAATAGAAAATTGGGTTCAAAAAGATTGATTTCGATTATGGATTTAATCAGCAAGACTAATCTGAGAAACTTTGCAACCGATACATTGAATATGAATGAACGCCATCGGGGAAAACTCCTGACAGATGAAGAATATCGAAGAGTTGATCTGATTATTTACCGGATTGATATGACTTTTGTTTATGACCAACCGATCAATCTGAAAATTCAGTTTCAGAATGCAACCGATGTCTTGTTAACAGGTGCGTATAACTCGCTGAATACCTTGTATTATATTCTTCAGCAAGATCCTACTTTGAAAATTCAACTGAATGGACATGTATGTTGTACACCTCATTATGAACTTTCTCTCAAAAGGGCAGAACGTGCAAAGAATTACTTGGTTAAAAAGGGAATTGATCCGGCTAGAATCACCTGTGTTGGCTATGACAATAAAGTTAAATTGGTAGAAGAAACTTCACCCGCCAATGAAGCGATTAACCGTCGTGTTGAAGTTGTCTTTATTAAAAATGAATTGCGTTGAAATCGTTTCCAATATATAGACAAACCGATGCTATGGACTGTGCTCCAACTTGTTTGCGCATGATTGCAAAACATTACGGACGTGTTGTTTCAATTGAAAAATTAAGGCGGTTGTGTGAAACCACAAAAATAGGAAGCAGTATGAGTGGACTGAGTAATGCAGCTGAAAAAATAGGCTTTCGAACTTTAGCGGTAAAGATTGACTTGAACAATTTGATTGAAAATGCGCCTTTACCTTGCATTGCATATTGGAATGAAAAACATTTTGTCGTCATTTACAAGATCAAAAAAGGTACGGTGTATATTGCTGACCCAGCGCATGGTCTACTGACTTATTCAATTCGTGAATTTTTAGATAATTGGATTGGAAAACACGCCACAGAAAAAACGGAAGAGGGAGTAGTTCTCCTTCTTGAGTCAACGCCTGTTTTGTCTGTTTCTGAAGAAGACGACAATTATTCTCAAAAAGGGCTGTCATTTTTCACAAAATATTTAAACGGCAATAAAAAATTAATTGTTCAGCTTAGTTTCGGATTACTTGCAGGAAGTATTTTACAGTTGATTCTTCCTTTCCTTACTCAAAGTATTGTAGATGTTGGGATTCAAAATAAAGACATTCATTTTCTGTATTTGATTTTATTCTGTCAATTGTTTATTTTTTTTTGGAAAGAGCAGTGTTGAAATCATTCGCAGCTGGGTGCTTTTGCATTTAAGCACTCGGATTAACATTTCACTTGTTTCAGACTTTCTAATCAAATTAATGAGACTCCCTATTTCCTTTTTTGATGTAAAGCAAATGGGCGATATTATGCAACGAATTGATGACCATAAACGCATTGAGTTTTTGCTAACCAATCAAACCTTAAGTGTTCTTTTTTCAGCATTCAATTTTATCGTATTTGGGATTGTCTTATCCATTTACAGTATTCCAGTTTTCTTGGTATTTCTATTCGGAACAGCAATGTATTTCCTTTGGATCAGCTTCTTTATGAAGAAACGTAAAGATTTAGATCGCAAGCAATTTTCTCAGATGAGCAGTGAAAGTGGTAAAATTATGGAGTTGATTGCAGGGATGCAGGAAATCAAATTGAATAACGCTGAACGTAGAAAAAGATGGGGCTGGGAATTTGTTCAAATCCGCTTGTTCAAACTAAAAATAAAAAGCCTGAAATTAGAACAGATTCAAAGCAATGGTTCGGCAATTATTAATGAATCTAAAAACATTTTTATTAGCTTTTATACGGCAAAATTGGTTATTGACGGAAATCTGACTTTAGGAATGATGTTGTCCGTATCATACATCATTGGTCAATTGAATGCCCCCGTTTCACAGTTTTTACAATTCATGTTTTCGTTTCAAAATGCCCGGATTTCATTAGAACGTTTGGCTGAAATTCATGGGAAAGAAGACGAAGAGCCTATGAATAGTTCCAGAATGACAGAGCTTCCGGAAGATCATACAATCACATTTGAAGGAGTAAGCTTTAGTTATGTTGGAACTTCTAACTTTGTATTGAAAAACATCAATCTTACAATAGAAGCCAATAAAATTACTGCTATCGTGGGGGCGAGTGGAAGTGGTAAAACAACATTAATGAAATTACTACTCAGGTTTTATGAAATCAATTCGGGCAGTATAAAAATTGGAAAGACGGACATAAATGACATCTCCAACTATGTATGGCGGGAGAATTCAGGTGCAGTGATGCAGGAAAGTTTCATTTTTAACGATACAATTGCCAATAACATAGCAATCAGTGACGAAATCATTGATAAAAAGCATTTAAAGGATGCTGTTCATATAGCAAATATTAGCGATTTTATCGAGGAACTTCCACTAGGCTTTAATACGAAAATTGGTTCGGATGGAGTTGGATTGAGTGGAGGGCAAAAACAACGAATATTGATTGCCCGGGCAATATATAAAAACCCATCCTTTCTATTTTTTGATGAGGCAACAAGTGCATTAGACGCAAATAACGAAAAAGTAATCATGAATAATTTGGATGTGTTCTTTAAAGGCAGAACCGCACTTGTTATTGCTCATAGATTAAGTACGGTAATGAATGCGGATAAAATCGTTGTTCTTGAAAAGGGTAAGATCATTGAACAAGGTACTCATTCTGAATTATTGGAACTGAAAGGAAGCTATTTCAATCTGGTTAAGAATCAATTGGCATTGGAAAAGATCGAATCATTAAAAGCTAAGATTCGGCTATGAAAAAGGAAGTCAATAATGATATAGAGTTGAGAAGTGAGCCAATGAATGAAGTGTTGGCGCATCCCCCGAAATGGATCGTTAGGTCTGGTAACGGGTTGCTTCTAATAATAATAGTAACCATTTTTTCCCTAGCACGGTTCATTCAATACCCCGATGAAATAGCAGGTGATGTGATCGTAACAACTACAAAAGCACCGATTGAACTTTCAAATCAAAGTTATATTCAGTTAAAGTCATTAAATGTTTCAGAAAATCAAATTGTTAAAAATGGAGAATTAATTGCTCAGTTTGACGTTCAGGCAAAGTCGAAAGATATTGAAAAAGCAAAGAAATATTTGAATCAAATTAAAGACTTAAAGGGACAAATTTCTCTGTTTAACGGGGAATTGCAATTGGGAATATTTCAAGAACAGTGGCTCACACTTCTCTCAAAAATACGCGAATGGAACAATGAAAAGTCCGAAAATATTACTTATCAGGAACTAGCCTCTATTAAGCGGGAAATTTCATTTAGAGAACAATTGCAAGCAATCTCAAGTAAGAAAATCAAATTATCGGAGGGGGAATATGAATTGATTCAAGAACAATTGGAAGGCAGTGAGCGATTGGCTGAACAAAATGCAATTTCCAGGCAAACACTCACTCAGGATAAACGAACTCATACTCAATCCTTACAATCGGTTCAGGTACAAAAGGAACAACATGTTCAAAATCTGATAGTTTTAAATACCTTGCGAAAGGAGTGTTTGCGTTTAGAACATGATGCCAAATTAAAAGAGCTTCAAGAATTCTCCGAAATTCAAATCGGTATAACTTCATTACTCAATGGTTTTAATACCTGGGAAAAAAGCGCTGTTTGGGTTGCTCCCTGTTCCGGAAAAGTGTTATTCAATAAAATTCTGCAAGTGAACTGTTTTTACAAGGCAAATGAAGCCTCTGTGGTTGTTGTTCCGAATGGTAGCGGTTACAATGCAATTGCAACCATTACTACAACCGGAGCAGGAAAAGTCCGGGCGGGACAAAAAGTGTTTATTGAGCTGACTGATTACCCGCGTTCCGAATTTGGAACACTGGAGGGAATTGTGAATGACATTACTCAAATTGATAAAGAAGGAAAATACGAGGTAAAAATACAGCTGGCAAACCAACTGAAAACGACATACGGGAAACAAATTCCTTGTAAAGCGCAATTTAAAGGAACGGCAAGGATCATTACCAGGAACAAACGATTACTGACCCGATTTTTTGAACAGCTAACCGATCTGGTCAAATGAAACTACTTTCCATAGGGGTATTATTGATTTGCCTTGATTCTGTTGGGCAAAATCAGATCACTTTGCAAACTTGTTTAGATAAAGCCCAGGCGAACAACGCACTTTTTGCGAGCCAGTACAGCACCTTTAGAACTGCACAAATCGAAAGAAACTTTCACAACTGGACATTACTTCCCAATTTGAGTGCTTACACTGGGTTTAATACTTCTTTTGGCCGCAGGCTCGATCCGTTTACAAATACATTCGCAACTACAAGTGTCAATTCTCACTCCTTGGGCTTGAATTCAAGTATGGTTATTTTTAACGGGTTGAATTTCGTTTACAAAAAGAATCTGTTGAATATGGCTATACGGAAAGGTGAAATTTCAACGAAATCGAAACAAAATGAGATCACTATTCAGATTATTGAACTTTATGTTGATCTGTGTAAGCTTGTCAAACAGGTTGAATTTGCAAAAATTCGGATAGAGAAATACGAACAAATACAAGCCATTCAAAGGCTGTTAATCCATGGCGGGAAGATCAACGAAGTCGATACCCTAAAAAGTCACAATTCCTTGTTGAACGAACAAACATTATTGATTGGCCTGGAAATGGATATTCGGATCAAAACAGTTGATCTGAATTATCTGATAGACGAACCACTAACTACCAGGCATATCTATGCTTTAGAATCTGTTTCACAAATAACAATCAGGCCGCAATTTTTGGAAAACTTCACTTTAGAACAGCTCGAATTAGATAAGGATATTGCTGAAAATCAGTTAAAATCCGATAGATCTGGTATTTTACCTAATCTGGCACTGAACGGGCTTTTAGGAACCGGATTTTCAACTAACAATAAAGATTATGTAATTGCAGGAAACCCGACCAAATCGTATAGAGATCAGATCAGCCAAAACCTATACGAAGGAATTGGGCTTTATCTGAATATTCCCATTTTTAACCGCGGGGAGTGGTTAAAAACGAAACAATTGTATAATGTCAAACAGTCGGAGCGCACCAGTGCAATTGCACAAACGGAAATGTTGCTTGAGAAGCAAAAGTTGGAATTAGAGCAGAAGCGGATTAAGAGCAGATCAGAACAGGAACTAACAAAACAGATTTCTGACAATTTACGAGCTATTTACGATAAAACTATTCTGCTGTATAGCGAAGGACGGACAACTTATGTTGAACTGGAAACGGCTTTCATGGAGTGGCAAACCAAATTGGTTGTTTTGGAAAACCTGAAATTAGATAGCGAATTACTGTCGCTTTATGAGTAACCAAGAAGGGAGAAAGTATTGTAATTGCATTCAGTTGATGTTACTCTGGATAAAAAAAGCCCAGGAAGTTAATGCCATGCCTTCTCATCCTCGTTTGCAGTGAAGACGTTTTAAATTGACATTTGCAAAACAGAAACAGCTACCAAATATCCCAATCATTATAATCTAAAAATCCATTGTTGTCAAATCCTTCAGAAATTCAATTTCAAATGCTTTGATTTCCTTTTTCAGACTTCTTAAAATTGAATAGTTTCAAGTTGCTGAACTTGCTCTAAATCCTCCATCAAAAAGTTAGAAGTTTCCCCGCTTGAGGTCACTCTAACGGGGAAAGTACAAAATTCAGTACTTTCCCCTTTTTTATTTCCACATTTTACCTGCTGATTTTTAAGTTGTATGCCCCTCTCATGAAAGAAGAAGAATTATTTGACTTTTTTCATGCATCTGAAGCCAAGGATCCATCCAAACGGGCAGGAAGTAAAAATCTTTATAAGGAATCAATCAATTCTATATTTAACAAGTTTTATAGCTATATAGACTCTGTTTTTTAGGAGTGATTCCCTGAAATATTGGAATAAGTCGTGAGTTTAGATAATGGAGAGAGCCGGAGTAAAAAATCTATACTTTTCATCTGAAAACACCAGAAGATTAAGGAGGGATCTCTGTGTCGGAATCTGATTTCTATCATGATAAAAATCATAAATATGGCTGATTTCTATCATGATAAAAATCATAAATATGGCTGATTTTTATCTTATTATAAGTTATTTAATCTAATGATATTTAATTTTTATTAAAAAGATCAATTTTATAATACATAAATGGGTTAATTATGCTGAAAATTAACTATTAGTTTTACCATGAAATATTTTAGGAAGTTAATAAATAGTGAAGAAATCGGGAAGCAGTATTTCTTATTTATTATATTGTGTGCTAGTCTGGAAGTGGCTTCCGCACAAACGGGAAGTGTGGGAGTAAATACTTCGAGCCCACAGGGAGTTTTTCACGTAGATGCGGGAATGGATAATAATTCCTCAGGGGTTCCCACGGCGGCACAGCAAAGTAATGACTTTGTTGTACAGGGAGATGGAAGTGTTGGTGTTGGGACAACTTCTGTGGATCCTTCTGCCATTTTGGAATTGAAAGTAAGCGCACTTTCAAATAAAAAGGGGTTTCTTGGTCCGAGAGTGTCTCTGACGTCATATATAGACACAGTAACCATTACCTCACCAGCGGAAGGATTACTGGTATATAACCTGGGTATGGATACTTCCTTTACATATAAAGGATATGTTTTCTGGAACGGTACGGAATGGAGAACCCTGAGCGGAAATTCGCTTGCTCCGGGAACGATCAGTCAATTGAATTGTAATCAAATAAGTGTGTCCCCAAGCACTTATACTTCTGGTACTGTTTACACAGGATCGATGACCGTTCCCTATCAGGGAGGAAACGGAGGAATTTATCCTGATCAAACTATCGGTCCGGTGAACGGACTTACGGCTACCCTTTCGCATGGTAATTTCGAAATAGGAGCGGGGAACCTTACTTATACGGTTACAGGTATTCCTACAGTTACAAGTCCTACTACAACCTCTTTTACTGTATCTGTTGGTGGTCAGACATGTTCTGCAATAATAGGAGCCGGAGATGATGTTTCGTTGGGAGAGCTGGTCTATTACAGAACAGATCCTATCTTGGTTAGTATCGGAGGTGGTGGTAATGATGGCAATACCCCCGCAAACTGGTTAAGTAACTATCAGGCTGATTTACCTGTGATCGGAGGTAAGTTGCGTCTGGACGGTTATTTTTCGGCCTCTGCAACAAGTACAGGTTCAGGTTCAGTAACATTTAATCCCCGTTTGGTGAATATATCTGGTAGCAATGTGAAGTTTTGGTTCAGCGCCATGACAACAGTTGATAACTTTAATAATGCCAATCTGGTGCTTGCTCCGAATTCCTGGGTGAGCCTGGATAATGGTATTTATAATGGTATTGGGGCAAATAGTGTTACAGGCACTGCCACAACTACTAATATTAGCGCTAATCCTCCTTACGGAACAGGTTATGCGACGGGATCGGGAAGCTTTAGGCAAGATAATACCGAAGTAGTAACCCTGGATTTATCTTTGGATGACAAGTGGTATAGGGTTTATTATTATCCGATTATAGATAATATGGATAGTTCTGCCGTTACAGCAAATTGGAGAAGGAGAATTTATCTTTCTATTCAGAGGTTGTATTAATTATAGTCTGTTTGAGGCTCTTTGATAATTATAAGGTGTCTGTAGAGCGCTTATAGACGTACATTACTTGTACGATTGGTGTTTCTGAAACAACTTCTTTATTTTCTAGGAGTAGAGTTCGAAGATCAGATGTATGACAAATTGAAATTCTTGGAAAAGAATATTTTAATTTATATATTTCCTGCTATTAGCAAACACAGTTGTTTGAAAACTGGCTTTAAATGTATTGTGAAATAAGGATACAGCAATGTCAATATGGGCAATATTACTGTGATCTGACTATTAATTGTGACTAATATTACTTTTTTTAATGACCTATATCTTATAAAAGATTAATCAATTTGATTCTCTTTGCCGAGAAAATTTTGTAGGTTAAAAAATGAAAAAATATTATATATCAATAATTATTTTATTGATTACTAATGTTACAAAAGCTCAGATCGGGCAGGTGGGAGTTAACACTTCTGCTCCAAAATCTACTTTGGATGTGCAGGCAGAAACTACAACACCAGGAAAGGCAGAAGGGATCATTGCGCCCAGGCTGGCAGGTGCTGTTATCAAATCTAAAGATGCAGATTACGGTAGTGCCCAGACTGGCGCCATTGTCTATGCTACATCCGCTTCTCCGGATGCCGGTTTGGCTGGTGCCAAGACCATAAATATTGACGATACCGGATATTATTATTTTGATGGTACAGTGTGGCAGGCTTTTATCAGGACTCCCGAAGCAGGATGGATGCTGGATGGTAATTCCATAGCAGATACCAATTTCCTGGGAACTATAAATAATAAAGCCCTGATATTTAAAGTAAACAATCAGCGGGCAGGCCATATCAGCAATCTTGAAGACCCGGCTATTAATGTAACAACCGGTAACAATGCGAAAAACTGGACAGCATTTGGCTACTTGGCACTGGATAACATAGATGCTACCAATACCACCAACGAAAATGGAAATTCGGCATTTGGTTATCAAGCCCTTACCAATGCTGCCCAGAATGTTAACCACAGCAGCGCATTTGGGTATCAGGCTCTTGCTGCTGCCACAGGGTCTCCCGACAGCGTTAGCAGCAACAGTTCTGCTTTTGGTTACCGGGCGCTGGCCCATAGTACAGTTTCCGGTGGTGGAAGTTCTGCCTTCGGGTCGCGTGCGCTGGAAAATAATACTACGGGGAGTAACAATGCGGCTTTTGGGACGATGACGCTGAATGCCAATAGCACTGGAAGACAAAACAGTGCTTTCGGGGACTATGCACTTTCTAAAAACATAGGAGGGGCATTAGGAACAACTCAATTTGGCAACAGTGCTTTTGGCTACAATGCCCTTTTAAATAATACTTCAGGAAATGCCAACAGCGCTTTTGGAGCATCTGCTCTTCAAGGAAATATCACGGGAAACAGCAGCAGCGCTTTTGGAGCTAATGCCCTCCTGAATTTTGGTGGGACGGGTAACAATACAGCTATCGGAATGAATGCTCTCAGAGGTGGTGCTGGTGCCACCGGATCTGGCAACACGGCTGTTGGCGTTGGCGCTCTTAATCAAACTACTAGCGGATATGATAACACTGCTTTGGGAAACAATGCGCTGAATGGTAACACTACTGGTTACCAAAACAGTGCTTTCGGGATTCTGGCGCTCCGTCAAAACACCACAGGATTTGGAAATGTCGGTGTTGGACGCCAGACTCTTAACAATAACACCACGGGGCACTTCAACACTGGTATAGGAGTGAATGCCGGGTATGGTTTTGGAGGAAGTAATAATGTAGCAATAGGTTATGGAGCAGGCAGTGGCACTTCCTCAAACAATAGCTTTAGCGGCAATTACAATATAGTGATTGGTTCACTCACAGGAAATCTTGCAGCAGGTAGTTTAACTAGTGTTGATAGTGTGAGGACAACTCTTCTTTCGTCACCTACGGCAAGTAATGAGATGAATATTGGCAATACACTGTTTGGTACAGGAGTAAATCAAGTAGCAGGAGATACACGTGGGATTACTAATCCGGGATTATGGCTAGGTAAAATAGGCATCAATACCAGAAAGCCTGGAGCCCCACTGGATGTAACTAAAGCGACCTCTGCTGCTACCGATCCTATCATGAAACTGCATTATCCTGCACCCGGGGCCTCATCAGACAACATTCTTACATGGAATCCTGCGGATAGTAGTGTACGTATGATAAGTGCAATTACATTTAGCAGTGGCGGGCTCGCTTACACAGCCGGTAACGGATTAACACTGACCGGATCAAACCAACTGGAATTGGGAGGTACATTAACCAAACCGACTTCAATTATAACTGATACTACCAATACATTGGCAATTACCGGTTTGCAGAATGGGGCATTAACCGACAGTGTTGTAACTGTGGATGCTGGAGGTACTTTGAGAAAGGTAAGCACAGTAGCTCTCTCATACCAGACATTGGGGATGCCGATAAGAAGTGTAACAACCGCCGGTACAATCTTTACTACTGATAACGATTATACGATTGTAGCTGCTGGCTTAAGCGGCACCCCACAATCCGTTACTCTGCCAACTGCTGCGGGCGTTAAAGGCAAAGTATATAATATTATTTCCACAAACCCCACGAGTGGCGGTGTACCCGTTGTACCTACAACAGCAGGAGGCAGTACCTCTCAGATTGTATTTTTAACCAGTAGCGGTATTGTGCATCTTGGTCCTGGTGGTTCTGCTGCATCATTTATTTTGAAACCAAATGCCAATATTGGTTTAACGGTACAAAGTGACGGAACAGACTGGATACTGATATCAACTGCTTCACAGATATCAGGTTATTGATAACAGAGTTTTTTAACTATAATATAGTACCTGCATTTTTTTCTAAATATTTTGAAAATAGTAGTAATATATAAAAAATGTTGTATTTTGCACGAAATATGATTAAAGTCACTTATCTTATTGATTCAAATCATATTATAAATTGCTTAACTTAATGAAGTTTGTGTTAATAAAATTCAACAAAATAAAAGTTCTTAAATAGTATGAAAAAATATAACATAGCAATAATCATTTTACTGATTACAAGTTCAATAAAAGCCCAGGTTAACGGGGCAATGGGGATTAATACCACTACCCCAAAAGCTACTTTTGATGTGCAAGCGGGAACAATAGCACCGGGGCATCCTGAAGGAATTATTGCACCCAGGCTGACAGGTGCTGTCATTAAATCCAAAGACGCAGATTATGGCAGTGCCCAGATTGGCGCCATTGTTTATGCCACATCTGCTTCTCCGGATGCAGGCTTGGCTGGTACCAAGACAATTCACATGAATGGTGCAGGGTATTATTATTTTGACGGCTCGGTGTGGCAGGTTTTTATGAGTGTTGCAAGTGCGCCAGGATTGAATACTACGGTATATTCTGCAGCAAAAACAGGAAGCTGGGATTTTATCAGCCTTAGTATATTAGCCAGCGGTACGTGGAACCAGATCGATCTTACAGGTACATCTGATACCAAAATAGGTAATGCTTCATTGTTTACTAATGGTGTTTATACTGCTCCTTCTTCAGGAACTTACATTGTAAAATATGAGTTCCGCCCGCAGGCCAGCGGTGTTGACCTTAATCTTTTAGCTTCCCAGAAAATAGGTTTGATAAAAACGACTGGCGGTACCAACACGCTGTTAGATTCAAAAGCTTTTGATGGTGTAACTGTTGTTATACCTGCAGGTGCAATTACACCTGGTCTTAATTTAGGACTGGTTTCACTTCCAGCTCTTCCGGCTACTGGTATAACATTGGCATCAGTTCCGGTAACTTCCTCCACGCTAAATAGTATGGTGCAGCTAAATGCGGGTGACAATCTTTCGTTTGTGGTGTCTAATGGTGGTATAGGAGTTAATGCACTTAAGAACGGTACCATAACGCTGTATGTTTATAAAATTTCGGATTGATAAATACTGAATGGGTATATTTGCCTGGGTATTTTGTTAAAACTGTTCCGGTGATCTTCATGAAATGAGATCAAAGCCTTGGATTAATAATTAAAATATGTGACATATATCATGTTTTTAGTTGATTTAGGTTTTATGTTAATTTGTGTAATTGAATGAAATTTGCACCGGAATTTAAATTTTTTATATGAAAAAATGTTTATCTGTTAATTTCTTGATTTTTACTTTTTATGTTATCAATTGTGTGTGTGGGTAGTGCACAGCAAAAATCATCTTATGTTAAGGCCTTCTCTTTTAGATTTCAGTCGAGGTCTGGTATTAGTAAGCTAAGTGGTGTCATTGAATTACTGATGCCATGATCTTTAGAATTCAGATAAAAACAGAATCTTTTTCTCTATATAAAATAAAACTGGTTAACGTGAAACAAAGTAATGAATCATCGGCTTCCAATCGGTGTGGTGATGCAACATTGAAAACTATATATACATATAATAAAAGTAAAATGAAGAATATTTATTTTTTATTTACACTATTATGTATGGGAGCAACTTCCATATTTGCACAGTGTGGTAATAGTATTCTCACTGTTCCCGTAGCCTATCGTAGCAGTAGTTACAGTGGTGATGGTAATTTCAATCTTCTCACTTTTGGTGATCACACGATGAGTGGTGGAGATATTATGGGAGATGAAGCCTGTGGTGGCAATTTGAATGTGGTTGGAGGCCGTAGCGTTGGTATTGGAGATAATCCTCCAGCTACGGAGTCCCCTGCGACTAGTGATAACATGATCGTAAATGGCACCTTCAGAAACACAGCAAGTCCTTTTGGTATGCATGGGAATTTTTGCTACAATATAGCTGTAAGTGGTCCGGGGTACTATATGCCCACTTTTTATAATGGTGGCAGTGCCTTTGGCGGCGTTGTAAACCGGATTGATTTTGCCAGCCTGATTCCATATTACCAAAACATAAGCACACAAGCAGCAGCCCTGGCTGCTACGGGAACTACTACTACGAGCTTCCCAGGTGGCTGGAATACGGTAACATTCTCCGGGAGCAGTACTACGTTGAACGTTTTTAATCTGATTGTTCCTGCAGGAGCCACCATAAATGGTATTGATATTAATGTGCCTGCTAGTTCTACGGTTCTCATCAATGTATATGGGAACTTTAAGTTCTATAGCGGGAGCATGAATATTAACTCTAATACAGTAGTAGGTTCCTCTTTTTATGATCCAGGTGGTCCTCTTGCGGCCTCTCATGTACTGTGGAACTTTGTGGATGCCACTGACATTGCTCTAAACAATGTTTCATTGGGCGGATCTGTGCTGGCGCCTTATGCCAGCCTTCATGATGATCCCTCCGGTTCGGGTGGCGGAGTAGTTGAGGGACATGTTGTCGTAGGGGGAAATGTCACACATTATGGCGGCCTCACGTTTATGGAAGGAGCCTGTTTTCAGGGGGATTTGCCAATTACTCCTTTAATTGCCGAAGACTATACTTCTACCTTATCAGATGACAATGCAATGGGCTGCTTCGGAACAAGCTTTACCATTCCTAATATTGCGGCAAATGACTATGTAAACGGTGTGGCAGCCGTTATTGGTACAAATGAAGGGGAGGTACGACTTTATACGGTTGGTACATGGACACCGGGAATTACGCTGAATGCATCCACCGGAGAGGTCGCAGTAACAAACACTGTTCCCTCAGGAGTGTACCATTTAGACTACGAATCCTGTGTTTTGGGTGCATCGTCTGTACTTTGTGACACGGCAACCGTAACAATTACTGTTGGAGAAGACATTGTTGTACCAACGATTACCTGTCCGTCCCAGATACAGAGCACATCATCATTATCCGTGACAACAGTAAACCTGGGTACACCGGTAACTTCTGACAACTGTACGGTAGCGAGTGTGACGAATAATGCACCGCCCTCATTCCCGATCGGAACAACGGTTGTAACGTGGACTGTAAGGGATGGAGCCGGTAATAGTGCAATGTGTGCACAAAATGTCGTTATTTCTGAAATTCCAGTTGTTTCTGATATAAATATTGATACTATTCCACCAATAGTGAACTGTTCGGATGTAACGCTTTATTTTTTAGATTGTCCGGCTGTGGAAATATCATTTCCGGGTGAGCCCGGTTCTACATATATTATCAGGGATATAAATGGAACCTCACTCGCTACGTCAACGGCCAGTACATCGGGACTTGTGAACGTAGCGTTCATGTTACCGGTTCCTTTTCCTGAGGTTCTAACTATTACCGGTACAGATCCGGCAGGTAATGAATCTGATCCATGTAGCTTTTCGGTAACTATAAAAGACACCACCGCTCCTGTATTCACGGATCCGCTTCCTGCTGATTCTGTTGTTGCCTGTAGTTCTGATATTGCTCCGGGTGTAGCTTTGAGTGCAACGGATGTATGTACTACTGTGACTTCAACCGTTGAAGATTTCATAACCGGGTTAACTGAAATTACAAACCTGAAAGGATACGATAATTACATTCAGCCAGAAACAGGTTATTTTGTGTATAATTCCCCAGCGGATAATAATGCTGAGATTGTCTTTAAGACAGGTCCTGAACTTACTCGTTTGGAGAATTTTAAAATGATAGCTTATGCTCCTGGTACTGCAACGGTCACACTGAATCATGTAAATCCAACGGACACCAGTCTTACAAATGTCATTTCCACGTTAGGTAGTTTCACTTCACCGGTTTCTACTACGCAGTCATTTACGGATCCGAATCATACTGTGCTGCTGCCTAATACGATGTATGCTTTCAGAGTTAGTTCTCCGGATATTATTTCACTGCGTGTCAGCACTTTTGCTAATTTCCCGAATGATACTTTTCAGACAGACCTGGGCTGGTTATATGTGTACCATAATACTGCATTGTATCCAACACCTCAAAGTGCAAGATACATCAATGAGATATATGCAAGTAAGTATGATACGCTTGAATGTAGTCAGAAAAAACAAATTGTTCGCGTATTTTCAGCAGCAGATACCAGCTGGAATGTCACACAGTATGTTCAAAGTATCATAGTGAATGACACTATTGCACCGGTTTTTGCAAATTTACCGAATGATACTACGGTTAGCTGTGGCGCTGTGCCAGCACCGGCAAATGTTACTGCAGCAGATAACTGTACAAACCCTGTAACCTTAATTTACACAGACAGTACGTCAAACGGATCCTGTGCTGGCAATTATACTCTTTTCCGCACATGGACAGCTATAGATTCCTGCGGAAACGATACAACTTATACACAGGTCATCACGGTTACAGATACAGTAGCTCCGGTGATTTCGGGTTGCCCTGCTGA